>DATBJF010000031.1:0-2327 GCA_036556545.1 Candidatus Methylomirabilota bacterium
GTTGCTGGTGTACTCCCCGGCCGTCGACTTCGCGAAAGCATTCGGCATGAAGCCGATCGCGGTCACCAGGGTGCCGGCAAGCATGGGTGCGGCCGTGTGACTCCACGCATAGGCCGCCGCCGCGATGCGGTCGTAGCCTTCCTCCATCTTTACGACCATCATCTCGATAGCGATGATCGCATCGTCCACGAGGAGTCCCAGCGCCAGGATCAACGAGCCGAGTGTGATCCGGTCGAAGTCCTTGCCGGTGGCCGCCATCACGATGAAGACCGCAGCCAGGGTCAGAGGCACCGCCGCCGCGACGACGATGCCGACGCGCCATCCCATACTGAGGAAGCTCACGAGCATCACCACGCCGAGGGCGAAGAAGAACTTGACCATGAACTCGTCGACGGCGGTCCGAATGTTGACAGACTGGTCCGTGACCTTGGAGAGACTCACGCCCAGTGGCATCTCCGCGTTGATCGCCGCCGCTTCCGTTTCCAGCGCCTGGCCCAGCTCGAGGCCGTTCCACGCCTCGCGCATGACCACGCCGAGCAGCAAGGTCGGTTCGCCGTTGTTGCGGATCAGGAAGGTCGCCGGATCCTCATAGCCGCGCTTGACGTCGGCGATGTCGGCGAGCGTGAGCGTGCGGCCTTGCGCGGCGACGGGAGTATTCCGGATCGCTTCGAGATCGTCGATCGCGCCGTCCAGCCGGATGAAGACCTGCGGCCCCTTGGCGTTGATCGAGCCCGCTGGCGTCATGACGTTCCGGCTGTTGAGCGCGGCGAAGAGATCTCGGGGTGAAACGCCCAGGGTCGCGAGGCGGTCGGAGGAGAACTCGACGAAGATCCGTTCCGCTTGCTCGCCGATGATGTTCACCTTCTTGACGCCCGGCACGTGCAGTAATCGCTGGCGCAGGACCTCCGCATCACGGACGAGGGTTCGATGCGGCTCACCCTTCGCCTTCAACGCGTAGAGCGCAAAGGTCACGTCGGAATATTCGTCGTTCACCAGTGGACCGATCACGCCACGTGGCAAGTGCGCCGTCTCGTCGCCGAGTTTCTTCCGCGCCTGATAGAACTCTTCGGGGACGTCGGCGGGCGGCGTGCTGTCACGCAGGACCACCATCGTGAAGGCCAGCCCCGGACGCGTAAAGGTCTCGGTCCGGTCATACCAGCGAAGCTCCTGCATCCGCTTTTCGAGCCGCTCGGCGACCAGCTCCTCCATCTCCTTCGCCGTGGCTCCCGGCCAGACGGTGACGACGGTCATCTGCTTGATCGTGAACGAGGGATCTTCCGCCCGACCGAGGCTGAAGAACGCCACCACGCCGGCGATGGAGATCGCCAGCAAGAGGAACAGCGTGACGGCGCGCTCGCGAACGGCGAGCGCGGAGAGGTTGAAGCCGCTCATGGCTGTTCCCCGCCCTTGGCGGCTACGCCTGCGACGGCCGCGGGCCCTGCGAGTCGCACGTGCTCGCCTTCGTGCAGCAGATGCGCGCCGAGCGCGACGACGCGGTCGCCTGCCTGGAGCTCGCCGACGATTGACGCCGCGTCGTCGCCGAGGCCCGCGATGCGCACGGCGCGCCAGGTGACCTGCGGTGTCTCTCCTGTGACCAGCCAGACGCCCGGTCCCTTGCCCGGATCGAAGATCGCACCGAGCGGTACCTGCAGTGCGGGGTCGGACGGGCCGTTCGCGAGCTGAATGGAGATGGTCGAGCCCAGTGGCGCGTCGGCCAGACGGCCCTCCAGCACGTACCGAGCCTCGAACGTCCGAGTGTGAGCGTCTGCGGCATCCGACAGCTGGCGCAGTTTCGCAGGGCCGGCGAGCCCGTTGCCATACAAGCTGGCCTGTCCGATCGATCCAATCGCGGGGCGCAGCGTTTCCGGGAGTTGGATGACCGCCTCGCGGCGTCCGGCACGGGCCACACGAACGACGACTTGACCGGCGGCGACGACCTGTCCGGGCTCGGCCAGTGTTTCCACGACGACGCCATCCGCATCGGAGAGCAGCACCGCGTAGCCCGTTTCGTTGCGGGCGACGTCGGCCTGGGCTGTGGCCGCATTGAGCTCCGCTCGTGCCGACTCGGCGGCGGCCTTCACTTTGTCGTACGCCGACGCGGAGACGGCGCCGGCGGGGACGAGGTCGCGGTATCGCGCCTCATCGTCAGCGGTCTGCCGCGCGCGCGCCGTGGCAGCGGCCACGGCCTCTTCGTGCGCGCGCGTGGCGAGTCTGAGATCCGACGGATCGATGCGCATGAGCGCTTGGCCTCGCTTGACGGTCTGCCCGGTATCGACCAGGCGCTCGAGAACCTTCCCTGGAACGCGGAACCCCAGGTCGCTCTGCAC
>DATBJF010000032.1:0-13183 GCA_036556545.1 Candidatus Methylomirabilota bacterium
CTGAAGACGCCGCCGGACGAGCTGAACCAGTAGGGGGCGCCGCGATGCGAAAGTCCGAGATCGACGATCTCCTGGGCGCGATGCTGGAATCCCACGACAACGTCTCCGACCTCAACATCACCGTCGACCGCCCGCTCCAGGTGGAGGCGGCAGGCGAGCTGGTGGGAGTGCCGGTCGATCCGGCCATCGACGCCCTGACGCCGTTCCAGACCGAGATCTTCGCCTTGAACCTCATGAACAACGACCGGCGGCTCTCCGAGCACCTGCTCCGGCAGGGCTCGTGCGACTCGTCGTATTCGCTGGCCGGCAAGGCGCGCTTCCGCGTCAACATCTTCTCGCAGCGCGGCGCCTTCTCGATCGTGCTGAGAAAGCTCGAGACCAAGATCCCCAGCATCGAGGAGCTGAAGCTGCCGGAGGCCTTCAAGAAGATGCCGGCCGAGAAGAACGGGCTCATCCTCATCACGGGCGCGACGGGCTCCGGCAAGACGACCTCGCTGGCCGCCCTGCTCAACGAGATCAACAACACGAAGGCCGTGCACGTGGTGACGCTCGAGGATCCCGTGGAGTACGTGCACCCGCCGCGCAAGGCCACCTTCAACCAGCGCGAGCTCGGCCTTGACTACGATTCCTTCTCGAGCGGCCTGCGGGCCGCGCTCCGGCAGGCGCCCAAGATCATCCTGGTCGGTGAGATGCGCGACCGCGAGACGGCGGAGCTGGCCCTCAAGGCCTCCGAGACGGGTCACCTCGTCCTCTCGACGCTCCACACCGTCAACGCCGGGCAGGCCATCGACCGCGTCATCGGTATGTTCGACCAGGAGGAGGAGAAGCAGATCCGCCAGCGCCTGTCGGAGACGGTGCGGTGGATCGTCGGCCAGCGGCTGGTGCCGAAGATCGGCGGCGGCCGCTGGGCGGTGCACGACATCCTCTGCAATACCATCCGGACGAACGAGCTCATCCTCACCGGCGAGCACGAAGGCAAGACCTTCTACGACATCCAGGAGGTCGGCGATCCGTATCACATGATGACGTTCGACCAGGCGCTCCTGCGCTCGTTCGAACAGGGCCTCATCACCGAGGAGACGGCGGTCGCCTACGCGAGCCGCAAGGCCGTCGTCCAGCGCGGCCTCGACCAGACCAAGCAGAAGCGTGGTGAGAAGACGACCGAGATCGAGGGCCTGCGGCTCGACCCCGATTACAACCGCCGCCTGGGGATGAAGCGCTAGCCATGGCCGACGCCACGAACGCCCAGGACTTCACGACCCCGCGTCTCGTTCTCGTGTGCGTGGACGACGCCTCCCGGCAGAGCGTGATCAAGGCCGCCCTCGACCAGCTCGGCTTCACGATGCACGCCGCCAAGAGTGTCGAGGAGGCGCTCGAGCGCCTGCGCCGGGATCCCTTCGAGGTCGCCATCGTCGACGAGCAGTTCCAGGGGAGCACCGCGCTCGACAACGACATCCTCCAGGCGCTCCAGACGATGCCGATGTCGACGCGGCGCTACATGTTCGTCGCGCTGCTCGGCCGCACCTACAAGACGTTCGACAACATGCTGGCGTTCTCGCGCTCCGTGAACGTCGTGGTGAACCTCAACGACCTCCCGCACCTGCCCGCCATCCTGCGCAAGGGCATCACCGAGAACAACGAGTTCTATCGCGTGTTCCGCGAGATGCTGGCGGAGGTCGGCAAGCGTTAGTCCCTCGGAGGGGGGCTTCGCCCCCCTTCCGACGGTCGTCGCACGCCTTTTCGGCGTGCTCCTCCCTGCCTCCCCCCAGAGCAAGTTGCGCCGGCGAAGCCGGCGCTCGAACGCGGTGTAACCACGCGCTTTGTGGCTGTCTCGCCCCGCGCGGCGGTCAGCGGCGGGGGGCGAAGGGGGATTGCTTGGTGGCGGGGTGCTTGGCGGGGTCGGGCTTGGCGGGGATGGCGGCTTTTCGCTTGAGCGTGATGCCGAGCTCGTAGCGCTTCTCGGTGTTGGGATCCGAATTGAAGACTGCGATGTAGACGATCCGGGCGTCCTTGCCGAGCGACTCGACGGTGCTGCCGCCCACGCGATGTCGCCTGGCAGGCTCGAGCTTGCCGGTCGCCGGCGCGACGATGATCCACGCCTTGTCGGACGGGTTGTCGTTTTCCTTGAGCTTGATCTCCACCTCGACCGGCTGCTTCAGGCCGTCGGCCTGCACGGTGAAGACGCGCGTGGTGAGCGGGCCCGCGGTCGCGCTGAACGTCTGCTCGGCGCCGCGGTCGCGGCCCGGGGTGAGCCGGCGCGAGCCGGTGGCGGTGCTGCCCGGCGTCGCGTCGTTCGTCAGCACGTGCGTCACCTCGTCCTCCTCGGTGATGGAGCCCTGGATCCACACCCCGGGCTCGGGCAGCACGTGGGCGAGCACGTCCTTGAGGAAGTCCGGGTACGTCTTGTAGAGACGGCCCTGCGCCACCACGTAGAGGTAGAGCTCCTGGCCGAGCGGGTAGCTGTCCGTGTTGCCGCCCGTGGTGAATTGTGGATTCAGGCGGGTGAGCGCCGTGGCGACGAAGTCCTGCTCCTCCTTCTCGATGCGCTGCAGCAGGATCGCGTAGCCCTCCGCCAGACGGCCGCCGGCGAAACGCACGCTCTCCTGGAGCGGCACCGAGAGCAGGTACGGGTACTTCCCGAGCGCGTCGCGCGCGGCGTTCGCCGCCGACGCGCCGCGCGCGACGAGATCCTTGAACCCGGTTCGCGCCCGGATCCACCACTGGGCGTTCTTGGCGGCGAGCCGCTCGAGCAGCGCCTCGCGCTCGCGCCGCTCCTCCGGCGTCTCGATGTGAACCTGGTCGGTGTTGAGGCGGATCTCGACCTCGAGCGGTGCCTCGTTGGCCGGCTGGACCCACCGCTCGTTCACGGGCCGCGCGGGCGGCATGACCCGCTCGAGCGGCGTGCCTCGCGCCGGGTCGACGACCGGGGCCGGTGGCGGCGGTGGTGGCGCCGGCGGCGGTGGTATGGGCGGCGCGATGACGGGGGGCGGCACGGCGGCGGCCGGCGGTAGCGGCGCGACGAGCGGAGCCGGCGGAGCCATCACCATGGGCTCCGTGGCGGCCGCCGCCGCGAACAGGCGGGCCGGCGCGTCCGCGGGCTCGGCGGGTTCCGGCGCCGCGCGCGGCGCTTCGCGGACCGGCGGCGGCTCGCCCTCGTGACCGACCTTGCCGCGCAACGCGGCCAGCCCGAGCGGCCGGCCGAAGGTCTGTGCGATGACGTCTTGCAGCGACGCGCAGCGCTCGTCGTCGAGACGGTTCCAGCCGTCGACGAGCGTGACGAGCGCGATGAACGGCCGGAGCCGCGTCTCGAGCTGCGCCGTCTGTTCGGTCAGATCCGGCGGCGGGGGCCCGGTGAGAAGCGCGCGAAGCTCGCGCGCTTTCGCCTGACACTCCGCGAGGGCGCCGAACTCCCGGTCCTCGCGGTGGATCAGCCCGCGCACGCGGTCGAGCACGCCGACCGCGTTCTCGCACGCCACGTCCCAGGCCGCGCGCTTGCCGCGCTCGCGCTCCGCCTCGACCACGGCGGCCGTGACCGACTCGAGGTCGCGCAGCCGGGTGAGCGATGAGATGGCCGGAGGTCGGGGCAGCGACGCCGCCTGCTCGAGGACGGCGGCTCGCAGGACGCTGAACTCGGCGCCCACGTCCCTGAGCTCTTCCAGCAGTCGTTCAGGCGGCGGCGCGGTGGCGGTGAGGGCGCGGGAGACGGCGGCCGCACGGGCGCCGACGTCGGCGAAACGGGTCCGGAGCGCGGCGATGCGCCGCTGGAGGTCCTCGTGCGCCTGCTTCACGTGACGATGGCGTCCATGACCGGCAGCGAACCCAGTATATCGAAGGACGCCTGGAACCCCCGCGCGATAGGAACGTCAACCGTGACAATACGTTGGCGCTTCGCATAGACTTGGAGCGGCGTCGTTCGGAACACCACCTCGGGGGAGGGCGAATGACTTTGCGGATCGTCGATCGGCTCGGCCTGGCGATGCTCGCGGTGGCGGTGCTGGTGTCCGTGCCGGCCTGGGCCGGGCCGCCGGCCGACCAGCTGCGTGTCCAGGTGGATCGCGTCATCAAGGTGCTGGAGGACCCCGAGCTCAAGCGCGAGGGGCGCCAGGTCGAGCGCCGCGCGGCCATCCGCCAGCAGGCCAACGAGATCTTCGATTTCACCGAGACGACCCGCCGCTCGCTCGGCCAGCACTGGCAGGCGCGGACGCCGGCCGAGCGCGCGCAGATCGTGCGGCTGTATGCAGATCTGCTGGAGCGCTCGTACATCGGCAAGATCGAGCAGTACAGCGGCGAGCGGATCCACTTCGCCAGCGACACCATCGACGGCGACCAGGCCACCGTGCGCACGCGCCTTCAGACGAAGGCGGGGACGGAGATCCCGGTCGACTACCGGATGCATCGCGTGGGCGACAGCTGGCGCGCTTACGACGTCACCATCGAGGGCGTCAGCATGGTGGCCAACTACCGCGCGCAGTTCAACAAGATCATCCAGGCGTCCGGCTACCAGGGCCTCGTCAGCAAGCTCACCGAAAAGCAGGAGCAGGGACTCGAAGCCGACCGCGAGCCGAGCATCGGGAAGGCGTCGCAGACGAGGTGACGTCGGCAGTGCCGCGAGAGATCGCGAGGCGGATCGCCGCGAATCTCGCGACCGTCATGCGGGGACAGGACCTGGCCATCCGCCGGCTGCTGGCCGCCTTCGCCAGCGGCGGCCACGTGCTGCTGGAAGACTATCCCGGCACCGGAAAGACCACGCTGGCCAAGGCGCTGGCGCGCTCGATCGGCGCCTCTTTCAAGCGCATCCAGTTCACGCCGGACCTGCTGCCGTCGGACATCCTCGGCGTGTCGATCTACGACCAGCGCGATCACACGTTCCGGTTCTTCGAAGGGCCGATCTTCACCCACGTGCTCCTCGCCGACGAGATCAACCGCGCCTCCCCGCGCACGCAGTCGGCGCTCCTGGAGGCGATGGGCGAAGGGCAGGTGACGGTCGACGGGACGTCGTATCGGCTGCCCGAGCTCTTCTTCGTCATCGCCACCCAGAATCCGGTGGAGTTCCGCGGCACGTATCCGCTGCCAGAGGCGCAGATGGACCGTTTCGCGCTCCAGTTCGGGCTCGGCTACGTCGACCCCGACGAGGAAGTGGCCATCGTCGCCGCGCAGGAGCAGCGCCATCCGATCGAGGACCTCGGCGCCTGTGCCACGCTCGAGGACGTGCTCGCGTTGAGGCGCGCGGCGCGCGAGGTCCGGGTGAGCGGTGAGCTGCGACGCTACGTGGTCGACCTCGCCCGGGCCACGCGGATGATGCCCGGCGTGCAGCTCGGCGCGAGCCCCCGCGCCTCGCTGGCCCTCATGGCGGCCGCCCAGGCGCTGGCGCTGCTCGACGGCCAGGCCTTCGTCGCCCCCGAGCACGTGCAGGAGATGGCCGGCCCGGTGCTCTCCCATCGGCTGGCCATCGATCCGCAGGCGCGCTTCGCCGGCCGGACGACCGACGCCATCGTCGAGGAGATCGTCAAGAGCGTTCCCGTTCCGGCCTGAGCATGCTGCGGCGGTTCTTCCACCGCCAGTTCCGCCTCGCCTCCCGCCTCCAGTGGGCGCTGGGCCGCCGTCTGACGCCCGCCGGCCGCCTCGTCGCCGGCACGCTGCTCGGCGCGCTCGTGTTCGGTCCCAACACGCGCCTCACCGTCGGCTACCAGGCCTTCACGCTGCTCCTGGTCCTCCTCGCCGTCGCGGGCGTGTGGGCGCTGGTGGCACCGCCGCGCCTGGAAGTGCGTCGCCGGCTACCGCGCTATGCGACGGCCGGCGAGACGCTGACCTATCAGCTGCTGCTGCGCAATCGCGGCGCGCGGCCGGTGCGGGGCGTGTCGGTGCTGGAGGATCTCGACGATCCGCGGCCCAGCCTCGGCGAGTTCGTCTCGGCGACGGAACCGGACGAGGCGCGTCGCAACTGGTTCGATCGCCAGCTCGCGTGGCACCGCTGGGCGTGGCTCGTCGCGCGCAACCGCAAGCTCCACGTCGGCGAGCGCGCCGTCGACGAAGTGCGGGCGGGCCACGAGGCGGTCGTCACCGTGGAAGCGGTGGCACGGCGGCGCGGACACGTTCGTCTCCGCGGCACGACGCTGGCACGCACCGATCCGCTCGGGCTCGTGCGGGCGCTGCGCCCGGTGGCGGCGCCCGACACGCTGCTCGTGCTGCCACGCCGCTATCCGGTCCCGCCGCTGGGGCTGCCGGGGGCGCGGCGATATCAGCCCGGTGGCCTCGCGCTGGCGTCGTCGGTCGGCGACTCCGAGGAGTTCGTGTCGCTGCGCGAGTATCGGCCGGGCGACCCGCTGAAGCGTATCCACTGGCGCTCCTCCGCGCGCGCCGGCCGCGCGGTGGTCCGCGAGCACCAGGACGAGTTCTTCGTTCGCCATGGCCTCGTGCTCGACACGTTCATGCCGGCCGGCGCGAACGATCGCTTCGAGGACGCCGTCTCGGTAGCGGCCTCGTTCGCCGCCGGTGTCCGCCCGCAGGAGTCACTGCTCGACCTGATGTTCGTCGGGCCGGAGGCGTACGTGTTCACCGCGGGCCGCGGCCTCGGCCAGCTGGAGCGAATGCTCGAAATCCTGGCGGACGTCCGGCCGTGCCTGGATCGCCCGTTCTCGACGCTCCATCGACTGGTGGCCGAGCGCCACCACGCGCTGAGCGGCGTGATCTGCGTGTTCCTCGTCTGGGACGCGGCCCGGCGCACCCTCGTGCAGCACCTGCGGGCGCTCGGTGTTCCGGCCCTCACCCTCTTGATCACCGACCCGCGCGCCGCGCACGGTGAGGACGAGCTGGAGGTGGAGGGCGTTCGCCCGCTCGTGCGCGGGCGAATCGCCGAAGGGCTGGCGCGCTTGTGACGCCGCCGCGCGGGATGATCGGAGCGGCCCTGATCTTCTGGGGCTGGCAGACGGGGTTTCTCGTCGTGGGCGTGGTCATGGCGGCCGTCATCGAGGCGCGCGGGCTCGTCCGCGTCCGCTGGGATCTGTCTCGGACGGACTTCAATCGCATCTCCGACGTGAGCGCCGTGCTGCTCGCCCTCATCGCCGTGTACCAGGTGCTCGGCAACGATTCCGCGAAGGCGGTGCTCGGCATTCTCCAGTGGCTGCCGCTGATCGTGTTTCCGCTGGTGGCCTGTCAGCTCTACAGCGCGGCCGGCGTGCTCGACGCCTCGATCTTCTTCTGGAGCCTTCGGCGGCGGGCCAACGAGCAGCCCGACTACGCCGGCGTGCCCGTGGACCTCGCCTATCCCTTCGTGGCGCTGGCGCTTCTGTCGGCGAGCGCCGCCAACGTGCGGTCGGGAGTCTTCTTCGCCGGCTTCGCGGCCATCGTGGCCTGGGGGCTCTGGGGCGCGCGGCCCAAGCGGTACTCGCCCGTGGCGTGGGTGGCCACGATGGCGACGGTGATCGCCCTCGCCTGGGCCGGTCAGCTCGGCCTGGCCGAGGGCCAGCGCGCGCTCGAGCGGGTGGCCTCCGCGTGGTTTCTGGACTACCTCCGGCGCGAGACCGATCCGTACCGGTCCACGACGGCGCTCGGGCAGGTCGGTGAGCTGAAGCTGTCGTCGCGGATCGTCCTCCGCGTCGAGACGGCGACCGAGCCGCCTGCGCTCCTGCGCGAGGCGGCCTACAACGTCTACAACGCGCCCACCTGGTACGCCGTCGACGCCCCGTTTCGGAGCGTCACGCCGCAGGGTGACGGCGCGACGTGGCGCCTGGCATCGCGCGCCGCGGACCACGGACCCGTCACCGTGTCGGCCTATCTCCGGCGCGGCAAGGGCATGCTGGCCGTGCCGAACGGCGCCCTCGAGCTTCACGACCTGCTCGTCGTGGAGCTGGCGAGCAACCGGATGGGTGCGGTCCGGGTCGAGGAAGGACTCGGCCTCGTCCGCTACGGCGTGCGCTATTCGGCCGGCGCGGCCGACGATCCGCCGACGCGCATGGACCTCGCCGTCCCGCGGGCGGAGACGGCGACCGTCACCCGGATCGCGGAAGAGCTCGGCCTGGCCGGCATGACACCGCGTGACGCCGTCGGCGCCGTGCGGAGGTATCTGCGACAGGGCTTTCAGTACTCGCGATTCGTCGCCGCGCGGCCGACGGGCGCCACCGCCGTCGAGGACTTTCTGTCCCGGACGCGCCGCGGTCACTGCGAGTATTTCGCCACCGCCACCGTGCTGCTCCTCCGGGCGGCCGGAATCCCGGCGCGCTACGCCGTCGGGTACGCCGTCCACGAGTGGAGCGCGCTCGAGCGCCGCTACGTCGTGCGCGCCAATGACGCGCACGCGTGGACGCTGGTGTGGCTCGATGGAGCGTGGCGCGAGCTCGACACCACGCCGCCGGAGTGGGTGAGCGCCGAGCGTGAGGCCGTGACGAGCTTCACCCTCGGCGATCTGTGGTCGTGGGGCGGCTACCTGTTCGCGCGCTGGCGCTGGAGCGAGCGCGACGACCGACTCGGCGGCTCGATCGGCTGGCTGCTCGTCCCGCTGGCCGCGCTGCTGGTGTGGCGGCTCTATTCCCGGCGTCGCATCGCCGCGCGGACGGCCGGCGCCTCCGCCGGCTCGCGCGCGGCCCCCTCCGGCGCCGATTCCGCCTTCTACGACGTCGAGCGCCGGCTCGCGCGGCTGGCGTTCCCCCGCGAGCCGGCCGAGCCGCTCTCGGCCTGGATCCGCCGCATCGCGGCCGCGCAGCTGCCGGGCATCGACACCGGCCGACTCCCGGCGCTGCTCGCGCTGCACTACCGGTATCGCTTCGATCCGGCGGGGTTACGTGCCGACGAGCGGGCCGCGCTCGGCGCCGAGGTGCGGACGTGGCTCGGCGACCACACGACCGCGCGCCGCTGACGTCCCGCCCGCAAGCGCCTGCTTGGCGGCGCGGCGCAGGCGCTTCAACGCGGCCTCGCGGCGCAAGGCCGCGGCGCGATCGCGCGCGGGCTCGCACCAGACGAGGCGCACCGGCCGCCGCGTCCGCGTATACTTCGACGCCGTGCCGGCGTTGTGTCGAGCGAGACGGCGGTCGAGGGCGTTGGTGATTCCGGCGTACAGCGTGCCGTCCGCGCATTGCAGGAGGTAGCAGCACCATCGAGCGCGCGAGCGTCGGGCCATGCGCCGTCGACATCCTAGCAGACCGCGGCTGACCGCCCGCCATCTCGTCGCCGCCCGCGACCGCGGCTTTCGCCGGCATCCACGCCTGCGTATCCGGAGCGCGCGCGCCGCGCAGCGCTTCGTGGAGGCGGTGGGTTTCTGCTCCACCTTCTATTGCTTCCGCGAGGGCGTGCCGTGCCTCTGGGAAGCCGTGGTCGGCCGCGCTCGCCCGCGCTGGCCAAAGCGCTCCCATCACGACGCCGGCGTGGGGCTGACGTGGCAGCTCAAGGACGACCTGCCGGCGGCCCGCCGCGTGTACTACGGCAAGGTCCTCAAAGGTCGTCCGATGCTCGTGGCCCTGGACCTGTTCCCCGCGTTCTACGCGCTGGCCCGTGGGCGCCAGCGCGCGCGGGACTACGCCATCGAATACGAGGCCGGGCGGCTGTCGCACACCGCGCGCCGTCTGATGGACGCGCTCGTGCGCGAGCACCCCCAGTACACGCGCGAGCTTCGCGGCAACGCCTTCATGCTCGAGTCCTCCAGGACCCGCGAGTTCGAGCGCGCCATGGCGGAGCTCCAGCAAGGGCTCTGGGTCGTGAAGACCGAGGAGCGCTACGAGCCGACGTTCTCGTACCGCTGGGATCTGGTGGAGGCGTGGCTGCCGCAGGCCGTGAAGATCGCGCGCGGCCTGTCTCGCGCCGCCGCCCTCGATCGTCTCGTCAGCCGCTACCTCACCGCCGCGGTGTACAGCCGTCCGCATGAGCTCGCCCGGCTGTTCGGCGTCCAGCTGACCGAGATGGAAGCCGCGACGACCAGGCTCGCGCGTCGCGGAACGGTCGTGGAAGCGGACGTGGAAGGCTGGCCCGGCCGCTGGCTGGTCCATCGGGGAGTGGCAGCGCGCTTGCTCTGATCGTGCAGGCATGAACAAGCCTCGGAGGATGCTGCTCTTCCTTCTGCTGCTGGCGCAGTCCGCCGACATCGATCGCTCGCCGGCCGGCGCGCCCGCCCCACAGGGCGTGCACCTGGATCGTCACATCGACGCGCATGTCCCCGCGCGCGAAGGGATGCCGGCCGCGGGCTCGTCCGACGACGTCGCGCGTGAACCGACCCCGGCGGTGCCCGCGCAGGGCAGCGGCCGCCTGCAAGAGCCGCCGCCGCCGCCCGTTCACTCGCCGCGGGATCCCCTGTATCGCGACTGGCGCTAGGCACGTCGCCGCTCGTTATAGGAAATACATTTCCGGTCGTTCCCGAGGTCTACTGGCACGCGATTCGCTCGTCCCGACAGGCATGAAACAGAAAAAGACCGCTCGGAACAAGCGCGCCCGTAGGCCCGTCGATCCGAAGGAAGGTCAACGCATCGCCGAGGAGTCCGCGCGGCGCGGTGTGCCGGAAGAGGAATTGCAAGGCCCGCCCGCGTCCGAAACGACCTTGATCCGTTCGGATGCGGAGATCCGCGAGGCGGGGCTGCCGAAGGACGTCCGACTGACCGGCGGAGACGTCGATGCCGACTGGCGGCGCGCCGACGACGTCGGCGAGGAAGCGGTGGGCGGCTCGGTCGCCACGCCCGATCAGGATCGCGTGGACGATCTGGGACGCGCGCTCGGCGTCCCACGCGCGCCGGACGAGGAGATCCGCGCCTCCGCGGAGATCCTCGAGGGCCGCGATCGGAATCGATGGGAGCAGGAGGGGTCAACAGGGGGTGACGCATGAGAGGAACGATGGCGCTCGTGGGAGGCGCCGGCCTCGGAGCCGGCCTGATGTACTTGCTGGACCCGGACCGCGGTCAGCGACGGCGCGCACAGCTCGGCGAGACGATGAGCGGGGCGGCCGAGCGTCTCGCGAGCCCGGACGTGATGTCGGCGGTCCGCGGGGCGGGGACGCGGCTCGGCGCGGCGGACGTCATCGCCGGTGTGCGTGAGGCCGGCGCGCGGCTGGCAGCGTCCGACGCGATGGCCGAGGTGCGGCGCGCAGCGCGCGACCCGCGAGCGATCCGGCCCGCCTGGCGACGCGGCCGCCTGACGCTGCAGCGGCGAAGCGCGACCGCCGACTTCCTCGATCGCCATCGCTGGTCGTTCCTCGGCGTGGCCGCCGGCATCCTGGCCGCCGGGGTGTGGGGCCTCTGGCGCCGCGAGCCGGACGAGGTGCGCGAGTCGGTCACGGTCAGTGCGTCTCCGGAGCGCGTCTACGAAGCATGGACCCGCTTCGAGAATTTCCCGCGCTTCATGCCCGCGGTTCGCGAGGTGCGCTCGACGGGTCCTGACCGCACCCACTGGGTGATCAGCGGGCCCGCCGGCGCGCCCTTCGAGTTCGAGTCCATCGTCACGCGGCGCCAGCCGCCGAGCGCCATCGCGTGGCGCACGGTCGAGGGCGCGCTCGTCTCGCACGGCGGTACGGCGCGGTTCCGGCCGGCCGGGCCGGGGGCGACGCGCGTCGACGTGACCATGTGGTGGCGCCCGGCCGGTGGCGGTATCGGCCAGGGCGTCGCGACGCTGTCAGGCATCGACCCGTCGCACATGCTGCGCGAGGGGCTCGACCGTTTCAAGGGCGAGCTCGAGCAGGGGAAGCATGCCGCCAAACGGTAACGTGGTTCGTGTGGCGGCCATGGCCGACCTGCACTGTGCAAAGGCCATGGCCGCCGGCACGTTCCAGCCCGTGTTCTCCCAGGTCGCCGAGCGGGCGGACGTCCTGGCGCTCGCCGGCGACCTCACCGACTACGGCCTGGCGGAGGAGGCGCGCCTGCTCGTCCGCGAGCTGGCCGTGGCCAAGGTGCCCGTCGTCGCCGTCTTCGGCAACCACGACTACGAGTCGGAGCGCCAGGACGAGGTGAAGCAGATCCTCACCGACGGCGGCGTCACCGTGCTCGACGGCGACTCCGTCGAGATCCACGGCGTCGGGTTCGCCGGCGTCAAGGGGTTCGCCGGCGGCTTCGGTGAGCGCGCCTTGCAATCGTGGGGTGAGCCGATCCTCAAGCGCTTCGTCCGCGAGGCCGTCGACGAGGCGCTGAAGCTCGAGAGCGCGCTGGCGCGGCTGCGAACGCCGCACCGCATCGCCCTGATGCATTACTCGCCGATTCGCTCCACCGTCGAGTGCGAGGCGCCGGAGATCACGCCGTTTCTCGGATCCAGCCGGCTGGAGGACCCGCTCAACCGCTATCCGGTGTTCGCCGTCCTGCACGGTCATGCCCACCGCGGCAGCCCGGAGGGGCGAACGACCACCGGCGTGCCGGTCTACAACGTCGCGCTGCCGCTGCTGCGTCGGCGCTATCCCGATCAGCCCCCGTTTCGCATCGTCGAAGTGCCGGCGGCCCCGCAGACCGATCCGGCGGCCGCGCCCGTCGGTGTCCACAGCGGCGTCGGCGTCGGAGCCACCGTGCCATGAGTGACCAGCTCTCGCCCGAGACGCGCGATTTCTACCGGCGGTCCATGGCCGCTCTCGACGCGGCCGAGGTGGCGTTCCTCGTCGGCGGCGCCTATGCCTTCGAGCGCTACACCGGCATCGCGCGGCACACGAAGGACTTCGACATCTTCGTGCACCCGCGCGACGTCCAGCGCGTGCTCGACCTCCTGGCCGCCGCCGGTTGCGAGACGGAGCTGCCGTTCTCGCACTGGCTCGGCAAGGCGCGGTGCGGCGACGACTTCGTCGACGTCATCTTCAGCTCGGGCAACGGCGTGGCGGCCGTCGACGACGACTGGTTCCGGCACAGCGTCGAGGCCACGGTGCTCGACCATCCCGTGCGCCTCATCCCCGCCGAGGAGATGATCTGGTCCAAGGCGTTCATCATGGAGCGCGAGCGGTTCGACGGCGCCGACGTGGCGCACTTGATCCTCGCGTGCGGCCGGGAGCTCGACTGGGGCCGGCTGCTGGCGCGCTTCGGCCGCCGGTGGCGAGTGCTCCTCAGCCACCTGATCCTGTTCGGCTTCATCTATCCCGGGGAGCGGCGGGCGATCCCCGACCCGGTGATGCACCTGCTCCTCGAGCGCCTTCGCGAGGAGAGCGCCCGCCCCGAAGCGGAGGCCCGGGTGTGCGACGGGACCCTGCTCTCCCGCCAGCAATACCTGCTCGACGTCGCCGAGCGGGGCTATGCGGACGGCC
>DATBJF010000033.1:0-81630 GCA_036556545.1 Candidatus Methylomirabilota bacterium
AAGCCGTGGCCCTCCTCGACACCCCCAACGCTCGTCGTGCCCCGGCAAAGCCGTGGCCCTCCTCGACGTCGCACGTCCGGCTGGCGCGATCAGACGCTCGTCAGGTCGAAGAGGACGTAGCCGATGCCACGGCGCTCGAGCCAGGCACGGGTGAGGTCCTCGCGCCGATAGCGGCGGGGGACCGCGTCCACGGTGGTGGCCGCGGGATCGTTGGCGAGGACCACACCATTCTCGTAGCCGGTCAGGACGATGAGGTGCCCCGTCGTCGCGTCAATCGGAGCGCCTCGAAGCTCGCCAGCTTCGTACTTGACGGAGGCGATGATCGGGAGCCGGCGGCTGAGGCACCAGGCGGCGCTGGTCCAGTCGGGAAAGCGCAGCAGATAGCCGGCGACCCCGCGGGCCGCGGCCGCGCGAATCGCCGCGGGCCATATTCCGTACCGATCGGTGCCGGCATGAAAGACGTCGGCGGCGACCGCAGCGGCGGTGGCGGGCCGTCCCCAGTACTGCAGCACCATCGCCACGCTGGTCGGTGAGCAGACGCGCAGCGCGATTGCCGGGTCTTCGCCGAGCTGGCTCAGCGCGGGAACGCTGATCGCCGTTCCCGACCCCGGCGGCACGCCGGGATCCACGTGGAGTTCGGCCGCGACCGACAGCGAGGCCAGCCAGGTGTCCGGCATCGGACCGCGACATCGGATACGCAGCCGTACGGCCTCCAGCGGCCGGCTCGACATCACCTCGTCGATATCCGCAGCGAGCGGGCCGGCCGCGGAGGGCAGCGCCTGGAAGTAAGCGGCGCCGAGCGTCACCGTCCCGACCCATGGCGACCAGGCGCCGTCGACACGGGCGCTCAGCTCGAACCGAAAGGCCGGCGGGTCGGGCGACAACGGGGAAAGGGCCGGGAGGAGATGCACGGCGGGCCGGCGCGGCACCCAGGGGCCACATTCGAGCACCGTGTCGTCTCCATCGCGATGCCGCACCCCGGCGAGCTCGATGCCGCGAAGACAGGACGGCGGCACGACCCGCGCGAGCGCCGCCGCGTCGAGATGCGACGCCGTCAGGAAGAGATCGGTGCTCACCGCCTGGTCCGGAGGCCGTCGGCCGCCGGCGGCAAAAGTCGGCAACGAACTTCCCTGTGCGCGCGGGGATCGTCGCAGAAGCGCGCGGTGATGCAAGCCCGGGACACGGGCATATGCCTTGCAGCCGCGGACGCCGCAATCGCGGCCGCGCGACGAAAGGAGTCCGCATGACGTTTGGAAAATGCGTTTGGGACGGTTGCACCCGCCACGCCGAGAAGGAGTCCACCGGCGCCTGCCGAAGCCACCACCAGAAGATTCGTGAAGCCCGCTGCGCGTCCTGCCAGGGACCGCTGCGCAACCGTCTCGAGATCGAGCGTGGTCGCTGTCCACGCTGCGTCTCCTCGCGCGCCGCTTGACACGGTCACGATCATTCGCTTCCGAGCATCTTGCACCGAGTTGCGCCGCGAACGCGAAGCTATCCGTCGAAAGTCCGCATAAATGACCGTCTGACCCGTGGCACCCGCGTTGCACCCGGACCAGGCATGTCGACCGAGCCCGAGTCCACTCAGCCCACCCCGACCGGGCCGGTCGTCCACCAGTTCACCGTGCTTCGCGGCATGGCAGTGGCGCTCGTGATCGAGACTTGCGATTGGTATTCGGGGCTCCTGCAGGCCGCGCTCGCCCGCGTCAGACTCGAAGGCCAGAACTGAACGGTCCGGCAGGATGTCGGGGGCCGCGGGCGGTCGATGCCGCCCGCGGCAGGCCCCTTGGTTTGTTGCGCGGCGCTCATGGCCGCGCGCTCCGGCGTGCGCCGGAGCTTGTCATCGGGCTTGGGCGCCTCGCGCGGCCGCTAGCAGGCTACGCGCGGCGCTAGAAACGAGTCCGGTGGCGCGTTCTCCATCCACACCTCCTGGATTGGAGTTGCCCTCGACGGCGGCTGGAGCCGCACTCGGAGCCGCCGTACCTTCCGTCTACTCCCGCCGCCGGCCCGCGTCAAGGCCTACGTTTTCGGTCAGCGACCACCGGGCCGCCGCGGTCAGCAGCGTCGACTAGCGCGCGAGGGTGCCGAGCACCTCGTCGAAGATCGCCAGCGTCTCCTCGACGTCGGCATCGGTGTGCGCCAGCGAGATGTAGATCTTGTTGACGGCCTTCACCACGCCGCGGCGCACGAGCTCCTGGTTGAAGCGCTTGATCCGCTCGCGGTCGGCCGCGAGCGTCGCGCGATAGTCGAGGATGTCGCGGTCGGTGAAGAAGATGTCGAACACGGGCGGCTCCCCGCTCACCTGGGCGGCCAGGCCGTGCTTGCGCACGGCGGCCACCAGGCCGTCGCGCACGCGGGCGCCCGTGCGGAACAACCGCTCGTACGTGCCGGGCTTGCGCAGCTCGGCCAGCGTGGCCAGCCCCGCCGCGCACGAGATGGCGTTGCCATTGAACGTCCCGGCCTGCCAGACGTACTCGGGTGTGCCTTCGAGGGCGGCGTCGAAGTGGCGCATGATCGTCCTCGGCCCCGCCACGCACGCCAGCGGAAAGCCGCCCGCCACCACCTTGCCGAAGGCGGCGAGGTCCGGCACCACGCCGTAGTACTCCTGGGCGCCGCCGTACGCGAAGCGGAAGCCGGTGACGATCTCGTCGAAGACGAGCGGGACTTCGTAGCGCTGCGTCGCCTTTCGCAGGCCCTCGAGAAACCCCGGCGCCGGCACGATCGTCCGCTGGTACGGTTCGATCAGCACCGCCGCCAGCTCCTCGTGGTGGGCGGCGATCAGGGCCTCGGTGGTGGCCAGATCGTTGTAGGGCGCGATGA
Organism: Candidatus Methylomirabilota bacterium; assembly: GCA_036556545.1. Lineage (GTDB taxonomy): Bacteria > Methylomirabilota > Methylomirabilia > Rokubacteriales > CSP1-6 > AR12. The sequence goes on from DATBJF010000033.1 coordinate 2,818, forward strand.
GCACCTCGCCCTCGAGGACGTGCGGGATGCCGGCGGAGTCCGACATGGGCGCCGGAAACGCCTTCGGCGAGCGGGGGACCACGCTCATGAGCGCGTAGTCGTGGGAGCCGTGGAAGCCACCCTCGAACTTCATGATCTTCTCGCGGTTGCGGAACGCGCGCGCCACCCGCAGCGCGAAGAACGTCGCCTCGCTGCCGCTCGAGGTGTAGCGGACCTGCTCGGCGCAGGGCACGGCGCGCACGATCTCCTCGGCCAGCTCGATCGACGGCTCGTTCAGCAGCATGTACGAGGTGCCGCGGTCCATCTGGCGGCGCACGGCCTCCACCACCGCCGGGTGCGCGTGGCCGAGCACCATCGGGCCGGAGCCCAGCAGGTAGTCGATGTACCGGCGACCGTTCACGTCGTAGAGATGGCCGCCGCGGCCCTCGCGCACGACGAACTCGAGCCCGGGACCGCTGCGATGGCTGCCGAGCACGCCGCCCGGCAGGACGCGGGCCGCGCGCTCGAGGAGATCTTTCTGGTCACTCATGCCGACTCTCTCCGCCGAAAGGGTGCGCCATCATAGCAGACGTCACCCACCGGCGCGCTCGATGAGCTTGCGCGCGCGGGTGAGGTGGGGCGCGTCCACCATCTGGCCTTTGAAGCGGAAGGCATAGACGCCGCGGGCCCGGTGCTCGTCGAACAGCGCCACCAGCTCGCGCGCCTCGGCCACCTGGGTCTTGTCGGGCGTGAAGGCCGCGTTGATCACCTCGATCTGACCGGGATGGATCGAGATCTTGCCGGAGAAGCCCATGGCCACGCCGTCCTCGCACTCGCGGCGCAGGCCGTCGAGATCCGCGATGTCGGTGTAGACGGTGTCGAGGCAGTCGATGCCGGCCGCGGAGGCGGCGACCGCGCACATCGTACGGGCGTAGCGGGGGATGTCGAGATACCGACCCTGAGCGTCGCGAACGCGCGGCAGCCCCATGGCCGCGCCGAGGTCCTCGATGCCCCACGAGATGGCGACGATGCGGCGACTGGCCGTCGCCACCTCACGGATGTTGAGCAGCCCTTCCGGCGTCTCGGTCGCGATCGGCAAGAGGCGCGTGGCGCCCGGTGCGATGCCGTGGCGGTGCTCGAGCAGATCGAGGAGCTGCGCGATCTCCCGGATGTCGCCGGCGTGGCGGGGCTTCGGCACCACGTAGCCGTCCGGCCGGCCGGCGATCGTCTCGGCCAGATCGTCGCGGGCGAGCTCGCCCGAGATCGGATTCATGCGGATCCAGCGCTCGCGGCCTCCGAAGTCGCGCGCCAACCACTCGCGCACGATGGGCCGCGTGGCGGCCTTGCGGTCGGGCGGCACCGCGTCCTCCAGATCGAGGATGAGCCCGTCGGCCGGCAGCGTCAGCGCCTTCTCGAGCATCTTCTGCTGGCCGCCCGGCACGAAATGGATCGAGCGCCGTGGCATCAGGCCGTCTTCTTTCGCATCATCGCCTGCCGGCGCGCGCGCATGACCAGCTCGCCATGCTGGTTCTTCGCCCGGTGCTCGAAGGTGACGATGCCCCACTGCGGGCGCGACTTCGACTCCCGCTTGTCGACGATCTCCGTCTCCGAGTAGATCGTGTCGCCGTGGAAGACGGGCTTCGGAAACTCGATCTTCTCGAAGCCGAGATTGCCGACGGTGGTGCCGAGCGTCGTCTCGCCGACGGACAGGCCGACGGCCACGCCGAGCGTGAACAGGCTGTTCACGAGCGGCTTGCCGAACTCCGCCTTGCCGGCGGCGTGGAAGTCGACGTGCAGCGGCTGGGGGTTCATGGTGAGGCACGAGAACCAGATGTTGTCCGCCTCGGTCACCGTGCGCCCGGGCTGGTGCTGCAGCACGACGCCGACCTCGAGCTCCTCGTAATACTTCCCCGCCATGCGCGCCTCCTCGGTGCGCCGATGGTATATCATGCGCGAACCGCCATGGATTCGGCCTCGCCCGCCTCGTGACGCCGGCCGCCGTTCCCGCGCTGGCGCTGGCGAGCGCGCTGATCTCCGCCGCCGCCACCATCCTGCTCCGTCGCGGGCTGCGTTACGACGGCCCCTACACCGCGGTGTGGATGAACCTCGCCGTCGGCACCCTGTTCGTGTGGATCGCGGTGGCGCTCACGGGCGGCTTCGGTCAGGCGTCGCTGCGAGGCATCGCGTTCTTCGCGCTGGCGGGACTCATCGGCACCGTCGGCGGCCGCATCTTTCGCTTCAAGGGCATCGACCTCGTGGGCGCCGCCATCACGGCCGCCATGATCAACCTGAGCCCGCTCGTCTCCACCGCGCTGGCCATCATCGTCCTCGGGGAGCATGTCACGCTGCCCATCCTCGTCGGCACACTCGTGATCGTCGGCGGCACGACCCTGCTCTCGTCGGGCGGCCGCAGTGGCGGAGTGCGGCCGCAGCAGCTGCTGGTCCCGCTGCTGGCCGCCGTGTGCTTCGGCGTGGTGGCCGTGCTGCGGAAGATCGGCCTCGCCGACATGGGCCCCGTGGCCGGCTTCGCGGTCAACGTCACGGCGGCCTTCGTCGCGTTCACGGCATTCCTCCTGGCCGCGCGGCAGCCCGCCGCCATGCTGTGCGGGCGAGACAGCCTCGGCTACTTCGTGGCCGCGGGCGTGGCCGAGAATCTCTCCGTCCTGCTCCTCATCGTCGCCCTGACCGTCGGCTCCGTCAGCGTGGTGGCCCCGTTGTCGAGCGTCTCGCCGATCTTCGTCCTGATCCTCTCCTTCTTCTTCCTGCGGGGGATCGAGCTGCTCAATGCGCGCATCGTGGGCGGCACGATCCTGATCGTGGTCGGCGTCTACCTCCTCACCGCGCTGCGCTGACCGCGCGGAGCGTCGAGCGCATCTGCTCGATGTGGTTGAGATCGTGCTCCGCCCAGTGCGTGAGGATCTGGTCCACTCGCAGCCGTCCGTACTCCGGGTGGCGACCGGCGGCGCGCCGCTGTGCGGGCGACATGCGCCGCACCTGCTCGAGGTTGGCGACCCGCAGCGCGGCGTACGCGGCCGCCAGCGTGCGCGCGTCGGCACGTCGGTGGCGGAGGGCGTCCGTCCAGCGATCCTGGTCCCAGGCCACGACCGCGGCGCCCGGCTCGGCGGCGAGCTTGCGGATCCGGAACCCGAGCGTGACCTCGGCGTCGAGCAGGTGACCGAGCACCTCGGCCGCGGACCATTCCCCGCGCGCGGGACGGCGCGCGAGGTGCCGGCGCGAGGCGTGGCCGACGACGCGGGCGATGGCGCGTGGCGCCGCGGCGAGCGCGCTCATCACGCGGCGGCGACCGAGACGATGGTGCGGGACGCGGCAGATCGGACAGCTGGGCATGCGCCCATCCTCCTCGTGAGTTGGCATACAATACCGCCTCGTGACCTACGACATCGCCATCGTCGGCGCCGGCATCGTCGGACTGGCCACCGCGCGCGCGCTCAGCGAGCGCTCGCCGGACGCGCGGCTCGTCGTCCTCGAGAAGGAGCCGGAGATCGCGCAGCACCAGACGGGTCACAACAGCGGCGTGATCCACTCCGGCATCTACTACAAGCCCGGCTCGTACAAGGCGCGGCTCTGCGTCGAGGGCGTCCGGTTGATGAAGGCGTTCTGCGAGAAGAACAACATCGCGGTGGACACGTGCGGCAAGGTCATCATCGCGACCTCGCAAGAGGAGATCCCCCGGCTGCAGACGTTGTACGAGCGCGGTGTGGCGAACGGCGTGCCCGGCGTCGCACGGATCGACCTCGGCCGGCTGAAGGAGCTGGAGCCGCACGCGAGCGCGGTGGCCGCCCTGCACTCGCCGCAGACGGCGATCGTCGACTACAGCCAGGTCGCGCAGGCGTTCGCACGCGACCTCCTGGCCGGCGGCGCCGTCATCGAGCGTGGCTTCCCCGTGGCTTCGATCGCGCGCGCAGGCGGTGAGCTGCGCATCGGCGCCGCCGACGGCCGCGTGGTCACCGCCCGGCGTCTCGTGAACTGCGCGGGACTCTATTCCGACGTGATCGCACGCCTGGCCGGCGCGGCCCCCGACGTGCAGATCGTGCCGTTCCGCGGCGAGTACTACATGATCCGGCCGGAGCGCCACGACCTCGTGCGCGGTCTGATCTATCCCGTCCCCGATCCGGAGTTCCCGTTCCTCGGCGTGCACTTCACGCGCACGGTCCACGGCGAGGTGGAGGCAGGACCCAACGCCGTGCTCGCCTTCGCGCGCGAAGGCTATCGCTGGTCGCGCGTGCGGCCCGCCGAGCTGGCGCGCACGCTGGCCTTCCCCGGTGTCTGGCGGATGGCCGCGAAGTACTGGCAGACCGGCGCCTACGAAGTCTATCGGTCGCTGTCCAAGGCGGCCTTCGTCAAGGCGCTCCAGCGTCTCGTCCCGGCACTGCAGCCGGACGACATCCACCCCGGCGGCTCGGGCGTTCGCGCCCAGGCCGTCACCCGGACCGGCGCGCTGGTAGACGACTTCCGGATCGTCGAGTCGGCGGATGCCATTCACGTCCTCAACGCCCCCTCGCCAGGCGCGACTGCCTCCCTCGCGATCGGTCGACATATCGCGGGTTTGGCCGCCGAAACGTTCCAGCTAAGGTAGGTCCAAAGCAAAAAGCCCTCTGTTGACAAGGGTTTGCCGATCAAGTACATTGGCGGCCCTATGATCACGGTGCCGGCGCGCCGGGTGAAGCAGTTCGGCGTCGAGTTTTACCAGGCGGGACTCAACGCCAAGGACATCGATCGCCTCGTGAAGTTCGAGGTACTCGGGTACTCGGGCGGCAACGGCAGCGTGGACGAGAAGAGCAAGTCGCGCAAGAGCACGACGCCCTCCCGCTCGCGCGTGAACTGGGACATGCTCGAGCGGCGCATCAGCGAAAGCGAGTCCGCCTACCAGCGGCCGATCATCCGCCGGAAGATCGACGAGCTCGCCGCGTACTACCGCGAGTGCAAGGACGCGGCGACCCTGCCCGCCATTCCGGGCGCGGTCATCATCACCTCCGAGAAGCGCTTCACGTTCACCCCGATCGGCGGCCACCACGACCTGGGACTTCTGCAGATCCCCGAGGAGCACGGGGTGCTGCGCGTCCTCGACGGCCAGCACCGCCTGCTCGCGCTGCACTCGCTGAGCCAGAGCGGCGACGCGGCCGGCATCGAGGTCCCGGCCGTGCTGTTCGACTCCCTCGACGCGCGGCAGATCGTGGAGCTGTTCGTCACCATCAACGCCAAGCACACGCGGCTGAATCCGTCGCACATCATCAGCCTGGCCGGGCGCAAGCTCTATCCCGACCCGAACCAGGCGCTGGCGCACGACGTGATCCGCTCGCTGAACGAGGACGACACCTCCCCGCTCGCCGGCGAGATCAAGATGCTCGGCACCGGGCGCGGGCGCGTGAGCCAGGCGCCGCTGGCCGAGGAGATCGTCGACTTCTTCGAGACGGTGGAGAAGGTCGGCGGCGGCTCGAAGATCAACGAGATGCGCCAGGGCGCCAAGCGATTCTTCCTCAACTACATGAAGGCGCTCTCGACGACGTTCCCCGCCGCCTGGGCCGGCCGCAAGTATTCGATCAAGACGGGGGCCGCCCTCCGGGCCTTCATCCGCACCGCCCCGGACGTCATGGCCCGCGCGCGCGAGCTGCGGAAGGATCCGTTCGACCTGAACGCGATCCGCGAGGCCATCAAGCCGTGGGGCGAGCGTCTCCGCGACCGGCGATTCGAGACCGAGGGCGAGTGGAAGCTCAAGCTCGCCGGCGGCACGCGCGGCACCGTCGAGGTGCTCACGCGCGAGCTGCGCGACGCACTTCGCTGACTCGGAGGGGGGCTTTGCCCCCCTTCCGACGGTCGTCGCACGCCGTTCGGCGTGCTCCTCCCTGCCTCCCCCGAGAACAGGATGGCGCCGGCAAAGCCGGCGCTCGAACACGAGTAACCCTACTGGCCCCAGGTGAAGTTGACTTCGAGGATTTCGAAGGTTTTCTTCCCGCCCGGGAGCTGGGCCGTTACGGAGTCGCCGACGCGCTTGCCGATGAGGGTGCGGGCGAGGGGGGCCAGGATCGAGATGCGGCCCTTCGGCGGGTCGGCCTCGTCGGAGCCGACGATCCAGTAGCGGACTTCCTTGCCGGACTCGTCCTCGAGCCGCACCGTCGAGGCGAACGTGACGCGGTCGCCGCCGCTCGGCGGATCGATCACCTCGGCCCCGCTGACCTTCCCCTCCAGCTCGTTGATGCGGCCCTCTAGGAACGACTGCTTCTCGCGCGCGGCGTGATACTCGGCGTTCTCCGACAGGTCGCCGTGGGCGCGGGCCTCGGCGATGGCCTTGATGATGGCCGGGCGCTCGATGCGCTTCAGACGATCGAGCTCGTCCCGCAGCCGCTCGAAGCCGGCCCGCGTCATCGGCGTGCGCTGCACCGCCATCGCGTCGCTATCCGAGATTCGACGTGCAGTGCGCGCAGCGCGTCGCGCGCACCGGGATGGCGGACAGGCAGAAGGGACACTCGCGCGTCGTCGCCGCCGGCGCCGGCGGGGCGGGACGGAAGCGCGCCGTCTGGCGGACGATGAGGAACATGGCGAAGGCGACGATGACGAAGCTGATGATCGTGTTCACGAAGAGCCCGTAGTTCACCGTCGGCGCCCCCGCCGCCTTGGCGGCAGCCAGGCTCGGATAGCTCTGGCCGCTCAGGCTCACGAACAGGTTGGTGAAGTCGACGCCCTTGAGCGCCAGGCCGATCGGCGGCATCAAGATGTCGTTGACCAGCGACGTGACGATGCCGCCGAACGCGGCGCCCATCACCAGGGCCACCGCGAGATCGACGACGTTGCCCCGCGTGAGGAACCCTTTGAAGTCCTCCACCATGGTAGCCCTCCTAGCTGCGGCGGGGCGCGCGTGTGGCGCCGGCGAACGTTTCCACCCTGGCGTTGGCGCGAGCGCCGCTCACCCACGCCTCCCACGCCTGGCTCTGCTTCTGTGCCAGGACCTCCTTCGACAGCCGCTCACGCTCGGCGGGCAGCTCGGCCATGTTCGGCGCCGCCCGCTCCAGCACCTTGAGGACGTAGTAGCCCTGCGGGCTCTTCACCGGCGCCGTCACGTCGCCGGCGGCGGTCTGGAGCGCGGCCATCTGCGCGTCGCCGGGCAGCCGCTCGGCGGGTTTCGCCCGTGAGAAGCGCGCGGTCTCGCCGGTCTGCGCGCCGACCTTCTTTCCCGCGGCCTGCAGATCGCCCGCCTTGCCGTCGGTGGCCAGCTGCTTGGCGCGCTCGAGGCCGAGCGCCTCCGCCTTCTGTCGCTTCACCGCCGCCACCACCTTGTCGCGGATCTCGGCCAGCGCCGGCACCCCGGCGGGTATCGCTTCGATGGACTTGAGCACCACCCAGCCCGCCGGCGTCTTCACCGGCGCCGACACCCCGCCCACGGTGAGCGCGAAGGCTGCCTCCTCCAATGGATCGGGCCCCCCGAGCATGAGGGGCCGCTCCACCCTGGCGAGCGTGGTCTCGACCGGCGTCAGGTTCAGACGCTTGCCCTCGGCCATGAAATCTTGCGCGGCCTGCAGCTGCGGCCGCAGCTCCTCGGCCTTGGCGCGCGCGGCCTGGTCCGCCGCCTCGGCGGCGAGCCGCTCACGGATCTGCGCCGCCGCCTCGCGGAGCGGCTTGCGCGACTCTGCCTTCACCTCGAGCGCCTTGATGGCGTGATAGCCGAACGGTGATCGCACCGGCTCCGCCGTCAGTTCCCCCTGCTTCAGCTTGAAGAGCGCGTCCTCGAACTGCGGCACCATCTCGCCCTTCTTCACCCAGCCCAGCTCGCCCCCGTTGCCTTTCGAGCCCGGATCCTCGGAGACCGCCGCCGCCAGCTTGGCGAAATCCTCACCCGCCTTCGCGCGCCGGATGACGTCGGCGACCTTCGCGCGCGCCTTGTCCTCGGCCTCGCTGCCGCCCGTCTGAGCCACCGACACGAGCACGTGCGAGGCACGGACCTGTCGTGGCGTCTCGAACTCGCTCGTGTGCTCGGTGTAGTACTTCTCGACGTCGGCCTCGGGCACCGCCGGCCGGAAGTCCTTCGGCACGAGCGTCACGTACTGGATGCGGCGCCGGTCGGGCTGCTTGAACTCGTCCGCGAAATTCTTGAGATAGGCCTGGACCTCGTCGTCGCTGGCGGCGGCGGTGGCGGCGAGGGCACCGACGTCGACGAGCGCCCACGCCGCGCGCGCCTCCTCACGACGCGTGACGAAGGCCTGCTCGAGCTCGGCGTCGGACACCTTGATGCCGCTCTTCACAGTGGACTCGACCTTCATACGCGTCAGCTCGCGGCGCACGTCGCCTTCGAAGGCGCCGGCGCTGGTCCCCCGCCGTTTGAGGAACTCCTGGTAGCGTTGGAGCGAGAAGCGCCCGTTGTCCTGGAACGCCGGCACCGCCTGGATCTGGGCGTTCAGCTCCTCGTCGGTGACCTCGAGTCCCTCCGCGCGGGCACGCTGCACCACGAGCGCCTCCTGCACGAGGTCGTTCACCGCCTGCTGCGGCAGGCCCAGCTGCTCGGCGAGCTCGGGCGAGAACCGGTCGCGATAGACGCGCGAGTAGGCGTCGAGGTAGGCCTGATAGCGGCGCTGGTAGCGCTCGAGCGGGATGACCTCGCCGTTCACGCTGGCCACGGCGTCGGTCCGCTCGGAGCTGTCTCCCATCGTTCCCACGAACACGCTCGTCGCCACGAAGGCCGCGATGACCAGCAGGAGACCGATCTGCAGCATCCGTCGATACCGTCGCATCACCGTGATCATCCGGACTCCTCGACGTTGATGTGGAAGGGACTACTCGTCGCGGTCGGGGGCGGCCACGCGCAGGGGCGCGGCGGCGCCTTCCTCGGGCACCACGCGACGGGCCACCGTGATGAAGCCCGTGTGGGCGACCATCCGGTGGAACGGGCGCACCGATTGGCCCTCGATGTTCCAGGGGCGAAAGAGCGTCTCGAACGTCTCGACGAGCGCCCAGTGGCGGTCGCGTCCCAGCGTCTCCGCCGTCTGTTGCGCCTGGATGATCGTCGGCACGTACGACAACAAGATCCCGCCCGGGCGAAGAACGCGGGCCATCGCCGGCGTCAGCTTCCACGGCTCGGGAAGATCGAGCACCACGCGATCCACCGGCTCCTCATCGGCAACGCCGTCCTCGACGGCACCGAGGCGGACGGTCAGGTTGCTCACCTCGCCGCTCCGCATGTGGATGTTGGCCAGGGCCCGCCGCGCGAACTCTTCTCGCTGCTCGTACGTGATGACACGGCCGTCGGGGCCCACCGCGCGCAGGAGCGCGAGGGTGAGCGCGCCGGACCCCATTCCCGCTTCGAGCACGCGGCAGCCGGGATAGACGTCGGCCCAGAACAGGATCATCGCCAGATCCTTGGGATAGATGACCTGCGCCCCGCGCGGCATGTCGAGCACGAACTCCGCGAGGGTCGGCCGCAGCGCGACGTAGCGCAGCCCCATCGAGCTCCGCACCCACGTGCCCTCCGGCTGACCGATGACGGCGTCGTGCGAGATCCAGCCGCGGTCGGAGTGAAACGTCTCGGACTTGCGCAGGAAGATCAGGTGGCGCTTGCCGCGCTGGTCGATGAGCAGCACCTGCTCACCGTCCTGAAACGGTGCTCCCTCGTTCATCGCTCCGCGGACGCGGGACGCAGACGCGCGGCGGCGAATCCGCGGAGCTTCGTGTGGGACGGGACGCGCTCGACTGGGCTCGTGAACGGGGCCGCGGCCGGGGCCTCTACGGCCGCGCGCTTCGACTCTGCCATGACTCGCCAATGGTACACTAACCGCCCCACGGAGACATCCGACGTGATGAAGATCCGCGAGCTGGGACACATCTCGCTGTTCGTACGCGACCTCACGGCCACCCGACGGTTCTACTCGGGCGTGCTGGGCCTGACCGAGACGGGCACCGGGAAGGACGGTCGCATCGTGTTCTTCTCCGCCGGCGTCCATCACCACGACGTCTCGTGCGAGCTCGCGCGCGGCGACGGACCCGGCCCCCAGCCCAAGGGGGTACCCGGGCTCTACCACATCGCGTTCGATATCGGCAGCTCGGAAGAGGATCTCGCGGCCGCGCGCCGCCACGTGCAGGCGCACGGCCTCACGCCGTTCGGCGAGTACGCCCGTGGCTTTTGCGTACGCGACCCCGACGGCCACGAGATCGAGCTGTATGTGGCGCCGGATCAGCGGGAGATCGTCAGCCGCTCGCGTCCGTAGTGATCCGGGTCGTGCCAGGGGCGGCCCTCGGCGAAGCGCCGGGAGGAGAAGGGCCCGAGGTCCGCGGTGGTCGGCGCGCCCGTCGTGATCCACTCCGCGAGGCAGCGACCGATCGCGGGTGAGGTCTTGAACGACGTCCCCGAGTCGCCCGCCATGACCCACAGCCCCTCGACCGAGGAAACCCGCTCGATGATCGGCCGGCCGTCCGGCGACATCATGATCATCCCTGCCCAGCCGCCGCGCATCGGCGCGTCGTCGAACGCCGGGAAGCGCGTGGCCAGCGCCGTCCGGCAGCCCGCGACGTAGGCGGCGTCGACCGGCTCGTCGTACTTCTCGGGATCGCCGTGCGCGGAGCCGAGCTCGACTCCGATGAGGGTCGCGGCGGCGCCCTCGGGGCGGAACCACGCCTTCTGCGTGGCGTCGATGATCGCGGGATGGCGCCGGGTGAAGCCGGCCGGCCAGCGGAAGATCGAGACCTGGATGCGATAGGGCATGAGGCCCCAGTCGAGCCCCAGCGGGTCCAGCAGCGGCTGCGCCCACGCCCCGGCCGCGATGACCACGGCGCGCGTGGCCACGCGCCCGGCCGACGTCTCGACCGCCGCGACGCGACCGTGCTCGACCACGATCCGCAGCGCCTCGCAGTGGGTCTCGATGCTGGCCCCGGCCCGGCCCGCGGCGGCGGCGAACGCGTATGCGGTCGCGGTCGGGTCGGCGAAGCCGGAGCCGGGCTCGTAGGCGACGGCGCCGACGCCGTCCAGCTCGATCCCCGGCAGCAGGGCGCGCGTCTCGTCGAGCGAGATCTCGCGTGTCTCGATGCCGAGCCGCTGCTGGCGGACAACGTTGCGCCGCAGCGCCTCGCGGTACTCGGGACCGACCAGCTGCAGGAACCCGACCGCCTCGAAGCCGCACGAGCCGCCCACGATGGCGTCGAAGTCGCGGAACACCTTGAGGCTCTCGAGGGCCAGCCGCGATTCCGCCTCGTTGGTGTAGTGCATGCGCACCAGCGCTCCGGACTTGCCGGTGGCCCCGGCCGCCAGGTGGCGACGCTCCACGAGGAGCACGTCGCGCACGCCCAGCGCGGTGAGGTGGAAGGCGGTGCTGGCGCCGATGGCGCCTCCGCCGATGACGACGACGTCGGCCGGCCGCATGATGCGGGGCATTGTAGCAGCCACCGGAGCGCTTGACAGCCGCACCCGCTTACCCGCAAATAGCAGCACTCTTCCGGGAGGTGCCTCGACATGAGTGATCTCACCCGACGCGAGCTGCTCAAGGCCGCCGGTGTGGCCGGAGCGGCGTCGATGCTGCCATCGGCCGTCGCCCAGGCGCAGACGACACAGAAGCGCGAGCTCGTCGTCGCCCAGGGCGGCGACATCGCGCGATTCGATCCGCACTTCAGCACGTCCTCCAACGAGATCCGGTGGACCTTCAACATCTTCGACAACCTGGTCTCCCGTCATCCCGATGGCAAGCTGCATCCGGGGCTCGCCACCGAGTGGAAACTGACGAATCCGACGACATGGACGTTCAAGCTGCGGCCGGGCGTCAAGTGGCACAACGGCGATCCGTTCACGTCCGCCGACGTCAAGTACAGCTACGAGCGCACCTGGGACCCGAAAGTCGCGACCCGTGTCAACACCGTCTTCACGACCGTGGAGCGGGTGGAAGCTCCCGATCCCATGACCGTCGTCTTCACCACGAAGAAGCCGGATCCGCTGCTGGCGGCGCGTGCCGCCTTCTACGGCGGCCAGATCGTGCCCAAGAAATACCTCGAGTCCATGGGCGCCGAGACATTCAACGCCAAGCCGGTCGGGACGGGGCCCGTACGATTCGTGTCGTGGACGAAGGACGACAAGCTGGTGCTCGACGCCAACGCCGACTACTTCGGCGGCAAGCCGGACTTCGATCGGTTGATCATGCGGCCCATTCCCGAAGTGGCCGCGCGCATCGCCGCCCTGCTGAAGGGCGAGGTCGACATCATCACGCAGCTGCCGCCCGATCACGGCGAGCGTGTCAACGCCGGGAACACCCGGGTGGTGGGCGCCCTCTACGCCGGACTGTACGTGCTGGCCGTGAACAGCAAGGCTCCGCCGCTCGACAACCCGCTGGTGAAGCAGGCCCTGTCGCTGGCGATCGACCGCGAGATCATCGTCAAGGAGCTCTGGCGGGGGCGGGGCATCGTCCCCAACTCGCAGATCGCCAAGGGCGACAACCACTACGACGCTTCGCTGCCTCCCCTCGCGTACAACCCGAAGGAGGCGCGCGAGCGGCTCAAGAAGTCCGGGTACAAGGGCGAGGAGGTCGTCATCGAGACGACCTCGGGCTACACGGCCAACGACAAGCCGATGTCCGAGGCGATCGTGGCCATGTGGCGTGACATCGGCGTCAACGCCAAGGTGGAGGTGCTCGAGTACTCCGTGCGGGCGCAGAAGAACCGCGACCGAACCTTCAAGGGGCTCTGGTGGTCGGATCCCACCTCGACGCTCAGCGATCCCGACGGCATGTTCTGGCGGCTCCTGGCGCCGGGCGGACCTCAAGATTACTGGCGCCATGCGCGCTTCGACGAGCTCGGCGAGGCGGCGCGCTTCTCGGTGGACGAGAAGTTCCGCGGTCAGGCCTACCGCGAGATGACGAAGATCTTCCTCGAGCACTTCCCCTGGATCCCCGTCGTCCAGCCGTACGAGGACTACGGTCTCCAGAAGTACGTCGAGTGGACGCCGAATCCGAACCAGCAGTTCGAGATCCGTCGCTTCGCGTTCAAGTTCCGCCGCGCCTAGGAGAGCGCCGGCCGGGGCGACCCCCCGGCCGGCTCCACCGCGATGCGCGCTGTCGCCACGTTCCTCGCCACCCGCGTCGCCCGCGCACTCGTGGCCGTCTGGCTCGTCTCCACCGTCGTGTTCGTCGTCATGCGGCTCTCCGGCGATCCCGTGCCGCTCCTGCTCCCTCCCGACGCGCCGCGCAGCGAGTACGCCCGCGTGGCCAAGGAGCTGGGGACCGATCGGCCGTTGCCGGTCCAGTACGGGGTCTTCTTGAGCAACGCGCTCCAGGGCGATTTCGGCCGCTCGATCCACTTCCGCGTGCCGGCGGCGCAGGTCGTGATCGGCTATCTGCCCGCCACCGCCGAGCTGGGACTGACGGCGTTCGCCGTTGCGCTGCTGGTGGCGGTGCCCATCGGGCTCCTGTCCGCGGTGCGCCGCAACTCGGTGGTGGACCAGGTCACGATGGCGGTCGCGCTGGTCGGTCAGTCGGCGCCGACGTTCTTCGTCGGCATCCTGTTGATCCTGGTGCTCTCGCTCAAGGTCGGGTGGTTCCCGACGTCGGGGCGCGGCGACTGGGCCAACCTCGTCCTGCCGGCGCTGACCCTCGGCGCGTTCGCCATGGCCTCGATCGCGCGGCTGACACGCTCGGCGGTCCTCGAGGTGCTTCGCGCGGATTACGTCCGCACCGCGCGCGCCAAGGGGTTGCGGGAGGGCGTGGTGGTGGTCAAGCACGTCCTCCGCAACGCGGCCATCCCCATCGTGACGATCACGGCGCTCCAGTTCGGCACCCTGCTCGGCGGGGCGGTCGTGACGGAGACGGTGTTCGCGTGGCCGGGCATCGGCCGGCTCGCCATCCAGTCGATCTACAACCGCGACTACCCGGTCGTGCAGTGCGTGGTGTTCCTCTCCGCCCTCCTCTTCATCGTCATCAACCTGACCGTCGAGCTGATCTATGGCCTCCTCGATCCCCGCATCCGTCCCCGCTGAGCCGGGGGCGCCGGAGGTCGCGGCCGCCGGCGGCCGCGTCGCCCGGCGAACGCGGCGCCTGGCCCTGGCCGGCGGCGGCTTCGTGGCCGCTCTGCTGCTCGTGGCCGCCGCCGCCCCCTGGCTGGCGCCACACGATCCCGTCCGCCAGTCGCTACGCGCGCGCCTGGCGGCGCCGACGCTGGAGGGTGCGGACGGCCGCGCGCACCCGCTCGGGACCGATCACCTCGGGCGCGACGTCCTCTCGAGGGTCATCTACGGCGCGCGGGTGTCGCTCGTCATCGGCTTCGCCGCGGTGCTGGTCGGCGGGCTGGTGGGCGCCACGCTCGGGATCAGCGCCGGCTATCGCCGCGGCTGGCTGGACACGGTCATCATGACGGTCGCCGACGCGCAGCTCGCCTTTCCGTTCATCCTCCTCGCCATCGGCATCATCGCGGTGCTGGGACCGAGCTTTCCGACCCTCATCGTGGTGATCGGTCTCTCCGGCTGGCCCGGGTACGCGCGCGTGCTGCGCTCGCAGGTGCTCGTGCTGCGCTCACGCGAGTTCGTCGACGCGATCCAGGCGCTCGGCGGCAGCGTCATCCGGATCGTCGGCCGGCACATCGTCCCCAACATTCTCTCCTCGCTCGTCGTCATCGGCACCCTCGAGCTGGCGCGGTCGATCGTGCTCGAGGCGACGCTGTCGTTCCTCGGGCTCGGCATTCAGCCGCCGACGCCGTCCTGGGGCGGCATGGTGCAGGAAGGCCGCGAATATCTTGACTCCGCCTGGTGGATCTCGACCTTTCCGGGGCTGATCCTGATGCTGACGTCGGTGGCGGTGAGCCGAACGGGGGACTGGCTGCGCGATCTGCTCGACCCGATGCTCAGAGGAGAGTAGTCCGAAGCACCTCGTGTGCGATGATAGTCGAGGCATGCGAATCCTCGTCGTCGACGACTCGAATCCTCACCGTCGGATGTTGACCGCCGTGTTCGGCGGCGCGGGTCATGAGGTCCTCACGGCGCCGGATGGCGAGGCCGCACTGGCGCTCCTCAACACCGAGCCGGTGGACGCGGTGGTGTCCGACGTCCGGATGCCGAAGATGGACGGCTTTCAGCTCTGCCGCGCCATCCGGAGCCACGACCGATGGTCGCGACTGCCGTTCATCTTCTACAGCAGCGTCTTCATCGGCCGGCCGGCGCAGGATCTCGGACGCGACATCGGCGCCACCGCGTACATCGACGCCAAGGACGTGGCGCCGGGCGACGTCGCCCGCCAGCTCGAGGCGCTCGTGCGGCGCGCGCAGCGGGAAGAGTACGGCGAGCGGCTCTCGAAGGCGCTCGACGACGCGGACTTCGCCCGCCGCTATCATCAGGTGGTCCTGGAGGCCCTGGGCGGCGCCGGGCACCTCGAGATGCGCGACCTGGTGGCCGAGAGCGCCAAGGCGCTCGACACCGTTCTCACCCGTCTCGACCGGGAGCGCAAGGCGCTCAGCATGAACGTGGATCGCGACGTCCAGGCCGCACAGCTCGCGGTGCTGCGGGAGCTCGGCGAGTACCTCGGCGATCGCATCAACAATCCCCTCGCCGTGATTCTCGCGAGCGCCCAGCTGCTCGAGATGAAGGCGCCGGGCGACGCGACCAGCGAGGCGGCCGACCGCATCGCCGGCGCGGTGAAGAAGATCAACGCCGTCGTCCGCGAGATCGCCCGCCGCTCCGGCGAGGCGGATTAACTTCGAAGGGGGGCCTCGACGGCCCCCTCCGAGCCTCCCCCAGAACCGGATTGCGGCGGCAAAGCCGCCGCTCGAACGGCGTCTGCGCTAGCCGGCCCCGAAGGCGTCCAGGCCGGTGATGTCCCGGCCCACGATCAGGATGTGGATGTCGTGCGTGCCTTCATAGGTATTGACGGTCTCGAGGTTCATCAGGTGGCGGATGATCGGATGCTCGTCGACGATGCCGGCCGCGCCGAGGATGTCGCGGGCCATGCGGGCGCCGTCGAGGGCGACCTGCACGTTGTTCATCTTCGCGAGCGAGATCTGCTGGGCGCGCACCTTGCCGTCGTCCTTGAGCCGGCCGAGCTGGAGGACGAGGAGCTGGGCCTTCGTGATCTCGTTCAGCATCCACACCAGCTTCTGCTGCACGAGCTGAAATGAGCCGATCGGCTTGCCGAACTGGACGCGCTGCTGGGCGTACTGCAGCGACCAGTCGTAGCAGGCCATGAGCGCGCCCACCGCCCCCCACGCGATGCCGTAGCGTGCCTGCGACAGGCAGCCGAGCGGGCCGCGGAGCCCCTTCACGTTCGGCAGCTTGTTCTCCGCCGGAATGCGGCAGTCCTGGAACGCCAGCTCCGAGGTGATCGACGCGCGCATGGAGAACTTGCCGTGGATGTCGAGCGTCGAGTACCCGGGCGTGCCCTTCTCGACGAGGTACCCGTAGATCTCGCCGTCGTCCTCCTTGGCCCACACCACCGCCACGTCCGCGATGGACCCGTTGGTGATCCACAGCTTGGTGCCGTTCAGCACGAAACCGTCGCCCGTGCGGCGCGCCCGCGTCTTCATCGAGCCGGGGTCGGAGCCGTGGTCCGGCTCGGTGAGGCCGAAGCATCCGACCTTCTGCCCGGTGGCCAGCGCCGGGAGCCAGCGCTCCTTCTGCGCCTCGCTGCCGTACGTGTAGATCGGATACATGACGAGGCCGCTCTGCACCGACGCCGCCGAGCGGAGGCCCGAGTCGCCGCGCTCGAGCTCCTGCATGATCAGCCCGTAGGCCACGTTGCTCAGCCCCGCGCAGCCGTAGCCCTTCAGCGTGGCGCCGAAGACGCCGAGCTCGCCGAGCCGCGGGATGAGCTCGACGGGAAACGTGCCCGCGCGATGGGCCTCCGCGACGAGCGGCAGGAACTCCGCCTCCACCCAGTCGCGCACGGTGTCGCGGATCATCCGCTCGTCCTCGGACAGCAGGCCTTCGATGCCGTAGTAATCGACGCCGCGAAACTTCTCCATGGCTATCCTCGTGCGGTCACGACAGGCGGACCGGGTTGAAGTCGGTGTGGCGGTCGTACGCGTCCACGCCCTCGCGCGCCTTGAGCCACGCGACCGCGACGTACGTGAGCGGCGTGGCCGCCGCCTCGTAGAGCACCTTGACGATCCACTGGGCGGCGACGATGGAGACGAGCGCGCCGGCCGGCACCACGCCCGCGAAGGCGAGGGTCACGAAGACGGCGCTGTCGAGCGCCTGCCCCACCACCGTGGAGCCGATCGTCCGCGTCCAGAGCCACCGGCCCTGCGTGGCGAGCTTCAGCTTGGCGAGCACGAAGGCGTTGGCGAACTCGCCCACCAGATAGGCGACGAAGGAGGCGGCCAGCACGCGCGGGGTGTGGCCGAAGATCGTCTCGTAGGCGTCCTGGCCCTTCCAGAACGGGGCGGCCGGCAGCTCGCCGCCGAGCCACAGCGCCCCGACCATCAGCACGTTGCACGTGAAGCCGAGCCAGATGACCCGGCGCGCGGCGCCGTAGCCCCACACCTCGGTGAGGACGTCGCCGACCACGTACGAGATCGGAAAGATGACGATGCCGGCCGTCAGCACCACGCCGCCCACCATGATGAGCTTCGTGGCCATCGTGTTCGCCGTCAGCAGGCACGTGACGAACAGCGCGGCGCAGCCGATGAATCGCCAGCTCATGGCGTTCGATCATACTATTGCCCATGCCGGCGCCGAATCGCGGCCGCGGCGATGCTCGCGCGCGGCGCCGAGGCGTTCGCCGAGGCCGGCCTCGGGCCATCCCAAGCGCGACACGCGCTAGACGTTGGTCACGATCGCGGAGGGTTCTTCCTCGAGGGCGCGCCTCAGGGCCACGGCGAGCTCGGCATCGTGCTCGTGCGAGGTCGCGAAGATCCGGCACTGCGCCACCTTGCCGGGGAGATATTTCAGGATCTCGGTGAGCGGCTCCATGGAGACCGTCTTGGTGGCGGAGTCGTAGACGTAAATCTGTCGGTCGCCCATCTTGAGCGGATTCAACGGCCGCGGATCCTGCAGGGCCATGTCGATCTTGAACGGGAAATCACGCAGGGCGTGCGGCAGGAAGCCGCGCACCCGGCGCTCCACCGTGTCGGCATCGAGGAAACCCTGGCCACGGCGCGGCTCGAAGAGATCCAGCACGATCTCGTGCGACATGCGCCACTTGAGCTTGCGGTCGAGGATGTGGCGCCACTCGGCGCCGAGGCGCTTGCGCGCCGGGTCCTCGGCATCGTGCCAGCGCCCGACCTCCTCGAGGAGCGTCCACTCGGTCAGGTGAAGGTAGGGGTGGAGGTCCTTGCCGAGATCGTAGGGAAACGCGATCGTCATCGTCTCGCGGAAGATCTCCTTCAGGTGGAGGTCGATCCCCCGCGTGGTGCGGTGATAGTAGACGTTGGTGTACATGTAGAACCGCGCGTTCAGGAACATGATGAATGCCTGCAGGCCGCCGCGATCGAGCGTGAGCCCGTTCTCGGAGAAGAACGAGTAATAGATGATGCGCTCGATGTCGATGGGGCCGACGGCGACGCCGCACATGTAGGAGTCCCGCAGCACGTAGTCCATGTTGTCGGCGGTGAAGACCCCGGACAGCAGCGGCTTCAGGAACTTCAGCCACTTCGGGTGGTGGGGCAGCGGCTCGGTGTACCCCTTGCCCATCAGGTAGCAGATCCATTCCGGGTCGATGGCCTCGTCGGCGTTGAAGGCGGCGCTGGGACTGCGGCGGAGCGCGCGCAGCACCTCGCCGAGCTCGTCGCGAATGATCTTCTGCCCCACCAGCTCGTGGGTGAGGTTGTAGTCGACGAGGAAATTGTCGTCGAAGAAGTGTCCGAAGGGCCCGTGCCCGATGTCGTGCAGAAGGCCGGCCATCCGCAGCAGCTCCTCCAGCAGAGCGGCCGAGGGCGCGTCGGCGCCGAAGATCGCCCGCAGCGAGGGGTAGAGCTGCTGCGACAGGCGCCCCGACAGATGCATGGCGCCGAGCGAGTGCTGGAAGCGGCTGTGCTCGGCGGCCGGGAACACCCAGCGCGCGGACTGCAGCTGAGGGATGCGGCGCAGGCGCTGCACCCACGGCGTGTCCATGACATCCTGCTCGGTGGCCTCGCCTGGAATGCCGCCGGGCCGCGTGTAGAGGATGTACTGGTGGATCGGATCCGCGATGAGGCCGCGGCCCTCGTAGGTGTCGGCGGCGCCCTTCATGGATCGAGCGTACCGCTTATTGCGACGTCCGGTACAGGCGGGTGCGATCGATGGAGCGCACCGGGATGACGCGGACCTCGTCCTTCCGGTTGACGGCCACCTCGATGGTGTCGCCGGCCTGCCGCCGCCACATCTGCTCGTAGAACTCTTCCTGGGTGCGAACGCGGACGCCGTTCACGCCCACGATGCGGTCCCCTTTGCGGAAGCCGGCGCTGCGCGCCGGCCCCGACTCGTTGAACCCGTCGACGAAGACGCCGTCGGCGTTCGCGCGCGTGTGCAGGCCGATCCACGGCCGCGCGCGTCGGCTCACGACGCGGCCGGCGCTGATGATCTCGTCCTTCACCGGCAGGAAGGTCTCGAGCGGGATGGCCATGTTCACCCAGGCCGGCTCCTCCCCGAGCCGCAGCGAGACGATGCCGACGAGCTCTCCCCGCTCGTCCACCATGGCGCTGCCCCCCCAGGACGACACGGCCGGCGCGACGAGGAAGGCGCGCGGCAGCATGTACTCCCAGAAGGCGGAGAAGCGCCGGACGCCGGTGACGGTGGCCTGCGCGTGGACGAGCTCGTTGTCCTCGTCGGCGCCGACGGTGCCCGCCACCACGCCCTGCCGCATGTCGGCCGAGTCGCCCAGCGCGGCGACGGGCCACGGCCCGGCGCCCCGGAGCTGGACGACGGCGAGGCCGGTGTCGAGATCGACGCCGACCAGGCGGCCCTCGACGCTGACGCCATCACGCGTGCGCGCCTCGATGCGGACGGCGTCGAGGACGAGGTACGACACCGTCACGACGTAGCCGCGATCGTCGAAGATCACGCCGCTGCCCGCGCGCCGCGCCCCGAGGCGCGTCGACGAGGGGGCGTCCTCGGGCGCCGTCACCGACAGCGACACCACCGCCGGCGCCACCTTGCGAACGTACGTCGGCAGCGGCGAGACGGCGCTCGGGTGCAGGCGGGGCGCCGGGGGCCGCGGGACCGCCAGCGCGAGGCCCGGGACGAGCACGGCGGCGACGACGACGCTCACGCAACGTGGAGTCATGACACCTCCGTGGCTAGCGGTTGCCGTACTGACGCTCGTACCACGCGCGGAACTCGCCCGACTTGAGCGGGCGCCACCACGCTTCGTGCTCGCGATACCACCGGACGGTCGCCTCCAGGGCCGAGGCGAAGCGGTGGGCCGGCGCCCAGCCGAGGCGCCGGACCTTGGCGCAGTCGACGGAGTAGCGGCGGTCGTGGCCCGGCCGGTCGGCCACGGGCTGGATCAGCGTCTCCGGCCTGCCCGTCAGCCGGAGGATCTCCCGCGTGAGCGCGACGTTCTCCACCTCGTGGCCGCCGCCGATGTTGTAGACCTCACCGTCGGCGCCCTTGCGCAAAACGAGGTCGATGGCGGCGCAGTTGTCGAGGACGTACAGCCAGTCGCGCACGTTGCGGCCGTCGCCGTAGAGGGGCAGCGGCCGGTCGTCGAGCGCGTTGGTGACGAACAGCGGAATCACCTTCTCCGGATACTGGTAGGGGCCGAAGTTGTTGGACGAGCGCGTGATGACGACCGGCACGCGGTGAGTGTGCCAGTAGGCGAGTGCCAGCATGTCGCCGCCGGCCTTGGAGGCCGAGTACGGATTCGACGGACGCAGCGGATCGCCCTCGGTCGACGAGCCGCTCGCGACGCTGCCGTAGACCTCGTCCGTGCTGACGTGGAGCAGCCGCGGGATCCTCAGCTCGCGCGCGGCCTCCAGCAGCGTGAACACACCGAACACGTCCGTCTTCAGGAACGCGTCGGGCTCCATCAGCGACCGGTCGACGTGGGACTCGGCGGCGAAGTTGACCACGGCGTCGACGCCGCGGAGGGTGTCGCGCACGAGCTTGCCGTCGCAGATATCGCCGTGCACGAAGGCGTAGCGACGGTCGCCCTCCAGGTCGGCGAGGTTCGCTCGGTTGCCCGCGTACGTGAGCTTGTCGAGGTTGACGACGCTGTCTCCGGGATGAGTGGCCAGCACGTGGCGAATGAAGTTGCTGCCGATGAAGCCGGCCCCTCCGGTGACGACCAGCTTCACATTCTCATCCCTTCGTGATGTCCCAGACGTCGGCGCCGGCGAAGTCCCACGGCAAGCGGCCCTCGTCGCAGGCGGAGGGCTCGGCGGAGAAGTGGACGTCGGTGAAATAGATGATGCGGCCGGTTTCGGCCCCGAGATTGCGGGCGCCGTGGGCCACGCCGGGCGGGATGACGAGCAGCCGTGAGGCGCCGTTCCCGAGCATGACGCGCATGCGCGTGCCTTCCGTCCGCGAGGTCTTCCGCACGTCGAGCAGCACGACGAGGAGGCGATCCGACGGCGGCACGTACCACACATCCGTCTGGCGCTGGTGCAGATGAAACGCCTTCAGCGCGCCGGGCACGAGCTCGCTGTAATTGATCTGACGGACGGTGAAGTCACCGAGGGCCTCGGGGTGGCCGTCGACCAGGCGGGCGAGCTCCGTCATCGATCCGCCGTCGTCGGCGTGGCGCGTGAGCGAAACGATCCGGACACCGTCGATCGTCGGCGCCGGATCATAGGATTGCAGGTGGAAGGCGCGCTTGGCGTCGGGCGTGAAATCCATCAGCTAGCCCGGGAGCATAGCACGCTAGGATTCCGGCTCGACGAGCCGTCGGAGGTACTCGCCGTACGAGTTGTCTCGCATGGGCCGGGCGAGGCGAAGCACGTCGGCGGCGGTGATGTATCCCATCCGAAACGCGATCTCCTCGACGCAGGCAACCATCAAGCCTTGCCGCTCCTCGAGGGTCTGGATGAAGGTCGACGCCTGGAGCAGCGCCTCGTGGGTGCCGGTGTCCAGCCAGGCGATGCCGCGCCCCAGGCGCTCCACGTGCAGCTCGCCGGTGCGAAGGTATGCGAGGTTGACGTCGGTGATCTCGAGCTCGCCGCGCGGCGAGGGCTTCAGGGCGGCCGCGATCTCGACGACGCGGTTGTCGTAGAAGTAGAGGCCGGTCACCGCCCACGGCGAGCGTGGCTTGGCGGGCTTTTCCTCCAGCCCGACGGCGCGTCCACTGTCGTCGAACTCCACGACGCCGTAGCGCTGCGGATCGCGGACCCAGTAGGCGAACACGGTCGCCCCCCTCTCGCGGAGCGCGGCGCGACCGACGGACTCGGGAAGGCCGTGGCCGTAGAAGACGTTGTCGCCGAGGGCCAGCGCGACACGGTCGTCGCCGATGAACTCCTCGCCGATCAAGAACGCCTGCGCAAGGCCGTCCGGGCTCGGCTGCACCGCGTAGCGGATCGTGAGCCCGAGATGGGTGCCGTCCTGGAGGAGCCGCCGGAATGCGTCCTTGTCCTGGGGTGTGGAGATGACGAGGATGTCGCGGATCCCGGCCATCATGAGCGTGGCCAGCGGGTAGTAGATCATCGGCTTGTTGTAGATGGGCACGAGCTGCTTGCTGAGGGCCAGCGTCGCTGGATAGAGGCGGCTGCCCGAGCCGCCGGCCAGAATGATGCCTTTCGTGGTACGCGCCATGAATTTTTGCGAGTATAGCAGCGGCAGCGGGGCGTCCGGAAACACGCAGTGCGAGGGCTCCGATTGAATGTCGACCGGGAATAGGGGTAATATCACGTCGATGAAAACGCTGAGGGAGATGCTGGCGGAGGCGAGACAGGTCGTTCCTGAAGAGGGACCTGAAGATCTGGCCCGCCGGCTCAGATCCGACACGCCGCCCGTGGTCATCGACGTGCGCGATCCCGATGAGTATCGAGACGGCCACATCGAGGCCGCGAGCAACATCAGCCGCGGCTTCCTGGAGTTCCGCGTCGGCACCGCCGTGAGCGATCCGTCGACGCCCGTGGTGCTGTACTGCCAGACCGGCCTGCGGTCCGTGCTCGCCGCCAAGGCGTTGAAGGAGCTCGGCTACCAGAACGTCATCAATCTCCAGGGCGGTTATCAGAAGTGGGCGCAGGCGGGATTCCCGGTCGTCAAGGACGTCCCGATGACTCCCGATCAGATCCAGCGCTACAGCCGACACTTCCTGCTCGCGCAGGTCGGCGACAAGGGGCAGCGGCGGCTGCTGCGCAGCAAGGTGCTGCTGATCGGGGCCGGTGGCCTCGGCTCGCCGACCGCGCTCTATCTGGCCGCGGCCGGGGTGGGGACGCTCGGCCTGATGGACGGCGACGTCGTCGATATCACGAATTTACAGCGGCAGATCCTGCACACGACCGCCGACGTCGGCAAGCCGAAGGTAGAATCCGGCACGCGGACGCTGAAGGCGCTCAATCCCGACGTCAACGTCGTCTCGCTCCCCATGCGCATCACCGTCGACAACGTGATGGACATCATCAAGGACTACGATCTGGTCATCGACGGCTCGGACAACTTCGAGACGCGCTACCTGGTGAACGATGCGTGCTACCTCGCCGGGAAGACGAACGTCCACGGCTCGATCTTCCAGTTCGAGGGCATGGCCACCGTCTTCGCGCCGAACGAGGGTCCCTGCTATCGCTGCCTCTATCCGTCGCCGCCGCCGCCGGGGCTCGTTCCCTCCTGAAGCGAGGCCGGCGTCCTGGGCGTGCTCCCAGGCATGATCGGCGTGGTGCAGGCCACGGAAGCGGTGAAGATCATCCTCGGCATCGGCGAGCCGCTGATCGGCCGGCTCCTGACGTACGACGCGCTCGGCATGCGATTCCGCGAGGTCCGGCTGCGGCGCGATCCCAACTGTCCGCTCTGCGGGACGTCGCCGACGATCAAGGACCTCTCGATCCATCGCGCGGGCGGCGATGCTGCCTGCGACGCGACGAACGGCCACGCGGCGGCCGCCGCCGCCCCCGCGCCTGCTGGACGCTGAGCCGACGCGCTCCGTCCTCCTCTGGCTCGACAAGCCGGAGGCTTACCTGCGCGCGGCCGAGGCGGCGGGCCTCATGCGCCAGTTCCTCTTCGACGTCGCGCCGCTCGCCAGCGAGCCGCCCGACGATGTGCTCGAACGAGCCGAGGCGCTGCTGGCCTGGCGGCCGCCCGCCCGGCTCTCCGCCCGCGCTCCGCGTCTCGCGTGGATCCAGTCGCTCACCGGGGGCGTCGACCAGTGGCTGAACCCGGACTTTCCGGAGCGCGCCGTCCTGACGTGTGCCCGCGGCAGTCATCGGCTGTCGATGCCGGAGCACATCCTCGCCGCGCTGTTCCTGGTGACGAAGTCCCTGGCCCCGATCGTCCTCGACCAGCGCGAGCGACGGTGGACGCGGCGCGTGAATCCAACGCTCGCCGGACGCACGCTCGGGATCCTCGGCCTCGGAGCGATCGGCGCCGAGCTCGCGCGCAAGGCGGCCGCCCTGGAGATGCGGGTGATCGGCACGAAGCGCGACGGCGCCGCGGTCCCGCACGTCGAGCGCGTCTATCGTCCGTCGGAAACCGACGAGCTTCTCTCCCAGGCGGATTATGTCGTGCTTCTCCTGCCGTCGACGGCGGAGACGCGCCGGCTCATGAACGTTCGCTCGCTGAAGCGGATGAAGCGCTCCGCCTATCTGCTCAACTTCGGCCGGGGCGACCTGGTCGTGGAGGACGACCTCGCGGCGGCGGTGCGCGCCGGCGTGATCGCGGGCGCGGTGCTGGACGTCTTCGTGACGGAGCCGCTGCCGGTGGACTCACCACTGTGGACGACGGACGGGATCACGATCTTCCCGCACGTCGGGGGGCTCCATCCCGATCGCGACGAGACCGTCGCCGCGCTCTGGGTCGACAACCTCCGACGCTTCGCAACGCGCCAGCCCCTCCGCGAAGTCGTCGACCGCAGCCGCGGATACTGAGGGTCGAGCGCCCGAGGTCGGTGCCGTCAACCGGACATCGAGAACATCAACGCCGTGAGGAGCAGCAGCCACCACCGCAGGCCTTCCATCGCGCCGTCCTTGGAGCTCGGGAGACGACCCAAGCGGATCGCGTGCGTGGGTAGTGCAAGCGTCACACCACGCCCCGTCGTCCACGATTACGCGGAGTTGACTGTGGATTCCGGCCGCCGGGTGCCAATTCGCCATGCAGGTGAGTCGATCGCTTGACGGTGCTAGCATGACCCCGTGAGCCGCTCGCTCGGCCCCGTCCTCCCCGCTGCGCTCGTCGACCGTCTCTCGCAGCGCCACCTCGAACGCCGTCTGGGAGTCGCGCTGCCGTTCGTGACCGTTGATCACGCGGGACGTCCCCACGCGATGGTCGTCTCCTACCTCGAGGTCCGCGCGTATGACGCGAGCGCGCTGGGGCTGGTGATCCAGGCGCGCAGCACGACGGCGCGCAACCTCGCCGCCCGCGGCGCGGGAACCCTGCTCATCGTCGAGCCCGACACGATCGTCTACGTCAAGACGCGCGCGGTCGACGGTCCCCTGGAGGTGGCCGGCAGTGATCTCGGCCTGGGCTACTTCCTGCTTGGCGTCGAGGAGGTGCTCCAGGATGCCGCGGCCGACTGGGAGGGCGGTGTGCGGATCAGCAGCGCCATCGAATACGCGCCCGTGCCGAGCCTCGAGGCGCCATGGGTGCGGGCGACGCTCGCGGCACTGGCGGTGCCGCGCGCGCGGGCCTGACTCAGCGCGCCGGCGTCTCCCGCACGGCCTCGCGCTCCTTGTAGAGACCGACGGTGACCTCGAGCTCTGTCTCGCGGCCCTCCCGAAGGAGCCGGACGCGGACGCGCTTGCCCACGGGGGTCGAGGAGACGAGACGCTGGAGATCGCGCGGGGTGTCGAGGGGGGTGCCGTCGACGGCGATGAGCACGTCATCCGCCCGCATGCCCCCCTTGTCGGCCGGCTCGCCGGGCATCACGCCGCGGATGAGGACCCCCTTCGCCTCGCGGAGCTTGAGCCGCGACAGATCCTCGTCGGTGATCTCGGCGATCGAGACGCCCAGCCAGCCCCATTCGACCTTGCCCTTGCTCGCCAGCTGCGGGACGAGGAGCTTTACCAGGTTGGACGGAATCGCGAATCCGATGGAGCCGTTTCGCGCGGCCATGCTGTTGACGCCGATGACCTGTCCGGCCATGTTCACCAGCGGGCCCCCCGAGTTCCCGGGGTTGATGGCGGCGTCCGTCTGGATGAAATCGAAGCCGGGCGCCGCCACGGTCAGCGGCGCGCCCTTGCGACTCACGATGCCGAACGAGACGGATTGCTCGAGACCGAAGGGATGGCCGAGCGCGAGCACGAACTCCCCGACGCGCAGCCGGTTCGAGTCGCCGAGGGGCAGCGCGGGCAGGTTCGTGGCCTCGATCTTGATCAGCGCGAGGTCGACGCGGTTGTCGAGACCGACGATGCGCCCGTTGAAGCGGCGCCCGTCTGGAAGCCGCACCTGCATCCACTCCGCGTGCTCGACGACGTGGGCGTTGGTCACGATCATCCCGCCGGGATCGATCACGAACCCGGACCCCGTCGAGCGACGCGGCTCGCCGGGGTCGGTCTCGTCCTTGGCCGCCGTCGCGCCACGGCGTACCCGGACATGGACGAGCGCGGGCTTCAGGCGGTCGGCGAGGTCGGCGAGGAGCTCATTGAACCGCGTGAGCTCGGGAGCCGCCGCCGTCGTCGAGGTCTCACGCCAGAGGCGCGCCGGCTCGCCGGTACTCGACCCGGCGCACCCGGCGAAACCGGCCATGAGGACCACGAGTGCGACCAGCGCCCGACCACGCGACGCCATGCAGCAGACCTCCTTGTGTGCGACCAGTATAGCGCGCGTGTCGCGCGCTACCGGCTCACCTCCCGCAGGAGGTGGCCAAGCTCCGGGATGATGAGCTTCTCGAGCGCGAGCCGGCAGGCGTTCGGGGATCCGGGCAGGGACACGACGATTCGACGCGCATGGACCCCCATCTGGGCTCGGCTCAGCATGGCCGCTGCGCCCACCTCGGCGAACGAAAGCATCCGGAACAGCTCGCCGAATCCGGGCAGGCGCTTGTCGAGGAGGGCCTCGATGGCCTCGAACGTGGAGTCTCGCGAGGTGATGCCGGTGCCACCGGTCACGATCACCGCCTGCACCGGGGGGTCCGCGCACGCGGCGCGCACCAGCCTCGCCACCTCGAGGGGCTCGTCGCGAGCGATGGCGCTGCCGGCCACGCGATGGCCGGCGGCCGTGAGCAGATCGCGAATCAGGGCGCCGCTGGTGTCGGTCTCCGGCGTCTTGGTGTCGGAGACGGTGAGGACATAACAGCCAACCGAGGTCGGGGCCGTCGCCTTGTGCTCACGCGGGGTGGCAGCCCGGTCGAGCGTCATGCGCCGCCGTACGCGCGATCGAGCACTTCGACCAGATGCAGTACCTTCACCGTCGAGCCCGCCTCTCGAAGACCTTGCTGGATCTGCAAGATGCATCCGGGATTGGCCGTGACGACGGCCTCGGCGCCGGTCGACGTGACGTGGGCCACCTTGCGGCGAAGCAGACGCGC
The DNA here is from genome assembly GCA_036556545.1 of Candidatus Methylomirabilota bacterium. Classification (GTDB taxonomy): domain Bacteria; phylum Methylomirabilota; class Methylomirabilia; order Rokubacteriales; family CSP1-6; genus AR12. The sequence goes on from DATBJF010000033.1 coordinate 30,288, forward strand.
GGCCATCTCGGGCTGGGTGAGATTGTAGATGCCCGCCGAGCCACAGCACCAATCCGCCTCGGGCAGGTCCACCACTCGCAGCCCAGGCAGCTGCGCCAGCAGCTGTCGCGGCGCGCTGCGGATCTTCTGCCCGTGCACGACATGGCACGGATCGTGGTAGGTGACGGTCATCGGCACCGCCGCCAGCGGACCGCGCAGTGGCGTGGCCGCGAGGAACTCCGAGACATCGCGGACACAGGCGGCGAAGCGACGTGCGCGCTCGGCATACGCGGGGTCGTCGGCGAGCAGCGCGCCGTAGGCTTTCATGTGCGCGCCGCACCCGGAGGTGTTGACCACCACGGCCTCGACCCCGGCGCGCTCGAAGACGTCGATCGTTCGACGCGCCATCTCGACGGCGCGGGCGTGATCGCCGCCGTGCACGTTCAGCGCGCCACAGCAGCCCTGCTCGGGCGGCGCGAGCACGTCCCAGCCATTCCGGGCGAGCACGCGGGCGGTCGCCCGGTTGTGCGCGCCGAAGGCAACGGCCTGCACGCAGCCGGTGAGCATGGCCACGCGTCCCCGCCGCGCTCCCTGGGCGGGCATGTGGGCGGCGAGCGGCGCGCGCTCTCGCGCGCGGGGCAGCGTCGGGAGCAGCGCCTCCCACGCCGGCAGCGTGCCCGGAAGCACGCGCACGATCCCGCTGCGGCGCACGAGCCACTGCAGGCCACTGGCCTGGTAGAGGCGGAGGCCGGCCGCGGCCGCGGCGAGGAGCCGCGGGTGGCCGAGAAGCAGCCCGAAGTTCGTCCACCGGAACGCGCGGCGCAGCAGGCCGCCCGGCCGCGCGCGCTCGATCTCGGCCTTCGCCGCCTCGATCAGCCGCCCGTAGGGCACGCCCGCAGGACACACCGTCTCGCACGCGCGGCAGTCGAGACAGAGCGAGAGGTGCTGCACCGACGAGTCGGTCAACCCGATGCGGCCCTCGGCGAGCGACTTGATCAGGAAGATCCGGCCGCGGGGTGAGTCCATCTCCGTCCCGAGCTCGGAGAACGTCGGACAGTAGGCCAGGCAGAGACCGCAATGCACGCACTGATTGACACCCTCGACGCTGAGGCCGTGGAGCGTCAGCGGTCGGGCCGTCGGGGGGCGCTCGTCGGTGGTCGGCTGCGCCATCGCGGAGGCGCTCAGATCCCGGCCACGAAGCGGCCCGGGTTCAAAAGGTTCTGCGGATCGAGCTCTGCCTTGATGCGCTGCATGATGCGCGCCGCCGGCCCCGCATCGTCCCAGACGGGAAGCACGGCCTTGACCGCGAGCGGAGCCCAGCGGATCGAGGCGTGGCCACCCCCGGCCCGCGCGGCCGCTCGCCATTCCGCGAGCACCGCGGCCAGGACGGCCGGATCGTGTCGCTCGCCCTCCGCGCGCACGGCGCCGGTGACGAGCCCCACGCCCGCGTGCGCGGACCACGCCGTGGCGAGGCCGCGCTGCCGCGCACCGCTCGCGCCCTGCTCCATCGTGTCGGCGACGAGCGAGGGCAGCACGCTCAAGGTCACCACCGCCGCTGGAGTTCCGAAGGCGTCCTGCGCCGCTTGCGGCAGGATGCGCCACGCCGCCGGGGGCAGCGTCGCGTGTGCGCGACCGCCGTGCGGCCGGACGACCGAGGCCAGCTCTCGCACCTGCCAATCGACCTGCTCCGCCAGGCCGTCGAAGCCGACGACGAGCGTGGCCGGCGCCGGCTCCACGCCCAGCGGCCGCGCCGCGGCCGCGTCGGCCAGCTCGATGGCGTTCGGAATGAGGTCGCTGGCGAGGATCGCCCGCACGGCGGTGCCGGCATCCTTCAGCCGCTCGAACGACACGGCCACCAATCGTTCCTCGTCGGGTCGGGGCCGGAGCTTGAGCGTCGCCTCCACGATGACGCCGAGTGTTCCGAACGAGCCGATGAAGAGCTTGGGCAGATCGTAGCCGGCGACGTTCTTGACGACGCGGCCGCCGCCGCGCACCACGGACCCATCCGCGGTCACCGCGGTGACGCCGATGAGCAGGTCGCGCGCGGTGCCGTAGAGATGGCGTCGTGGTCCCGACGCGTTGGCGGCCAGCACGCCGCCGAGCGTGGCACGGTCGACGTCGGGTGGATCGAGCGACAGCCACTGACCACGGGCGCCGAGGGACGCCTGCAGGTCGCCCATGACGGCGCCCGCCTGCGCCGTCACCGTGAGGTCGCCGGGCTCGTGCTCGACGATGGCGCGCAGGCGCGAGAGCCCGAGAACGATGCCGGCACGCGCCGGCGGCACGCCGACCGCGGCCGCCGTCCCACCCCCCCACGGGAAGAGCGGCATGGCGACCTCCGCCGCATACGCGACGACGGCCGCCACCTCCTCGACGGAGCCGGGGAAGACGGCCGCCTCGGGAGTGCGCCCGTCGACGACGTAGGGTGAGAGCTCGACGCCGCTCAGGACGTGCTCGGGGCCGACGATGGCGCGCAGCTTGTCGAGCAACGGCGCAGGCACGAGACTCAGGTGCTCGCCGCTAGAAGCGTTGCGCGAGGCCCTGCGCTTCGATGGCGTGGGGCCGGTAGGCGACGGGGCCCGCCTCCACGCACGACTTCCTGGTGGGGAACACCTTGCCGGGATTGCAGAGGCCGGTCGGATTGAACGCCGTCTTGACCTTCTGCATGAACGCGAGGTCGGCCGCCGAGAAGATGAACGGCATGAAGTCGGATTTTTCGAGACCGATGCCGTGCTCACCGGAGATGGAGCCGCCGACCTCGGCGCAGACCTTCATGATCTGCGCGCCCGCCTCCACCACACGCGCCTCCTCGCCCGGCCTCCGCGGATCGTAGAGGATGTTCGGGTGGAGGTTGCCGTCGCCGGCATGGAACACGTTGCCCACGCGCAGGCCGTGCGCGGCGACGATCTCGTTCACGCGACCGAGGACGTACGGCAATCGCGTGCGTGGAATGACGCCGTCCATCACCATGTAGGCGGGAGACACGCGCCCGTAGGCGCCGAACGCCGACTTGCGCCCCTTCCACAGCAGCTGGCGCTCCGCCTCGTCGGCGGCCGTCCGCACCTCGCGCGCGCCGGAGTCGCGACAAGCGGCGACGATGCGTTCCGCCTGCGCCGGCATGCCCACGGCGAGGCCGTCGAGCTCGATCAGCAGCGCCGCCGCCGCGTCGCGCGGGTACCCGCAGCCGAAGGCATCTTCGACGGCCTGGATCGTGAGCTGGTCGATCATCTCGACCGCCGCCGGGACCAGGCCGCGCGCGATGATCGAGGAGACGGCGGCCGACGCGTCGTCCACGCGGTCGAAGACGGCCAGCACCGTCTTGACGGCCTGCGGTTTTCGCAGGATTCGCACGACGATCTTCGTGGCGATGCCGAACGTCCCTTCCGAGCCCACGAAGATGCCGGCGAGGTCGTAGCCGACCACGTCGCGCGTGCGACCGCCGAGCCAGACGATCTCGCCGTCCGGCATGACGACTTCCAGCCCGAGCACGTGATTGACGGTCACACCGTACTTGAGCGTGTGCGGGCCGCCCGAGTTGTTCGCGATGTTGCCGCCGATGGTGCATGCCTGCTGGCTCGACGGATCGGGCGCGTAGTAATAGCCGCGTGGTCCGACGGCCCACGAGAGGTGAAGGTTGACGAGCCCCGGCTCGACGACGGCGACGTGGTTGTCGTAGTCGACCTCGAGCACGCGGTTCATCCGCATGAGCGACAGGACGAGGCCCCCCTCGGCGGGCAGGCAGCCGCCCGACAGGCCGGTGCCGGCGCCACGCGCGACGAACGGCACCCGCTCACGGTTGGCGAGCTTGACGGCAGCCGACACCTCGTCCGCCGAGCGCGGGAAGACGACGAAGTCCGCGAGCGCCCGGAAGAGTGTCAGCCCATCCGACTCGTAAACGAGCAGCTCGTCCGGGTCGGACAGGACGCCCCCCGCGCCGACGATGGTCTCGAGCTCGCGGCGGAGGGCCGACTTGCGCTGCGGGGACAGGGTGCTCATGGTCGAACCTTGCCCCGAGTATACTCTCCGGCGGCCACTCCGAGCGCCACGGCCGGGGCCGTCAGCTAGCGCCGCGACAGCGCCTCCCGCAGCAGGCCGAGATCCGCCACGAACCGCTCCATCTCGGCGTGGCGGGCCTCCTCGTCGGGCGCGCGCAGAATCGCCGAGGGATGGATGGTGGCCATCACGTACGGTGCCCACCGAGCGCTGATCCATTCTCCACGCTGACGGGTGACGCGGAACTTCGGACCGAGCAGCGCTTGCGCCGCGGTGGCGCCGAGGCACACGAGCGCCGTCGGCTTGACGACATCGAGCTCCGCTTCGAGCCATGGCAGGCAGGCGCTGATCTCGAACTGGCCGGGCTTCGCGTGAATGCGGCGCTTGCCCTTCGCCTCCCACTTGAAGTGCTTCACCACGTTGGTCACGTAGACCTGCCGGCGGTCGATGCCAGCCTCGCCGAGAGCGCGGTCGAGGATCCGTCCCGCGGGACCGACGAACGGCGCGCCGGCCAGATCCTCGTCGTGGCCGGGCTGCTCGCCGACGAGCATGACGCGCCCGGTGGTTGGTCCGGCGCCGAAGACGGTCTGCGTGGCCCGCTGCCACAGGTGGCAGCCACGGCATGCTTTCGCGGCCGCCCGCAGCGCCGGAAGCGTGCGCTCTTTCGGCAGGAAGTCGGCGGCAGAGCCGGTGGCCGCCGCGCGCCGCGCGTTCATGCGCGGCGCCCGGCCACTCGAGGGCGGGCGCGGTCAGAACCCCGAGCGCCGGCGGGTCGAAACATCGGCATCGCCATGAGGAAAGCTTCGCCCCCCGGGCGGCGGCGACCGCGACGTGCCCGAAGACGCACGGCGGTCGCGCCACCACGGAGGAACGTCTCGTTCCCTCCCGAGGTAGCAAACGCAGTGCCGCCGTCAGAGGCAGAGCAGCGTGCGGGCGGCGGCGACGATCGCGTTCGTGTCGATGCCGTAGTGACGGTAAAGGTCGGGACGGGTGCCCGACTGGCCGAAGTCGTCGACGCCGAGCGCCAGCTGCGGAACGCCGAGCGAGCCGCCGAGGAAGGCCAGCGCGTGCGAATGGCCGTCCAGCACGGAGACCACGGGAACGTCCTCCTCGTCGGCGGTGACGAGCGTCTCGAGATAGGGCCGCGGTGCGCGGAGCCCACGATAGAGCCGATCGGGGCTGGTGACGACGAACACGCTCGCGAACGCGCCGGCCGCGCGCAACGCCTGCGCCGCCGCCAGCGCCTCGGGAACGATCACGCCGGCCGCGAAGAGGTGCACGGCACGGTCGACGCGATATCCCGGCTCGGGCCGCGCATCGACGAGCCGGTAGCCTCCGCGCAACACCCGAGTCCGCTGCGCGGGATCGGCGGGCGGGGCCAGCCGTTGATCGATCGGCCGCGTCGACAGCCTCAGATAGAGGCTGTCCCCCTCGCGGGCGGCGATGGCGGCCAGCGCGTCGAGCAGGATCCACTCGACCTCCTGGGCGAACGCCGGCTCGAAGTACACGAGCGAGGGCAGGGCGACCCCGATCCCCGGGGTGATCACCGATTGGTGCGCGCCTCCCTCGGGGGCCAGGCTGATGCCCGACGGCGTGGCGGCCACGACGAACCGACCGCCTGAGTACAGGGCGTGGTAGAGCGCGTCGAGCCCGCGCGGAACGAACGGGTCGTACAGCGTGCCGATCGGCAGAAGCGTCACGCCGGAAAGCTCCGCGGTGAGACCGAGCGCTCCCAGCGCCAGAAACAGGTTGTGCTCCGCGATGCCGAGCTCGATGTGGCGCCCGGCCGGCGATTCCCTCCAGGCCAGCGCCTGGGGCGTGTCCGCGAAGGGATCCGGCCGCGCGGCCGGAAAGTAGACGCCCTTGCGATTGATCCAGCCGGCCAGATGCGTCGTGATCGCCACGTCCGCGGACACCGTCACCAGGGCGTCGCCGGCCGCGTCGCGACCGAGCGCTCCGAGCACGCGTCCCAATGCTTCCTGGGTCGACATCTCACCGGCGAAGGTCTCTCCGAGCGTGGCCGGGATGGCGGGCGCGGGCGTCGGCGGCGGCGCCGTATAGAGGGACGGGCGCGCGCCGATGAATCGCGCCTCCTCGCTGGCCGGGTCGAAGCCCGCCCACTCGTCGCCCTCGGCGATTCCGTGCGCCCGCCGGAGCTCGCCGATCTGCGCGGCGCTCGTCACCGCGGTGTGATTCAAGGGGTCCCCGGCGAACGGCAGCCCCCAGCCCTTGATCGTGTGCGCGAGAATCACCGTCGGCCGGTCGTGCTCGTGCGCGGCTGCCTCGTAGGCGTCGAGGATGAGGTCGAGATCGTGGCCGCCGACATCGGCGGCGAGCGTGGCGAGCGCGTCGTCGCCGAGATCCGCGAGCACCCGGTCGAGGGCGGCATCGATGCCGCCCTCGGGCAGCGACACGAGCGTCTTGCGCACCGCGCCCGGCGCGGCGCGCAGGAGCCGCTGGTATTCGACGCTGCGCATCGACCGCAAGCGCTGCGCGAGGCGCTCGCCGCCCGGGCGGCGGAAGATCGCCTCCAGCCGGCGGCCCCACCGCAGCTCGTGCACGCGCCAGCCGCACGCGCGAAACAGATCGCCGAGCTCGCGCGTCCGCGTCTCGGGCACCACGCGATCGAGGCTCTGGCGGTTGACGTCGACGATCCACAGCAGGTTGCCGAGGCGCCGGAGCGGCTCCTCGGCGAGCGCCTCCCAGACATTGCCCTCGTCGAGCTCGGCATCGCCCACCATCGCGATGAACCGTTCGGGCATGGCGCGGGCGCCGTGGTCGGCGAGATACTGCGTGGCCAGGGCGCCGAAGGTCGCCATGACGGCGCCGAGGCCCATCGAACCCGTCGAGAGGTCCACGATCTCCGGATTCTTGCGCCGGCTGGGATATGCCTGCAGGCCGCCGAAGCTCCGGAGGCCGCGCAGCGCCGCCACGTCGAGCCGGCCGAGCAGGTACTGGATGGCGTAGAAGGCCGGGGACGCGTGCGCCTTGATGGCGACCACGTCGCCCGGCCGCAAGGCCGCGAAATAGAGCGCGGTGAGCAGGCTCACCGAGGACGCCGACGAGGCCTGGTGACCGCCGACCTTGCTGCCGTCAGGGCTCGGCCGCGCGTTCGCCTGATGCACCATCCAGGCGCTGAGCCACAAGATCTTGCGCTGGATGCGCTCGAGCACCGCAACCGTATCGGCCCGGGTCATAGGGACGCCAGTATATGCGCGCGCCCGGTCGTCGGCTCGGCCGCGCGCGACGCCGGCGCCCGGCGTCATGGCCGCAGCACAATAGGTGTCACGCGCGACATCGCGCTGAACAGAGAATGCCCGGCGGCCGCACGATCCGCGCGGGCGCGTCGTGCGCGGCGCGTGCAGCGGCGACGGCGGCGCGAAGATGCTGTTTTCCAAAACGGAATCTCGCGCGGGCGACCACCGGCCGCGCTGGTGATTCGCTGACCAGCGCCATCCGGAACGATCTCGTCTTGGTGAATTTCTTGCCGAGGATGACCCTACGCTAGAGTGCTTAAGTATGGACACTGTGCTGGTCATCGATGACGAACGCAACATCCGGACGCTCGTTGCGCGCGTGCTGGCCGGCGACGACGTAGAGGTTCACACCGCGGGGACCGGGAAAGAAGGGCTCGAGATGGCGGATCAGCTGGGCGGACCGGACGTCGCCCTCGTCGACCTCCGCCTCCCCGACATCGACGGCATCCAGGTGGTTCGCGATCTCAAGGCCAAGCATGCCGACACGGCCGTGATCATGATCACCGCCTTCGGCCACATCGAGAGCGCGGTGTCGGCGATCAAGAACGGCGCGACCGATTACCTGGAGAAGCCGTTCCAGCACCTCGAGAAGCTGCGAATCTCCGTCAGCCGCGCGCTGGACGAGGTGAAGGCGCGGCGCGAGATCACGCGGCTGACCAAGCGGGAGGAAGGCAAGTACCGCGCCGATCAGCTCATCGGCGAGTCGGACTCGACGCGGCGCCTCCGCGAGGTGATCGGGCAGCTCGCACGGAGCGAAGCGCACACGATTCTCGTGCACGGCGAGAGCGGCACCGGCAAGGAGCTCGTGGCCAAGGGCCTGCATTACGAGAGCAGCCGCCGCAATTCCCCCTTCATGGAAGTCAACTGCGCGGCCATCACGGAGACGCTGTTCGAGAGCGAGCTCTTCGGCCACGAGAAGGGCGCCTTCACCGACGCCCGGGCCACCAAGAAGGGCCTGATGGAGCTGGCCGATCGCGGCACGCTCTTCCTCGACGAGGTCGGCGAGATCGCCCTCGGCAGCCAGGCCAAACTGCTGCGCTGCCTGCAGGAACGCTCGTTCAAGCGAGTCGGCGGAACGCGCGACATCAAGGTGGACGTTCGCGTCATCGCGGCGACGAATCGCGCGCTCGACGCGATGGTCAAGGAGGGGACGTTCCGGGAGGATCTGTTCTACCGGCTGAACGTGATCCCGATCGCCATCCCACCCCTGCGGGAGCGCAAGGAAGACATCCTGCCGCTGGCCCGTCACTTCCTGGCCGAGGCCAACCGCACGTTCCACAAGCTCGTGAAGCGCTTCGCCCCCGAGACGGAGGTGCTGCTGCTCGGCTATTCCTGGCCCGGGAACGTCCGCGAGCTGAAGAACCTGGTGGAGCGCCTGGTCATCCTCTCGACCGGCGAGTCGATCGACGCGCATCACATGCCACCGCAGTTCTCGCGGCTCTCCGAGGGGCGGACGCCGGAAGGTGACGCGCCCGCGGAGGCGCGCACGCTGGCGGCCATCGAGAAGGCGTACATCCTCAAGGTCATGCAGCAGTCGAACGGCAACAAGAGCGAGGCCGCCAAGATTCTAGGCATCACCCGCCAGACGCTCCGGAAGAAACTCACCGAGTCCTGATCCACGCCTCGGGGGCGTGGCCATTTCCTCACCGCCCGGACAGATCAGAGGCGGCTGAAGGGCGGTCAGCAATCAACCACGGCGGCGCCGTCGCTCACGGGATCGATCCGAATCCGGCTTATGAGGCAGGAGCTTAGGTTCCCGACCGGCTTTGGTACCCCCTTTGCTCTTCCTCGCGTGCGACACAACCTCCGACACCAGCCAGAGGGAGAGCGGATGAGCTTCGTCGTGAAGAGGCGGGACCTCAGCGATCCCGCGCAGCTGCAGGCGCTGATCGTCGAACACGCCGACGATCTCGAGCGCGGACTCTCTATCGTCGATTCGCGCCTGCTCCTCGGCCAGGCCACGATCGACGTGGTCGCTCTCGACGCCGACGGCGCCCTCGTCCTGATCGCGGTCGGCGTGGTCGCCGACGAGGAGATGTTCCTCAAAGCCGTGGAAGCGTACTCGTGGTGCCTCGAGTATCCCGAGTCCATCCGCCGGCTGTATCCGACGGCCCGGATCTCGACGGCGCGGCCTCCTCGCGTGATGTTCGTCGTGGAGCGCATGCCAGACGCCTTCCATCGCAAGATCAAGCAGCTCGGCATCCCCGAAGTCGACTGCGTCGAGTTCCGGCACCTCGACGTCGACGGCACCGCGGCCGTCTACTTCGACACTCTCGCGCGGCTCCGCCGCGACACGACACCGGCGCCACCGACGGCGGGGCACGCGCCCGCGCCGCCGGCGCCGGTGACGAATGGCCGTCCGACCAGCAGCGTGAAGCTCCAGAAGCTGCTCGGCGCCGATCGCCCGACCGCGGATCGTGATCCCGCGCCCGTCGTGCGGATGGTGCCTCGCGTGACTCCGCGTCCCGAGCCCAAGCCGTTCGGCGGCGCACCGAGACCGGAACGTCCCGCGACGGCCAGACGCAACGTCGAGCCACCGCTCGCCGTGCGACCCACCGTCCCCGAGCCGGAGCCGGTCAGCTCGATGCCAGCCGCCGACGTCCCGACCGCACCGATGGTCCGCATCGTGGAGACGGCCCCTTTCGCGGAGCCCATCGTCGAGCCGACGCTCGCCGCCGGGCCTGATCTGCTCGCGCAGGATCTGCAGACGGCCGAGACGATGGTCGAGCCATTCGCGATCATCGAGCCGGCCGCGCCGAACGGCCACGTGACCGTGGCGACGATCCCCCTGGCGGAGCCGGCAGGCGTGATGTCGGAGCCGACGCCTCTCATTGCCGAGCTCACGCTCGCGACGCCCGAGCCGCCGTGCGTGATCGCGGAGCCCGCGCTGCCGGCGGCGGAAGACCTCGGCACTCCCGAGCCGACGCTCACGATCCCGGAGCCGCCCCTCGTCGTTGACGAGCCGGAACGTCCGATCGAGCCGCCGGCTCTCGAGCTCGAGCCGCTCGTTCACGAGCCCGAGCCCGTTGTCTCCGAGCCGGAACCGGCCGAAGGCGTTGGCGACATCGTGATGGCCGAGCCGGAACGCGCCGATGTCGTTGGCGAGGTCCCGGTGGGCGACCTTGCGCCGGTTCCCGACGTCGCGCCGGACGCGCCGACGGTCGACGATGCGCCGGTGCTGGTGGCCGGCCCGCCCGGGCTCGAGCTCGTGGCCACGCCGGTCAGCGCACCGGAGTCCGAGCTCGTCGTGGTGAGCGTGGCGGACCCGGAACCGCTTCATGTCGTCGAGCACGCTCCCGAGCCGACGCCGACGATACCCGTCGCTACCGTCGCGGAGTCGATCGTCGCCGAGCCGGAGCCGGTGATTCCCACGCTGACGCTGGAGCCGGTCACGCCCGTCGCGCCGCCGCCGCCGGCCCCGGCGCCGAGCGTCTTTTCGCGGCGGCGGCCCTCGGCACGCACGGAGCCGAAAGTCTCGTTCGCCGGGGCGGCGAAGGACCTGCTGGCCCAGCCCGACCGTGCGCCCGAGGCGGCGCCGGCGGTGTCGGCGCCCCGCGCATCGGTCGAGGAAATCACGCGCGCCGCCATCGACGACCTGGTCGGCACGACCGAGAAGCGGACGAGCGACGAGCGCGCGACGGCGATCGCGCCGCCGTCAGGACCGTTCGCCAAGGCGCCGGCTCAGAAGCGTCCGCTCACGATCGCGCCGCCGCCGTCGGACGGGCAGCCAATCGCGGGAGGGCCGAAGCTGGGCACCCCCGCCAAGCGGCTCCCCGCGCCAGCGCCCGGACCGTCGGACGAGCCGGCTGCCGCCAAAGCTGCCGACGGCGAGTCGACGCAGCCGATCCCGCAGGGCTTCGAAGGGCTGCAGTTCCCGAATGATGGCGTGCTGACGCGTCAGTGGATGGAGTTCCTCAACCAAATGGCCGCTGGGAAATAGACGGGAAGGGACTGATGACCGCGTCTTCGACACTCCGTGTGCTGGCCGTCGACGACAACGCTTCGCTCCTTCGCTTCCTGGTCTCCGCCTTCACCGCCAACGGCTGCGCGGTCACCCCGGCACCGACGGCGGAGCGGGCGCTTGAGCTCATCGGCGGCCAGGACTTCGACCTCGTCGTGTCCGACATCAAGATGCCCGGTCTTACCGGACTGGACCTCCTGCGCGCGGTGAAAACGCGGCAGCCCGGCACGCCGGTGGTGCTCATCACCGGCGCGCCGTCGGTGAACTCGGCGGTCTTCGGGCTGCGCCACGGGGCCTACGATTACTTGCCGAAGCCGTTTTCGATCAAGGAGGTCCAGCAGCTCGTCGAGCGCGTGCGAGCCGACCGCGAGAAATGGAACGGCCAGACACCGCTGCCGGCCGGGCTCGCCGAGGAGCTGGCGCGCCGCCAGGTCAGCGTCGAGATGCTGTTTCGCATCGGCGACCTCGCGCTGCAAACGCAGGATCGGCGCGTCTTCGTGGACAACATCCTGAAATTCACCGGTGAATCGCTCCGCAACGACGGCGCCCTGATGCTCCTGCGCGACGACCAGGGCGGGTTCGCGACGACGCAGCAGGGCGATGCGGCCGTGGTGGACGAGATCCGCGCGCTCTTGCAGGCGAACTTCGATCGCCTGGCCGGCCAGGGCGCGCGCGGGGCGCTCGTGCTGACGCGGCCCGGCGGTCGCGTGGAAGCGGTGGCCGCCCTGATCCCCGGCGTGAGCCAGTCGCTGGGGGTCCTCTGTCTGGGACGTCTGGCGGCCAACGGCGCCTTCCTCCCCGACGAGCGCGACATGGTGGTCGGATTCGCGCAGGCCACCGCGGTGGCGCTGCAGAAGCTCGTGCTGCGCGAGGATCACGAGCGGAACCTCGTCGACACCATCACGGCCTTCGTGAACGCCATCGAGTCGAAGGATCCGTACCTCAAGGGCCACTCCGCGCGGGTCGCGCTCTACGCGACCGAGATCGCGCGGATGATGAAGCTCGACGACGAGATGGTCGACGTGGTGAGTCGCGGCGCCATGCTGCACGACCTCGGGAAGCTCTCGATCATGGACACGATCCTCAGGAAGCCCGAGCGCCTCACCGACGAGGAGTTCATCCTGATCAAGGCGCATCCGGTGGTGGGGGACCGGATCCTCAAGCCGCTGCGCTTCCTCGCCCGCGAGGCGTGTGCCGTTCGCCACCATCACGAGCGCTACGACGGCAGCGGATATCCCGACGGGCTCAGCGGCGAGACCATCCCGCTGGCGGCGCGGATCGTCACCGTGGCCGACGTGTTCGACGCCGTGACGTCCAATCGTCCGTACCGCACGGCCTTGCCGGTGGAAGCGGCGCGCCAGGAAATCGTGCGCGGTCGCGGCACGCACTTCGATCCCCAGGTGGCCGACGCGTTCCTGATGGTGCCGATCGAGCGGCTGGTGGAGATCACACGACACTACGACTCGCTCACGAGCGCGCCGCTGCCGGCCGACATCGCGCGCGTGTTCGCACACGCGCGGTGATGGCCAGGCGCCGGATCCTGATCGTCGACGACGCCGGTCCCGTCGTCGTGCTGTGCGTGAACGTGCTGCAGGCGTTGGGATACGCGGTCAAGGGCGCCAACAGTGGCGAGGTGGCCGTCGACATTCTGCGCAAGGAGCGCTTTGACATGATGGTGCTGGACTACAAGATGCCGGGCTTGACAGGCCTCGAAGTCTTCGCGCAGGCGCGCGCGCTCCATCCCGATCTCGCGGTCGTGCTGGTGACGGGCCACGGCACGCCGCAGATCGTCGACGAAGCGAATCGCCTGGGCTTTGCGTCGATCCTGTTGAAGCCCTTCACGTCCGACGAGCTGCGCAGCACCGTGGAGAAGGTGCTGACCGGGCTCGCTCCGGAGAAGCCGTGATGCAGACCGAGACCGGCGCGCGCGCCCGCCCGGACACCGCGGAGTCCTCCGGCCTCATGCGCTCGCTGCACGGCGGCCTCCGATGGGGCGTCGACCGGATGCTTTCCGTCGGCTACGGCCTCGTCTACGACTACATCTACGAGCAGTTCCGGCCGTACCAGCAGTTGCAATCGGAGGTCCTCGAGCTCGTGGCGGCCGGGGTGCCCGCCGGGACGCTGAAGCGGGACGTGCACGTGCTCGAGATCGGCTGCGGTCCAGGCAACTTCACGTTCGTGCTCGCCGAAGCCGGCTTCAACGCCATCGGCCTCGAGTCCTACGCCGCGCTGGTGGAGCTGGCGCGCGAGAAGCGCCGCGCCAAGCGCCTGGCCAACCTGGCGTTCCGCCACGGCGACCTCGCCGACGGCGCCGGCATCCGCGAGGCGTCGTTCGACGAGGTCGTCAACATCCACTCGCTCTACGTGCATCCCGAGCCGGAGACGCTGCTGAAGGAGGCGTACCGGATCCTCAAGCCGGGCGGGCACGCGATTTTCGTCAACCACACGCGGCAGGTCGCGCAGTGGTCGACGTTCCGCGAGATCAAGTGCCGCGACGGTCTGAAGCCGGCGCTCTCGAGCCTGCTCTGGCTCGTGCCGAACTCCATCTTCGAGGCCGCACGGCGGCGCATCGGCCCCCACTACTGGAACGAGACACAGTTCGCGACGAAGCTTCGCGCGGCCGGCTTCACCGTCCTGCAGGCGCGCCGCACGTTCGTGAACGGCGCCAGCCTGCTCATGTGGGCCCGCAAGGACGATTGATGGAGCCGAAGGTCACCGGCCGGGGCGTCCTGGAGCCCGAGCTGCTCACGGGGGGGACGCCGCGCGCGTTGAAGCACGCCACCGAGCGGCTCGTCGCCAAGAGCTACGGGCTGATGTACGACGCCGTGGTGTCCGGCTTCGCGCCGTACGAGCAGCTGCTCGACGAGGTGTTGGCCTATCTCGACCGCTCCGCTCCCGTCCGTGCGGGCGCGCCACCGCCGTCGGTGCTCGACATCTCGTGTGGGGTCGGCACCGTGGCCGCCCGTCTGGCCGCCCGCGGCTATGCAGTGACCGCCGTGGATTCGGTTGGCCATCTCGTCGACGTCGCCCGACGACGTCACGGCGGCCGCCGGGGAGCGCTGCGGTTCGAGAACGTCGACGTGACGGTGGGACCGGTGCCAGGAGCGGGATCGTTCGACGCCGTTCTGAGCATGCACACGCTCTACTGGCATCCGCGTCCGGACGCCATCCTGACTGCGTGTCATCAGCTGCTGAAGCCCGGGGGCTACGCCATTTTCCTCACGTACTCGCGTCCTGCCCGGGTCTGGAAGACATTCGGCGACGTACGGGCCGCCGACGGCCTCGGCCAGGCCATCCGCTCGCTGCGGTGGTTGATCCCGACCGCCGTCTTCGAGATGCTTCGGCACGTCGAGCGCCGCTACCTGACCGAGGCCGACTTCCACGCCGGTCTGCGCGCCGCCTCGTTCGAGATTCTCGATTCCCGCGAGACGTTCCTCGGCGGCATCAGCCGTCTGGCGTGGGTCCGTGCGCGCCGTTGAATGCGCTCCGAGGCCGATCAGTTTCCATCCGACCGGTGGCGGTCCGAGCGGCCACTCTTCAACCACCGCCCGACCCGTCGTCGAATTTTTCCTCAACGATTTCAGTTGTTTGCTGCCGCTTCAAGTTTGGTCCGCGCTTTGCTCCGAAGACCGACGCCGCCAGTTGGGCGGTTCGGATCGAGGAGGACCAATCATGAATGCAGCGACGAAGTCCCTCCTGGCCCTGATCGCCTTCGTGGCGCTGATTCCCACGCAAGCCGCGGTCGCCGCCGACGCGACCCTGTACGAGCTCTCGGAGGAGATGACGGTCGACGAGCAGGGCTATCGCCTGGCTACGTCGTCTTTCCAGGGCACGGCCGACCTTGGAACGCCGCTGTGCCCGCAGATCCTGGCGACTCTCCTCGCCTCGGGCCAGAAGCCGATCCACATCAAGTCCTGCACGGTGAGCGGCGTAGGCTCCGACAAGGTCGACGTCGCCACCGACGCGGCGGGCCGCCCGCTCCGTCCCACCTACGGCAGCGGCAAGGTCTGGGGCACGCTGGCGATCGTCGTCAACGCGGACAACGTCGTCGACGCGCCCGAGTACGTCGTGATGACGGGACGCTTCCAGGCCACGATGTATCTGACGGAGCCCACGCAGTTCTTCGGCAAGAAGAAGATGGCCGGTCCGAGCACGCAGCGCATCCTGATCGCGGACGGCGTCTTCAGCCCGGAGAACGTCGCCGGCTACACTCCCGCGCAGCTTGCGGCGGCCATGTACGCCCCGGTGGAAGCGCTCGGCCTCGCGCCGTCGAGCTTCTCGGGCGTGTTCCGCCTGCCGTTCGCCGTCGTCAAGGGGCGGAAGGAGAAGCCGCGCGAAGACCGTAGCGAGTCGTTCTACTACCTGAGCGATACCGACCGGCTCATCAAGGTTCGCAAGAACGAGACGGCCCTCGGCTACCCCACGGTCCGGATCGAGGTCAACTTCGGTCACTAGGCAACGAGCACGATGACCGCAACTCCGGCTGCAGACACGCGGCGGCCGCTCGGGCCGCCAGAGCCGGAACCCCGCAAGGGGTTCCGGCATCTCTGCGTCCACGCGCGCCCCCGTCCGGGGCACGTCGTCATCGCCCGCGGCCTCCGCGTCTACCTGCGCACATTCACCCCCGCCGACCTGGCGCACCTTGCCCTCTGGGTCGAGAACCCGGTCCTGGAGCGGATGGTGGGCAGCGAGTTCCTCCAGGCGTTCAAGCACGACTGGGACAAGGCGCCCGGCTTCCACGACGCCGTGCTGAACGACCCCACCCAGATCGTGCTGATGGTGGAGGCCCTCACGCCTGACGTGCAGGGGCCCGTCGGCGTCGTGCGCCTGTTCAACATCCACCTGCTGGAGGGCTACGCCTTCCTGGAGACGATCATCGCCGCCCGGCGTGCCATCCGGTGTGGCCTGGGCGTCGAGGCCGGCAAGCTCATCGCCTACTACGGCGTCGACGTGCTGGGGCTGCGCCGGCTCGAGGCGAAAGTCTACGAGTACAACGTGCTCAGCATGAACTCGCTGCGCCGCAATGGCTTTCGCCAGGAAGGCGTGCTGCGCCAGGCAGGGTACGACGGCCGGCGGTACTGGGACGTCGTCGTGTTCGGGATCTTGAAGGACGAGATCGAGGTAGTCCGGAAGCGGGACGCGGTGTACCTTCCTCTCGACGACGACCCCGAGGGGAATGGTGCTTGAGCGCGCATAGCCTCCTTCCCGCCGTCGCGTTCGTCCTCAACGTCACCCTCGCCGCGCTCAGCCTGCTGCGGAACCCGGGGAGCCGGCTGAACCGGGTCTTCGCCTATTTCGCCTCGGCCATCGCGCTGTGGAACATCGGCGTCTTCCTGCTGCGGACGAGCGCGGATGCCGACGCGGCCATGCTGGCCGAGATCATCATCCACATCGGCGTCGTGCTGGTGCCGGCCTTCCACTACCATTTCGTGCTGATCTTCCTCGACGCCACCACACGCCATCGCCCCTCGCTCGTCTTCGCCTACGTGTTCTCGTTCGTCTACACGGTGGTGAACCTGAGCGGCACGCCGCTCTTCATGAAGGGGGTGGTGTGGACGCACTGGGGCTGGGCCCCGGCCACCGGCCCGCTCTACATTCCGTTCTTCGTCTTCCTGAACGTTTACCTGATGTACGGCATTCGCCTCATGGTGAAGGCAAACCGCGGAGTCGATTCGAGCTTCCGGCGCAACCGCGGCATGCTCATCCTGGTCGGCACCCTGGTGAGCCTCGCCGGCGGCGTCATCGACTTCGCCCGGTTCATCCTCGCCAAGTACATCCCGATCGCGGATCAGCTGTACCCCACCGGCATCCCGGCCAACATGATCTTCGCGCTGATGCTCGGCACGTCCATCGTGCGCTATCGGCTGTTCGCCGTCGACCTCGCCGTCAAGAAGGCCGCCGTGTACGGCGTCGTCGGCGCCGCCATCACGGCCGCCCTGTACGCGGTGACGCTCTTCATCGAACGACACCTCGGGCTGAGCGACATCGACACCATCTGGCTGGTGGTGCCGCTCGGCTTCCTCGTCACCGTCCTCCTGTCGCCGTGGGGCCAGGCGCTGGAGGACCGCATCCACCGGATCATGTTCAGCAAGCGGCGCGGCTGCTACGAGACGCTGCTCTCGCTGAGCAAGCGCATGAGCGGCATCCTGAACTTCAACGAGCTGGTGGATACGCTCGTCCACGGCCTCGTCCGCGGCATTCCGGTCACGCATGCCGGGCTGATGATCCACGACGCCACCACCAACACCTTCGTCAACTATCGCGAGGAGACGACGCTCGACGAGGGCTCCGGCGCCGACGCCATCCCCAGCGACAGCCCCATCGTGCAGTGGCTCAGCGGCGAGGACGGCCTTCTCGTCAAGGAAGAGATCAAGCTCAATCCGAAGATCGCCAGCTACTTCGAGGCAGCCGAGGGTGAGCTGGAGGGCATCAAGGCGTCGCTCATCGTGCCCCTGAAGATCGACAACAAGCTGAACGGCATCCTGCTCCTGGGGGAAAAGCTCTCGGGCGAGATCTTCGACAGCCAGGAGCTCGACGTGCTGTCGCTCCTCGCCAATCAGGCCGCCATCTCGCTGGAGAACGCGCGACTCTACGAGGGCCTTTCGACCTCCAACGTGCGCCTCATGGAGGCGAGCCGTCTCAAGTCCCAGTTCCTCGCCAACATGTCGCACGAGCTGCGGACGCCGCTGAACTCGATCATCGGATTCTCGAAGGTCCTCCTGAACCGGCTCGACGGCGAGCTGACGGAGCGGCAGGAGGCGTACGTCAAGTCCGTGCACAACTCGAGCCGCCATCTGCTCGAGCTGATCAACGGCATCCTCGATTTTTCGCGCATCGAGGCCGGGAAGTTCGAGATGCGGCCGGAGAAGATGAACCTGCACGACGTGGTCGAGGAGTGTATCGAGTCGTCCTTGCCCCTCGTCCGCGACAAGCGCGTGAAACTGGAGACGGACGTGCCCGTCGACCTCCCCGAGCTCTACGCCGACCGCACGCGCATCAAGCAGGTGCTCCTGAACCTCGTGTCCAACGCCATCAAGTTCACGACGGCCGGCCGCGTGCTCGTCCAGGTGCGCCGGGAAGCCGATGCCGTGCACGTCTCGGTGGCCGACACCGGGATCGGGATCTCGCCCACCGATCTCGCGCGTCTGTTCGAGCCGTTCCAGCGCCTGGACAATCCGCTCGCCCAGCAGGCGGACGGCACCGGGCTCGGGCTCGCCATCAGCAAGAAATTCGTCGAGCTCCACCGGGGCCGCATCTGGGCGGAAAGCCGGGAGAGCCAGGGCTCGACGTTCCATTTCACGCTGCCGCTCCACGCGGCGGCCACATGAGGAACGCGTCCATGCCTGCACCGCTCCGCAAGGACGGCAATCGCCCGAAGATCCTGCACGTCGAGGACAACCGCGAGAACCGCATGCTGGTGCGCGCGGTGCTCGAGGCCGAGGGCTATACCGTCGTCGACGCCGAGGACGGCCTGGCCGGCATCGAGGCGGCCGTCCGCGAGGAGCCGGCCCTCATCCTGCTGGACGTGAACCTGCCCGCCGTCGACGGCTACGAGGTGGCCGCCATCATCAAGTCGTTCCCTGCCTTCGCGACCACGCCCGTCATCGCGGTCACGGCGTATGCGATGGAGGGAGACCGCCAGCGCACGCTGGTCGCCGGCTGCGACGGCTACATCCAGAAGCCGATCGACGTGGACGCATTCCCGCGGCAGGTCGCGGAATTCATGCAGGGCAAGCGCGAGCACGTGGAGGAGAAGGAGCAGGGTGTCTACCTGCGAGAGCTGAACCAGCGCCTCGTCTATCGGCTCGTGAACCAGGTCGAGGAGCTGAAGCGCCTGAACCAGCACTTCGTCCAGCGCGCCGGGCAGCTGGCCGATCTCCACCGGGCCGTCCAGGACATCACCTCCGAGGTGGGCGTTCGCGTCATGCTGGAGCAGCTGCTGCCCAACCTCGCGCGCGCCCTCGGCACCACCTTCATCGCCGTCGACATGCTCGACAGCGATGTCCACGTGGAGGTGAGTGGCGCGATCGGCGGCGACCGGCCGCGCAGCGTGCTCGCGGGCAGCGGCGTGGCCAGGGGCGAGGACTGGACCGAGGCGGAGTGGCGGCTGCCGCTCGCCGTGCGCGGCCGTCCGCTCGGCCAGATGACGGCGCGGCTCGTCCTGCCGCCCGGCGCCAAGGCCGACGAGGAACAGCTGCTGAACATCGTGGCCAACCAGATCGCCATCGCCGTCGAGAACTCGCGGCTGTACGACGGCGTCGTGCGCCGCGCCGCCGAGCAGGCGAGCCTCGTGGAGGCCGGTCACCTGCTGGCCAGCTCGCTCCAGATGAACGAGGTCCTGCAGCGATTCACCGAGCTGGTGCGCACACGGCTGGCCGTGGACGTGGTGCGGATCTGGCTGCACGAGGGCGACCACGTGTACCGGCTGGCCGCGCAAGCGGGCCTGGCCGGAAAGCCGGCGCATTCGCCGGCGCGCTTCGCCGCCGGCGAAGGCGCCATCGGCTGGCTGATGGAGCACCTGTCGCCGCTCGTTCTCCCCGACCTCCTCGTCGATCCCAGGTTCCGGCAGCGCGAATGGGCCCAGAGCGAGGGCCTCGTCTCGTTCGTGGGGGTTCCGCTGGTGCTGGACCAGGCCCCTATCGGCGTGCTGCTGTGCTGGAGCCGCCAGCGCCGGGACTTCCAGTCGGACGAGGTGGCCCTCGCCCAGGCGCTTGGCACCTCGGCCGCCGTCGGCATCCGCAACGCCCGCCTGCACGAGGAGACCGAGCTGCGCCTGCGCCACACGGAAACGCTCGTCTCGGTGAGCCAGGCCGTCGGCTCCACGCTGGACCTGAGCGAGGTGCTCCGCCGCACCACGCGGGAGATGGTGCGCGCGCTCGGCGCCGACACCGGCCTGGCCTGGCTGCTCACGCCGACGCGCGACCGGTTCGTGCCGCTGGTCGGCTACCACGTCCCCAAGGACCTGCTGAACAAGACCGGCCAGGCCGCGCTGAAGGTCAACGATCCGTTCTTTGCCGCCGTGAACGGGCTGGAGGCGCCGGTCACGGTGACGCTGACCGAGGGCGCCACGCACCCGCTCGGGCACACCGCCATCGCACGCTTCATGGAGCACAAGGCGCTCCTGATCCAGCCCGTGCGGTGGAAGGGCGAGCTGATCGGCGCCTTCTCGGTGCTGTGGGTGCGGGACGCCCACCGCTTCACGGCCGAGGAGCTGCGGCTCACCGAGGGCATCGCGCTCCAGGGCGCGCTGGCCGTCGAGAACTCGCGCCTCTACGAGGGCGTCAAGCAGCAGATGAGCGAGCTGAAGCAGACCCAGGCGCAGCTCGTCCAGTCCACGAAGCTGGCCGCCATCGGCGAGCTGGCGGCGAACATCGCGCACGAGATCAACAACCCCCTCACCACCGTGCTCGGCTTCGCCTCCTTCATCGCCGAACGGCTGAAGGCGGACGATCCGATGCGCGAGGAGATGACGCTGATCCAGGACGAGGCCTCGCGCGCGCGCGACATCGTTCGCGACCTGCTCCAGTTCAGCCGTCAGCGCGACTTCATGCCGGAGACCGCGAACCTGAACCACGTGCTCGAGCAGGTGATCACCATGATGCGGCGGCAGGGCGCCTTCGGCGCCGTCGGCGTCGACGAGCAGTACGCGCCGAACCTGCCCGGCGTGGAGGTGGACGTCGCCCGCATCAAGCAGGTGTTCCTGAACATCATCAACAACGCGGTCTACGTGATGCCGAACGGCGGGTCGCTGACCATCCGCACGCTCGTCAACGACCGCGGCGTCCGCGTGGAGTTCGAGGACACCGGCCCGGGGATCGCGCCGGAGCACAGGGATCGCATCTTCGACCCGTTCTTCACGACCAAGCCGGAGGTGAGCGGGACGGGGCTCGGCCTGTCGGTGAGCCTGGGGATCGTGCAGAGCCACGGCGGGACCATTCTGGTCAATAGTGAGGTCGGCAAGGGCGCCACCTTCATCGTCGTGCTGCCACTGCGCGTCGACGGTGAGACGCCGGCGGAAGCGCCGGCGTCCACGTCGTAGCGGTCCGTCGCCGGCGCGTTACTTCTGCGTGCCCGCGTACAGGCCCATGACCGTGCCGAGGAACTTCAGCGCGTCGGCCTTCTTCCGCTGGAACGAGTTCCGCCCGATGATCGAGCCGAAGCCGCCGCCGTCCCGGATGGCGCGGACCTCTTCGAAGACCTGCTCGTCCTTCGCGGCCGCCCCGCCCGAGAAGATGACGATCCGCCGTCCGTTGAACGCCGCCTGCACGACGTGCCGCACCCGCTCCGCCAGGGTCCCGCTCGGGACCTGCGTCGACTCGTAGACCTTCTTGGCCGCCGCCTGCTCGAGGTGCGCGCTGGGCAGCTTCACCTTGATGATGTGCGCGCCCAGCTGGGCGGCGATGTGCGCGGCATACGCCGTCACGTCGAGCGCCGTCTCGCCGTCCTTGGTGAGCCCCGACCCGCGCGGATACGACCAGATCACCACGGCCAGCCCGTTGGCCTTGGCCTCGACGGCCATGTCGCGGATCTCCTCGTACATCTCGAGCCGATGCTCGGAGCCGGGATAGATCGTGAAGCCGATGGCCACGCAACCGAGGCGTAACGCGTCGCGCACGGAGGCGGTGATCGCCTGGTTCGGGTCCTTCTCCTCGAGCAGCACGTCGTGGTTGTTCACCTTCAGGATCAGCGGAACCTGACCGGCGAACTCCCGGGCGCCCGCCTCGATGAAGCCGAGCGGGGCCGCGTAGCCGTTACAGCCGGCTTCCACGGCCAGCTCGAAGTGATAGCGCGGGTCGTAGGCGGCCGGGTTGACGGCGAAGCTGCGTGCCGGACCGTGCTCCACGCCCTGGTCCACGGGCAGGATCACGAGCCGGCCGGTGCCGGCCAGGGTGCCGCTGTTCAGCAGGCGAGCCAGGTTCGTCAGTGTCCCGGGGTTGTCGCTGCCATACCAGGACAGGATCTCTTTCACGCGATCGGTCATGCGGTGATTCCTCCTCGGAGCTCATCGTGCCCGTGTCCCGGCCCGGTCGCCGGCCGCCTCTCCTGCGCGCGACGACCCGGAACGCCTCCGGGTCGAAAGCGAGTGTCCCGCCTTCGCCGGGCTCAAGTCAAATAGCCGTCATCACTCGCCGGATCGACGCCGGATCGCGTATAGTAACGAGAACTTGACCCAGCCCCTGGAGGATCTCGGTGGTTCAATTCGCGATCTCCCGCGTGCTGTGGCTGATCCCCACGCTCCTTGCCATGGCTCTGGTGACCTTCCTCGTCATGCACGCCACGCCCGGGAGCCCGCTCGATCCCGTCGCTGAGGGCGCCAATCCCCTGTCGCCGGAAGCCCAGCGCAATCTCGCCGCGCACTACGGGCTCGACCGGCCGCTGCACGAGCAGTTCGTGATCTTCGTGGGCAACGCCCTCCGGGGCGATTTCGGCAACTCGTTCGTCTACCGGTCGCGAACGGTGCGCGAGATCCTCGCCGCGACGTTTCCGGTATCCCTCCTCCTGGGCAGCATGGCCCTCGCCCTCGCCGTCGCCGGCGGCCTCGCGCTCGGCATCCTGGCCGCCGTCTATCAGAACCGCACCTGGGATTACGTCTCCGTCACCCTGGCCACAACGGGAGTGGCCGTGCCGAACTTCGTCCTCGCCGTCTTCTTCATCATCCTGTTCTCGTTCGTGATCCCGCTGTTTCCGACTGGCGGCTGGGACTCGCCGCGCAACTGGGTGCTGCCGACGATCACGCTTGCGCTGGCTCCCATGGGGATCATCGCGCGCTTCACGCGGGCGAGCATGCTCGAGGTCATCCGCGCCGACTACACGCTGACCGCACGCGCCAAGGGCCTGGCGGAGGGTCCGGTGATCTTCAAGCACGCGCTGAAGAACGCGCTGATACCGGTGGTGACCCTGCTCGGCCCCATGTTCGCCGCCGTGGGAACCGGCTCGTTCTTCGTCGAGTCGATCTACCGGGTCCCCGGCATGGGTCAGTTCTTCGTGCTCTCGATGACCGGGCGCGACTACCCGATGATCATGGCCGTCGTCCTGACGTACGGCGCATTCCTCGCGATCATGAACTTCGTCGTGGACCTCGCCTATGGTGCTCTCGACCCCCGAATCCGCCTTTAAACTCGGAGGGGGGCTTCGCCCCCCTTCCGATGCCTCCCCCCAAGAAGACTTGCGCGGGCAAAGCCCGCGCCCGAACGAGGGAACGTTCACCGCCCGGCCGGCGAGTCTGTGGCGGGATGCTTGGCGCCGGCTGTTGCGGAACAAGCTCGCGGTGGCCGGCGGAATCACCGTCATCCTGTTGGTGTTCCTGGCGATCTTTGCGGATTTTCTGGCGCCGTATTCGTATACGAAGACGAATTTCGGGAGGTTGAACGAGGCGCCGACGCGGGAGTATCCGTTCGGGACGGACCAGCTGGGTCGCGATATGTTATCGCGAATGATCTACGGCGCACGAGTCTCGATGCTGGTCGGGCTCGGCGCGCAGATCATCATCGTGCTGATCGGCGTGCCGATCGGCGCCGTCGCCGGCTGGGCCGGCGGCCGCCTCGACACGCTGCTGACGCGATTCATCGACGTCATGTACGCGTTTCCGCGGTTGCTGTTCGTGATCCTGGTCATGTCGATGCTCGGCGCCGGCCTGCTGAACATCTTCATCGCCATCGGGCTGACGGGCTGGGTCGGCATCGCCCGGCAGACTCGCGCCCAGGTGCTGGCGCTGCGACAGAAAGAGTTCGTGGAGGGCGCCCGCGCCCTCGGCGCCCGCTCGTGGCGACTCCTCGTCCGTCACGTCATGCCGAATGCCCTGTCGCCCATCGTGGTCGCCGTGACCTTCGGCATCCCCGAAGCGATCTTCACCGAGGCCGCGCTGTCGTTCATCGGAGTCGGCATCAACCCGCCCACGCCCTCGTGGGGGCAGATGGTCGGCGAAGGCCAGCAGTACCTGCGCTCCTCGTGGCACCTCTGCGTGGTGCCCTCGATTGCGATCGCCATCACGATGCTCTCGTTCACCTTCCTCGGCGACGGCGTACGCGACGCCCTGGATCCCCGGCTGAAATAACGACGTCAAGGAGACACCCATGAAGCCAGTCAGGATCGACGACGCCCAGATGGACCTGCTCGCGCGCCGGCTCGACGCGGTCGGTGTGGGACGCCGCGACTTCCTCCGCATCGCCGCCGGCCTGACCGCCCTCGGCGGCGGAGTCTTCACGGCGCGGGAGACCATCGCGGCGCCGAAGCCGGGACCCGGCCAGAAGCTGGCGAAGGAGCAGGTGCTGCGCTATGGCGGCGGCGGATGGTATCAGAACGACCCCTCCAGCCACGATTTCAACAAGGATCTCTACTGCAGCGGGCACGTCGAGCTCTTCGCAGGTCTGATGAAGTTCAACGCCGACTTCCAGTCGGTCCTCTATGTCGCGAACAAGGTGACGCCCAACGCCGATGGCTCGGTGTGGACCTTCAACATCCGCAAGGACTCGAAGTGGTCCGATGGCTCGCCGTGCACCGCCCGCGACTTCGAGTACTCGTGGAAGCGTCAGCTCGATCCCGCGACCGCGGCCCCCTATGCCTCGTTCCTCTACGACATCAAGAACGGTGAGGCGTTCAACAAGAAGCAGCTGAGCGATGGCAGCCAGGTCGGTGTCCGCGCGAAGGACGACTGGACGCTCGAGGTCACGCTGGAAGGCCCGCGCGGGTACTTCCCCGTGCTCGCCGCCTATCTCGCCGCGCTGCCGGGGCACCGCGCGTCGATCGAGAAGTACGGCGACAAGTGGACGGAGGCAGCGAACATCGTCTGCAACGGGCCGTTCACGCTCGAGAGCTGGGAGCACAACAAGCAGATGGTGCTCAAGAAGAACCCGCACTTCTTCGGCGCCAAGAGCGTGACCCTGGAACGGGTGATCGTTCCGATCATTCCCGTGGCCTCCGGCGCCTTGCCGTACGAGAACAACGAGATCGACCTCACGGCCCTGCAGACCGCCGATCTCAAGCGATTCCAGGCCGACGCACGCACCGCGAAGGACGTCTTCCGTTATCCGTTCCCCGGGACCTGGTATTTGCTTCCCCAGGTCACCAAGCCGCCGTTCGACAACGTGAAGGTGCGCCGCGCGATCGGGCACGCCGTCGACCGCGAGAACGTGGTGAAGGTGTCGCAGGGGTTCGCCATCCCCGCGCACTCGATGATCCCCACCGGCTTCCCGGGCGCCACCGACGACAAGAAGATCCGCGACCTGCAGCGCTTCGATCCCAAGGCGGCCATGGCCATGCTCAAGGGCACCCCGTACGAGGGCGGGCGCAACTGGCCCAAGGTGACGATGTCGATGCGCGACGAGGCCCTCGGCAGCAAGCCGCTGGCGGAAGCCGTGCAGGCGGTGCTCCTCGAGCACCTGAATCTCAAGACCGATCTCGAAGTGCTGGAGCCGCGCGTCTTCCGCGAGCGCCTCTGGTCCCAGGAGCTGCAGCTCGTGTGGATCCGCTGGTTCATGGACTATCCGGATCCGCACAACGAGTACTTCGACACGTTCTACGGCAAGAAGACCACGGGCAAGCGGCAGGCGTGGGTGAACGACGCCTTCGACAAGGAGCTGGAGGCCGGACGCGACACGCGTGATCCCAAGAAGCGGCTCGTTCACTACGCGAAGGCGGAGGAGATCCTCCAGACGGACGCCGGCTACGTGCCGGTGGCGTGGACACTGCGCTATGCCGCCGCCAAGCCGTGGGTCCGCGGCTTCCCGACGAACAAGGCGGGCGAGCGGCTCGTCGACGGCAACATCTTCGTCGACATGCTCCCGTACCTCTACATCGTCGAGAAGGCTTGATGGTCGACGACGAGCGCGAGGCGCGTGGCCGGGAGATCGGCAAGCAGTTCGCGCGGCACGGACCGGCCGACCTCGCCGGGCTGCGTGATGCGTTCCTGGGCAGCGTGCCCGACCATGGCCGCATGTTCGCGCCGCGCGTCGATCGGTGCGACGCCGGCGGCCTGGATATCACCCTCCAGCGCTGTCCGCTCAAGGACGCCTGGCACGAGGCCGGCGTTCCCGAGGCGGACGTCGCCACGCTGTGTCGCGTGGCCGGCCGCGTCGACAACGGCACCTTCGAGGCGGCCGGATTCGAGTTCTCCGCCGATACGTGGCAGCCGGGGCGCGAGGGATGCTGCCACCTGCACATCCGTCCCGGCCGAGGGCACTAGAGACGAAGGCCTTCATGTGAAGACGCTCGCGCAGCGGCTCCTGCCCGGCGCCGTGCTGGTGGCGATGACCATCCTGCTGCTGGTGGTGCCGGCCTGGCGCGAGGCGGCCGTCGGGTTCGTGCCCGCCTTTCCGAACGCTGCGTTCGCGGCCGGCGTGGTGCTCGCGCTCCGCTTCCGTCGCTACCGAATCTTTCTGATCGTCCTCCTGCTCGCCGCCGCCGAGCGGCTCGTGTGGCTCACGGCCGAGTCGCCGGTCGGCCACGTCGTCGTCGGCGCCGCCTCCGTCTGGCTGGCGCTGAACGTCGGCATCCTGACGTGGCTGCCGGAGCGGCACGGGTTCCGGGTCGCGGCCGCCTGGATCATCGGCCTCGTCGCCATCGAGGCCGTGCTGACGGCGCTGGCGGTTCAGCCGGAGGCGGCACCGCTGGCTGCTCTGCTCGCGACCGCGCCGGGGGGCTGGAACCTCAGCGTCGCCGGCCTTCTCGCCTTCGCGGCCGCCGCCAGCGGCGCCGCCGTCCGTGCGTCGGCACGGCCCTATCCCATCGAATGCGGGACGTTCTGGGCGCTGGTGGCGGCGCTGCTAGGGTTCGCCGCGGGCGCGCCGTCGCTGGCCTCGATCGCCTTCGCCGGCGCGGGGCTGGTGCTGGCCGTCTCGCTCGTCGAAGCCTCGTACGTCATCGCCTACGGCGACGAGCTCACGGGACTCCCGGGGCGCCGTGCCCTGACCGAGGCCCTCGGACGACTCGGGGGAACGTACACGATCGCCATGGTCGACATCGACCACTTCAAGAAGTTCAACGACGCGTACGGGCACGACGTAGGCGATCAGCTCCTGCGCATGGTGGGCGCCAGGCTGGGGGAGGTCGGCGGCGGCGGTCGCGCGTTCCGCTACGGCGGTGAGGAGTTCGCGATCATCTTCGACGGGTCCAGCGTCGACGAGGCGGTGCCGCACCTCGAGGCGCTGCGCAAGCGCATCGAGACCACCGGCTTTGCGCTCCGCGGTCCGGACCGCCCCCGGCGCCGGCCGGACGCGCCGCGTGCGAGCACGCGGCCCGTACAGCGCGTGTCCGTGTCGGTGAGCATCGGCGCCGCCGCCACCAACGGTCGTGAGGATCGCCCGGAAGACGTGCTGGACGCCGCCGACGCCGCGCTCTATCGCGCCAAGGAGGGCGGCCGGAACCGGCTCTGTACCTAGTGTGAGCCGCGGATCGCCCGCCACACCGCCTCGGGCGTGAGCGGCATGTCGAGATGGCGGACGCCGAGCGGCGCCAGCGCGTCGACCATCGCGTTCACCACCGCCGGCGGCACCCCGATGTTCCCGGCCTCGCCGAGGCCCTTGGCGCCGAGCGGGTTGCGCGGTGTCGGCGAGTGCGCATGGTGGATCTCCGCGTGCGGGACGTCATCCGCGCGCGGTACCGCGTAATCCATCAGCGTCCCCGTCAGCACGTGACCGTCGGCGTCGAAGCGAACGGCCTCCATCGCGATCTGGCCCCACGCCTGCGCGAGCGAGCCCTCGAGCTGGCCGTCGGCGAGCAGCGGATTGATGATCGTCCCCGCGTCGTCGATCCACACGAGGCGCTCGAGTCGCCATTGTCCTGTCTCCCGATCGATGGACACGACGGCGGCCGCGGCGCCGCCGCTCCACACCTCGTGCTCCGGGGCCAGGACGTGTGACGCCTCGAGGCCGCGCGGGGCGCCATCGGGCGGCGATTCATCTCCGGCGGCGCGCGCGACCTCGGCCCAGCGCACGAAGCGACCGGGAACGCCCGCGATGCCGAAACCGCCCGGGACCAGGCGGACGTCGGCGGCGTGGGCCTCGAGCAGCCGTGCCGCCAGCCGGCGCGCCCTGGCCACCACGGCGTCGGCCGCGTGCGCGAGCGCACCGCCGCCGAGGGCCACGCTGCGGCTTCCGAACGTCCCGACGCCGGTCGAGATCTGCGCCGTGTCGCCGTGACGGACGGTGATCGCCTCCGGCTCGACGCCGAGTCGGTCCGCGAGCACCTGGGCGAACGTCGTCTCGTGGCCCTGTCCGTGCGCGCTCGAGCCCGTCACCGCGGTCACCCGCCCATCGGCCTCCACTCGCACGAGGCCGCTCTCCCAGCCAAGCGCCGACGGCTCGACGTAGACGGCGAGACCGATGCCGACCAGCTCGCCGTGGGAACGCCGCGTCGCCTGCACGCGCCGGAGCGCCGGGTAGTCGACCGCCGTCAAAACATTGTCGAGCATCGCCGGATAGTCACCGGAGTCGTAGCTCTGACCCGTCGCCGTCGCGAACGGAAAGCGCTCGGGCGGCACGAGATTGCGGCGGCGGAGGTCCGCGGGGTCCATGCCGAGCTGGCGCGCGGCTTCGTCGACGAGCCGCTCGATGAGAAAGGCCGCCTCGGGCCGGCCCGCGCCGCGATACGGACCGACCGGCGGCGTCGTGGTGAAGGCGCCCTTCGCCTCGATGTCGACGTCGGCGATCGCGTACGGCCCCGGCAGGCAGCGCACGTGATTGCGCGGCGTGCCCGCTGCCGTGTAGCCGACGTGCGGGCCGAGTGGACAGGCGATGCGGGCGCGCAGCCCCAGGATGGCGCCATCGGCGCCGAGGGCCAGCTCGCCGCGGGACACGCTGCCGCGACCGTGGTGCGTGGTCAGCAGATCCTCGACGCGAGTCGAGATCCACTTCAGCGGGCGTTCGAGCCGCCGCGCGAGCCACGGCACCAAGATTTCTTCCCGGTACGGCCCTCCCTTCACGCCGAACCCGCCACCGACGTCCGGCGCGATCACCCGAACGCGCTCGGTCGGCAATCCGAGCAGCCGCGCCACCTCGTCGCGAATGCGATGTGGCACCTGCGTCGAGCTCCAGATCGTGAGCCGCTCGCCATCCCAGCGCGCGGCCACGCCGCGAGGCTCCAGCGGGACGCCGGCGAGCCGGTTCTGCCGCACGTCGACGGTCACGACGCGCGCCGCGTGCGCGAACGCGCGCTCGGGATCGCCCGCCCGCACGGTGTACGTGAACGAGCGGTTGTCGTCGCCGTCGACGACGCGCGGTGCGCCGGCTCCGAGCGCCGCATCGGCATCGGCCACGCCCGGTCGCGGCTCGTATTCCACGACGACGGCCGCCACTGCATCGGCGGCGGCGGTGGCCGAGTCCGCCACCACCACCGCCACCGGCGTGCCTTGCGCGCGCACCACGTCCTTGGCCAGGAACGCCATGGGCGGCACCACCATGCCCTCGAAGCCGCGGATCAAGCCGATCGGAGGAAACGGATCGAGCTCCGCCGCCGACACGACGGCGATCACCCCGGCCACCTTGCGGGCGGGCTGCACATCGATGGTGGCGATGCGCGCGTGCGCATAAGGGCTCCGCACGAAGGCAACGTGCGCCACGCCGTCCAGCGTGAGGTCGTCCAGAAAGCGGCCGCCGCCGCGCAGCAGCGGCGGGTCCTCACGGCGTCGAGCGGAGCGGCCGACGTGGCTCACGTGCGCCGGATTGTACAATCACGCCCATGCGCGTGCGCCTGCGTTCTCCGCTGGCGTCGTGGTTCGCGAGCGCCGGCGCGCTCGAGAGCTTCCGTCGCCGCGCGCTCGGCCGGCGTGCCGTGGTCCTGACGGCGCGCGATCGCGAGTGGCGCGGCGTCGCGCCGGACTTCGCGGGCGCGCTCGCGCTCGCAAGGAGCGGCGCGCCGTTCCAGATCGCCCTCGATCGCCGCTACGACCGTTCCGGCGACCCCTCAGGCCTTCGACCGGCGTTGCGCCAGGGCGCCACCATCTATCTGCCCCAGATCCATCAGCTCCTGCCGCGCGTGATGCGCCTCATGGTGGCGCTCCGAGCGGGGCTGCTCGGGCCCTTTCGCGAGGAGGCGTCGTTCCTCTTTCTCGTCGACGGCCGCGGCCGGACGGGCATGGGCCTTCATCACGACGGCGACGTCGACGCCTTCTGGCTGCAGCTCGAGGGCCGCCGACGCGTCACCCTGGGCCCGCCCGTCGCGCCCCGAGCGCCGCAGGAGATGCCGCGTCCATCCGAGCCCGGCCGCGGCTGGCGTACGATCGACCTCCCGCCGGGCTCGCTGCTGCACCTGCCACCGCGGACACCGCACGAGGTCGTCTGTCACGGCCGCTCTCTGGCCCTGTCGCTCACGTGGGGACGACGGCGCCGGCCGGTACGCCCGGGCCATCGCGCGCGCGCGCTGGCCGCCTGGGACGTCGCCTCCGGCCGCGCTCAGCCGCGACCGCAGCCGGTCGGTCAGCGACTGTGGACCCAGGTCCCCGTGGTGGCCGGGCCCGTCCGGGGCGCGCGCTTCGCGCTGTGGACCGCCGACGGCGCCTTGTGGCTGCCGCGCGCCGCGCGGCCGCTGGCGTCCCGCCTTTCAACGATGCCCACCGTGGAGCATCCCGGCGCGGCGGCGACCGCGCTCGTCGCGCACGGCGTGCTCGGCAGTGAAGATCTCCCGCTCACGATCGTACCCGACGCGCCGGAGACGCTCGACGGCTGGAGGTTCGCCTGATCGTGGTCCGGGGCCTTCCGTTCTTCTACGGCTGGATCGTCGTCGCCATCGCGTTCGTGACCATGGGGATCGGCGTGAATACGCGCACGGCGTTCTCGCTGCTCTTTCCGCCGATCCTGGCCGAGTTCGGGTGGGACCGGGCGGCCACGGCCGGCGCGTTCTCGGTCGGCTTCGTGGTGGCGACCGTCTACGTCCCGTTCATGGGGCTCGCCATGGACCGGCTCGGTCCGCGCATCGTTATCCCGTTCGGCGTGGTGATCTGCAGCGCCGGGCTGGCGCTGGCCACGCTCATCTCGCGCCCGTGGCACCTTCATCTCACCCTGGGCGCGCTCGTCGGCGGCGGCTCGATCTTCCTCACCTATATCGGCCACTCGCTCTTTCTTCCCCACTGGTTCGTGCGCCGGCGCGGGCTGGCCATCGGTATCGCGTTCGCGGGCGTCGGCGTCGGCTCGATCGTCCTGTTTCCCTGGCTACAGCGCATGATCGAGGCCGGCGGCTGGCGCGCCGCCTGCTGGGCGCTGGCCGCCGTCCTCGTGCTCGTCGTGCTGCCGCTCAACATCGTGTTCCAGCGGCGCCGTCCGGAGGATCTCGGCCTCGCGCCGGACGGTGAGGCCGTGACAGCCGGCGGGCCGCGCGCCACCGACGACAACGTCGTGGATCGCGCGTGGGCGTCGATCGACTGGACGCTCGGGCGCGCCATGAGGACGGCGCGATTCTGGTGGCTCTTCGTCGGCTTCTTCTGCGCGCTCTTCGCCTGGTACATGGTCCAGGTGCACCAGACGAAATACCTCCTGGAGGTCGGCTTCGATCCGACGCGCTCGGCCTTCGCGCTCGGCCTCGTCGGCCTCTTCAGCATCGCCGGCCAGATCGGCCTCGGCCATCTCTCGGACCGGATCGGCCGCGAGTGGGCGTGGACCATCGGCAGCCTCGGCTTCGTCGCGTGCTATGTCGCCTTGCTGCTCCTGCCCGCGCACCCGACGCCGACGATGCTCTACCTGATGGTGGCGTGCCAGGGGTTGATCGGCTACGGGCTCGCGTCGGTGTTCGGCGCCATCCCGGCGGAGATCTTTCACGGGCGTCACTTCGGGACGATCTTCGGCACGCTGAACCTCGGGGGCAACGCCGGCGCGGCGTGCGGGCCGTGGCTGGCCGGCGCGGTGTACGACTGGACCGGCAGCTACACGGGCGCGTTCTGGGTGGCCATCCTGGCCAGCCTCGTATCGATGACCGCGATCTGGGCGGCGTCGCCGGGGCGCGTGCGCGCCGTCGCGGGCCGCGTCAGACGAGACGTGGCAGTAGCGCGCTGATCGAGCCGCGCAGGATCACGTCGGCCAGCGAGTCCATCTCGGTCGGCTCGGCGTTCACGATGATGACGCGTGCGCCCGCCTCCTTGGCCACGGGCACCACGCCGGCGATCGGATAGACGGAGAGCTTCGTACCCACCGCGAGCATCAGGTCACACGACCGGGCGGCCCGCTCCGCCCGGCGCAGATCTTCCGCCACGAGGCCTTGTCCGAACGAGATCGTCGCCGATTTCAAGATGCCGCCACAGGTGCGGCACGGCGGGTCATCCTCGCCGGCGCGGACCCGGGCCAGCGCGCGCTCCATCGGCGCGCGCTCGCCGCAGGCCAGACACGTCACCTCGCGGGCGGTGCCGTGGATCTCCACGACGAGCGCGGGCGAGGAGCCGGCCTTCTGATGCAGACCATCGACGTTCTGCGTGAGCAGCGCGAGCAGCGTGCCGCGCCGCTCCAGCTCCACGAGGGCGGTGTGACCGGCGTTCGGCGCCGCCGTCAGCGCCGGCGATTCGAGCCGGCTGCGCCAGGCGCGCTTGCGCACCTCCGCGTCGGCGACGTAGTGGTGGATCGTCGCCATCTTCTCCGCCTCGGGGTTCCGCGTCCACAAGCCCTGCGGCCCGCGGAAATCCGGAATCCCGGAGTCGGTCGAGATCCCGGCACCGGTCAGCACGACGATCTGCCGCGCCTCCTGGACGAGGCGGCGCGCGGCCTGGAGGGCGCGGTCGAGGTCGGCGGTGTCAGCGGTCATGGCGCTTACATACCACGAGGCCGGTTCGCGAGGCCGATGGCCCGACCCGCTTGCGGCGGCCGCGGCAGCGCGTCGTGCGCGCGCCGGACGGTCGCGAGCCGGGCCAGAACGTCCGGCGCCATCACCGCGGCACGGCGCGTGGACCGGCTCACGTGAAGGGACATCAGCTCGTTCGTCGCCGCCAGATAGCCCTCGGCGGCGTGGTACATGGCGTGGATATAGTGGATGCGCTTCTCGTCGTGGCCCAGCAGCATGGTGGTGAACCGCAGCGGATCGCCGACGCGGACCTCGCGGTGGTACGTCAGGTGGGCCTCCACGCAGAACGTCGTCACGGCGTGAGCGGCCCGGTGCGCGGCGTCGAGGCCGACCCAGCTCAGAAACTCGTCGGTGGCGAAGTCGAACACGACGAGGTAGTACCCCACGTTCATGTGCTCGTTGTGATCGATCCACTCGGGCCGGACGACGTCCCGGTAGGCGTCGAACGGGGCGGCCAGGTCAGACATCGAGCTGGACGATCTCGGCATCCATCCCCGCCGGCGCGACGGCGAGCCAGGCGACGGCGATCGGCAAGCGGAAGCGCCGGGGCCCGGCGCTGCCGGGGTTCAGATAGAGCACGCCGTCGCGGCGATCGATGCGCGGCCGATGCGAGTGGCCGGCGATGACCGCGTCGAAGCCGGCCGCGCGCGGATCGAGGTCGAGCGCGTTCAGGTCGTGAAGGACGTAGAGGCTCCGGCCGTCGGTCTCGACCACTTCCGTCTCCGCCAGCTTGGCCGCCCACGGCCCGCGATCGTTGTTGCCCCGCACGGCGACGACCGGCGCCACTCCACGGAGGGCCTCGAGCACCTCGGGCCCGCCGACATCGCCGGCGTGCACGATCAGGTCGGCGCCGGCGAGCGCGCGCAGCGCCTCGGGTCGCACGAGGCCGTGGGTGTCGGAGATCACACCGATGCGCGGCATCGAGAGCGGAGCGTACCACGCCCCAGCTTGCCCCCCTCCCGCGGATTCCCTATCATGAGCCGATCGGAGGGCAGACGATGACGATGGCCGTGGCCCCGGAAGTCAGTGTGCAGATGCTGGAGCGGTTCGGCGACGCGTGGAACCGCCACGACGTCGACGCCATCATGACCTTCATGGACGAGGGTTGCGTGTTCGAGACGACGGCCGGGCCGGAGCCGTGGGGCACGCGCTACGAGGGGCGCGAGCACGTGCGGCAGGCGTTCGCGCGGGTGTTCGGCATGTTCCCGGATGCGCGCTTCGGCGCCGCGCGCCACTTCGTTTCCGGAGATCGCGGCCTCTCCGAGTGGCGGTTCACGGGCACCCGCGACGGCGTCAAGCTCGACGTCGACGGCTGCGACGTGTTCACGTTCCGCAATGGCAAGATCGCCGTGAAGAGCTCCTACTTCAAGCAGCGCACGGCCTGAGGAACCCGCCGCTCCATGTCGCAGCGTACCGGCGACCTTCGGATCGAGAGCTTCCGGCCGTTGCTGCCGCCGGCCATCCTCGTGGAGGAGCTGCCGCTCGGTGACCGCGGCTCGGAGACGGTGAGCCGCGCCCGCGAGGCCGTCAGCGCCGTCCTTCGCGGTGAGGACGATCGGCTGGTGGTCGTGGTGGGGCCATGCTCGATTCACGATCCGGTGGCCGCCATCGACTACGCGCGGCGCCTGCGCCGTGTCGCCGACGAGCATGGGCGTGAGCTCTGCATCGTCATGCGCGTGTACTTCGAGAAGCCCCGCACCACCGTGGGCTGGAAGGGGCTCATCAACGACCCGCGGCTCGACGGAACGTTCGCCATCAACGAAGGTCTGCGCCTGGCGCGCCGGCTGCTCGTCGATCTCGCCGATCTCGGCGTCCCCGCCGGCTGCGAGTTCCTCGATCCGATCTCGCCGCAATTCATCGCCGACACGGTGTCCTGGGGCGCCATCGGCGCGCGGACGACGGAGAGCCAGGTTCATCGCGAGCTCGCCTCCGGCTTGTCGATGCCGATCGGCTTCAAGAACGGGACGGACGGTGACGTGCAGATCGCCATCGACGCTGTCCGCGCCGGCGCCCACCCGCACCGGTTCCTCGGCGTGACGGAGCAGGGTCTCGGCGCCATCGTGGCGACGCGCGGGAACCGCGACTGCCACATCATCCTGCGCGGCGGTCAGAGCGGTCCCAACTACGACGCCGCCAGCGTGGAGAAGGCGGCGACGGCGCTGCGCGACGCCGGCTTGCCGCCGCGGCTGATGGTCGATGTGAGCCACGGCAACAGCGGCAAGGACCATCGCCGACAGCCGACGGTGGCCAAGGAGATCGCCGCCCAGGTGGCCGCCGGCGAGTCGGCGATCTTCGGCGTGATGATGGAGAGCTTCCTCGTCGAAGGCCGCCAGGATCTGGTCACAGCGTCGACGCTCCGCTACGGGCAGTCGATCACCGACGCGTGCATGGGCTGGGACACGACGGTCGACGTCCTGGCCGGACTTGCCGCGTCCGTCCGTTCTCGGCGCTGAGCGCCCCGGTGTTCCCCGGGGCGCTGCGCCTTCAGGCCAGCGGCTCTCCCGTGATATAGGACGGCGCTGTCCGGGTGCGGAACGCCTCGCGCACGGCCGCCTCGCGCGCGGCGGCATCGCGCGGGGGCGTGTCACGCGGCGGAGGCCGGTGATCCACCGGCGGCCGGCCGCCACCTCCGCCGCCACCACCACCACGACCGCCGCGTCGCCGCCGCCCGCCGCGTCGCGATCGACGGCGACCCTGGCCGCCATCGTCCGGCCGTCGCTCGTAGCCGTAGCGCCGGTCGTTCCCGGGCTCGATCACGTCGGCGTCGTCGATCTCGACCTCGACCTCGGCCGGGGCGGGCGAGGCGGTCACAGGCTCCCGATCCTCGATGACCTCTTCCGGTCCGGCGACCTCCGGGCTGGCGTCCGTCTCCGGAGCACTATGTGCCGTCGCGTCGTGCAGCGTGATCACGCCGGAACGGTTGACCTCGAGCTCCTTGATGCGCCGCAGCCGCGTGATGAGTCGGGGCGAGCCCGGCGGACGGCTGAATCCGCGGGCCTTGAGCGCGTTGGCCAGGGAATCCAGGGTGACGGCGCGCCCCGACTGCGCCAGCTCGCGCACGACGGCGACGATCTCGTCGTGCGGCGCCGTGTGCGGCTCGGCGGGCGGCGCGGGCGGCGCGGCGGGAATGCTCGGCGGCGCGGGCCGCGCGACGTGCTCGGGTCGTCCGTGCCGGCGACCCCGACGACCACGACGCGAGCGGCTGCCGCCGTGGCGCCCGTGGCTGCTCTCCGCCGGCTCCTCGCCCGCCGGCACGTCGGCCTGCGGCATGCCGAGCAGACCTCGATAGGAGAGGCGGTGAAAGGTCACGCCGAGACTGGCGGCGACGTCGCCAACGGCGTCGAACGCGCGGTCGTCGGAGACGATCTCGATGACGTCGCTGGGACGGGCGCTGGCCAGCCAGACCCCCGAGGCCACGGCGATGCGCAGGTCGCTCCAGTCGCGCACGCCGACCGACGGGGCGCTGTGCACGAGGTGCGCGCCATGGCGCGCGAGCAGGCGCGCGGTGTCGTGGCCGATGACGCGCCAGTTGCCGACGGCGAAGAACTCCGTGCGGCGCCCGTTCCGGTCGACGGCCAGATGCGAAATGACGCGCGCGATGTGCTCGGCACGGCTGGTGTTCTCGACGTCGAAGAAGATGGCGCGCCGGGTCGTCGGCAACGGACGCTCGGCCGGCGCCGGGGGCACGCGCGCGGCCAGGACCGGCTCGGGGACCGACAGCGGGACCGGCGGCTCGCTCGACGTGACCTCGGCGATGGGGGGCAGCGGCGCCGGCGGCGGCGCGACGGCCGGCTCCGGGCGCGGGCGGGCACGGGCGCGACCACCACGGGCCGCGCGCGGTTTGGGTGCAGATTTCTTGGCTGTCGCCACGATTCCTCCTTGGGGCCCGGCCTGGGCGGCGCCGGGGGGGCGCGCCGGGGGCCCACGCCAGTGTACGCGGCTTAGCGTTCGCGAAGCGGCCTTCTTCGCAGCGTCCGATAGGTAACCGAGTATCGCTCGGTCTTCGCGGGCGGAATACTGTGCTGCCACTGCCACCGCGCCGGACCGTCGAGCGCGTACGCGGAGCGCGGCTCCAGCGCCGCGCTCGCCGTGAGCCGCGCCGCGCCCTTGCCGCGCTGAAAGCGAAAACGGCACGCGCTCACCAGCGACACTCCGATCACGACGCCGAACATCGGCGCGTCCCGGTGCCATCCGATCCCGGCGCCAGGCGGATAGTGCGTCACGAGGACTTCCTCCAGATCGTCCGCGCTCACGCCGCCCACCGCGGCGGCCCGTCCACGCAGGGCGAGCAGGAAGTCGGGAATGGGCGGGCCGGGCTCGATGCGCCACGTCTCGTAGCCATAGGTCCACCCGAAGTGCGTGGTGCGACGACGGGCCACCTGACCGCGCATCTTCACGGCGTGATACTCGAGCGCGGTGACGCCGGCGAGCACTGCGCGCGCCTCGGCCGGCGTCAGGAAGTCGGGATGGTAGACGAAGCCTGGCGGCGTGCCGCTCACGAGGCCAGCATACGCACGGGTTGGCGGGGGTCCTCGTTTCTGTCAGGATAGCGCCTCACACCGACCACAGGAGGCGGACGATGGCCGATACGGGACGCATGGCGGTCTTCCACGGAACGGGCAAGCCGTTCGAGATCCGCGAATATCCGGTGCCCGACCCGCAGCCGGGTGCCGCGCTGATCAAGATCTCGCTCGCCAACGTCTGCGGCTCGGACCTCCACTACTGGCGCGGCGAGCAGGACTATGCGCGGATGGGACGGCCGCTGCCGCTCAACACCGGGCACGAGCACGTCGGCACCATCGCCAAGCTCGGCGAAGGCGTGACGACCGACGCGGCCGGCCGGCCGATCCAGGTCGGCGATCGGGTGGCCTATCGCTACTTCTTCCCGTGCGGCCGCTGCAAAGCCTGCCTCGCGCGACACTTCAAATCGTGTCCCGTGCGCCAGGCGAACTGGCTGGTCTCCTGCGAGCAGTGGCCGCACTTCCAGGGCGGCTTCGGCCAGTACTTCTATCTCCGACCGAACCACGCGATGTTCAAGCTGCCCCCGGAGATCACCGACGAGATGGCCGCCGGCGTCAACTGCGCGTACACGCAGGTCTACGCCGGCCTCGACGTGGCCGGCCTGCGCGCCGGCCAGACCGTCGTCGTGCAGGGGGCCGGCGGGCTCGGCGTCTACGCCTGCGCGGTGGCGCGCGAGATGGGGGCCGGGCGCGTCATCGTGATCGACGGCGTCGACGAGCGGCTGGAGCTCGCCGGACAGTTCGGCGCCGACACCTTCGTCGATCTCCGGGAGTTCAAGACCCCCGAGGCGCGCGTCAAGCGCGTGAAGCAGCTGTCGGACGACTGGGGCGGCGACGTCGTGCTGGAGCTGGTCGGACACCCCGGCGTCGTGGACGAGGGGTTGCGCATGACGGCGCCGGAGGGGACGTACGTGGAAATCGGCAACATCAACGTCGGCTGGAAGGCCGAGTTCGATCCCTCGTGGATCATATTCGGCAATCGCCGGATCATCGGCCTCGCCCACTACGAGGCCGAGCATCTCCGCGGCGCGCTCGACCTCATGCTCCGCACGCTGACGAAGTATCCCTGGGGCAAGGTCGTCTCGCACAAGTATCCGCTGGAGGAGATCGACCGCGCGTTCGCGGAGCAGGACAAGGGCCACGTGACGCGCGCGGCCATCGTGCCCAATTGAAGGGAGCGCGCTATCCGGAGCTGCGCCCGGCGCAGATGACCGAGGCGCAGATGCGCGTCTACCAGTCGATCGCCGCCGGCCCGCGCGGCGGCGTTCGCGGGCCGTTCAACGCCCTGCTCCGAAGCCCGGAGCTCGCCGACCGCGTCCAGAAGGTCGGCGAATATCTACGGTTCAGCACGTCGCTGCCGGCGCGGCTGAACGAGCTGGCCATCCTCATCAACGCCCGCTTCTGGGGCTCGAAGTACGAATGGTACGCGCACCGGCCGCTGGCGGAGAAAGCCGGCCTCGCGCCCGCGATCGCCGACGATCTCGCCGGGAATCGGCGACCGGCCACCATGCAAGCCGACGAAACGATCGTCTACGAGTTCTGCACGGCGCTCCACACGGCGCACGCCGTGGACGACGCGATGTTCGAGCGGGCCGTGGGCGCCTTCGGTGAGCGCGGCGTGATGGATCTGATCGGTGTGAGCGGCTACTACACGCTCGTCTCGATGGTGCTCAACGTCGCCGACGTCCCGCTGCCCGCCGGCGCGCCGTCGCCCTGGTAGAGAAACGACAACAGCGCGGCGGTGGACTCGCCGCGCTGTCGACGACGCGCTCGCCGCGAGCGCGACTCAGCGCTTGCCGGCCTCGAGCTTCGCGACCCGCTTGTCGACCTTCTTGATGTCGCTCACGACGTCGTCCAGGTCCAGGTTGAGGTCGCGAGCGATGGCGCCCCAGCCCTGACCGGACTGCCGCGGCCCGAGCACGCGGTCCAGCGCCCGCTGGTGGGTCAGCTTCTCGCGCTTCATGAGCTGCTGCGAGAGCGCGAGGGCCACCGTGATCTCGCCGTACCCGAGCTTGCGGTCATGCAGGTTCATGACGAGCTTGTCCGTCGCCTTCATTTCCTTGGCGATCGTCTCGGCGATGCGGCGCCGGCCGTCCGCCGTGGCGGCGGCCGCCTTCGCGTCGTTGTCGAGCTTGCGCTGCTCGACCCACAGCTCCTCGGACAGTTTGCGCTGGGCGGCCGTGAGCGGCTTGACCGCCATCGGCGCCTTGGCGACGGCCTGCGCCTTGGCCACGGTCTGCGGCTTGGATGCGCTCTGCGCCTTGGCCACCGGCTGCGGCTTGCTGGCCGTCTCTGACTTCGGCTTCTGGGCCACGACGACGGCGACGATTATCGCCATGCCGAGCGCGACGGCGCCGACGGCACCGCCCCAGAAGCGAATCGGATCTCGAGTCTCCATGCCCACCCTCCCCCCGGCCGGGCGCTCGTTTGGCCCGGTCCGAGGCCGTCGTGCACCACGCATGCCACGTTGTCGGGCGAGGGAATTCAGACGTTTGGGTGGCAGTCGGACAATTGTGGCGCGCCAGAGCGAGCCCGCGTGTCATCGAGCCACGGAGCGCGTGCCGTTTCAACTTTCGCGACGGCGGCGGCGGGCGCGAGAGTACACTCCCCGCACCGCGCTCGGTAAGGAGGTTCCATGGAGTACGGGCTGTTCACGATGCCCTCGCATCCCCCGGAGAGAAGCCTCAACGACGGTCATCAGTGGGACCTTCAACAGCTGCGCTGGGCGGACGAGCTCGGCTTCAGCGAGGCGTGGATCGGCGAGCATCACACGGCGCCGTGGGAGCCGCATCCGGCGCCGGACCTCCTCGTCGCGCAGGCGCTCATGCAGACCCAGCGCATGCGGATCGGCCCGGGTGGATTCCTCATGCCGTTCCACCATCCGGCCGAGCTCGCGAATCGCGTCGCCATGCTGGACCATCTCGCGCAGGGCCGCCTGAACTTCGGCGTGGCCGCGAGCGGGCTGCCGAGCGACTGGGCGCTCTTCAACGTCGACGGCATGGCCGGACAGAATCGCGAGATGACGCGGGAATCGCTGGACATCATCCTGAGGTTGTGGAGCGACGAGCCCGAGTTCGACTACAAGGGCAGGTACTGGCACGTGACGAAGACGGGCACGCTCTTCGGAACCCTGCGGCCGCACATCCGCCCGCTCCAGAAACCGCATCCGCCGATCGGGGTGGCCGGGCTCAACAAGGGCTCGGATACGCTGAAGCTCGCCGGGGAGCGCGGGTTCTGGCCGATGAGCCTGAACCTCAATCCGGCCTACGTCGGCAGTCACTGGGAGGCCGTGGAGCAGGGCGCCGCGCGCGCTCGCCGCACGCCGCGGCGGGCCGACTGGCGGATGGTGCGCGAGGTGTTCGTCGCCGACACCGACGCCGAGGCGCTGCGGCTGTCGGCGGGCGGGATGATGGGCCGCATGATGCGCGAGTACTTCCTCCCGCTGCTGGCGGCGTTCGGCTTCACCGAGTTCCTGAAGCACGATCCGGCCGTGGCGGACTCCGACGTCACCCCGGACTACTGCGCGCGACACAACTGGCTCGTCGGCTCCCCGGACACCGTGGCCGACAAGCTGCACGGCATCTACGAGGAGGTCGGCGGCTTCGGGACGCTCCTCGTGTTCTGCTTCGACTACAGCGAAAACCCGAAGGCGTGGCGGCACTCGATGGAACTGCTCGCGCGCGACGTGATGCCGCGCTTCAAGGAGCTCGTGCCGAAGTAGGTCAGCGGCCGCGCGCGTCCTCCTGCTGGACGAGCAGCCGCCGGAGGATCTTGCCCGAGGGCGACTTCGGAATCTGGTCGATGAAGTCGAGATGCCGGATGCGCTTG
Organism: Candidatus Methylomirabilota bacterium; assembly: GCA_036556545.1. Lineage (GTDB taxonomy): Bacteria > Methylomirabilota > Methylomirabilia > Rokubacteriales > CSP1-6 > AR12. The sequence continues at coordinate 71,579 of DATBJF010000033.1, forward strand.
TGTGGCGCCACGCGCTCGGCGACGAAGGCCATGATCGCCTCCGCCGTCGTCTTCCGCGACGCGTCGTCGGCCTTGAGCACGACGAACGCCTTCGGCACCTCGCCGGCTTCCTCGTCGGCCTTGCGAATCACCGCCGCGTCGAGCACGGCCGGATGCGTCAGGAGCAGCGCTTCCAGCTCGGCCGGCGCGACCTGCATGCCCTTGTACTTGATCAGCTCCTTCGTGCGGTCGACGATGAAGAACCACCCGGCCTCGTCGACGTAGCCGACGTCGCCGGTGTGATACCAGCCCTCCGCGTCGATGGCGGCCGCGCTCTCCTCCGGCCGATTCAGGTAGCCCTTCATGATCTGCGGGCCGCGAATCCAGAGCTCGCCTTCCTGGCCGCGGGCGACGTCGCCCTCGCCATCCACGGCCACGAGTCGCACCTCGGTGTTCGGCACGACGAGGCCGATCGACCCCGGCTTCATCGGGGCATCGACAGTCGGGCTCAGGTGGGTCACCGGGCTCGCCTCCGTCATCCCGTAGCCCTGCACCACCGGACAGCCCAGCTTCCTGCTGAGCTGGCGAGCGATGTCCTCCCCCAGCGGCGCCGCGCCCGAGAACACGAGCCGGATGCGCGAGAGGTCGAACTCCGCGACGGCGGGGTTCTTCACCATGCCGAGGACGATGGGCGGCACGAGCGGCGCCGTCGTGACCTGATACTTCTGCAGGACGCCCAGGAACTCCTGGAAGTCGAAGCGCGGCAGGCTGACGACGGTGCCGCCTCTCGACAGCGTGAGCATCATGATCACGACCATGCCGTAGATGTGGAAGAACGGCAGGACGGCCACCGTGACGTCGCTCTCGTTGAAGCCGTCGAAGCTCTTGGCGCCCTCGCACTGGCACAGGTTCGCCACGAGATTCCTGTGCGTCAGCATCACGCCCTTGGGCAGCCCGGTCGTCCCGCTGGAGTACGGCAGCGCGACGACGTCGGTCCTCGGATCGATCGTCACCGTGGGCGGCGATGCCGGCGCCTCGAGCAACTCGGAGAACGGCCGCGCGCCGGCCGCCGCCCCGAAGACGTAGATGTCCTCGATGCCGACCGCGGCCGCCGCTTCCTTCGCCTTGTCGAGAACGGCGGGAACCGTCACGAGGAAGCGCGCGCGGCAGTCTTTCAGCTGGTTGGCGAGCTCGCCGGCGGTGTAGAGCGGATTGACGGTCGTGTTGATGCCGCCAAGCAACGCGACGGCGTTGAAGATGACGGCGTACTCGGGGAGGTTGGGGCTGTAGATCGCAAAGACGTCGCCCTTGCGGAAGCCGCGACGAGCCAGCCCCGTGGCCGCGCGACGGACGGCGTCGGCCAGCTGCCCGTACGTCAGCGCGCGGCCGCTGACCCCATCGACCATCGCGGGCTTGTCGCGGAGCCGCTCGGCATGACGCAGCACGTACTCCGTGATCGAAACGTCCGGGACGCTGACGTCAGGCCAAGAGCTCCGGATCACCATCAGCCGCGGCTGCGGGACGTCGTGGGCGCGCGGCGCAGCGTGGCGGCCGCAGGCGTGGAAGTCTTCACGACGGTGAGATGCTGCCGGGCCGCCGCCTCGGCGTTCTCGGTCGCCCTCTTGACGATCCGATCGAACCGGCGGCGCACCTCACTCACATCACTTGGTGTGAACTTGGACCTTTCACGTCGATTGATCACAGCGGACCCTCCTGTGTCGTCCTGAACCGGAGGCCGCTACAACTATCAATTGGTAGGACCGTGTTCAAGGCGCACTGCGGCATGGCCAGGCCTCTCCCCGCGTCATTGACTTCGGGTGATCGGCTCTGGTCTGATTCGCGCGATGTACTACGCCGATAAGGTCCGGGCGCTACAGGAGATTTTCGGCGTCCGAGACATCGAGGTGAGCGCCGACCGGATCCGCGTCGGCGCCGTGGAGTTTCCGGTTGTCGACGACGTGATCGACTTGATGGCGGCACCCCGCCATCGCGTCGGGCATGCCGAAGACATCCAGTACACGTTCGGCGCCGAGTGGCGCGCGCATGGACAGATCCTGCCCGAGCACATCGAAGAGTTCGCCCAGTACTTCGACCTCGTCGATCTCGCCTGTCTGAAAGACATGCGCGTGTGCGACCTCGGCTGCGGCAGCGGCCGCTGGAGCTTCTTCTTGAAGGATCGGTGCCGCGAGCTGGTGCTGGTGGATTTTTCCGACGCCATCCACGTCGCGCGGCGAAATCTTCGCGGGGCCGACCACTGTCTGTTCTTCAAGGCCGATATCGTGGCCCTGCCCTTCGCGGACGACTGCGCGGACTTCATCGTCTGCCTCGGGGTGCTGCACCACCTGCCCGTCCCGTGCCTCGACGCCGTTCGAAGTCTCCGGCGGCTGGCGCCGCGCCTGTTGATCTTCCTCTATTACGCCCTCGACAACCGCCCGTGGCTCTTCCGCGCGCTGCTCGAGCCGGTCAACGTCGCGCGTCGGGTCTTCAGCCGCATTCGCTCGCCGCGGTTTCGCAAGGCCTTCGCGCGCGCGGGCGCGGTCGGCATCTATCGGCCGCTGGTCGCGCTCGGAACGCTGCTTCGCCCACTCGGTCTCGCCACGTCGGTCCCGCTCTACGAGGTCTATCGCGGCAAGAGCCTGAAACGCATCGAGCAGGACGTCTACGACCGGTTCTTCACGCGGATCGAGCAGCGCGTCTCCCGCGCGCAGATCGACGAGCTGCGCCGCGACTTCACCGAGGTGCGAATCTCCAGCGGGCTCCCGTACTGGCACTTCCTGCTCACGCGGTGAAGCCGTCCAGGCAGAGCACGTCCGCTGGACAACCTTGACGAGCACCGTGATGATAGAAGTGCCCGCACACCTGCGCTCGAACGACGTCGCACCTGAACACTGACAAGGATGGCTGCCACGATGACGCACAGATGACCGCCCGCAGCCTCTGCTGGCTCGCGCTTCTGATCGCGGCCCTGTCGGTGTCGCCGAGCTGGGCGCAGGATAGCGACCGGTCGCGCTACTATCTCCACCTCCGCGGTCACGGCTCCAGTCCCGTCACCGATGTCCACGATATGCTCGGCGCCTCGGTCGGCTTCAACTTCAACCGGTACTGGGGCGCCGAGTTCGCCGTCGACGGCTTCGAGCGCCGCCTCCGAGTGAATGGCTTGGCGCTCGGCGAGTATCTCGTGGTGCCCCTCGTACCTCAGGTACGGTTCAGGTATCCCGTGCTCGACGGCCGCCTCACGCCCTACGTGCTCGGCGGCGTGGGTGCGGCGTTGACCGAGTTCAACGACCGCAAGCGCCCGGGCTTCGGTGTGTCAGTGGACGCGCCCTCGTCGACCGTGGTCGGCGTCATCGGCGGCGGCTTCGAATACTTTCTCGCCGAGAACGTGGCGGCCGGCGTCGAGATCAAGTACGTCATCGCGGGCGAGCAGACGGTCCGGATCAATGGTGTCGCGCGCTCGGAAGATCTCGATTCGCTGTACTCGTCGTTCGGGCTGCGCCTCTTCTTTCCGGAGGGCAAGCCGGCGCCGCCCAGAGACCGCCCGGATGGGATACCGGCACGGTTCTACATCGGAGCTCAGGCCGGCGCCGCCATCCTGACCGATGCGGACTCGATGCCGGGGGTCGAGCTTCATCCGGAGCCGGCCGCTCTGGGCCCGGCGAACTACTTCATTGGTGGCGTGATCGGCGCCGACCTCGGCCGCCACTTCGGCTTCGAGCTGCTCGGTGGCGGCTACGAGGTGCGGGTTCATGCACCCGGGCTCGGAAGCGTCGGCGAGGAAGCGGTCTACGCGATCATTCCGCAGGTTCGCGCTCGGTATCCTGTGCTCGACGGCCGGCTCATCCCTTACGTGATCGCGGGCGTCGGCGCGGGGTACGTGGAGTTCAACGACCGCAAACGACGCGGCCTCGGCTTCGAGATCGACGCCACCAACTGGGGCGTGGCGGCAACGGTCGGCGCCGGGCTCGAATATCTCGTCGCGAGCAACATCGGCGCCGCCGTCGAGGCCCGGTATCTGACGTCGCGCGGGCACACGATCAAGATCGCAGACGGAAAGACCGAGACGGCGCACGTCGACGCCGTGCTGCTCACCGTCGGGCTTCGCATTTACCTCTTCGACGTGCGCTTCTAGCGAGCGCCGTCCCGGGAAACCACCTATGCCGGGCTCGATGCGATTCCTTGCCGCCGCCGTGGCGATCCTGACTCTTGCCGTCATCCGAGCGGAGGCGGCGCCGGTCACGGACGATTACATCAAGGGCTATGCGGCGGCCCTCCTCTCCTGGCGGTTCAACGTCCGCGCGCCGTCGCTCCAGGTCAGTGGCGGAACCGTCCAGCTCGCCGCGCCGGATCTGGGGGATGTGGATCGGTCGGCCGTCGTCGCTGCCCTGGCTGCCATCGACGGGGTCACCCGTGTGTCCATCGTGGAAACCCGTCCCGCGACCGACGCGGCGCCGCCGCGCCCGATGGCGGTCATGGCCGCTCGGGACACCCTCTCGCCGGCGCCGCTCGACACCGGCTTTCTGCCCGGCGGGTTGCTCTTCCGACCGCTGCTGGCCGACCCGCGCTGGCCGCACTTTTCCCTCGGATATCGCCAGTACTTCGACGAAGACGACATCGGCGCGATCATCGCCGGCAGCATCGGCGAGAGCTTCCCCTTCTATCGATGGACGACGGCGACCGGCCAGCAATGGGAGATCGGTGGCCTCGCGCTCGTCACGCCGATCTTCGACCGCGACAACAACGACGATCTGCTGACGGAAGACTATCTGCTCGGAATGTTTCTGGGGTGGCGCCGCGGCGCGCTCTCCGGTCTCCTCCGCGCCTATCACACGAGCTCGCACCTGGGTGACGAGCTCGCCCTGCGCGGCACCGTCACCCGGCTCAACCTGAGCTACGAGACGCTCGACGCCCGCCTCGCCTGGGATTTCACGCCCGAGCTACGCGTGTACGGCGGGGCGGGCTATCTCCTCCGTCGCGATCCGAGCTCTCTGGATCCCTGGTGGCTCCAGGCGGGGATCGAGTTCAGAAGTAGCTGGCGCGCCTGGGACAGGGTCCGCCCGGTGGCCGCCATCGACGTCCAGAGCCATCAGACCACTGACTGGCATCCAGCGCTGTCGCTGCGCGCGGGCGCCCAGTTCGACAGCGTGAGCATCGTGGGGCGCAATCTTCAGCTCCTCCTGGAGTACTACACCGGTCACTCGAGGGATGGCCAGTTCTACACGCGGGATGTCGAATACCTGGGATTCGGCGCTCACTTCAACTTCTAGTCGGACCGTCTTCGACGAAATTGGCTCCCCGGGCTGGGCTCGAACCAGCGACATCCTGATTAACAGTCAGGCGCTCTACCGACTGAGCTACCGGGGAGTGGCTCGCGACTCCGCGTGTGACCGAGCTGGAAACTCGGGCTGAAGTATATCAAACGCCGGGCGGGTGGGTCGACCGGCCGCGCGCCGACGGACTGGAAGCGGGCTTCAGTCCGGGCGCCGCGAATCGAACATGAAGGCGCGGCCGGAGCGGCTCCGCGGAATCGTCACCGGAGCGCCGATCTGGGAGCGCTCGCGACGCCAGCGCCAGAGCTTCACCTCGCGGGCGACCCGCGTGGCGAGCTGAGAGAGGGGCCCGCGACTCGTGGACGTCGGTAACCGCAGCACACGCGCCGGCATGTCGTTTCCTCCGCCTCGCCGTTCACTGCACCGATGACGCCAGGCCGGTGCCTACCGTACGGCCGGGCTCGGCGTGAGACGAAGAAAATTCGTCAGCCGATCTCGCGGCGCCCCTCGAGCGCCTTCGACAGCGTGACCTGGTCGGCGTATTCGAGGTCGCCGCCGACGGGAAGCCCACGGGCGATGCGCGTGATACGCACGCCGAGCGGCCTGAGCAGGCGGGCGAGATAGAGCGCGGTGGCCTCGCCCTCGACATTGGGGTTGGTGGCCAGGATCACCTCGCGGGCTTCGCCGCTCTCGAGACGGAGCAGCAGCTCTCGCACCTTCAGGTCGTCGGGCCCGATGCCATCGAGCGGCGACAGCGCCCCGAGCAGGACGTGATAGCGCCCCTTGAATTCCCCGGTGCGCTCCATGGCGAGGAGGTCGTTGGGCTCCTCCACCACGCACACGACGGCGCCATCGCGGGCGGGGTCGGCGCAGATGCGACAGGGGTTCTGGTCGGTGACGTTGAAGCAGGTGGAGCAGTAGACGATGCGCTCCTTCACCGCGAGCAGCGACGCGGAGAGCTCGCGCACCTCTTCGGTCGGTCGCTTGAGCAGAAAGAACGTCAGCCGCTGCGCGCTCTTGGGGCCGATCCCGGGCAGGCGCTGGAGCGCGTCGATCAGCCGGGCGACGGGCTCGGGATAGAAGGCCACGCGGCTCCTAGAGTCCGAGGCCCGGGATCTTCATGCCGCCGGTGAGCTTGCCGAGCTCCTGCTGAACCAGCTCACGCGACTTCCGCAGCGCCTCGTTGCAGGCGGCGAGCACGAGATCCTCCAGCATCTGGGCGTCGTCCTTGTTGATGACCTCCGGGTCGATCTTGATGGAGAGGATCTCCTGCTTGCCGTTGGCCTCCACGGTCACCATGCCGCCGCCCGCCGTGGCGTCCACCTTGCGCTTGGCGATCTCCTCCTGCATCGCCAGCATCCGCTCCTGGAGCTTCTGCGCTTCCTTCATCATGTTGCCGAAGCCCTTCACTGGCCTTCTCCTTCCGGCGAGCGCGGCCGGACGGCCACCACCTCGCCCTGGAACTCCGCCACCGCGGCCTGCACCGCGGGGTGGCCGGCGACGCCGCCGCCACCCTCGTCCTCGGCGCTGACGCGGAATCGCTCGACGCCAGGGATACTGCGTCGCAGCGCCTGCAGCACGACGTCCCGGCTGGCGCCGTCCGCCAGCATCTCACGGTGGAAGTGGTTGCCGCTCAGCACGATGGTCAGCTCACCATCGCGCAGCGCGCCCGGCTTGCTCTGCGCCAGCACGGCGCCGAGCGTCGGCCGGCGCCGCATCACCTCCTCGATGACAGCCTGCCACGCTGCCGTCACGTCGCCTGCCGCCGCCCTGGCCTTGCTCTCCGCCACGGTCGGCGCCGGCCGAGCGGCCGGCGCCGGAACACGCGGCGCGGCTGTGACCGATGCTCGCGGGCCGGACACCTCGGCGCCGGGCAAGGTCTCCTGGGCGCGCGGCGGGGGCGCCGCCGTGGCGCCCGCCTGCCGCAGCCGCTGAGCCGCCTCATCGACGCGCTGGAGGATCTCGTCGAGCGCCTTCGGCACCGGACGGCGGGTGGCGCGCACGGTCGCCATCTCCAGCTCCACGCGCGGATGCGGCGACTCACGCATGGCGGCGTCGGCGTCGAGGAACGCGCGGAGGATGTAGAGCAGCTCGTCGAGATTGACGCCTTCGCCGAGCTTGCGCAGCTCGTTGCCTTCCACGTGCGTGACGTCCGCGAGCTTCGTCGTCGGCGCCGCCTTCAGGACGAGTGCGCGGCGGAGCAGCTCGACGACGTCCCGCGTGAACGCATGCAGGTCTTCGCCGTCGCGGCAGGCGCGGTCGATGGCCTCGAGGGCGGCCGCCGTCTCGTGTGCGATCAGCGCCGTGGCGAAGGCGCGAACCTCCGCGGGCGCGGTCGTGCCGAGCAGACCGGCGGTGGTCTCGGCTTCCAGGCGGCCGTTGCCATAGGCAATGGCGGTGTCGAGCAGCGACAGCGCGTCGCGCAGCGAGCCTTCGGCCGCACGGACCACCGCCGGGAGCGCCGCCGCGTCGTAAGGAATCTTCTCCTCGATGAGGATACGCTCGAGCGTGGTGGCCAGCGCCTCCGGCGCGATGGGGCGAAACTCGAAGCGCTGCACGCGCGAGAGCACGGTGGCCGGAATATCGCGCGGGTCGGTCGTGGCCAGGATGAAGACGACGTGCGCGGGCGGCTCCTCCAGCGTCTTGAGCAGCGCGTTGAACGCCGCCTCCGTGAGCTGGTGGACCTCGTCGATGATGTAGACCTTGTAGCGTCCGCGCGACGGCGCGTACTTCACGTTCTCGCGCAGCGTGCGGATCTCCTCGATCCCACGATTCGACGCACCGTCGATCTCGACGACGTCCACCGAGGTACCGGTGTCCCGGCACACCGCGCACTTGCCGCAGGCCTCGGCGTCCTTGCGCTCCGGGCAGAGCAGCGCGCGCGCCAGGAGCCGTGCGGTCGTCGTCTTGCCGACCCCGCGCGGCCCGGCAAAGAGGTAGGCATGCGCGACCCGCCCGGACGCCAGCGCATTCCGCAGCGTCCGCGTGATCGCATCCTGCCCCACGACCGCCTCGAAAAGCTGCGGCCGCCACTTCCGCGCGAGTACTTGATAACTCATCGAGCTCTAATCTTGCCGTCGAGACGGTCGACAGCGCCGGAACGGTCGCCAACACGTGTCGGAGCCACGACTGCCTCTGGCAGGCCACCCACGCCTCACGCCGATCTCACGCTCCGATACAACGCAGCCACGACCATCTATCTCAGGCCACCCACGCTTCAAGCCGATCTCACGCTCCGATACAGTGACCGTGCACCCCCCGTCGAACGATCCATACCGCGATCTCCCCAGGAAGCCTGCTCCAGTCAGGTACTCCCACGGCACACGAGAGGGTCGCCTTACCGTTGCTCCCTTCCGGGCCTGGCGGGGTTCGACGATTCTCATTGCGTGGGGCCCAACCTTCAACGCCGCCCCTTGAGGCTCATTCGACACGAACCGCCCTCGAGAGGGAATTCAACCCCGCTGAAGCGGATTGCGGGTTACAGGGCACCGCTAACTCCCCGTCTAGCACGGCCACGCCGGAAATCTTGGCGGAGGGGGCGGGATTTGAACCCGCGGCACAGGGGTTACCCGTGCACGGCATTTCCAGTGCCGCACCTTCGGCCGCTCGGTCACCCCTCCGTGTAACGCGTGAACAGTCCTCGCGGGCGGGTCGACGGATGCCATGACCAGCCCACGCGGACTCTTCGCCCGAACGTCGAGCGCCGGAGCCCTGCGAAGGCGCTCCGACGACAAATAAGGTTGGCGGAGGGGAGAGGATTTGAACCCCCGAGGGACTTGCGCCCCTATCCGATTTCGAGTCGGACGCCTTCAACCGGGCTCGGCCACCCCTCCGCGTCATCACGCTCATCGTCTCGTTTCAAAGAACCGACGCAGCAGCGCCGCGCTTTCCTCGGCGAGGACGCCGCCGTGCGCGACCGCCCGGTGATTCAGTCGCGCGTCTTCGAGCAACCGGTACAGCGACGCGACGCCGCCGGCCTTCACGTCGGGCGCGCCGTACACGACGCGCGCGACCCGCGCGTGCAGCGCCGCGCCACAGCACATCACACACGGCTCGACCGTCGCATACAGCGTCGCGCCCGTCAGCCGGTAGTTCCCGACCTTCGTGCCCGCCGCCCGCAGCGCCAGCACCTCCGCGTGCGCCGTCGGATCGGACAGCGCCAGCGGCGCGTTGTGCGCGCGGCCGACGATCTGCTCTCCCATCACGACGATGGCGCCGACGGGCACCTCGCCGGCGTCGAAGCTCCGCCGCGCCTCGTCGAGCGCCTCCAGCATGAACGCCTCGTCGAGAGAATGGTGGGCCCTAGAGGATTCGAACCTCTGGCCTTCGGATTCGTAGTCCGACGCTCTGTCCACCTGAGCTAAGGGCCCGTTGGCGGAGAGGCAGGGATTCGAACCCTGGACAGAGCTTTTGGCCCTGTAACCGCTTAGCAGGCGGCTGCCTTCGGCCGACTCGGCCACCTCTCCAACGGCAAAGCCCCCGTAGTATACCCCGTCGCCACAGGCGTTTCAGCGAGCGAGCTCGGCGGGCACCCAGGTCCACCCGTACGGCGAGACCACGGTACCGCGGCCGCTCAGCACCCAGCGGCCGTGCGGATACTCGAGCGAGCGCTCGCCGGGTTCCGGCGGATCGAGCACGGCGGGCGGCAGCGCGATCGGGGGCGGCGACTCGAGCAAGGGGACGACCGGACGCGAGGCGACACAGCCCGCCGCGCCGACGGCGAGGGTCAGCGCGCATCCGATCCGCAGCGCCGCCATGCCGGTCACGGCCAGCAGCGGTAGCAACGACGTTGCCAGCGACGCGGCC
>DATBJF010000034.1:0-4080 GCA_036556545.1 Candidatus Methylomirabilota bacterium
GTCCCGTGCACGTGCAGTACGCGCAGTGGCTCGCCGGGGTCGTACGCGGCGATCTGGGGGTCTCCTGGCTCTCGGGGCGTCCGGTCCTCGCGCTCTTCGCGGAGCGGCTGCCGGTGTCGGCCGAGCTCGCGGTGCTCGCCGTCGCCTGGTCGCTCCTGCTCGGGGTGCCGCTCGGCGCCGGCGCGGCCGTCTGGCGCGGCGGCGGCCGCGACTCGGCCATCCGGGTCGGCGCGACGCTCGGCCTCTCGCTGCCGGCGTTCTGGCAGGGGACGGTGCTGATCCTCCTCTTCTCGATCTACCTCGGCTGGATGCCCTCGCTCGCCTGGGCGCCGCTGACGGAGCGCCCGCTCGAGAACCTCACCACCATGGCGCTCCCCGCCCTGACGCTCGGGACGGCGACCGCCGCCATGATCACGCGGATGTCCCGCTCGTCGATGCTCGACGTGCTGGGCCGCGAGTACGTGCGCACGGCGCGCGCCAAGGGGCTCTCGGAGCGACGGGTCACGTTCCATCACGCCCTGCGCAACGCGCTCATCCCCGTGGTCACGGTGGCGGGCGTGCAGCTCGGCTACATCGTGGGCGGCATCGTCGTGGTGGAGGACGTCTTCACGCTGCCCGGGGTCGGCCGCCTCCTCCTCGACGCGATCTTCCAGCGTGACTATCCCGTCGTGCAGGGCGTCATCCTCCTCCTGGGCGCGATGTTCATGCTCCTCAACCTCGGCGTCGACCTCCTCTACGCCGCCCTCGACCCGCGCCTCCGCCATGGCTGAGCCGGGCGCGCTGCGCCGGGCGGCCGCGCGTCCGCTGTTCGTGGCCGCGTGCGCCGTGCTCGGCGCCATCGTGCTGGCCGGTGCGCTGGCCGACGTGGTGGCGCCGTACTCGCCGACCTCCGTCGGCGCCGCCCAGATGTTCGCGCCGCCGAGCGCCGCGCACCTGCTCGGCACCGACCGCTTCGGCCGCGACGTGCTCTCGCGGATCGTCCACGGGGTGCGCGTCTCGCTCGGGATCGCCGGGGCCTCGATCCTCGCCGCCCTCTTCGCCGGCGGCGCGCTGGGGCTCCTGGCGGGCATGGGCCGCGCCGTCGACCAGGTGCTGGGCCGCGTCATGGACGTCTTCTTCGCGTTCCCGCCGATCCTGCTCGCGATCGCGGTGGCGGCGGTGCTCGGCGCGGGGCCGGGCACGGCCGTGATCGCCATCGCCGTCGTCTACGGGCCGTTCTTCTTCCGGGTGGTGCGCGGCAGCGTGCTGGTGGAGTCGGCGCAGACCTACGTCGAGGCGGCGGAGGCGCTCGGCGCCGGCCGTCTCGTCATCCTCGTCCGGCACATCCTGCCGAACGTGATGTCGCCCATCATCGTCCAGACGGCCGTCTGCCTCTCGTACGCGATCCTCATCGAGTCGGCGCTCTCGTACCTCGGCGTCGGCGTGCAGCCGCCGCTGCCGTCGTGGGGCACCATCCTGAACGAGGGCAAGGAGTTCCTGGCGCTCGCGCCGTGGGTGTCGCTCTTCCCCGGCGCGGCCATCGTGCTGGCCGTCCTCGCGTTCAACATCGTCGGCGATGGCCTGCGCGACGCGCTCGATCCCCGCACGGAGGTGCGCTGATGGTGTTCGAGCCCGACGACCGGATCGGCGCTCTCGACGACGCCGCACTGGCCCGCTTCCTCGCCGAGCCGTGGAACGCGCGCATCGCCACGGTGGATGCCGACGGCTGGCCGTACGTGACGCCGGTCTGGTACGAGTTCGACGGCGCCGCGCGGACGTTCCTGGTCGTGGGACGCGAGCGGGCGGCGTGGGTGACCCATCTCCGGCGTGAGCCGCGCGTCGCGCTGCACGTCGCCGACGACGTCCACGCGCAGCACACGCGCGTGGTGGTGCAGGGAACGGCGGCGATCGTGGAGGGGCCGGTGGCGCCCGCGGCCAGCGTCCGCATGGGCGAGCTGACCGAGCGGCTGTCGCGGCGCTATCTGGGGCCGACGGGGCCGACGTACGCGGCCCGGACCGCGCAGCGTCCGCGGGTGCTGGTGGAGATCAGGCCGACGCGCTGGCGAAGCTGGACGGGGCAGGAGTGGCATCCGCGCTATCGCTGAGCGCGGCGGCGGGCGAGCTCCAGAAGCCCATCGGCGCGAAGCCGTCGCCGGCCAGCGCGTCGCGGATCTCCGGCTCGAGCGCCGAGAACACGAGGATGTCCCAGCGCCGCCCGCCGTGCATGCGCGCCTGCCGGAGCGTGCCCTCGAGCGTGAAGCCGTTGCGCTTGAGCGAGTTCACGCTCAGCGTGTTGTACGCGTACACCTTCGTCTCGATGCGCTCGATGCCGAGCGCCTCCACGGAGTACGCGCACGCCAGCCGCGTGGCCTCGATGCCCCACGCGATGCGCCGTCCGCGTGGCTGGGCGACGGTCGTCTCGAGGAACAGGAACCGCTGGTCCAGATTCACGCCGTAGAGCCGCACGAACCCGACCGGCGCCGCGCCGGGCTGGCGCGGCTGGATCAGCAGGGTCAGCGCGATCGGCGACGCCATGGCTTCCGTCACGAAGTCGGGATGGTACGGGCCGAGGTGCCGGCACATGGCGAGCAGCTGACTGCCCACCAGCTCTTCCAGCGTCGGGTCGTGCGCCCACTGGTTCAGCAGCCGGAGCTCCTCCCACATGGGCGGCCGGAGGCCGAGGCGCGGCGTCTGCGCCACGAACTCGACGGTGCGCGGGGGCGGCAGCTCGACCACGCGGTGCGGCTCCGGCCGCTCCGACGTGCGGCGCTTGTCGGTGGGCAGGCGCTCGAGCAGCCCCGAGGCGAAGAGCGCGTTGTAGACGACGGGGCTCGGAAAGATCGTCGTCGTCGTGCCGGCCGCGCTCGCACGGGCCGTCGCCTGCGCGAGCACCGCGAGGCCCACGACGTCGATCGACTTCACCGCCTCGACGTTGAGCCAGAGGTGCGGCGGCGCCAGTGCCAGCTGCTCCCAGATGAGCCGCGCCGCCAGCGACGCCGTGCGGTGCGTCAGGTCTTCCTGGGCCCTGATCTCGACGATCTGCTCGGTGTCCACGGTGTCCGGACCAAGCAACCCGGACGCCAAGCCGGGCCGGACGGGGATCTCGCTGCAATCGCGGTCGTTTCCCACGCCAACCGGGCCCGCGGCCGTCGATGACCGATGGGTGATCTGCGACCAGCACGCCGGGAATTCACCATGCCGGGCTGTCACACGAGCCGATCACGAAGGCGTGATGACACGAAATCGACGGTCATGACCATCGCCACCGTCACCAGGAGAACAGTGGAGGCGGCGGGATAGTCGATCATCCGCAGGTATGTCTGCAGGTAGAATCCGATCCCGCCGGCCCCCACGAAGCCGAGCACCGTCGCGGCCCGGATGTTCGTCTCCAGCCGGTAAAGTACATAGGAAAGGAAAAGCGGTGCCACCTGCGGCAGCACGCCGTAGCGGAGGATCTGCAGACGCGTGGCGCCCGTCGCCGTGATCGCGTCGACCGGGCCGCGCTCGATGCCCTCGATGGCCTCGGAGTACAGCTTGGCGAGGGAGGTCGTCGTGTAGGCGATCACCGCGAGCACGCCGGGGAACGGGCCGAGCCCGACGGCGGCCACGAACACCAGCGCGTACACGAGCGTGTCGACGCTGCGGAAGAAGTTGAGCGTGGTGCGCGCGGGATAGAAGATGGCCGGCCCGGCCACGTTGCGCGCCGAGAGGAAGCCGAGCGGCAGCGCGAGGATCGCCGCCGCCGCCGTGCCGAGGAGCGCGATCTCGACGGTGGTCACGGCCCCCGCCAGCGCCGCGGGAAGGACGCGGAGATCGGGCGGCAGCATGCGCCGCACGAAGTCGAGGAGCCACGGCAGCCCTCGCAGCAGCCGCAGCGGATCCGCGCCCGTGTCCCAGGCGGCCCACGCGAGCGCCGCCGCCGTCACGAAGCCCACCGCGCGTCTCACGACGCCGGCGCTCCCCCGTAGATCGCCTCGACCACGGCCGGCGTCACCGCCGTCGGCGGCCCGTCGAACACGACGCGGCCGCGCCGGAAGCCGACGAGCCGCGTGCCGTACGCGAGCGCGGTGGCGAGCTGATGCTGGCTCACGACGAGCGTGA
>DATBJF010000035.1:0-18618 GCA_036556545.1 Candidatus Methylomirabilota bacterium
CTTCCGAAGGAAGTGCGTGTGGGTCGAGTGGGTGACGAACCCGCGCCGGCCTGCGCGTGCCCGACGCCAGGACCCGCCCGCCGCGCGCGTTGCCGAAGGCTCCGCGGGCCCGTCAGCGGCGGCGGCCGCCGGCCATCATGCGGAGGAACGCGGGCGATAGCCGAGGATCGAGCGTGTCGCGGATGCCGTCGCCAAGGAGGTTGAAGGCGAGCACGGTGACGGTGATGGCGAGGCCGGGGAAGAAGGCGAGCCACCACGGGGGCACCAGCGCGGTGATGGAATCGGCGAGCATGTTCCCCCAGGTGGGCGTGGGCGGTGGGACGCCGACGCCGAGGAAGCCGAGGGCGGCCTCGATGACGATGGCGACGCCGAGGTGCGTGGTCGCCAGCACGAGGTATGGAGCCAGGCACTGCGGCAGCACGTGAAAGGTCATCACACGGAGGGCGGAGGCGCCGCTGGCGCGACCGGCCTCGACGTAGGGCATCTCGCGCACGGACAGCGCGACCGAGCGGATGACGCGGCCGCCGAACGGGATACGCGTGATGGCGATGGCGAAGATGACGGCAGGCAGACCCGTCCCGATGGCCATCGAGATGGCCATGGCGAGGATGAGATCCGGGAACGACTGGAGGATCTCCATCACGCGCTGGCTGTACAGGTCGAAGCGCCCGCGCAGATATCCGCACGCGACCCCCCACAGGGAGCCGACGGTGGTGCCGAGGAGCACCGCCGAGAAGGCGACGAAGAGCGACGTGCGCGCGCCGTAGATGACGCGGCTCAGCGTGTCGCGCCCGACCTGGTCCGTGCCGAGCAGGTTCTGCGTGTCGGGCGGCTTGTTCATCCGGCGGAAATCCGCCTTCAGCGGATCCCGCGGCGCGAGCAGCGGCGCCGCCAGCGCCACGAAGATGATGAACACACCGACGAAGCCACCGATCGCGGCGAGGGTGTTGCGCCGCGAGAAGCGCACGAGCTCGCGCACCGCGGCGCCAATACCGGAGCGCTCGCGGACCGAAGGGGCATCCGGCGTCTGGACGGGGTGCTCGGCGACGCGGACGGCCATCAGCTGTACCGGATGCGCGGATCGAGCCACGCGTAGCTCAGATCGACCAGCACGTTCACGACCACGAAGATCACCGCATAGAGCAGCACCAGGTTCTGCACGACGATGATGTCGCGCTCGATCACCGATACGACGAGGGACCGCCCGAGGCCCGGTACGCCGAACGCCTGCTCCACGGCCACCGAGCCGCCCAGCACGAAGCCGAGCAGGACGCCGGAGATCGTGATGACGGGCAGCAACGCGTTCGGCAGCGCGTGGCGCATGACCACCAGGCCCTCGCGAAGTCCCTTGGCGCGGGCGGTGCGGACGAAGTCCTCGCCGATCACCTCCAGCAGGCAGGAGCGGGACATCCGCGCGATGTAGGCGCCCTGGGCGAGGCCGAGCACGATGGCGGGGCCGAGCACGATCTGGAGGTTCTGCCAGGGATCCTCCCAGACGTGGACGATGATGATCGGTGCCTTGTAGCCGAACCAGAACAGGAGCGCGAGGACGATCAGCATGCCGAGCCAGAAGCCGGGGACGGCGATGAACAGCACCGACATCGCGCGGGCGACGCCGTCGGGCACGCTGTTCGGCTTGAACGCGCTGAGAATGCCGACGGGCAAGCCGACGAGCCAGGAGACGATCAGCGCGAGAATGCCGATCTCCGCGCTGATGGGGCCGCGGTGGGCGATGAGCTCGGCGACGGTATCGCCGCGGAAGAACGATTTGCCGAGTTGCCCGGCGGCGATGTCGCCGAGCCAGCGCACGTACTGGACCGGCAGTGGGTCACTGAGCCCGAGGTCGGCCATGATGCGCTCGCGATCGGCCGGTCGCATCTGGGCGTGGCCCTCGACGCCGAGGATGGCCACCAGTGGATCGCCGGGCAGGATCCGGAGGATGACGAACACGCTCATGGACACGCCGAGCAGCGTGATGACGGCATACGCTGCCCGGCGTGCCAGGTACTTTTTCATTCCGCATGGGGGGCCGCGAAATGGCCCCCCATACCCCCCAACCTTCGGCGCGCCCCGGCAAAGCCGTGGCGCTCCTCCATCACGCGGAAGATCAGCCGAGCCAGACTTGATCCCATCGGACGACGTCGTAGATCCCGAAGAACGTGGACGGGTTCTGTCCCTTCACCTTGTTGTAGTACGCGTCGTAGATCTGCTCGTACGCCACCGGGATGAGCGGCGGATCGTTCTCGAGGATGTCCTCCGCCTTGCGCACCATCTGCCGGCGCTTCGTATCGTCCAGCTCGCGCTCGATCTGGTTGGCGAGGTCGTGGAAGGCGGCGTTCGTCCAGCGCGAGTAGTTCTGCGGGCCGTCCTTGCCGTACCACGCGCTGAAGATGTCGGACGGATCCATCAGCGTGGAGACGATGGCGCTGATGGCCAGATCGAAGTTGCCTGCCTGCGCCTCGTCGAACCACACCGAGGTCTGGACGACGCGGAGGTTGCTCTCGATGTTGAGGTGCTCCTTGAGCATGGCCTGGATGGCCACCGCCCACAGCTTGAAGGTCGGGATGTCGCGCACGACGAAGTCGAGGTTCTTGAGGCCGTTGCCATAGCCGGCCTCCTTCATGAGCCGTCGGGCCTCCTGCACGGCGGCCTTCACGTCCTTCTGGTAGCCGAGCTTCTTCTCGAGCTCCGCGCGCGGCGTCGACATCTCGTGGAACGGGTACACGAAGCCGCCCACCTGCATGGGCGCGGTGTCCTTCACCACCTCGACGAGCGTGGGACGGTCCATCGCCAGATGGATGGCGCGGCGCACGCGCGGATCGGCGAGCGCCTTGTTCTTCTGCATGTTCGTCCAGAACGCCTGGATGACGCTCTGGTTGAAGGCGGCCGCGGTGACGCCCTGCATCTCCTTGGCCTTGCGCCAGGTCACGGGGTCCAGCAGACGCGCGTAGTCGACGCGGCCGGACAGGAAGGCGGCGCCGAGCTCCGGCGTGAAGGGCAGGAAGTGGTAGATCTCCAGCTTGTCGACGAGCGGCAACCCCTTGTTCCAGTAGCTGGGGTTCCGCTCCATGATCCAGACTTCCTTGTCCTTCCGCGACACGTGCTTGAACGGTCCCGTGCCGGGATAGTTCATCACCTGGCGCAGGTTGCCCTGGTTCTCCTCCAGCGTCTTCTTCCGCACGATGATGTTCCAGCCGCTGGCGAACGCGCCGAGCATGTACGCCTTCGGGCGCGATTCGGTCATGCGGAACTCGATCGTGTGGGGGTTGACGACGACGATGTCGCCTACCGTCGCGAACAGCGGCGTGCGGGGAATGACGACGCCCTTCGGCGGGCGGGCGATGCGCTCGTAGGTCGCCTTCACGTCCTCCGCGGTGAAGTCGGCACCGTCGTGGAACTTCACGCCCTTGCGCAGGTGGAACGTGTACTTCTTGTTGTCGGGTGAGATCTCCCACTTCGACGCCAGGTCGGGAATGATCGTCTGCCCGTCCTTGGGGCTGCGGCGCAGCAGCGTGTCGTACATCGGGCTCTGGGGCCCGATGTTCGCGACGGTGCCGGACTGGTGGACGTCGAAGTGGGCGGGCGCGTTGTGGACGGCATAGCGCAGCGTGCCGCCGCGCTTGGCGGCGGCGTCGGGCCGCACGGTCGCGTCCTGGGCCGA
Organism: Candidatus Methylomirabilota bacterium; assembly: GCA_036556545.1. GTDB lineage: Bacteria > Methylomirabilota > Methylomirabilia > Rokubacteriales > CSP1-6 > AR12. Next base: position 3,662 of record DATBJF010000035.1, read on the forward strand.
CGCCGCGGACGGCGCCGGTAGCCGCGACGCCACGGCGGCGGCGGCGCCCGCCACGCCGGCCCGCTTGAGGAACGATCGACGATCGAGTCTGGTCGGCTGGCTCATCAGCTCCTCCTGACATCGTCACGAAGTCCGAGCGAACGCGAACGGCAACGAGAGTTTGGGGACGATAACAGAAGTCATCGGCAGGCGCCACCACGCGGCGCGTCTCGACGTGGTTGCCTCGTGCGGGGGCGCGGTTCATCATCGCGCGCCAGGAGGCCTGCCATGTCGACCGATCGCATCCGCGTGGCCGTCGCCGACGGCGTCGCCGAGCTGACCCTGGACAATCCACCGATGAACCTCGTGACCCTCGCGCTGACGCGCCAGCTCGACGCGGCGCTGACGCGCCTCGCGGAAGACACCGACGTCCGGGCGCTCGTCGTGACCGGCGCCGGCGAACGTGCCTTCTGCGCGGGATCGGACATCAAGGAGTTCGCCGCGGTCGCGGCGGACGTGGTGGGCAAGAAGCTCGCGGCCGAGAACGCCGCCTTCTCGCGCCTGGCGGCGTTTCCAAAGCCGACCATCGCGGCCATCGACGGCGTCGCCTTTGGCGGCGGCCTCGAGCTGGCGGTGTGCTGCGACCTGCTCGTGGCCGGCGCCGAGGCACGCCTGGCGCTGCCGGAGGTGAAGCTCGGCGTCTTCCCCGGCAGCGGTGGCACCATCCGGGTTCCCCGCCGCATCGGCGAAGGCCGGGCGAAGCAGCTGATGTTCATCGGCGAACCGATCGACGCCGCCACCGCGCTCGCGTGGGGCCTCGTCGACAAGGTCGTGCCGCGTAGGCAGGCCCTGACCGCTGCGCGCGCCCTCGCCGGGGCTCTGGCCGCCTTACCTGCCCGCGCGCTGGCGCTCATGAAGGAAGCGGTGGCCGTCGGCCTCGCCCATCCGGAGGACGAAGCGGTACGGCGCACGCTCGCTCTCAGCGCCGAAGTGTTCACAACGGCGGATTGTCGGGAAGGCGCGCGGGCCTTTCTCGCGAAGGAGCCCGCGCGCTGGCGGCATCGCTGAGCGAGTTCGTGGCAAGGGGCGAACCGATCGAGCCCGGTGGCGTCAGCCGGCCGGTTCGCCCGCGTTGACCGCCAGGACCTGCCCCGAGATGCTGCGGGCCATGTCGCTGCAGAAGAACACCGTGGCATCCACGATGTCGTCGGCGGTCACCATGCGCTTGAGCGGCGCCCGTTCGATCATGGCCTTGCGCATCGCCTCCACGGAGATTCCCCTCGCCTCGGCCTGGCCTGCGATGACGCGATCGATGCGGTCGCCCTCGACGGCGCCGGGCGCCACGCAGTTCACGCGGATGTTGTGCGGCGCCAGTTCGAGCGCCATCCCGTACGTCATGCCGACCTGGCCGGCCTTCGCGGAGCAGTAGCCGATGCGGAACGGAAGGCCGCGACGACCGGCGCCCGACGAGATGTTGACGATGGCGCCGCCGCCGACCTTGATCATCTCGGGCACGACGAACCGCGTGCACAGGTAGGAGCTGGTGAGGCAGGAGTCGATCGTGTAGCGCCAGTCCTCCATCAGATAGTCCTGCACGCGCTTGGTGGGCCCGCCGTCACCGGCATTGTTGACGAGCGCGTCGATGCGCCCGAACGCCTGCACGGCGCTTTCCACCAGCCGCCGCACGTCGGCCTCCACGGCGGCGTCGCAGACGACCGCGATGGCGCGGCCGCCGGCCGCCTGGACCTGCGCGGTCGTCTCCTTCACGAGATCGGCGGAGCGCGCCGCGCACACCACGCGTGCGCCTTCGCGCGCGAAGCGGAGGCTGAGCGCGCGCCCGATGCCCTTCGATGCCCCGGTGATGATGGCGACTCTGTCGGCCAGCAACGCCATGTCGTCCTCTGTCGCGTGCGAGATGGCCGCCGGAGGGCCGACGGCCGGCGTAGGGTAGCACGAGGCGGGGCGGGAAAAGCGAAACGGCGCCGGGTGTCACCACCCGGCGCCGTGAAAGTTCCGCGTCGGCGTTCGCTACGACCTGCGGAGGCGCGAGGCGCTTTCGTACGCGTCCACGAACTCCTTCACCGCGCGCTGGAAGTGGCCGTCACGAAGGGCGGCCATGCCCCGACCGTACTCCTTCTGAGCGTGGCGCACCCGAGGATCCTTCCAGCCGAGCTTCGAGGTGGCGAGCGCGATCTGCCGCTCGGCCGCGACCCGCACCGCCTCCGCCACGTTGGCATCGGTGCGTCCCGCGACCAGGCGGCGGACGAACGACGCGATGGTCAGATTCGCGGCTTCGAGGTCGTCCGTCAACTGCTTGGCGGCTTCCTTGGCCTTCGTGAGCTCGGCCTGGAGGTCGGCCACCGAGGCGAGCTGCTTCTTCAGGTCATCGACTTCGCTCTGCAGCGCGGTGACCTTGCTGTTCGCGGCGGCCAGCTCGGCCGTGAGCGCGTCGATCTTTGCATTGGCCGCATCGAGCTGCGTCTTGAGGGCCTCGGCATTGGCGAGCTCGGTCGTGAGCCGGGCGATCGTGGCATTGGCCGCGTCGAGCTCCTCCTGCAGCTTGGCCGTGTTGCTGTCCGCCGCACCGCCGCCGACGAACATGCCGAAGGTCACCGGAATGCCGGGGAGCCCATACCCCGTCATCGCCTGCGGATCGATCACCGACAGGATGCCGGGCGTCGCCGCCGTCGAGGCCGCTTCACCCAGCACGAACACGCGCTGGCCGGTCGCATCGATCGCGATGCCGTTCGGGCTCCGACCCACCCGGATCTGGGACGTCAACGTCGGCGTCATCACGGTCCTGGTGGGCGCATACACGATCGAGACGCTGGCCGTCGAGCGATTGGTGACGTAGACATGATGGCCGGCCGGATGAACGGCCACACCGGCCGGGTTGACGCCGGAGCCGAGATTCAAATTGGTCCACGTGAGCGCATTGGCATCGATGAGGGACACCCAGCCGACGCCGTTCGTGGCGGCGCCTACCGCATACACTTGCGTGCCCACCGGATTGACCGCGATGCCTTCCGGGGTGAAACCAACGGCGAGCGGGGCGCCGACCAGCGACTGCAGCGCCGGATCGACGACGAGCACGCTGCGCTGCGTGGCGTCCGAAACGAAGAGCCGCGTCCCCGCGGGATTGACGGCGATGCCCCTCAGCATGCTGCCGACGGCCGCCGCGAAGCCGGTGACTGCGTACGAGGTCGTGTCGACGACCGAGATCCAGCCGTCGGCATGCGTCACGTAGGCGGTGCCGCCGTTGGGGCTGAGCGCGATCGCGGTCGGGCGATCCCGGAGGAGATTGACGACGGCGGCGACGCGGACACTGGTCGGTTGGCCGCCGGACAATGTCGTCTCGACCAGGGTGACGGTGGTGGCGCCGGTTCCCGAGCTGGCCACCCACGCCTTCGTTCCGGCGGCGTTCACGGCGACACCGCTGGGAGGCGCGCCGATCGGGACGGATGCGATCACATTGAAGTTCGAGGCGTCGACCACGGCGACGATGCCGTCGCCGGTCGCCGCCTGGTATCCGATGTATGCGAACGGCGCGGCGCTCGCCGTCGGCACCGCACCGGTCAGCGTCAGCGCGACCGTGGCCAGGCCCACGACCAGTCCGTACAGTGCCTTGGGGAGCGGGCGTCGCTTTGTCATGACCGCGCATAGAGCAGGGGGAATGCCAGACGGCAAAGAGCCAATCGGACTGGCGTTTGCGAGCCGTCGCCGGAACGGGGACGCGTCAGGCCGTCGTGACGGAACGGCAGCGACCACCAAATTCCGTCAGACGGGACACCGCCCCCACTGGTCAGTTTTCACACCGGGCTGACTTCGTTCCATCCAACCTAAAGGGGCCTTCCGTGGTAGCGTTCCCGTCCTCGAGAGGGGGCCAGCGATGAGAATCCGACGCTCCGCCATCTCCGCCGTCCTGGGAGCTCTTGCCGCAGCCGTGACCTTCGGCCCGGTGCCGTCCGCGACGGCACAGGCGCCGGCCGGGGACGTGACCGTCTCGTTTCACGTGACCCTCGCCCCCAGCTGGTTCGATCCGTCGGCCGCGCCGCCGCAGATCACGCCGTTCGGCGTGATGTACGCGATCCACGATGCGCTCGTGCGCCCCCTGCCGGGTCAGAAGATCGGCAACAGCCTCGCGGAGTCGTGGACCGAGAGCCGCGATGGGTTGACGTACGAGTTCAAGCTGCGACGCGGGCTCACCTTCCACAACGGCGATCCGCTGACGGCCGAGGACGTGCGCTTCAGCTTCGAGCGCTATCAGGGCGCCGGGGCCCGCGAGTTTCGCGCGCGCGTGCGGCAGGTCGAGGTGGCGGACCCGCTCACTGTCCGCTTCCATCTGAAGGAGCCCTGGCCGGACTTCATGACGTTCTATGGCACCACGGCCACCGCGGCCGCCATCGTCCTGCCCAAGAAGTACTTCGAGCAGGTCGGCGCCGACGGCTTCCGTCAGCGGCCGGTCGGCGCCGGACCATATCGGTTCGTCAGCCAGCGGCCAGGCGTCGACATCGTGCTCGAGGCCGTTCCGACGTACTGGCGACACCCTCCGCACGTCAAACGCCTCATCCTCAAGAGCGTCCCGGACGGCACCACGAGACTGGCCATGCTGAAAAGCGGCGAAACGGACTTCGCCCTGTTCCTCGACGGCCCCGAGGCGCTGACCCTCAAAGGTGATCCGCGCTACACGCTGGTCGCGACCCGCCACGCTTCCATCTTCTGGATCGAGTTCGCCGACCAGTGGGATCCGAAATCGGTCTGGCACGACAAGCGCCTGCGTCTCGCCGTGAACTACGCGCTCGACCGCAAGGCGACCAGCGAAGCGGCGTGCCTCGGCCATTGCCCGCCCGCGGGCGTCATCGTGCCACGGGTGATGGATTTCGCGCTGCAGGTGCAGCCGCCGCCGTACGATCCGCAGAAGGCCAAACAGCTCCTGGCCGAGGCCGGCTTCCCGAACGGCGTCGACGCCGGCGAGTTCGTGCCCATTCCGGGCTTCGCCACGGTGGGCGAGGCGGCGCTGAACAATCTCAACGCCGTTGGCATCCGGATGCGCATGCGGTTGCTCGAACGCGCCGCGTTCTACGCGGCCTGGCAGGAAAAGAAGCTGCGCGGCCTCTTCCTGACGGCGGTGGGCAACTCCGGCAACGCCGCCAGCCGCGTCGAGGCGTTCATGTACTCCAGGGGCAGCTACGCCTACGGCGGCTATCCCGACATCGACGAGCTCTTCCTCCAGCAGGCGCGCGAGCGTGACGTGGCCAAGCGGGAAACGCTCCTGCATCGCATCCAGCAGCTCACGATCGACCGCGCGATGTATGCGCCGATCATGGATCTGCGCGGGCTCATCGGCGTCGGGCCGCGCGTGGCCGATCACACCATCAACGCGATGCCGATGTACGCGTTCCCCGCGTACGAAGATCTGAAGCTCCGGGCGCCGTAGCGTCCGGGAGGCGCGGCCGGGGCTAATCGACGGGACGGTGAAGCGTGGCGCGCGCCCGGGTCAGCTGCTCGCGCGCCTGCCGGTTCACCGACCGCGACGACCGGATGCGCTCCCGCGCGAGGACGACCTGCGCGCACGCGCGGTGGAACCGGTCGGTGCCCAGCGTCACGCCGGCGGCGTCGTCTTGAAGAGGCGCGCTGCAGTGCGTGCACTTCGGCTGCGCGAAGACGCGTTCGGAGTCGGTCGGGGCCGTCGGCACGGTGCAGAGCGACATCGTCGAGCGTCCGCACGTCCCGCAGGTCACGGGGAGCGTCCGGAATCCCGGCAAGCTGCCGGTGATCTCGACGACCTGCCGGGCCTCCTCCAGGCTCAGCGACAGTCGGAGCGCCAGGCACGCGGCGCACAAGCGGCCCTGATGGCGGTTCAGGAGCAGACGGACCGGCTCGGCAATCCAGTCGCCGAGGGCACGCCGCCCGCGATCGGCGAACGCCCAGATCGGCATGCACGTCTCGTGGATCCGCTGGCGTGCCCATGTCCACGCGACGCGCTCTTCGCCCAGGGGAGCGTGACACGCCGCGCAGCTGTTTGCGCGCGGCTTGAGCTCCCCCAGCGTGACTCCCTTCCCGGCTCGTTTGGGCATGTCTAGCGATCCCTTCGAGTATGGCGTTGCGCGAGGCCGCGCGTCGACGGCATGACGGCCGTCATGGGCAAGGCGCATGCCAGCACGCTGCATTCCGCGCGACAAGGCGGGGCTCCACCGGTATGATGGCGCGAATGCCGTACGAGGGCCGCGCCGACAAGACACGCGACAAGATGCGACGCGGCGGTCTGCCGGCGCCGACCCCGCACACGCAGATCGTGAGCCACGGCGACGGTCGGCCCTGCGACGGATGCGGCGAGACCATCCATCCCAGCGAGACGGCCGCGCTGGTCACCGTCCAGCAAGCGCTCGGCTGGCGCTTTCACGACGGGTGCTACGAGGCCTGGTCGACGTACCGACGCGAGTCCTAGGCTCAGAACATCTTCAGCGCCGCTGGCAGACCGGCCACGTCAGCACGGACGATGCGTGAGCTCGAAAGCGTGGTGCCCCCACGCGGGGAGGTCGAGATAGAGACCGCGCCGGGCCAGGTCGGCGCCGTCCCGCTCGTATCGTAAGCGCTCGTTCAGGAGATCCTGCAGCACGACCGTACGCGCGTCGAGATCAGCCCACGGCAGCGCGACGTAGCACTGCCCCGACGTCGGACCATAGTTCACGGCCGCCAGCAATCGGCGATCCGCGTTCTCCCACGAGAACACGATGAAACGCTGCCACGTCGGATTGCCGTACCAGGCGGGGCGACACGGGAGGAGCCGCCAGTCACCCTCGCGGACCTCGCGCCGACGCATGCACGCGAAGAGACGCCGATAGAACGCCTCGACCCCGAGGTCCACCGGCTCGGCGGCGCGCCGCCGCAGGTGTATGGAGGCGTGCAGGCGGCGGCCGGACGCCTGCCCGTCGTGCACGAAACGCACGCCCGGAGCGAAGAAGGTCAGCACGGCCGCGGCGCGATGCACCGGCTCGGGAAAGACGGCGGCGGCGCGCGGCTCGTCGTGATTCTCGAGAAAGCGCACCGAGCGGCGTTGATAGTCGAGGTCGGCGAGCAGATGGTCGCGCACCGCCGCCGCGTCCTCGGAGCGCAATCGATCGTAGAGCCGCTTGTCGTACGTGTAGTCGAAGCCCTGCTGCTGCAGGGTCGATTCGAGATCCCAGTAGACCTCGGCCAGGAAGACGAAATCCGGATGACGCCGGCGCACCCGATCGATGGCGACGGGCCAGAACGAGTCGTCCACCGGCGGCGTGTCGTCCGCGGGAAGCGCGCGGTCTCCCCACGTACGCGCGATGATCTCCGGGAGGAGCAACATGGCCATGTCGCAACGCACCCCGTCGCACTGCGCGCTGATCGACTCGAGGACGGCGAGCATCGCGCGGCGGAGTCCGGCGTGACGATGATTCACCTGCAGCGTGTCGGCCCAGGCAGGAAAGTGCGGATCGCGGCCGTGGGCGAGCACGCGCCGGCCGTCCCGCGTCTCGGCGCGATAATAGCTCCCCGGCTCGCGTCGGAGATCGTCGTCGATCCCGTGCACGTAGAACTCGGGATGTTCGCGTGCCCACGCATGATCGAGCGCAGTGTGATTGGGCACGAAGTCCAGCATGAGGCGCAATCCGTGAAGGCCAAGGCGCTCGCGGAAGCGGTCGAGGGCCGGCCGTCCACCGAAGTCGCGGTTGACCGCGTAGTCGCTCACCGCGAACGGCGAGCCACAGACGTCGTCGACGGTGACGTCCGGGAGCGTTCGCCCGTACTCGACGAACGACTCCGCGCGGCGGCGCGAAATGCGGCGTCCGGCCTCGCCGGTCTGCCAGATGCCGAGGAGCCAGACCCAGTCGAAGCCATCCCCGGCGATCCGCTTCAGCGCGGCGTCGGGGATATCGTCGAGCGTCGCCGCTCGGCCCGCGGCCAGGCCGAGCTCGTGGAGCCAGATGCGTGTATTGATCTGGTAGAGCGACGGGTACCGGGGGGCGGCCAAGCCTCGAACGGCTAGGAGCGGTCGCGACGGGGCTTCGCGCTCGGGGGCGTCCCCTCGGTGGGGGCGTCGTCCTCGGGCAGGCTCAGCATGCGGCGCACCGCGGCCTCGCGTTCCTTGGAGATGCGTCGCCGGCCGATGCGCGCGAGACGCGCGGCCTCCGTCTCTTGTCGAGCGAACTTGGCGGAGAGCTTCATGAGCGAGCGATTCCACGATATCACCAGGGCGACCGTCGAAACGCACGGTTTGTGTCAACATAGCTGCCTCATGGGAGACGGCATCGATCGGACCGCCATCGCTGCGATCCGCGACGTCATCCGGCCTTACCTCCGCTTTACGCCCGTGGTGGAGGTGGCCGGGGCGGACTTTGGAGCTCCGCAGGCATCGATCTCGTTGAAGCTCGAGCTGTTGCAGCACTCCGGCTCCTTCAAGGCGCGCGGCGCTTTCGCGAACCTGCTCACGCGCACGGTGCCATGCAGCGGCGTGGTGGCCGCCTCCGGCGGGAACCACGGCGCCGCCGTCGCGTATGCGGCGCAGCGGCTCGGCGTCCGCGCCCGGATCTTCGTTCCGACGATCTCGTCGCCGGCGAAGATCGCGCGCATCCGTGAGTATGGTGCCGAGCTCGTGGTCGGCGGCGAGCGGTATGCCGACGCCCTCGCCGACAGCCAGGCGTGGTTGGCCGCGTCGGGAGCGCTGCCCGTGCACGCGTACGACGAGCGCGAGACGCTGCTCGGTCAGGGCACGATCGGAGCCGAGCTCGCCACCCAGGCGCCCGCGCTCGACACGCTGCTCGTCTCCGTCGGCGGCGGCGGATTGATCGGCGGCATCGCCGCCTGGTACGCGGGGTCCGTCCGGATCATCGGCGTCGAGCCGGACGCCGCGCCGACGCTCACCGCCGCGCTCGGCGCGGGCCGGCCCGTCGACGCTCCCGCGGGCGGGATCGCCGCCGATTCCCTCGCGCCGAAGCGCGTCGGTGCGCTGATGCTGCCCATCGCCCAGGCGTACGTCGAGCGTGTCGTCCTCGTGACCGACGCCGACATCCGCCGCGCACAAGTCGCGCTCTGGGCGGTGCTGCGGATCGTCGCCGAGCCGGGAGGCGCCGCCGCGCTCGCCGCGCTCGTCTCGGGCGCGTATGCGCCGGCGCCCGGCGAGCGCGTCGGCGTCGTGATCAGCGGCGGCAACACCACCGCGGTGGACTTCAGCGACGGTCACGACGCCGGGAGCCGGCGATGAGCGAGCGCCGCGTCGATGCGTTCTTCTACGGGCTCTTCATGGACGTCGACGTGCTGCGCGCAAGCGGCGTGGTGCCGGCCAACCCGCGCCGCGCCGCCGTCGACGACTTCACGCTTCGCATCGGACAGCGCGCGACACTCGTTTCCGCGCCGGGCGCACGCGCCTACGGGATGCTCATGGCGCTCACGCACGCGGAGCTCGCTCGGCTCTACGCGGGTCCTGGCCTCGCGGACTACCGCGCCGAAGCCGTCCTCGCGCAGCCCCTCGAGGGCGGGCTCACGGCGGCGCTCTGCTACAACCTCGCGGCTCCACCCCCGGCGCACGAGCGCAACGCCGATTACGCCGCGCGCTTGCAGCGGGTGCTCGCCCGCCTGGGTTTCCCGGCCGATTACGTCGCCGCGATCTCGTAGCCGCCGGTCATGGAGACTCGCGAGTCGGTGGCGCGCTCGCCGCGCGGCGCAGCGCCCCCTCCGCATCGGTGATCGGCGACGGCCCGTTCATCAGGTCGCGGGCCATCGTCAGCATCGGATACCCCTCGCGGGCCTCCTCCTGGAAGCGCCGGGCAAAGGCGCCGCTCGCGATGTCATGGAGCACCGCACGGAAGCGGCCGGCGAGCGGCTCGCGATCGAGCTCGAGCGTGCGCGTGATGCCGCCGAAGACGGCGGTGGGCCCGTGCGCCTCGGAGGCGGCGAAGAAGCCCATCGTCCGAAAGCCCTCGAAGACGGCCTCCATCTCGCCCGACATGTACATCTCCATCACCAGCGCCTCGGCCGGGATCCCCGCCTCGCGCCCGACCTCGAACGCCATCATGATGGCCGCTCCGAGCACCGGCCCCACCGTCTGCTCCACGAACAGATCGAGAGTCGCCTCGGTCGACGCGCTCGTCTCGATGGCGCCGGCTCGAAGGGCCCCGAGCGCGCTGGCCAGGGCCAGCATCCGCGGGCGCGCGCGGCCGCTCCTGTCGCTCTCCACGCCGATGCACGCCCAGAATCCCTGTCCCGCGAGGTACCGGCTGCGGGCCGCCGTACCCGCCATACGCGGCGCCACGAGGAGCACGTCGACGGCCGCGGGAGGATGGACGAGACCGAATGCCAGGCAATATCCGGAGCCGAACGCCACCGCGCTTCCGGGACGAAGCGCGGGCCCGACGTCGCTGGCAAAGACATCCGGGATGACCTCGTCGGGCAGCAGGACGAACACCACGTCATCGCGCGCGGCGATGCCGATCGGCACCACCTCGAAGCCATCGGCCCGGGCGACGGCGGCGTAGTCGTCGGCCCGGTTGCCTACGCGCACCTTGAGGCCGGAGTCGCGGAGATTGAGGGCGGCAGCGCGGCCGAGATTGCCATAGCCCAGCACGGCCACGGTCTCGCCGGCCAGGGCCCCCGTGTCGAACTCCGTGCGGGCGCGGTGAACGACGACAGGGCGCGACGTTGGTTCGGGCATCGATCTCCTCCACGATTGTCGGCGATGTACCGACCGACGGTAGCAGGATTCACGCCGAATGGCGTCGAAGAATGGACGGCTCGGCTCCGGAGGTCCGGGCCGGGCCAGGCACCTTGCTATCATCCCCGGCGTGACGCCGGTCCTTCTCGGCTCCCCGGCGCGCCTGGCGGCGCTGGTCGTCCTTCTCGTCGGCTCGCCGGCGGTCGCCCAGCAGCCCGTCACGCAGTCACCGGGCGTCCCCGAGCTGCCAGCCGTCGAGGTCATCGGCGTGGCGCCGCTGCCCGCCTTCGGCGTTCCCGCCCGGAGCTATCCGGGCAACGTCCAGTCCATCACCGCGGAGGACATCGACCGGCCGAACGCCGAGGATCTGTCCGACGTCCTCTATCGCCGCCTCGGATCGGTGAGCATCAACAGCACGCAGAGCAATCCCTGGCAGAACGACGTGACGTATCGCGGGTTCCTCGCCTCGCCGCTGACCGGCAGCGCCATCGGACTCTCCCTCTATATGGACGGGATGCGCTTCAACGACGGCTTCGGCGACACGGTGAGCTGGGACCTCATTCCGCGCCGCGCCATCGCGGGCATCGACGTCATTCCGGGCTCGAACCCGATCTTCGGGCTGAACACCCTCGGCGGGGCCCTGGCCGTGCACACGAAGACCGGCCGCGAGTTTCCGGGAACCATGCTGGGCGCTTCGGGCGGCTCGTTCGGACGCTGGAACGTCGAGGCCGAGCACGGGGGCGTGCGCGGCCCGGTCGACTGGTACGTGGCGTTCAACGCGCTGGACGAAGACGGATGGCGCGACCGCTCGCCGAGCGAGCTGCGGCAGCTGTTCACGAACGTCGGCTTCGAGGCGCACGGCACCAGAGTGCATCTGAGCTACGCGTACGCCGACAACGACCTGGTCGGCAACGGCCTGGTTCCGGAGCGCACGCTGGCCCGGGACCGGAGCGCCGTGCACACGTTCCCGGATCAGACGCGCAACCGGATGCACCTCGGCACCCTTCGCACCACCCACCAGCTCACGGAGGATTGGCTGCTCTCGACGAACCTCTTCTTCCGCGACTACCAGCGGCGGACCTTCAACGGCGACGCCGAGGTGAGCTGCGTGGACGACGCCACGGGCGAAGAGGTCTTCGACACCGCCGGCCGGCGGCTGCATCTCGGCCGGTGCGCCGGATCGGCGGCGGGATTCGTGGATAGCGGGGGCAACCCGCTGGCGGGCACGCTCGAGCGCACGGCCGAAGGCGAGGAGCGCACGACGAAGACGCACACCCAGGACTGGGGCGTCACCGTGCAGCTCTCCCGCAAGGGGACGATCCTCGGCCGGCGCAATCGCCTCACCGCCGGCGTCGCCTACGACGGGCACACGACGCGCTTCGACCAGCGCGAGGCCGAGGCCGAGCTCGTTTCCTTCGGCCACAGCGTCGGCACTCGCCGCCTCGGGCCCTTCGAGACCGAGGTCGACGTCTTCACCCGTCAGCAGAACGTCGGCGTCTACGTGACCGACACGTTCGACGTCACCGAGCGGCTGGCGCTCACCCTCGCCGGCCGCTATCAGCGTGTGAGCATCGCCATCCACGACCGCAGCGGCGAGAATCCCGATCTCGACGGGGATCATGTCTTCAGCCGGGTGAGTCCCGCCGTGGGGCTGGCGTTCCAGGCGCGTCCCGACGTCACGCTGTTCGCCTCGTACAGCGAGGGATTCCGAGCGCCGACGGCGGCGGAGCTGACGTGCGCGGATCCGAACGACCCGTGCAATCTTCCGAATGCCTTCGTGGCCGACCCACCCCTCGAGCCCGTCGTTGCGCGGACGTACGAGGTCGGCGCCCGCGGAACGCTGCCGTTCGGCAAGCTCGCCTGGAGCCTCGGCCTGTTTCGCACCGATCTCACCGACGACATCCTGTTCACGGTGGTGGAGACCGGCGGTGGCGGCTTCTTCCGGAACGTCGCCCGCACCCGGCGTCAAGGCGTGGAGGCCGGCCTGGCGGGGGAGTGGAAGCGCCTGCGCTACTTCGCCAGCTATACATACGTGGACGCGACGTACGAAACGAACACGACGCTGGCCAGCGTGACCGAGGCCGACGGTGTGCGCGTGCGCGCCGGGGACCGCATCCCGGGTATCCCGCAGCACAGTGTCAAGGCCGGCGCCGAGGTCGCGGTGTTGCGCAACCTCTGGCTGGGCGCCGATGCGATCGCGACGTCCGGCAGCATCCTCCGCGGCGACGACGGCAACCGTCACGACCGGCTCGACGGCTACGCGATCCTGAACCTCCACGCCCGCTACGAGCCGATCCGCCACGTCGAGCTATGGGGCCGGATCGACAACGTCACCGACGCCGAGTACGAGACGGCCGGCGCGCTGAACGTCAACGCCTTCGCCGATCCCATCGCCGTCGAGCGCTTCGTCGCTCCGGGTGCGCCGATCGCCGCCTATGCCGGCGTCCGGGTGCGCTTCTGACGGAGCGGACCCGAGTCGCCGGCCTATCCGTTGCACGAAACGGACGGGTGAGTATGATGATCGCGATGTCCAGCAGGACCGTCGACGCGCCGTGGCTCGCTCCACGGGCCGAGGCTCTTCCGCGCGAGTATCCGAGGTCGCGAGGGCTACGCTCATCCCTCGGCGACGAGGCCGGCGACGATGCACCGTCGTCGGGCCAGTCGCACCGCTCACCGAGAGGATGGCGATATTTCCCGAAGGTGCTGCGAGGGGTCCGCGTCCTCGTGGTCGACGACGACGAGGACAACATGGAGGTCTTCTCGGTCGCGCTGACCGCCTGTGGCGCCGCCGTCGTGACGGCGAACCGGGCGGACGAGGCGTTGCGCGTGCTGGCGGCGCAGCGCGTCGACGTGGTCGTGAGCGACATCGCCATGCCGGGCGGCGACGGCTACTGGCTCATCGATCAGGTCCGCCGACTCCCCGACCCGCGCTTCAGCAGCATCCCCGTGGTGGCCATCACCGCGTATGGCCGCGAGCATTCCCGCGCGCGCGTGCTCGCCGCCGGCTTCGCCGATCATCTCCAGAAGCCGATCGATCCGGCCGTGCTCTGCCAGGCCATCGCCAGCGCGGTGGGACGCTAGCGGCCGGCCGCCCTCACCGAGCGCGCTTCAGCAGGCGCGCGATGGCCGCGGTCAGCTCGAGCGGATCCACCGGCTTGGGCAAGCACAGATCGAATCCCGCCTCGGCAATCCGCAGGCGATTCTCGGGAGTGGCGTTGGCGGTGAGGGCGACGACCGGGACGCGTCCCGAAAACGTCGTTCGCATCGCTCCGAGGAGCATGAAGCCGTCCTGATCCGGCATGGCGATGTCGGTCAGAATGACCGTGGGTTTCCAGCTCTTGAGCGCCTCCGAGGCGCCATAGACCGAGGCGGCGGTCCGCACGTCGGCGCCGGCTCGACGCAGCATCACCGCCGCCAGCTCCAGGAACTCCAGATCGTCGTCGACGACGAGCACGCTCGCGCCCTCGAGCGCAGCGCCCAGCGTGCTCGTCTGCGGCGCCGCGTCGTTCCGGTCGGCCGTGGGGTCAGCCACCCGTTTCCGCGCAACCGGCAGCGTGACCGTGAAGGTCGCGCCGCCATCCTTGCCCGCGCTCTCGGCGCGCACGCTTCCCCCGTGCAGCTCGACCAGCTCGCGCACCAGCGTCAAGCCCAGCCCGAGGCCGCCATGGCGCCGCGTGCTCGAGCTGTCGCCCTGCCGGAACGGCTCGAAGACATACGGCAGCAGGTCGGGCGGGATCCCCTCGCCCGTGTCGGCAACGCGCATCTCCAGCATCGATCCCACGCGCCTCAGCGCAACCTCGACCCGGCCGCCGGTGGGCGTGAACTTCACGGCGTTCATCAGCAGGTTCCAGACGACCTGCTGCAGCCGGTCGGGCGCGCCCTGGATGCCGGCCGCCGGCCCCTCGGTCACGAGGGCGAGATCGATGCCCTTCGCGTGCGCGGCGGGCCGGACCGTGTCCATCGCCGCCTCCACGACCGTCATCAAGTCGACGGCCTGGAAGTCCAGCCGCATCCGGCCGGTCACGATTCGTGACAGGTCCAGGAGATCCTCGACGAGACGCCCGAGCGAAGAGACGTTCCGGATGATAGAGCTGATCGCGCGCGTCCGCGCGGCCTCGTCCATCTCCGCGCTCTGGAGCATGCGGGCCCAGCCGAAGATCGAATTCAGGGGCGTACGAAGCTCGTGCGACACGGTGGCGAGCAGCTCGTCCTTCGCGCGGCTCAGCGCTTCGGCGTGCTGGCGCGCCGCCCGCTCGCTGGCCAGCAGACTGGCCCGCTCCTCCTCGAGACGCCGCCGGTC
>DATBJF010000036.1:0-29562 GCA_036556545.1 Candidatus Methylomirabilota bacterium
ACGGGCTCGCCCCGGAGCAGATCGTCCAGCGGGGGATCGTGCAGGTGCCGGAGGGCCGGCGCCTGTTTCCGAGCCTGACCGTGCGGGAGAACCTGGAGCTGGGAGCGTGGACGCCGCGGGCCAGGCGCCGGCGGGACGTCACCCTCGAGGGCGTCCTGGCCCGCTTCCCCGCCCTCCGCGCCCGGGCGGCGCAGCGGGCGGGCACGCTGTCCGGCGGCGAGCAGCAGATGCTGGCCATCGGCCGCGCGCTCATGGCCAATCCGCGCCTGCTGTTGCTGGACGAGCCGAGCATGGGCTTAGCACCGGTCCTCGTCGAGCAAATCTTCGCCACCATCGACTCCATCAACCGCCAGGGCACGACGATCTTGCTCGTCGAGCAGAACGCGGCCATGGCCCTGTCCATCGCTCACCGCGGCTACGTGCTGGAGACGGGCGTCATCGTGCTGTCGGGCTCGGCTGCGGAGCTGGCCGGCAATGCGGACGTACGCCGCGCATACCTGGGAGAGTGACGTCATGCGCAACGACGGCGTGAACTTCGAGGAGCACACGATCGGCGCCGTGTATCGCACGCTCGCGCGGACGGTATCCGAAACGGACATCGTCAACTTCGTCAACCTGTGCGGCTTCAACGAGCCGCTCTTCTACGACATGGAGTACGTGAAGCGAGAGTCCGTCTTCGGCCGGCGCGCGGCGCCCGGCGCCCTCACCTTCGCGCTGTCCGAGGGTCTGGTGATGCAGACCGGGCTCATCCACGGCACCGGCATGGCGTGGCTCGGCGGCGAGGTGCGGGTGACGGCGCCGGTCCTGGAGGGTGACACCATTCGCGTGGAGGTGGAGGTCCTCGACAAGCGCGAGACGAAGAAAGCCGACCGCGGCATCGTCACCTACCGCCACCGGGTGCTGAACCAGCGCGACGAGGTCGTCCTCGATCTGAAGATCCAGCGCATGATCCGTCGCAAGGCCGCCGGCGCATGAACGTCGTCGGCCGCATCGTTCAGATCAGCGTCTCACCAGGCGGCGTCCCCAAGCGACCGGTCGACAGCGCGCGCGTCACCACCGACGGGGTCGAGGGGGACGCCCACCGCGACCTCGAGCACCACGGCGGACTCGACCGTGCCGTCTGCCTCTACTCGATGGACGCCATCCGCGCGCTGGTGGCGGAGGGCCACACGGTGGCCCCCGGCACGCTCGGCGAGAACGTGACTCTGGAGAATCTTCCGTGGAGCCGTGTCGGGCCGGGAGCCCGCGTCCTCCTGGGCGACGCCGTGCTGCTCGAGGTCACGCGCTACACGAGCCCCTGCTTCAACATCAAGACGGCGTTCGTGGGCGGGGAGTTCGCGCGCGTCTCCCAAAAGCGCCATCCCGGCTGGAGTCGCGTCTATACGCGCGTACTGCATGAGGGCACCATCCGGGCCGGCGATCCCGCCCGGCTCGTTCCGGCCTGACGTCAGCGCGGACCGGGACTGTCGCGCATTTCCAGCACCAGGGCCTGCAAGACGAGCTGGAAGCCGACGATGAACGGCAGCACGCTCAGCATGACCGTGCCCGTCGAGGCGAAGCGGTTCAGCCGCCAGGACTGCAGCCACGTGTAGCCGCCGAACAGCACGCCGAAGAGCAGCAGCGGGAACCCGGCCAGCATGAAGAGGGCGATCGGCGAGAAGTCGCGGAGCACGTACTTCCGGTAGAAGCGCGACCAGTAGCCCCGGAAGAGATGGAACGGGAACGAAAGCAGCACGCGGCCGATGCTCATCGAGGATCGTTCGTCGCCGTAGCGGGACGGCATGGGCACGTCGCCCACCGGCACGTTGAAGACGTTCAGGTTGATGAGCATGTCGTTCTCGAAGAACCACCGGCGCGAGAGGCGTTCGAAGTCCACGAGCCGCAGCACGGACGCGGCGATGGCGACGTAGCCGTTCTGAGGGTCGAACACGTGCCAGTATCCCGAGGCGAGCTTGGTGAGGAACGTCAGCGTGAAATTGCCGACCAGCCGATGCCGCGGCATCACCGCCAGCTCCCGCGCGAACAGGAAGCGATTCCCCTTGGTGTAACCGCACCGCCCCTCGACGATCGGATCGAGGAGCCGGCCCAGCATGGCGGGGTCCATCTGGCCGTCGCCGTCGATCTTCACGACGATCCCGTCGGCGTCCAGGAGCGCGTCCCGGAAGCCGGTGACCATGGCCGCGCCCACGCCCTGGTTCGTGTCGTGGCGCAGCAGCCGGAGCCGCCGATCGCCGACGGCGAGCGCGGCCTCGATCGTGCCGTCACGGCTCGCATCGTCGACGACAGTGATGGCGTCGACGAAGTCGGGGATGGCCTTGAGGACGGCGGCGATGCGGTCCGCGACATTGTAGGCCGGGATGACGACGTGGACGCGCGTCTCGCGATACACGCTAGGCCCCTCCGGCGGGCTTGCGCCCGCAGAACAGCATCGTCTCCGTGCGGCGTGGGCGCTGCCACGGCAGCCGTTCCAGTGCGGCCAGGATGAGCGCCGGCCCCATCATGAGCGCCGCCGCGCCGCGCCGGACGACACCGGCCAGCGCGGAGAGGCGACGGTAGGACACGGTCGTGGCCGCCGATGGCAGCAACGAGAGCACCAGACTGCCGGCGCGCTCGGCGAGCGGAGCCGGCGCGCTCGTCACCGCGGTGAAGCCGACGCGCGCCAGCAGCCTCACCATGCCGTCGTAGGACGGGATCGAGACGTGCCGAGGCGCTTCGGTCACCGCCCCCCAGCGTGGCCCGAGCAGCCGCGCATAGGCGCTGTCGATCACCGGCACGCCCGCCACGAGACAGCCGCCGGGCCGCAGCATCTCGTACGCGCGCGCGGCCAGCGCGTCCGGCTCCAGGATGTGCTCGAGGACGTTGACGAGCACCACGGCGTCGTACCGCTCCCGCTCGAGCGGCAGCTCCTCCACCCGCCCCGTCCGGATCGGCAGACCGTAGTGCTCCCGCCCGTAAGCCGCGGCGGCGGCGGACAGCTCCACGCCCTCCACGTCATAGCCGGCGTCGCGAAAGTGGGCGAGCAAGAGGCCGGACCCGCAGCCGATCTCGAGCAATCGCCCGTGTCGCAATCCCGTGAGACGCCGCAAGATCGCCACCCGCCGCCGGTAGGTGGGCGCGTAGAAGAGCCGCCACTCGAGCGACGCAAGCGTGGCACGGAGACCGGAGCCGGCGCCATGGCCGCGGTCGAACGTGTACTGCTCCGGATAGAGCGCGGCGACCGCCTCCGCCGTCGGCGGCGCCTCGAGGGTGGCCGATCCGCATGCGCGACAGGCGAGGAACCGCTGCTCGACGGCGGTCACGCCGAAACGATCGCGGACGTGCTCGTACAGCATGGCGAGGCTGGCCGAGCCGCACATCAGGCAGCGCATCAGTCCTTCAGCGCCAGCTCGCGGAGGCCGAGGCGATGCGGCCGGAGCGCGCGCCGCCACTCGGCCGCCGTCAGCCGACGCAGGGAGCGCTGGCGGCGTCGGCGGGCCAGCATGCGCGGGGCGAGCATGATCGCGGCCGCCCACGCCCGGAGGAGCACTGCCGCCACGGCCGCCGGCGAGGTCCCCTCGGCGAGCCGCCCCACCGCTCCGCGCCGAGTCGCGGCGCCCCAGGCTTGCAGCGAATAGCGCGCGATGGTGAACGGAATGCTGGCCAGGATCGCGCTGACCGGAAAGCACTTCAGGACGACGAAGCAGCGATTGCGCTCCACGTGGAAGGCCTTGAACGTCGAGTACGGGGCCGTCGAGCGCGAGTAGGCGTGGTGGACGACGGCATCCGGCACGTACCGGCACGTCCAGCCGGCCAGTCGCCCGCGCAGGCCGAGGTCGGAATCCTCGCAGTAGGCGAAGAAATCCTCGTCGAAGAGCCCGATCTCGTCCAGCATGGACCGCCGGTACAGCGCGGCGCAGGCGCTCGGGACGAGGGCGTCCCCGGCTCGCGCGAAGGCGGCCCCGTCCCGCTCGAGCCGGCCGCGTCCCCGCCCGATGCCGTCGGCGGACATCAGCAGGCCGGCGCTGTCGACCAGCCCGTCGCCACCGAGCAGCAGGATCCTGGACGCGCACATGCCCACGCGCGCGTCGGCCTCCGACGCCCCGACCAGCGCCGCGATCCAGTGGGGCTCGGCCACGGCATCGTTGTTGAGGAGGGCGAGGTACGCTCCCTTGGCGGCGCGGATGCCGAGGTTGTTGCCGCCGGCGAAGCCGAGGTTCACCGGGCTTTCGATCAGTGTGATGCGCGAGCCGTAGCGCGCGCGGAGCAGCTCCCGGGAGCCGTCCCTGGACCCGTTGTCGACGACGATGATCTCGAGGGCGGGCCAGGTCTGCCGCAGCAGCGAAGCGAGGCATGCATCGACGAAGTCGGCGCCGTTCCAGTTGACGACGACGGCGGACACCAGCGGCCGTTCGGATCCCGGCGACAGCATCACGCGTAGCTACTATAGCGTGCGCGTGCCGTATTATCGTCGAGGCATGACGCCGGCGCGCTGGTGGTTTCGGCTGGTCGACGTGCTGGTCGTCCCGGCCATCATCGTCCTCCTCGCCTGGGAGCCCAACGCCGCGCACGGCTTTGTGGACTATTTCGAGGCCGGTCAGTATCTGGGCCCCATCAACCGCCTCCTGCACGGCGGCGTCCTCTACCGTGACGCGCCCGTGTTCTTCGGTCCGCTCTTCTACTACGTCCCGCTGGCGGCGATGAAGGTGTTCGGGGCCTCGCTGGCCGTACTCCGGCTGCATTTCGAGGCGCTCGCGATCCTCAGCATCATCACCGCCTACGGGGTCGCCTGGCTCGTGTGCCGCGACCGCTTCTTTCGCTGTCTGGTGCCGTTCCTGATGCTGGTCGAGGCTTATCACCCCTTCTGGATGATGCGCTGGGGCGGCTTCCGAGCCGGCTGGGCGATGCTCGCGCTGGCGTTCATGATCCGCGCCCTCCGTCAGGGCCGGCCTCGCGACGTGCTGATCGCCGGAGCGGTGAGCGGCGTCGGCCTTGCCTATAGCCTCGACGTCGGCATCGGTCTGGGCATCACCGCCGCCGGCGTCGGCGCCTGGAGCTGGATGGCGAAGGTCGCGTCGCTCCGCTGTGTCACGGCCGCGCTGATGCTCTACGTCGCCGGCTACGCCGTCGCCTTCGCGCCGTTCCTCGTGCACTTCGCCCTGCAAAACGCGCTCGGCGACTACCTGCACGTTGCCTTCTGGCTCCTGCCGTCGCACCGGCAGGCGTGGGCGCAGACGTACACACCACCGTCGCTCCTCGCTCTCGTCCAGGTCGTGCCGCTGCCTCGGCTGTTCACCAGCTACGTCTTCAAGCTCTACGCCCCGGCCCTCGTCTACGCGGGGCTGCTGGCTGCCATCGCCTGGACCGCGCTTCGACGGCGGGCCACCGCTGCGTTCGCCGACCTGGTGCCGCTGGCGGTGTACGGCACCATCGCGTATGCAAGCGCCTTTCGCGCCGTTCACGGACCCCAGTTCCAGATGGCCCTGCCGATGCTCATCATCCTGGGCGCCGCACTCCTCGAGCGCGGCTATCACGTCGTGGCCGACGGGCCCGGGCGGTGGACCGACGTGCGAATCGGCAGCCGGTGCGCCGCGGCAGCCCTCCTGGCGCTCTTCCTGGCGGGTGCGTTCATCGTGACCTCGGAGAAGCGCTACTACGGGTCGCTGTGGGGCTGGGTCGTCTATCAGACGCGCAAGGCGGATCTTGCCCCGTTCTATGCCGGCCCGGCGGCGCCGCCCGCGCACACCCTCACCCGGTTGGCGATCGAGCGGGGCGGCGGCAGCCGTGTGCCGCCGCTGCAGGCGGTCGAGATCGACGCGGTCACCCGGTTCTTGCTGACCCATACTCGGCCGGGCGAGGTGGTGTTCGGCTTCCCCGAGTACGCGGCCTTCAACTTCTTCGCCGACCGGCCGGCGCTGGGGCCCTTCGATATCCCGGGTTTCGCGGCGGCGATCCCCGTCTGGCGGCGCGAGCTGCTGCAAACGCTCGAGGCCAGCCCCCCCCGAATCGTCGTCATGGGCCGCGGCGTGTCGACACTGGCGCGACCCATCACCGGAACCGACGAGCTCCTTCCCGAGGTGCAGGCCTATCTCCTTCGCCACTACCGGCCCGTCCAGGTGTTCTCCAGGGTCATGGTCATGGAGCGCATCCACTGAAGGCCGTCCGTCAGCGGGCGTGCCCGAAGAGCCGCTGGCGCACCTGCCACGCGGCGTAGCTGCGCGGTTCCAGGCGGACGAAGGCGTCGTAGCGGCGTCGCGCAGCTGCCGTGTCGCCGCGTCGCTCGTCGAGCAGGGCGAGGCCGTAGTGGGCCGAGGCGAGCCGCGGGTCGAGCTCCAGCGCGGCGTGCTGGGCCGCGGTCGCATCGTCGATGCGCCCGCTGAGCACGTATGCGTAGGCGAGACCGCTCTGCGCGCGCGCGTCGGCCGCGTCCAGGGCCAGCGCCGCCGTGAACTCCCGCGCCGCCTCGGCGCCCTGGCGCGTCCGCAGCAGCGCGCGTCCTCGCGCGGCATGCTCGCGCGCACGCGCGCGCGTCTGCGCCCGGGCATGGGCATCCATGAGGTCGCGTGCCGAACCGGCGTCGCCTTCCCGGCGATAGGCTTCGAGGAGGGTCGGGTAGACAGCAACCAGCGCGGGATCCCGGCGGCGCGCGCGCTCGAGATAGCGTATGGCGTCGACGTTGCGACCCGCAGCGAACGCCACCGAGCCCGCGTAATACGCCACCGTCGCATCGTCCGTCTGCGCGAGCAGGCGGTCGTAGGCGGCGAGCGCGCGGGTGACGTCGCCCGTCTGGCCGGCGGCGAGGGCCTCGCCCTGCACGGCGTAGAGCCGCCCCGGGCCGTCGTGGACGGCGGCGAACCTCGCGAGCGCGCCATCCCAGTCGCGGCGGTGAAGCGCAAGTACCCCTGCCAGCGTTCGAGCCAGCTGGGATCCTGTGTCTCGCTCGTTGCGCGCGATCTCCGCGGCGACGGCGTCGACGGGGGCCCCTGCCTCCAGGCTCCGGGCGAGCGCCGCGGCGCCGTTGGCTGGCCGGAGATAGCGATACCCGTCACGGGCCGCCACCGCGGCCAACGGGCCATCGCGCCGAACGTACACGAGAGCGGCGTCGTCCCAGTACACGAGGGCCCAGGCTGGAGAGCTGAGACCCGCATCCGCTTCCGGCGCCACCTCCTCGAGCGGCTCGCCTGCAAACGTGGCGTAGTCCATGACGGCCGCCTCGAACCCGTACGCTGCCTGCAAGCGCGCGAGATGCGTCGGGTAGACACGCGCGAAATGGATCTCCTCGACCAGCTCCGGCGGCACCCAGCCGCGCCCGTCGATGATGGGGGAGCGACGCGGGAAGTCGCGCCAGGCGATGTAGCCGCCGAAATGGAACGCGTTGAAGACGGGACCCGCGGCGCCGACGCGATCGAGATAGGCGAGTGCGCCCTCGGGCACGGCGCGCCCGTCCACGCCCACACCCGGCCGTCCGTCGCGCGCCGCGAGCGGACCTACGCCGGCCACCAGGAACACGACCGGCAGCACGGCCGCCGCGGCGCCGACGGCCGAGCCTGTCGTGAGGGCTCGGCGCCAGCGGGCCAGGCGAGGCGTGGCCAGCGCCGCCGCCAGGCCACGGGCCACCAGCGGAGCGGCGACGAGCGGGAAGAGGAACACGAACCGCGTCCCGGACAGCGCCAGCCACGCGAAGGGCGCGGCCAGCGCCGCCGCTGCGATCGGCGCCCGGCGCACGTTCAGCGCGAGCGTGGCGAGGAGCAGCGCACCGAGCGCCAGCGCGATCGGGTGGTCGCCCGGTCGCGGCCGCTGTAGCTCGGTGACCTCCTGCGTGAACCATTCCGAGCCGGCGAGCCGGAAGGGCAGCGTGATGGCGTCCCAGCCGTATGGATTGAGCAGCGAGGCGAGGGCGACCGCCGCCCCGGCGATGACGACGACCCGAAGCTGCGCGAGCGTCGGCGCGCCGGCGAGATCGCCTCGCCAGTGGCCCAGCGCGCGGAGCGCCAGACCGCCGGCGAGCGCCGCCGCGAACGGGCCGCCCGCGACGATGACGCTCGGATGAACGTTGGCCCAGATCACCGTCATCGGCACGAGCAGGTAGAGCGCCCGCCGTCGCCCCTCGAGCACGAAGGCGTCCAGCGCGTAGACGGTCGCCGCGATGAACACCATCAACGCCGCGTCGGGGCGCTCGACGAACCGGTACTGCATCGCGAGCAGCGCGGCGACGATGACGGCCGCCGCGATGGCGGCGCGCAGCCGACCGCCGTCGTCCGCAGCGGCGCCGGAACCGAGCAGGGCGGTGCGCCAGAGCAGCACGGCCATGAGGCCAAGCAGCGCCGCCTTGAGAATGATGACCGCATTGAGGCCGCCGAGCGCGTACACGGCATAAAGCGCGACGCCGAACAGCCACTCGGTGTTGTAGTACGGCATCGCTGCGCTCGGGAACGTGAACGGCTCGTGCGCGGGAAAGCCGTGCCCGGCCACGATGGCGCGGCCGTGAGCGAGATGGGTCCAGACGTCGGAATCGCTGATCTGGCGGAGGCCCAGCAGGAAGGCACAGCCGGCGACGACCGCCTCTCCTGACCGGGGACCGACAGGCACTAGCACGTCGAGCCGATCTCCCGGGCCGGCCGGTCGGAAGGGCGGGTCAGCAGGCGCGGCGGCCGATCAACCGCGCGGTGCGTCGCCGAGAGCGACGACCACCAGCGAGCCGCGGGCTGCGGTCGGTTGAACGCCTCGACCGTAGGCCGCGACCTCGTTGACCAGCCAGCCGACGCATGGCGTCGCCTCGTCGATCTGGCTGCGCATGGCGGCCCACTCGGTGCGGGTCGCGTCGCCGAGCATCTCGTACCGCTCGGCGCTTTCGACGACCAGGACGAGCTTGGCGGGCCGGCCGTCCAGTCGCTTCACGGCGGTAAGCGTCGCATCGGCCGCGCCATGAACGAGGGCTTCCGTCGACGGCGATCCCTCGGCACAGTGGGCGTCCGTGTAGCCGAGCCCGGTGGAGTAGGGAGCCTCCACGCAGGCCACGCTGACGAACGGTGGGCGGTCGGGCGCGCCGCCATACAGCACCGGTGTCGTGAGCACTCCGCAGACCGTGCGCATCTTAGGCCCCATGAAGTCGCGCCAGGAGTCCAGGAACAGCTGTGCCGAGTCTCCCGTCGCCGGACGCGCGAAGGCGATGCCGAGACCGCGCGGATAGCGCGCGCGGAATGGCCACCCGGACAAGATAAGTCGGGCGGCCGCCTTTCCGGCATCGGCGAGGTCGCGTCCCGCGGTGGCCGCAACCCCGCTCGCGGCGCCGTCTGCGTTCGCGACGCAGACGACGACCGCGCCTTCCTTCATGGGGCCGTCATCCGTCAAAATCGCAGCGGTCGCTCCGCCCGCGATCTGGATCTTCCCGAGGACGCTTCGCGCACGAGCCCCGGCATCGGGCACCGGCGAACCGGCGGTCACGATGAGGGCGAGGTCCGGCGTCGCTCCGTGCAGGCGTGAGGTCGCGATCGATGCGGCGCGGGCGACGGCTTCTGGTCCGGAAGAGCGCGAGGCGAGCCCCAGTCCGACTTCCAGCGTCGAGGGCGTCGGACCGGCAAGTGCCGTAGTCATGGGCGCGGACCCATGCAGCGCGGGTGCCAAACTCAAGGATTTGAAAATCAAAGCGATTATGGCTCATCGGGACGGGTTCGGTGTCAGCCGGACACCAAGGATCTGACGCGATTCGGCACCGCGCCCTGGGGACTGCAGCGACTAGAGGACTCCGTACTCCTTGAGGCGGCGATAGATCGTGCGGCGGGAGATCCCGAGCGCCTTGGCCGCGGCTTCCTTGTCGTCCTTGAACACGGCCAGCGCCTTGAGAATGAGCTCACGCTCCACGTCGCCCAGGGCGGGCACCGTATCCGGAGACGTCACCGGCGGTGCTGCCGCCGACGCCTTGCTGAGGGTCGGCAGGTCATTGAGCTGGATCTGCTCACGCGCGCCCATGGCGTACGCGCGCTCGATGAGATTCTCGAGCTCGCGGACGTTGCCGGGGAAGGTGTACGCGGTCAGGGCAGCCAGCGCGTCCGGCGCGATGCCACGCACATCGCGGTGAAAGCGACGGTTGAAGCGTCGCAGGAAGTGGCTCACCAGCGCCTGGATGTCGTCCCGGCGCTCGCGGAGCGGCGGCAAGACGATCCGGACCACATTGAGACGGTAGAACAGGTCCTGCCGGAAGGAGCCCTCGGTCATCGCACGCTCGAGGTCGCGGTTCGTGGCGGCGATCACCCGCACGTCGACGGGATGGGCCTTCGTCGAGCCGACGGGGCGGACCTGCATCTCCTGCAGCACCCGGAGGAGCTTCACCTGGAGCGCCGGCGACAGCTCGGCGATCTCGTCGAGGAAGATCGTTCCCTCGTCGGCGCCGCGGAAGAGGCCCAGCGCGTCGGCGACGGCGCCCGAGAACGCGCCGCGCACGTGACCGAAGAACTCCGACTCCAGCAAATCCTGTGGAATGGCACTGCAGTTGACGGGGATGAACGGTCGCTTCGCGCGGGAGGAGAGCCGGTGGATGGCGGCGGCGACGAGCTCCTTGCCAGTGCCGCTCTCGCCCTCGATCAGCACCGGCGAGTCGGTGACGGCGACCTTGCCGATGATCTCCTTCACCCGCTCCATCGGCGCCGATGCGCCGATCAGCTCGTTGACGGTGAGCTCCTCGCCCAGGCGCGCGCGCAGCGTCGAAACCTCGCCGCGCAGGAACTTCCTTTCCATCATCCGGGACATCAAGTGCCGGAGCTCATCGAGGATCAGGGGCTTCGACAGGTAGTCGTAAGCCCCCTCCTTGAGCGCCTGCACGGCGGACGCGATCGTCGGATAGCCCGTCATCATGACCACTTCGATGGACTCGTCCTGCTTCTTGACCTCCCGGAGCAGCTCGAGCCCGCTCATATCCGGCATCCGGATGTCGGTGATGAGGGCGTCGAAGAGCTCGGACTTCAGGAGGCCGAGGGCGTCGGCGGCAGAGGAGGCGACCGTAACCTGGTATCCCCATTGACTGAGCGCCTCCTTGAGCAGGAGGAGGATGGACCGCTCATCGTCGACGACGAGGACCTTGGCTGGATCCACTGTACTTGCGACTCTAGCATGCAGAGGTGTCAAACTGACAAGTATTAGATGCGCCTGCCCCACCACTGGCCTTGCCGCAACGCGACGTCCATGTTAGCGTGGTCGTTGACTTTTTACGGAGGAGGGCGCATGGCCGATTCGGCAGTCCACCTGACCGAGCAGAATTTCGATGAGACTCTGGCTCAATCCGAAGGGGTGGTGATGGTGGACTTCTGGGCCGAGTGGTGCGGCCCCTGTAAGGCGATTGCGCCCGTCCTGGAGGAGCTGGCGCGCGACGCAGCGGGCCGGCTCACGCTGGCAAAGGTCAACGTCGACGAGAATCACGGCCTGGCCGCTCGCTATGGGATCCGGTCCATCCCCACCATCCTCTTCGTCAAGGACGGAAAGGTCATGGATCAGGTGGTCGGTGCCGTTCCCCGGGCAAAGCTCAAGGAGAAGCTGACCGCGCTGGGCGTCTAGCGCGGTATCGCTGAGCCGAGCATCAGTTCCGCCGGCATAGCCATTCCATCGCTGTCGCCCACCCGGGACGACTTTCGTCGGCTCGCGGGTCAGGGCAACCTCGTGCCCGTGTTCGCCGAGCTGCCGGCGGATCTCGACACGCCGCTGTCGGCGTATTTGCGCCTCCGACCCGGTCCCTACGCGTTCCTGCTCGAGTCTGTCGAAGGCGGCGAGAAGTGGGCGCGATACTCTTTCCTCGGCACCGACCCCCTCGTGGTTCTCAGCGCCAAGGGCGGACGCATCACGCTACGCCGCGCGGGACGAACGGAGCGCCTTCCTGACGGCGATCCGCTCGAGGCCCTGAGGATGCTGCTGAAGGAAGTGCAGCCCGTGGCCGTACCCGGCCTGCCCCGTTTTCAGGGCGGGGCCGTCGGCTTTCTCGGCTACGACATGGTCGGCCACATGGAGCGGCTGCCGCGAGTCGCCACGGACGACCTCGACCTTCCCGACGCGGTGTTCATGTTGACGGAAACGCTGCTCGTCTTCGACAACCTGCGACACCGTCTTCTCGTCATCGCCAACGCGCGCCTCGACAAGCAGGATCCGGCGTCCCTCGACGCCGCGTACGACCGGGCCGCGCTCAAGATCGGCATGACGGTCGCGAAGCTGGCTCGACCGGCGCGACCACCGGCCCCGCTGGCGCTCGCGCCGGCGGCGCCGCTGCAGGCCCTCGGTGAGGACGGCTTCACGTCCACCATGGACGAGAACGCGTTCACCGACGCCGTCCGCCGGGCGAAGGAGTACATCGCCGCCGGCGATGCCTACCAGATCGTCCTCTCGCGCCGGCTCGACACGCGCCTCGACGCGGACCCCTTCACCGTCTACCGGGCGCTGCGAACGATCAATCCCTCCCCGTACCTGTTCTTCCTGCGCCTCGGCAAGACCACCATCGTCGGCTCGTCACCCGAGGTGCTGGTACGCGTCGAGGGCGATCGCGTGGAGGAGCGCCCGATCGCTGGCACTCACCCGCGCGGCGCCAACGAGGCGCAGGACCAGGCCATCGAAGCGCAGATGCAGAGTGACCCCAAGGAGCGCGCCGAGCACGTCATGCTGGTGGATCTCGGACGCAACGACGTGGGTCGGGTCACCGAGCTCGGGTCGGTGAAGGTCACCGAGTTCATGGTGACCGAGCGCTACTCGCACGTGATGCACCTGGTCAGTCACGTGGTCGGAAAGCTCCGTCACGGCGCCGACGCCTTCGACGTGCTCCGCGCCTGCTTCCCGGCCGGCACGGTCACCGGCGCGCCGAAGATCCGCGCCATGGAGATCATCGACGCCATCGAGCCGACCCGCCGCGGGCCGTACGCCGGCGCCGTCGGCTACATCTCGTACTCCGGCAACCTGGACTCGTGCATCACGATCCGCACCATCGTCTGCCACGGAGCTCGCGCTTCCGTCCAGGTCGGCGCCGGCATCGTCGCCGACTCGGATCCGAAGACGGAATGGCTGGAGACCTGCTCCAAAGCGCGCGGCGTGATCCTCGCCCTTCGCATGGCGGCGGCGGGGCGGAACGGATGATCCTCCTCATCGACAATTACGATTCCTTCACGTACAACCTCGTGCAGTACCTCGGCGAGCTGGGTGCCGAGCCGCGCGTGGTCCGCAACGACGCGCTGAGCGTCGAGGACGTCGCTGCGCTGCAGCCGGACGGGATCGTGATCTCGCCCGGGCCCGGCACGCCCGATCAAGCGGGCGTATCGCTCGAAGTCATCCGCCGGCTCGGCGGACGCACGCCGATTCTCGGCGTCTGCCTCGGGCATCAGGCGATCGGTCAAGCCTTCGGCGGGACGGTGGCGCGGGCCAGGACCCAGATGCACGGCAAGACGTCCGAGATCCGCCACGACGGCCACGGCGTCTTCGCGGGGCTGTCCAATCCGTTCACGGCGACGCGCTACCACTCGCTCGTCATCCTGCCGGAGAGCGTCCCCGCCGATCTCGAGGTCACGGCGTGGGCGGAGGACGGCGAGATCATGGGCGTTCGTCACCGCACGCTGCCGATCGAGGGAGTGCAATTCCACCCCGAGTCGATCCTGACCCTCGAAGGCAAGCGCCTGCTCGGCAATTTCCTGGGTGCCGCGGCCGCCCACCCATGAAAGCCGAGCGCCGCGCCTCCGAGGACGACCTCGTGCGGCTGGTCCGGAGCGTGGCCGCCCGGCCGGGCGCCCCGGGCGTGCGTCGATCGATCGGGGACGACGCGGCGGTGCTCGAGCCGTCGGCGGGCACCGTGCTCGTCGCCACGACCGATCTCCTGCTCGAGGACGTGCACTTTCGCCGGCGCTGGGCCGAGCCGGCCGACATCGGCTGGAAGGCGATGGCGGTCAACGTCTCGGACATCGCGGCCATGGGCGCCACGCCGCGCTGGGCGCTGGTCGCGCTGGCGTGTCCCGAGTCGACGGGGGCGGAGGAGATCGAAGCCTTCTACGAGGGCGCGCTCGCGCTCTGTGATTTGCACGGCGTCGTGATCGTCGGTGGAGATACGTCGGTGTCGCCCGCGGGCTGGACGGTGAACGTCACCGTCCTCGGTGAGACGGTGGCGCCGGTGCTGCGGTCGACGGCGCGCGCCGGCGACCTCGTCGCCGTCACCGGGACGCTGGGCCGCGCCGGCGCCGGGCTCGCGGTGCTCGAGCGCCACCACGCGCCATCCGGCGTGCCGCCGGCCGTGCTCGCAGATGTCACCGATGCGCATCTGCGCCCTCGGCCGCGGGTCGCCGAGGGCCGCTGGCTGGCCGGCACCGGCAGCGTGACGGCCATGATGGACCTCTCCGACGGTCTGGCGACCGACCTTCCGCGTCTCCTGGTGGAGAGCGGGGCGGGCGCGCGGATCGACCTGGCGAGCCTGCCCGTGGCGCCCGCCACGCGGGCAGTGGCGGCGGCGCTGCACCACGATCCGATCGCCTGGGCGACGGGCGGCGGCGAGGATTACGAGCTGCTCGTGACCTGCGAGCGCTCCGCCGTCGCTCGGCTCCGGTCGGGCCTGGCCACCGCCACCGGAACCACCTTGACCGCTATCGGCGAGATCCGTGGCGGGGCGGGCGTGCGGTGGATCGACGCCGATGGCCGGGAGGCGCCGGTCACCAGCGGATTCGAGCATTTCAGCCGTGGGTGACTCGATCTTCCTCCAGCTGGTGCTGCTCTTCGCCCTCATCGGCTGCTCGGCGCTGCTGACCGGCGCCGAGGCCGCATACTTCTCGCTCGGCCGGGCGCGCCTCCGGCGGATCGCCAAGCAGCCGGGGGCCCCCGAGCCGCTGGTGACACGACCGCACGACCTGCTGGTGACGTTGCTCGTCGGCATCACGCTGATCAACATCGGCGCCTCCGCCCTCGCCACTCACATCGCCGACGAGCTGCTCGGGATGCGGTACAGCCTCATCGTGGAGATGATCGCGATGGTACTGCTGCTGACGACCTTCGGCGAAGTCCTGCCGATGACGCTCGCGGTGAAGTATCCGGAACGCTTCCTGGCCATCGTGCGCCGGCCCGTGCGCTGGCTGGAAGTCCTCGTGACGCCGCTGCGGGTCGTCCTCGCCGGTCTCACCGCCCTCACGGTCCGCCTGGTGGGACACGCGAGCGAGCCACAGATCTCGATCAGCGAGGACGAGCTGCGCACCCTCGTGGACGTGGGCGCCAGCGAGGGGGTCGTCGAGCGTGAAGAGCGCGAGATGATCCACAAGGTCTTCGAGCTCGAGGACACGCTGGTGCGCTCGCTGATGGTGCCGCGCACCGACATGTTTTGCCTGGATGTGAAGACGCCGGTCGTCGACATCCTGCCGGCTCTGCGGGAGCACCTGCACTCCCGGGTGCCCGTCTACGAAGGCTCCATCGACGTCATCGTCGGTGTCCTCTACACGAAGGATCTGCTGCCCTACGTGACAGGACTGCCGCCGGACTTCGACCTCCGCGCGCATCTCCACCCGCCCTACTTCGTTCCCGAGTCGAAGCGCGCCGACGCGCTGCTGCAGGAGTTCCAGGCCAAGAAGCTCCACATCGCGATCGTCGTGGACGAGTTCGGCGGGACCGCGGGCCTGGTGGCGCTCGAGGATCTGCTGGAGGAGCTCGTCGGAGAGATCGCCGACGAGTACGACGAGCCCGAGCGGCTCATCCAGAGAATCGACGCCCGGACGTATCGCGTGGCCGGCAAGCTGTCCATCGACGACCTCAACGCCGCCGCCGGGCTCTCGATCTCGAACGAGGCCTACGACACCGTCGGCGGCTGGGTGCTGGACCTCTTCGGCCGCGTGCCGCGGAAGGGCGAGCGCACGGAAACGCCCGAGCTGGTGGTCACGGTCGAGAAGGTCGAGCGCACGCGCGTGATCGAGGTGCTCATCTCGCTCCCGCGCCCTGTCTCGACGGAGGCCGCGGCATGAGCATGGTCTGGATCGCCGCCGCCTGCCTGCTGGCCACGATGTTCTTCTCGGCGGCCGAGATGGCTTTCATCGCCGCCAACCGTCTGCGCCTCCGCCATCTCGCCGAAGAGGGCAGCCGCACGGCCGCCCGCTACCTGGAGGACTTTCGCCGGCCGGAGCGGGTACTGTCGACGGCGATGATGGGCGTCACCATCGCCCACATCGTCGCCTCGTCGGCGGCCACCTATGCGCTGCTCCCGGTGCTGGGCGGCTGGGCGCCCTGGGTGGTGACGGCCGCGCTCACGCCGGTGATGCTCGTTTTCGGCGAGATCATTCCGAAGGCCGTCGCGCGCGAGTGGGCGACGAACCTCATCCTCCGCGTGTACCGCCCGATCCGCTGGGCCTCCGCGCTCCTGGTGCCGTTCGTGTGGGCCACCAACAACATCGTGTCGGCGCTGCTGCGCTTCGTGGGTGGCCCCAGCGCCGACGCGCGGCAGTTCGTGTCGCGCGAGGAACTGAAAGCGCTGCTGGCCATGGAGCCGGGGGAAGCCGAGGTGACGACCGCGGAAGCCGAGATGATCGACAAGATCTTCGACCTCGGCGACACGACGGTCCGCGAGGTGATGGTGCCGCTGGTGGAAGTCGCCATGCTGCCCGAGGGCGCCACGCCGTCGGAGGCCATCGCGCTGATCACCCAGCGCGGCTTTTCCCGCATTCCGATCTACGCGCAGCGCGAGACCGACGTCGTGGGCGTGGTGACGGCCATGGACCTGCTCAAGCGCGGCGCCGAGGTGGCGACGCTGGCGGAGCTGCGGCGGGCGGCGGCCTACATCCCGGAGACCAAGCGCATCGATGACCTCCTGCGGGAGATGCAGCGCTCGCGCACCCACATGGCCGTCGTCGTCGACGAGTACGGCGGCGCCAAGGGCGCCGTCACGCTGGAGGACATCCTCGAGCAGATCGTCGGCGAGATCCAGGACGAGCACGACCGGGCGCCCGCCTCCGTCGACCGCCTTCCGGACGGGAGCTACTGGGTGGCCGCGCGCACCAACATCGAGGAGCTCAACGAGGCGCTCGACTGGAACCTCCCGAAGCAGGACTACGAAACGGTGGCCGGACTCGTGCTGGCGACGCTGCATCGGATCCCACGAATGGGAGAAGAGTTCCAGGTCGCCGGCTATACCATCACCGTGCTGGATGCAGACGTGCGTCACGTCAAGGCCGTGAAGATCGCGGCGCCGCCGACCCCGGCGCCCGAGCCGGCGGCCTAGCTCGAAAGGAGATCACGCATGGCAGGCAAGATGGTGGAGTTTCCCTCCAACGGCGGCAAGACGGCCGGCTACCTCGCCACGCCCAAGACCGGCAAGGGTCCCGGCGTCCTCGTCATCCAGGAGTGGTGGGGCCTCGTGGGTCACATCAAGAACGTGTGCGACCGCTTCGCGGCCGAGGGGTTCTCGGCGCTGGCGCCCGACATGTACCACGGCAAGACGGCCGATGAGCCCGACGCCGCCGGCAAGCTCTTCATGGCGCTGAACATCAAACAGGCGGAGAAGGACCTGCGCGGGGCGGCGAAGTACCTCGCCGGTCACTCGTCCACCGCCAAGGTGGGCGCCGTCGGCTTCTGCATGGGCGGCCAGCTGGCGCTCTTCGCTGCCACCGTGAATCCGTCCGTGGGCGCCGTGGTGGACTTCTACGGCATCCACCCGAACGTGAAGCCGGACTACAAGAAGCTGGCCGGCCCGGTGCTGGGGCTGTTCGCCGAGAAGGACGCCTTCGTGACGCCGCAGGCGGCCAGGGAGGTCGACGCCGCGATCAAGAAGGCGGGCAAGCAGTCGGAGATCCACATCTATCCCGGCGTCGACCACGCCTTCTTCAACGACGAGCGCGCCGACGTCTACAACAAGGCGGCGGCCGACGACGCGTGGCGCCGCACGCTCACCTTCTTCCGCCAGCACCTGAAGTAGGCGGACGGGCGGACGGCACCCGCGGAGGTATGCTGGATGTCACGAGGGAGGCGAGATGGCCGAGTGCAAGCACGGGTTGAAGCATGGCTGCGCGTATTGCCACGCCCGCAGCGCATCCAGCGCACCCGTCGCGAACAAGCCCAAGCGACGGACGGGATCTTCGCGACTGTCGGACCAGATGAACGACCGGATGACGACGCTGAAACGCCGCCTTCGAGAGATCCGCGGCGAGTGAGGGGCGTGACTTAGAAAGTGTGGGGGCCCATTGCGGGCCCCCACGAAGTCGATTTACGCGCTGGCCGCGGCGGCCTTTTCCTTCTTCTTGCGCTTCGCCTCGGCCTTGGGCGGCTTTTCCTTCTTCTCGGCTCCGCCGGCCTTGCGCTCCTTGCCGTCCTCGGGGCGGTCGACCAGCTCCAGCAGGACCATCGGCGCGTTGTCGCCCGGACGGGGCCCGAGCTTGATGATCCGCGTGTAGCCGCCGTTGCGGTCCGAGAACCGCGCGGCGATCGTGTCGAACAGCGTGCCGACCACGGCCGCGTCGGGGACCATGCTCAGCACCTGACGCCGCGCATGCAGGTTCTCGCGCTTGGCGAGGGTCACCATGTGCTCGGCCAGCCCGCGTACGGCCTTGGCCTTCGCCTCCGTCGTCGTGATCCGCTCGTGACGGAAGAGCGCGACGAGGAGGTTGCGGAACAGCGCCCAGCGGTGCTGGGTGAGCCGCCCGAGCTTGAAGCCGTCCTTGCGATGTCTCATCGGACGCCTCCCGCCGGAGTGCCGCGCCCGAGCGCGCCGAGCACGGTCGGGTCGATCCGCATCCCGAGTGACAGCCCCAGCGCGGCCAGGGCGGTCTTGATCTCGTCGATGGACTTCTCGCCGAGGTTCTTCACGTCGACGAGATCGGTCTCCGTCTTCTGGACGAGGTCGGCCACGAGGTGCATCTCCGACCCCTTGAGCGCGTTGATGGCGCGGGCCGGGAGCGCGAGCTCCTCGAGGGTCCGGCCGAGCGCCTCGCGTAGATAGGCGTCGCCCGCCGCCGCCTCCGCCTCCTCGTCGTCCTCGGGAGCGCCGACGCTGAGCGGAGTGAAGTGGTCACGCAGGTAGATCGAGGCGCGCGTGAGCGCGTCATCGGGGCTCACCGAGCCGTCGGTCCAGATCTCCAGGACGAGCTTTTCGTAGTCCGTGACCTTGCCCAACCGCGACATCTCCACGTTGTACGAGACCCGGGTGATGGGCGAGAAGGCCGCGTCGATCGGCAGGGCCCCCGCCGGCGCCTGGCTGCGCTTACCGTCCGCCGCCTCGTACCCGCGGCCCACGCCGATCCCGAGCTCCATGGAGACGCTGGCGCCGGCCTCCACCGTGAACAAGGTGACCTCCGGGTTCATGATCTCGACGTCGTGCTCCGGAACGTCCTCGCCCTTCACCGTCTTCGGGCCGGTGACGTCCAGTCGCACCACGCGCGGTTCCTGCGACGGCACCTGCACGGAAAGCTTCTTCAGGTTCAGCAGCACGTCCACGGTCGGCTCCACCACGCCGGGAATCTTGGCGTCGGCGCTGCGGACGCCGTCGATCTTGACCCACGACACGGCGGCGCCGGGCACGATCGACAGCAGCGTCCGGCGCAGCGAGTTCCCGACGGTGAGCGCATAGCCCTTCTCGAACGGCTCGCCGACGAGGCGACCATAACGATCGCTGAGGATCTCCCACTCGACTTTCTTCGGCTTCTGGAACGGAATCCGCGGCATTTGCCCGCTCTCCTACTTGCTGTACAGCTCGACGATGAGCTGTTCGGCCACCGGAATCTGGATGTCCTCGCGCAGCGGCAAGCTCCGGATGACGCCACGCCGCTCGTTCGGCTCGACCTCCAGCCACTGCGGCGTCTGTCCGCGGCCGGCGTTGACGTTGTCGTCGATGCGCGGGGCAAGCTTCGAGTTCGGCCGCAGCGACACCACGTCGCCGACCTTCAGGAGGATCGACGGCACCGAGGCCTTCCGCCCGTTCACCGCGAAGTGGCCATGCGCCACCATCTGGCGGGACTCCCGGCGGGAGGCGGCGAAGCCGAGCCGGTGCACGACATTGTCGAGGCGCAGCTCGAGCAGCCGGAGCAGGTTCTCGCCCGTCACGCCCTTCTCGCGCTCCGCCCACTGGAAGTACTTGCGGAACTGGGACTCGAGCACGCCGTAGATGCGCTTGGCCTTCTGCTTCTCGCGGAGCTGAACGCCGTATGGCGTCAGCTTGCCGCGGTTCAGGCCGTGCTGGCCGGGCGGATAGTTGCGCCGCTCGATCGCGCACTTGTCGGTGAAGCAGCGCGCGCCCTTGAGGAACAGCTTCTGCCCTTCACGCCGGCACAGCCGGCACTTCGCGTCGTGATACCGCGCCATCGCTCTCCTCCTACACCCGCCGCCGCTTCGGCGGCCGGCAGCCGTCGTGCGGTATCGGCGTCACGTCGCGGATCGCGGTGATCTCCAGCCCCACGGCCTGCAGCGAGCGGATGGCCGCCTCGCGGCCGGCCCCCGGGCCTCGCACGAAGACCTCGATCTGCTTGAGGCCGTGCTCCATCGCCTTGCGGGCGGCGATCTCGGCCGCCGTCTGGGCCGCGAACGGCGTGGACTTCCGCGAGCCCTTGAAGCCGGCGCTCCCTGCGCTCGACCACGACACCACGTTGCCGTTCTTGTCCGTCAACGTGACGATGGTGTTGTTGAACGTCGCCTGGATGTGGGCGACGCCCGTGCGCACTTCGCGCCGCTCGCGGCGCTTGCCGCCCTTCTTGCGTGGTGCTGGTTTCGCTTCGGTCTGTTCGGCCATGCGTTATGCTCCCGGCGCCTTCCTCGGCGCCGCCGGTGCCGGCGCTGCCGTCGGCTTCTTCTTCACCATGACGCCCTTGCTCGGGCCCTTGCGCGTGCGCGCGTTCGTGTGCGTCCGCTGCCCGCGCACGGGCAGGCCGCGACGGTGGCGAATGCCGCGATAGCAGCCGATATCCATCAGCCGCTTGACGTTCATCGAGATCTCGCGCCGCAGGTCACCTTCGACCTTGTGCTCCCGCTCGATGATCTCGCGCACCTTCGCCGTCTCGTCGTCCGACCAGTCCTTCACCCGCTTGTGCTGATTCACGTTCGCCTTCTTCAAGATCGTCAGCGCGGTGGCCTTGCCGATCCCGTAGATGTACTGGATCGCCACCTCCCCGCGCTTCTCCCGCGGCAGGTCCACTCCCGCCACACGCGCCATATCTTGCCTCTTTTCGAGCGCCGGCTTTGCCGGCGCAATCTGCTTTTCGTTCTGGGGGAGGCATCGGAGGGGGCCACCGAGGCCCCCTCCGAGTCACCCTTGACGCTGCTTATGACGCGGATTCTTGCAGATGATCCGCGTCACGCCCTGTCGCTTGACGACCTTGCAGTGCTCACACCGCGCCTTCACCGACGGTCGGACTTTCATCGACTCTCCCTACTTGAACCGGTACGTGATCCGCCCGCGCGTCAGGTCGTACGGCGAGAGCTCCACCTTGACCCGGTCGCCGGGCAGGATCCGGATGAAGTTCATCCGCATCTTGCCGCTCACGTGCGCCAGGACGCGATGGCCACTCTCGAGCTCGACGCGAAACATCGCGTTCGGCAACGGCTCCACCACCGTGCCCTCCACCTCGATCGCGTCTTCCTTCGCCATGCCCCTTCCCGCTCGCCGCGTTCGCTACGCGACCTGGACGGAGCGTCCCGTCCGGCTCGTGAGCACCTCGGGCTCGTCGTCCGTCACCGCGATCGTGTGCTCGAAGTGCGCGGCCAGGCTCCCGTCGCGCGTGACGGCCGTCCAGCCGTCGTCGAGCACCTTCACTTCCCAGCTCCCCATGGTGACCATCGGCTCGATGGCCAGGACCATCCCGGGGCGAAGCTGCGGCCCGCGGCCGGGATCGCCGAAGTTCGGGATCTGCGGATCCTCGTGCAGCGCGCGGCCGATGCCGTGCCCCACGAATGCCCGCACGACCGAGAAGCCGTGGCGCTCGACGTGCACCTGCACGGCATGCGAAACGTCGGAGAGGCGGCGGCCCGCGCGACACTCGGCGATGGCCACATCGAGGCTATCGCGGGTGACATCGAGCAGCTGCTGCACCTTCGGAGGCACGTCGCCGATGGCGAGGGTGAACGCGCAGTCCGCGTAGTACCCTTCAACGATACACCCGAGATCAAGGCCAACGATATCGCCCTCCTTGATCCGCCGATGCGCGGAGGGTATCCCGTGGACCACTTCCTCATTGATCGAAATGCAGACTGTGGCCGGAAATCCTCTGTAGCCCTTGAAGGCGGGGAGCGCCCCACGAGACCGGATGAACGCCTCCACGTCCTCGTCGATCTCGAGCGTCGAGAGACCGGGCTTCACGGTCTCGCGCAGACGGGCGACCACGTCGGCGAGCAGGTGCCCACCCCGCCGCATCAGCCCGATCTCACGCGCCGACTTCAGCTCGATCACCGTCGCCGCCGCGCCGCGTCCTTCACGCGGCGGCCGATGTCGGCGATGCTGCCGGCGCCCTCGATGCTGGCGAGCAGTCCCTTGCCCGCGTACCAGTCGAGCAGCGGCGCCGTCTGCTTGCGGTACACGGCCAGGCGGTTCCGCACCGTGTCATCGCTGTCGTCGACGCGCTGGTAGAGCTCCCCGCCGCAGACGTCACAGATTCCGTCGCGCCGCGGCGGATTGGAGACCACGTGAAAGCTGTGACCGCACGAGCGGCACACGCGGCGGCCGGTGAGGCGGCGGATCAGCTCCGGCTCGGCGACGTCGAAGTAGACGACGCGCTCGAGCGGCTGGTTGAGATCCTTGAGCAGGCGCTCCAGCCCCTCCGCCTGCGCGATCGTCCGCGGAAAGCCGTCGAGGAGGAACCCCTCGCGGGCGTCCGGCTCCCGCAGGCGCTCGGCGATCATGCCGATGATCACATCGTCGGCCACCAGCGCGCCCTTGTCCATGTACGCCTTCGCCTCGCGACCGAGCGCCGTGCCCGCCGCCACCGCCTCGCGCAGCATGTCGCCGGTGGCGATGTGCGGCACCGACCATTCACGGGCGAGCTCGCGCGCCTGCGTGCCCTTGCCGGCGCCGGGCGGTCCGAGGAAGGCGATACGCACCGCTCAGCTGCTCCGCGAGAATGCGCCCGAGCGCGACCGGGAGCGCTTGAGAAAGCCCTCGTAGTTGCGCATGAGGAGATGGGACTCCATCTGGCGCACGGTGTCGAGGGCGACGCCGACGACGATGAGCAGGCTGGTGCCGCCGAAGTAGAACGGCACGTTGAACCAGCGGATCAGCATGTCGGGAAGGACCGAGATGAGGGCGAGGAACAGCGCGCCCGGCAGCGTGATGCGCGTCAGGACATGGTCGATGTACTCCGCCGTTTTCTTGCCCGGCCGAACGCCGGGGATGAAGCCCCCGTACTTTTTCATGTTGTCGGCCAGGTCCACGGGATTGAAGACGATGGCCGTGTAGAAGTACGTGAAGAAGACGATGAGGCCCATGTAGAGCAGCGTGTAGGTGGGACGCCCCGGCGACAGCGCATCGGAGATGGCCTGCATCCACGGGTGCGGCACGAACCGCGTCAGCGTCGCCGGGAAGAGGATCAGCGACGAGGCGAAGATGACGGGGATGACGCCCGCCGTGTTGATCCGCAGCGGGATATGCGTCGACTGACCGCCGTACACGCGGCGGCCGACCACCCGCTTGGCGTACTGCACGGGGATCTTGCGCTGCCCCTCCTGCATCAGCACGACCGCCGCCGTCACCAGGATCATGGCGGCCACGATGGTCCCGAAGGTGAACAGGCTCATCTCGCGGTTCACGATCAGCGTGTAGGAGGCGACGATGGCCGAGGGCAGGCGG
The DNA here is from genome assembly GCA_036556545.1 of Candidatus Methylomirabilota bacterium. Taxonomy (GTDB): domain Bacteria; phylum Methylomirabilota; class Methylomirabilia; order Rokubacteriales; family CSP1-6; genus AR12. Next base: position 23,717 of record DATBJF010000036.1, read on the forward strand.
ACGGCGATGCCCGCGAAGATGATCAGCGAGATGCCGTTGCCGATGCCCTTCTCGGAGATCTGCTCGCCGATCCACATGATCAAGGCGGTGCCGGCGGTCAGCGTGATCATGGTGAGCAGGCGGAAGCCCCAGCCGGGATACGGCACGATGGCGATGCCGTCCGGCCGCATCGACTCGAGCCCGTAGGCGATGCCGAGCGACTGCACGACCGACAGCACGATGGTGCCGTACCGCGTGTACTGGGTGATCTTCTTGCGGCCGGCCTCGCCCTCCTTGGCCAGCCGCTCGAGCGTCGGAATCACCACCGTCAGCAGCTGCAGGATGATCGAGGCCGAGATGTACGGCATGATCCCGAGGGCGAAGATTGACAGCCGCCTCAGGTTTCCGCCGGAGAAGAGGTCGACCATCCCGAGCAGCGTGTTCTGCGCCTGATCGAACACGCGGGCCAGCGCCTCGCCGTCGATGCCCGGCGTCGGCACGTGGGCGCCGATCCGGTAGGCGATCAGCAGGCCCGCCGTGATGAGGATGCGGCGCTTGAGCTCCGGAATCTTGAAGACGTTCTGGAAGCTCGCCAGCCCTTCGATCACGAAGCGCTCGCCCTCGTCGGGAGCACCTCGACGGTGCCGCCCTTCGACTCGATCTTGTTCTTGGCCGAATCGCTCACGGCGTGCACGCGCACGGTCAGGGCGTGTCCGAGCTCACCGCCGCCGAGGATCTTCACCAGGTGACGTCGCGAGTGCTTGATGAGGCCGGCCTTGACGAGTCCCTCGGGGTCCACGACGCTGTTGGCGGCGAAGGCGCCCAGAGCCTTGAGGTTCACGACCGCGTACTCGGACTTGCCGCCGAACGGCAGGAAGCCGCGCTTCGGCAACCGCCGGTAGAGCGGCATCTGCCCGCCCTCGAACCCGCCGGCCTTGCCGCCGCCCGAGCGTGCGTTGTGGCCCTTGTGGCCCTTCGTGGCCGTCTTGCCGTGCCCCGAGCCGGGGCCGCGCCCGATTCGCTTGCGGGACTTCACCGCGCCCGGCGCCGGGCGCAGGTCACTGAGCTTCATGACTCACCTCGAGCATGTGCGGCACCGCGGCGATCATGCCGCGAACGGTCGGCGTGTCGTCGTGGGAAACGGACTGATGCATCCGCCGCAGGCCGAGCGCCTTGACGGTCGCCTCCTGCTTCGGGCTCAGCCCGATGATCGATTTCTTGAGCGTGATCTTAAGCTTCTTGTCGGGCACCGACCGTCTCCTCCACGGGGCTGCCGGCGCCGTCGCCGCCCTTGCGCCGCACGGCGTGCAGGTCTTGCAGGCGCTTGATGCGACGCAGCGCATCGATGGTCGCCTTCAGCACGTTGTGGGGGTTGTTCGAGCCGAGCGTCTTGGTGAGGATGTCCTGGACGCCGGCCGCCTCCAGCACCGGCCGCACCGCGCCGCCCGCGATGACGCCCGTGCCGGGCACCGCCGGCTTCAAGAAGACGCGGCCCGCCCCGAAGTGGCCGGTGATCTCGCAGGGGATGGTGGTCTCCCGGAGCGGCACGAAGATCAGGTCCTTCTTGGCGTGCTCGACCGCCTTGCGGATCGCCTCCGGCACCTCGTGCGCCTTGCCCAGCCCGACGCCCACGTGGCCCCGGCCATCGCCGACGACGACGAGCGCCGTGAACGAGAACCGCCGGCCACCTTTGACCACCTTGGCCACTCGATTGATGGAGACGACGCGATCATTCAACTCCAGCACGCTGGGATCGATCTTCGCTTCCGCCACTCAGTTTCCCCCACTCGTCATGACCACATACCCTGTGCCTCCACGTTAGAACGTCAGGCCGCCGGCCCGCGCCGCATCGGCGAGGGCCTTGACGCGGCCGTGGTACTTGTAACCGCCGCGGTCGAACACCACCTGGTTGATGCCGCCGGTTTTGGCCTTCTCCGCCAGCAACGCGCCGACCGCCTTCGCCGCCGCGACGTTGCCGCCGGTCTTGTGGGCGCCGAGAAACGCCTTGCTGCGGCTGTCCACGGCGACCAGCGTCTTCCCCGAATCGTCGTCGACGAGCTGCGCGTAGATGTGGCCGAGGCTGCGGAACACCGCCAGCCGCGGCCGCTGGGCCGAGCCGCGCACCCAGCGACGCAGCCGGAGGTGCCGCTTGTCGCGTGGCTCCCGCCGGTCTCGCGTGATCATTTCGCGCCCGCCTTCTTGCCGACCTTGCGGCGAATCACCTCGCCCGCATACTTGATGCCCTTGCCCTTGTACGGATCCGGCTTGCGCAGCGCGCGGAGCTTGGCCGCCGTCTCCCCGAGCAGCGCCTTGTCGGCGCCGCGCAGGGTGATGCCGACCTGCTTGTCGATCTCCGCCGTGATGCCGTCCGGCAGCGGAAAGATCACGGGATGCGAGTAGCCGAGCGCCAGCTGGATGGCCTTGCCCTGCATCTGGGCGCGGTAGCCGATGCCGACGATCTCCAGCTTGCGCTCGAAGCCGTCCTTCACTCCGGTGACCATGTTCGCGACGAGCGAGCGGGTCAGCCCGTGCAGGGCGCGGACGTGACGATCGTCGCCCTCCCGTCCGATGTGCACGATGCCGTTGTCGACCTTCGCGTTGAGCCCGCGGGGGACGGGCTGCATGAGCTTGCCCTTCGGCCCCTCGGCCCGGACGGTGGCGCCGTCCACCTGCACCTTCACACCCTGGGGAATCGGGATGGGTTTCTTGCCGATGCGTGACATGTCAGCTCCTCACCACACGTACGCGAGCACTTCGCCGCCGACCTTCTGCTTGCGCGCCTCGCGGTCCGTCACCACGCCCCGCGAGGTCGACACGAAGGCCACGCCCATGCCGGCCAGGATCGACGGGATCTTGTCGTGGGTGACGTAGACGCGGCGGCCGGGCGTGGAGACGCGGACCAGCCCTGAGATCATCCTCTCGTTGCCGGCGCCGTACTTGAGATAGACGCGCAGCATTCCCTGCTTCTTGTCCTCGAGCACCCGGAAGTTCTTGATGAATCCCTCTTCCTTCAGGAGCTCCGCGATCCGGACCTTGAGCTTCGAGGACGGGATGTCGCATTTCTCGTGCTCGGCGCGGCTGGCGTTGCGGATACGGGTCAGCAGGTCGGCGATCGGATCGCTGCGCATGCTACCAGCTCGCCTTCACGATGCCCGGGACCTCGCCCTTCAGCGCCAGCTCGCGGAAGCAGAGCCGGCACATCTGGAACTTCCGGAGATAGCCGCGGGGCCGGCCGCAGAGCTTGCAGCGGTGATAGGCGCGCGTCGGAAACTTCGGCGCCGCCTGCGATTTCATGATGAGCGAGGTCTTGGCCATGCTTATTGCTCCCTGAACGGCATGCCGAGGTGGGTGAGGAGCGCCCTGGCCTCCTCGTCCGAACGCGCCGTCGTCACGAAGATGATGTCCATGCCGCGTACCTTGTCGATCTTGTCGTACACGATCTCGGGAAAGATGAGCTGCTCCCGCAGGCCGAGCGCGTAGTTGCCCCGCCCGTCGAAGCCCTTGGGCGGCACCCCCTTGAAGTCGCGGACACGCGGGAGGGCCACGTTGACCAGTCGATCGAGGAACTCGTACATCCGCGCCGCCCGCAGCGTCACCTTGGCCCCGATGGGCACGCCCTCGCGGAGCTTGAAGTTCGCGATCGACTTCTTGGCGCGCGTGATCACGGGCTTCTGCCCCGTGATGGCCTGCAGGTCGGCGGTGGCGAAGTCGAGGATCTTGGCGTTGTCGCGCCCCTCGCCGACGCCCATGTTGATCACGATCTTGTTGAGGCGCGGGACCGCCCACACGTTGCTGTAGCCCCGCTCCTTCATGAGCGCGGGCACCACCGATTTGGCGTAGCTGTCCTTCAGCCGGGCCGGGACCTGACCGGTGCCCTTGGGCCGCCCCTTGGCGACGGCGGGCTGGGTGTCCGGCGCCTTGTCCTTCCGCGGCTGGGCCTTGGCCTGGCCGGGCTTCTGCTGCTGCGCGGCTTGCGGCTTGGGAGCGGGCTTGGCGGCGTCGGCTTTGGCCATGGCGCTAACCCTTGTCGATCGCTTCGCCGCAGCGCTTGCAGCTGCGGACCTTGCGACCGTCGTTCAGGAGCTTCATGCCGGTCCGCGAGGGCTTGTCGCAGCGCGCGCACACCACGAGAACGTTGGAGAGCGCCAGCGCGCCCTCCCGCTCGATGATGCCGCCCTGCCGCAGCTTCTGCGTCGGCCGCTGGTGCTTCTTGACCATGTTGACGTGCTCGACGAGGACCCGGCCCTTGCCGGTGAGCACGCGCAGGACCTTGCCGCGCTTGCCCTTCTCGCGTCCCGCGATGACGCCGACGGTGTCGCCACGACGAACGTGCACGCTCTGCATCAGATGACCTCGGGGGCCAGGGAGATGATCTTCGTGAACTGGCGCTCGCGCAGCTCGCGGGCCACGGGGCCGAAGATGCGCGTGCCGACGGGATTCTCGTCGGCCCTGATGAGCACCACCGCGTTCCGGTCGAAGCGGATGTAGGAGCCGTCCTTGCGGCGGACCTCCTTCACGGTACGCACCACCACCGCGCGCGCGACCTCGCCCTTCTTCACCGTCCCGTCGGGCGCCGCCTCCTTGATGGCCACGATGACCGTGTCGCCGAGGGAGGCGTAACGCTTGTTGGCGCCGCCCATCACCCGGATGCACTGTGCCTTCTTGGCGCCGGAGTTGTCCGCCACATCGAGCATCGAGCGCGGCTGGATCATCGCTAGGAGACCCGGCTCAGGATCTTGCGGATCCGCCAGCGCTTCTCTTTGGACATCGGCCGCGTCTCCTCGATGAGCACGCGGTCGCCGACGTGGCTCTCGTTGGCCTCGTCGTGCGCCTTCAGCTTCTTGGACATCCGGATGACGCGCTGGTACTTGGGATGGCGGTAGACCCGCTCGATCCGCACCACGCGCGTCTTCTGCATCGCGTCGCTGACGACGACGCCCTCGCGACTCTTGCGCTCGCCCACGGCTTACCCTTTCGCTTTCTTCTTGGCCGCGGCCCTGGGCGCCTTCGACGACTTCCGGGCGGCCTTGGTGGCCTTTGGCTTCGACGCCTTGGCGCTTGCCTTACGCGGCGCACCCTCGGCGGGCTCGACCTTCGAGGCCGGCTTCTCGGCGGCCGGCGGCGCCACCACGAGCGCCGCGCCCCGCTCGCGGCTGATCGTGTAGGCGCGGGCGAGGTCGCGTCGCGCCTGGCCGAGTCGCGACGGGTTCTTGGCCACGCCCATCGACAGCTGGAAGCGGAGGTTGAAGATCTCCTCGGACAGATCACGCGCCTTCTGCGTGAGCTCGTCCTCCGAGAGATCGCGCCACTTGGCCGCCTTCATCGTGCGCTCCTCACAGGCTCCGGGTGCGGGTGACGAACTTCGTGGTGATGCCGATCTTGTTGGCGGCCGTCCGGAACGCCTCGCGCGCCACGTCCTCGGGCACGCCCTCCATCTCGTAGAGGATGCGGCCGGGCTTCACCACGGCCACCCACTCCTCCGGGTTGCCCTTGCCCTTGCCCATGCGCGTCTCCGCCGGCTTCTTCGTCACGGGCTTGTCGGGGAAGACGCGGATCCACACCTTGCCGCCGCGCTTGAGGCTCCGCGTGAGCGCCACCCGGGCCGCCTCGATCTGACGGTTGGTGACCCAGCCGGGCTCGAGCGCCTTGAGGCCGTACTCGCCGAACGACAGGGTGGATCCGCGCTGGGCCTTGCCGCGCATGTTACCGCGCTGGGCCTTCCGGTACTTGACGCGCTTGGGCATCAGCATGGGATCGCCCTAGGCCTCCGGTGGCGCGGCGCGAAGGACCTCGCCCTTGAAGATCCAGACCTTCACACCGATGGTGCCGGCCGTGGTGTGTGCGGTGGCCATGCCGAAGTCGATGTC
>DATBJF010000037.1:0-7729 GCA_036556545.1 Candidatus Methylomirabilota bacterium
CCCAGACGCTCGGCGCGCCGCGGCAAAGCCGTGACGCGCCTCGATCTCCCCGCCCCACCCTCCGACGCTCCGCCCCTGGGCAAAGCCGTGACGCGCCTCGATCTCCCCGCCCCACCCTCCGACGCTCCGCCCCTGGGCAAAGCCGTGACGCGCCTCGATCTCCCGCCGACAGGCCCTACGTCATGCGGGCAACGAGGTCCCTGGCCGCCCGCTGGCCGGAGTCGAGCGCGCCCTGCATCCAGCCCGAGGCGCTCGACAGGTGCTCGCCGGCGAGCTGCACGCAACCCTCGGCCTCGGCGAGCGGACCGAGGAGCGTCGTGAGCTGGCCGGGCTTGAACCACGCGTAGGCGCCGCGCGCGTAGGGCTCGGCGTCCCAGTCGACGAGCGCCGTGGCTTCCACCAGCGGCGTGAGGCCGGGATAGACGCTCTCGAGGGATGCGATCACGTTTCGTACGCGCTCAGCAGCGGGCATCCGGCCGAGCCGGCGGGCAGCGGCACCGCCGACGTGCGCGTCGAGGATGCCGCGCGCCGTCGACCGCGTCGCGGTGGCGTCCCACACCCACTTCACCGGCAAGTCGGTGATCGTGGACGCCGGGAGTCGGTGCGCCCCGCCCACGCGGATACGCGTCTGGACGAGCACGCGCGTGAGGCTGGTGGCGTCGAGGGCGGCGAGCGCCGCGCGCCGCCGCGGCGAGAACGCCGGCTCGACGTCGAGGGCACGCAGCACGGCCGGCGGAAGCGTGCAGACGACGCCGTCGGCCACCCAGCGCCGCGTCGTTCCACCGCCGCCCGCGACGACCGCGGCCGTGCGCTCCCCGGGCTCGATGCGAAGCACCTCTTCGCCGTAACGCACGCGATGGCCGAGTCGCGCCGCCATCGCGACGGCGAGGCGGTCGTTCCCGCCCTCGACGACCCACCAGCGACCGTTGCGCCGGCGCAGGGCGAGGTCGCGGAGCACGGCGAGCGCCGAGCACGTGGCGGCGCCGTCGCCGCCGAGATCGAGGTAGCCGAGGCCGAGCAGCGCCGCCGCGTCCGGCGACGCGCCGCGGGTCCGCATGAGATCCGTGACCGACATGGCGTCGTACCGGGCGAGCGCGGCCGGCGGCCAGCCGGGCCGCGTGGGGTCGCCGACCTCGTCGATCACGGCGCCGATATAACGCTCCCACATCCCAGCCAGCCCGAGCGCGCGCTCCTCCGCGTTGAGCTCGAGCGGCCACGCCGGGCGCTCGCCCGCGCCGACGACGATATGACGATTCCGGACCACGTAGCGCTCGTGAGCCAGCTCGCGCGTGACGTCGCGGAGACGCAGGCCGAGTCGCTCGGCCTGGCGACGCACGAGGTGGTGCGTGTCGGGAATGAGCAGCGCCCCTGCCTCCGCGTGCAGCCCGTCGGCAAACGGGGCCCGCAGGGTGCGCACGCGTCCACCCGGCGTCGGTCGCGCCTCGAGCACGGTGACGTCGATACCGGCCTGCACGAGCTCCCAGGCAGCGGCGAGACCGGCGAGGCCGGCGCCGACCACGACCACGCGGCGCCGGCCCGCCGCGGGCGCGGCGCGCGGCGCGCACGCCGCGGCGGCGAGGCCGAGGAACGCACGGCGCTGCATGCCGTAGCCGCGCGGCAAGCGGCGTGCCGGCGACCCGCCGAGTCCCTACACCGCCACGGGCAGCGAGACGAGCGTGCGAAAACGCGCGCGGCGACCGCGCACGGGCGGGCTGGCCAGCCGCAGATCCGGGAAGCGCGCGACGAGACGGCCGATGGCGACGCGGCCTTCCATGCGCGCCAGCCACATGCCGGCGCAGGCGTGGATGCCGGTGATGAACGCGAGATGGCGATTCGGCGTCCGCGCGACGTCGACACGGTCCGGGTCGGGAAACTGCGCGGGATCGCGGTTGGCGGCGCCGATGCACAGCGTGATCAGCGTGTCCGGGGCCAGCGGCATGCCGGCGATCTCCGTCGCGACCGCCGCGCGCCGGTTGCCGAGCTGATTCGGACTCTCGTAACGGAGGAACTCGTCCACGGCCGTCGCGAGCAGCGGCGGCGCCGCTCGCAGCCGGGCAGCCGCGGCCGGGTGCTCCAGCAGCGTCAGGACGGCATTGGCGATCAGGTTCGTGGTGGTCTCGTGGCCGGCGTTCAGCAGGAAGATGCACTGGTGGAGCAGCTCCACCTCGGTGAGCCGGTCGCCGGCGTCCTCGGCCGCGATGAGGGCGCTCAGGATCTCGCCGGGGTCGGTGCTCGGCCGACGGCGCCGCGCCGCGACGAGGCGGCGCAGGTAGTCCTTGAACGCCTCGACCGCCTCGTTGCCGGCGTGGAGCTGCGCGGCGCTCGGCGCCGGCTCGAGCGCGCCGAGAATGGCGAGCGACCAGCCGCGCAGCGGACCGCGCTCGTCGGCGGGAATGCCCAGCATGTCGCCGATGAGCTGCACCGGTACCGCCGCCGCGAAATCGTCGACGACGTCCATCCCGCCCCGCGCGGCGGCGTCATCCAGCAGCTCGTCCACCAGCCGCTCGATCCGCGGCTCCAGCGCCGCCAGCGCGCGCGGCGTGAAGGCCGGCGCGAAGAGCCGCCGGATGCGCGTGTGGTCCGGCGGATCGCGGAAGACGACACTCGTGGTGTGGTGCTCGTAGAGCGGCGTGGCGCCGAACTTGGGCGCGAACTCGAGGCGCTTGTCGGAGGCGAATCGCGCGTGGTCCTGGTAGACGGCAACGACGTCCTCGTACCGGGTCAAGAAGACCGAGCCGTCGGGGCAGCGATGGACGGGATCGGCGCGCCGGAGCGCGTGGTACGTCGGGAACGGGTCGTCGTAGAACGCGGGCGGCAGCGCGCGCAGATCGAACGCGGCGGCCACCTCGCGGTCCCGCGCCGCGTCGCTCGGCAGCGCGTCCAGGTCAGTCCCCGTCGGGCGGGCGCAGCGTGTCGCGCGCGTCGGCCAGCCGCTCGGCCGTTCGCCGCACCTCGTCGAGCCGGTCGGCCCGCCACGTGAAGCGCGGCTCCGTCGTGTACCCGCTCCAGGTGTCCATGTAGTCGGTGCGAGAGAGCCCGAGCGCCCATGCCGACACGCGGGTCGGGTTGGCGAAGTCCGCCATCACCGCCACCTCGTTGTGGATCGTCGGATGGCGGCCGTCGAGGAACTTCTCGAGCGCCCGCGGCTTCGGACCGTGCGGCAGACCGACGGGATGGAGGCTGACCATGCCGGGCCCGACCACGCCGCCTCCACTGAAGAACTCGCCGAAGTGATAGCCGACCGTCTCCAGGTAGTCGAAGTTGCGGTGGAAGAACGGCAGCCACATCGCTTCCTTCTCCACCGAGCGCACGGTGAACACGCAGAGATAGCAGCCGGGCAGCTTGAACACGGTATGGCCGGACGGGGGCACGTGGGAGCGATCGGCGGTGAGCGGGCGTACGTCCTCGACGGCGAAGCGGTACGGCAGGTAATCGCCGCGCCAGCCCACCACGTCGAACGGATGCGTCGGATGCACGCGGCGCGTGTAGACGTCGCCGACCTTCGACACGATCTCGAAGCGCCCCGCCTCGTTGCGCGGGTCGAGCGACCGCGGGTACCGATAGTCGCTCTCACTATGGGTGATGAACCGCCCGGTCGTCGGCGACTCCGCCTTCTCCGGATCCCCGGCGAACGACTCGTACATCCAGTAGTAGTGGCGGCCGGCGGCCAGCTCGAAGCGATGCGCGATGCCCTTCGGGATGACCAGGAAGTCGCCCTTGCGATACTCGATGGGCCCGAACGTCGTTTCCAGCGTCCCGCGGCCGGCGTGGACGAAGTACACGCAGGTCGCCGAGTGGTGCTCGAAGAAATAGTCCATCGGCGCCGCCGGCGCGGTGACGTTCATGGCGGCCGTCTCGTTGGCCACGATGCGCGCCATGCCCCGATAGACGTCGCGCGCGGGCTCGGCGGGCGCCACGTTCAGCAGCACGTGCGTGCCGCCGATCGGCCGAAGCGGCGACTCCCACGCCGGCGCGTAGCCGTCGAGCACGCGCGTCTCGCCGGGCAGCCAGTTCGTGGGCGGATAGAGATGATAGGTGTGCGCCACCTTGCCGGAAAAGCCGCCGCGTCCGTGCTCCTGCTCGTAGACGTGCTGCAGGAGCGGCCCCGCGTGCGGCGCGCGCGGAACGATGCCGACCTCGGGCAGTCCGCTGAAATACTCGAACTTGTCCACGGGCCACCTCCTGGCTGCTGGGGCGATTGTACGCCGGGTTACGCTATGATCCAGGCCATGCCCGGCAAGGTGATCCCGTTCCCGTTGCGGCCCACGCCCGAGCCGCGCGACGACCGCGCGCTCGTCGAGGTGCACCGGTGCGACCAGGGCGAGGCGCTCGTCGTCAAGGGGCTGTTCGAGAGCGAGGGGATCCCGGTCATCGTCCGCTCCCGCATCGCCCACTCCGTCCATCCGTTCACGGTCGGCGCCCAGGGCGAGGTGGTGTTGCTCGTCCCGCGCGCCCATGCCGAGCGCAGCCGCGAGCTGCTGGCCGTCTAGCGCTCGTTGACCGCCTCGACCACCCGCTCGAGCGACTGGACGACCATGTCCAGCGCGGCGCCGTCGAGCGTGGCGAGAGCGTCGCGGCGGGTGTGGTAGGTGTCGAATGGCACGGGCCGGCGGTGGACAGCGGAGATCGCGCTCTTCACCGGGCTCAGGACGAACTCACGAAGCGCGTCGGCCGCGGCCGACGGCACGACGCTGAGCCCGTAGGCCGGCACGCCGGCGTCGGCGAACGCGCGATGGTCGCTGCCGAACACGGGAATCTTGCCGACCACGTGATAGCTCTCGTCGGCGCGGCGGCCGAGCGACTCGAAGGCGCCGCGGACGGTCTTCAGGAATGGCGTCTCGCCGACGGCGTCCCAGATCGCCGGCGTGTCGCCGATGCCGCACAGCTCGAGGCTCAGCACGCCGACGATGCCGTCGATCGGCGTCGCCCGCACGTAGGCACGCGCGCCGAGATAGCCGATCTCCTCGCAGGCGGGAAAGAGCAGCCGGACGCGCAGGCGTGACGGCGGGGCGGCGGCGAGCCGCTCCAGCAGGACGAGCAGGATCGCGACCGAGGCGGCGTTGTCGTTGGCGCCGGGGCTGGCCAGGACCGCGTCGTGGTGGGCGACGAGCACGAGCGCACGATCGCCGCCGCCGACGTCGACGGCGAAGTTCTCGCCGCGGCCCTCGAAGGTCGAGAAGCGATGGCGGCTGAACGGCACGCCGCGGGCCGTGAGATAGCGAGCCACCGCCGCCTCGCGCGCGGCATTGTCCCGCGACTCGAGCAGCCGTGTGAGGCCGAGCGGCGTCCGCGGGCCGGTGATCACGGCCTCGAGCGGCGCCGGCGTGAAGCTCGGCGGCGGTCCGGCCCGTCGTGTCAGCAGACGGCTCATCGCGCGGTTGACGCGGCCGCGGAGAAAGTACTTGAGATCGCGCAGCGCCACGCTCAATCCACGCGGAACAGGCGCCGGGCGTTCTCGGTCGTCGCCGCCGCGAGGGCTTCCAGCGGCTCGCCTCTCAGCTCCGCCACCCGCGCCGCCGTGATGGCGATGTAGGCCGGCTCGTTGCGCTTGCCGCGATAACCCTGGGGCGGCAGGAATGGACAGTCGGTCTCCACCACGAGGCGATCGGCGGGAACGAACCGCGCGACGTCCGGCAGGGCGCGGGCGTTCGGATAAGTGACGGGACCGGCCAGCGAGATCAGGAGCCCCAGATCCAGACACCGCCGTGCGACGGCGACGTCGCCGGAGAAGCAATGCATCACGCCCCCCACCTCGCCCACGCGCTCGCCGGCGAGGATCGCCAGCATCTCGGCGTGGGCGTCACGACAGTGGAGGACCACGGGCTTGCGCAGCCGCCGCGCGAGCGCGAGGAAGCGGCGCAGCACGCGCTCCTGCGCCTCCGGCGGCGACAGGTTCCGGAAGAAGTCGAGGCCGATCTCGCCGATCGCCACCACCGGCGGCGCGGCCGCGAGCCGCTCCACCTCGGCCAGAGCGGTCTCGTCGCTCTCGGCCGCGTCGTGGGGATGGACACCGGCCGTCGCCCACACGCCGGGCTCGCGCTCGGCGAGCGCCAGCGCCGCCCGGCACGTCTCGGCGTCGGTCCCGATCGTCACCATCCGACGCACGCCGGCGGCGCGCGCGCGCGCCAGCACCGCCTCGCGGTCCTCGTCGAAGCCGGGGAAGTGCAGATGCGCGTGGGTGTCGAAGAGGTCCGGCGGCGCGCTCACGACGCGACCCGGAAACGCAGACGACCGATGAGCTGGCCGCGCGTCATCACATCCACGGTCCACCGTCCCCCGGGGTTGGCGGGGAACGAGTGCTTCCGCGAGAACGTCCGATAGCCCTGCTGGCGGCCGCCCTCGACGATGAGCGGGATCACGTTGATGATGACGCCGTTCTGGCGCCACACGTGATGCACCGGCGTGCGCAGCCCGGCGGGAGCATAGATGGCCGTGTGCGCGACCAGCCCCTGGCTCTGGAGCGCCGAGGCCGGAATCGTGGACGGCGGCTCCAGCGAGTCGATGGTGCCGACGTCCCAGGCGACCCGCGAGTTGGCCAGGAACAGCGGGGCGGGCGGGATGGCGATGCGCAGGTAGACGACGCCGGTGGCGACGAAGAAGCCCGCCAGCGCCGTGACGGCGAAACCGAGCCGCCACGACCACCGCCGCGCGCGGCACACGGCCGGCGTCAGGGCCACCGTGGCCAGCCACGCGCTGCTGAGCAGCGCCCACGCTGGCGGCACGTACACGAGCGGGAGCGCCAGGTTGAGCGCGCCGAAGAGCGAGACCACGAAGAACACGTACCCCAGCCACGGATAGGGATGGACCAGCGCGTGGTACCACGGGTCGACGGTGGCGAGCAGCGTGAGGGCGACGAGCAGCAGGAAGAAGATCACGTTCCAGGACGTGAGCGTGGTGGCCGCCCAGTACGCCGGCAGGAGGAACAGCAGCACGCCGTGATAGAGGGTCTGCACGGTGTACTCGGTGGCGGCGAGCACGAAGCGATGCGCCTTCCGCTCGGACGCCGCCAGCACGCCACGCGTCTGCACGAGCACGGCCACCAGGATCCACAGCAGCAGCACGTAGCCGACGATCAGCGACACGTGCGGCAGGCCGCGCCGGAAGACGAACAGCGTCAGGATGCCGCCGACCGCGGAGGCGATGGAGATACCCCACACGCGCGCGAAGGCGACGGCGCCGGACCGGCCGGGGGGGCTCACCCGGGCGGGCCGAGCCGCGCGGCGATCGCGCGCGCGACCTCCTCGCGCCGGAGCGCCTGCACGCAGGCCAGCACGTCGGGCGCCACCGCCTGCGTCCGCAGATGGGCGCCCACCAGCTCGAGCGCGCTCCCGCGCACCTCGGGGTCGAGCGCGCAGATCTCACGCAGCACGCGCGCGATCGAGGCGTCGCGCTCCGCCACCTCGAGGATGGTCGCGACGTACTCCGTGATGGGAATCGTCACTTCACCTTGGCGCCGGGCGGCAGGTCCTTGTCGAGCGTGAGCACGCCGAGGCCGCCGTCGGTCGAGCCGGCGAGCACCATGCCTTGCGACTCGATGCCCATCAGCTTTGCGGGCTGGAGGTTCGCCACCACCACCACCTTCTTCCCGACGAGGTCGGCCGGCGCATAGTGCTCGGCGATGCCGGCCAGCACCGTGCGCTCCTCGCTGCCGAGCGAGACACGCAGCTTCAGCAGCTTCTTCGACTTTGGCACCGCTTCGGCGGCGAGGACCTGCGCCACTCTCAGATCC
>DATBJF010000038.1:0-3894 GCA_036556545.1 Candidatus Methylomirabilota bacterium
GAAGAGGATCGTCCGGCCCGTCTCGCGCCAGATGCGGCGAACCTCGTTCTGCATGATGCGCCGGTTCTGGGCGTCGAGGGCGCCGAACGGCTCGTCCATCAGCAGCAGGTCGGGCTCGATGGCGAGCGCGCGCGCGATGGCCGCGCGCTGCCGCATGCCGCCCGACACGCGGGCCGGGTAGTAGTCCTCGAAGCCGGAGAGGCCGGCCAGCCGCAGATAGCGGTCGGCCGTCTGGCGTCGCCGCGCGCCATCGATGCCCAGCGGCTGCTGGACGAGCTCCACGTTCTCGCGGAGCGTGAGCCACGGCAGCAGGCGGTCTTCCTGGAAGACCACGCCGACCTTCCGCGTGTGACGGCCGCTGCCGAGCACGGGCTCCCCGCCCAGCCGCACCGTGCCGCGCGACGGCGCGTCCAGCCCGCCGACGATGCGCAGCAGCGTGGTCTTGCCGCAGCCGTTGGGACCGAGCAGGCACACGAAGTCGCCGGCCTCGACGTCGAACGACACGGCGTCGATCACCGGGATCAGGAAGTCCTTGCCGACGCCGGCCACCTCGAGCGCTACCGCCATCGCGTCAGCCGCCGGGTGACCGGATCGAAGACGAGCTTGTCGGTGGCCATCATGACCAGGATCATGACGAGCGCCCACACGAAGACCATCTGGGTGGCCAGGATCTCGCGCGAGTAGTTCATGACGTAGCCGATGCCGGTGGTGACGCCGAAGATCTCCGCCATCACCGAGACCTTGAGTGCGAGGCCGAAGCCGACCTTCATGCCGGCCATCAGGTACGGGACGATCGACGGCACCACGATGGCCGCGAACTTCTGGCGGCCCGAGAGCCGGTAGACGTCGCCCATCTCGAGCAGCCGGCGGTCGACGCTCTCCACGCCCTCGACCAGGTTGGAGGCGACCACGGGCAGCGTGATCATGAACGTGGTGAAGATCGGCGCCCAGCTGGAGAGCCCGAACCAGATGATCGAGATCACGATCCAGACGAACACCGACGTCGCGTTCAGGACGGCCAGCGCGTCGTGGACGACCGCGCGCGCGGTGCGCGAGAGAAACGCCACGAGGCCCATGCCGAGGGCGACGAGGACGGCGCCGCCGAAGCCGACGGCGATCCGCGCCAGCGAGGCGCCCGTGTGCTTCCACACCTCGCCGCTGCGCACGATCTCGCCGAGCCCGCTCAGCACGGACAGCGGCGAGGGAAGGACGAAGGCGCCGTAGCGCCACGAGAGGGCGAACCAGCCGGCCACGACCACGGCCGCCACAGCGAGCGTCGGCAGGTGGAGGCGAGCGGCCCACCTACCGGTCATCGCTCACGCGCGGTGGAAGAATTCCCGGCGGACCCTGTCCGGCTGATCCCAGATCTCGGACTTGAGGAACCCGAACTCCTTGTTGATCTTGAGCTGGGCGATCAGCGTGTCGACCTGCTCGTCGGGCAGGCCGGAGAGCATGCGCACGGTCTCCTTGTACGCGACCTGGATCACGTCCTTGGGCAGCTTCGTGACCTCGGCCATGATCTCCATCGCGCGCGCCGGCTTTCCGTACCAGACGTCGACGGCATCCTTCTGCGCGGCGTTGAGGTCGGCCGGGAAGGCGGCGTTCCTGGCGATGAAGTCGTTGTGGACCAGGTAGCAGACGTGAACGGGGAACCCGGACGCTCGCCCGGTCGCCTTGCGCCACAGGTCGATCTGCTTGGCGAGATAGACGCCCTGGCCGGACAGCACGACGGAGTCGCTGATGGGCTGCCAGGCGATGATCGCGTCGACGTCCTTCTTGCCTAACAACGTCGCCATGTCGGGCGGCGCCGTGGCCGTGACGATCTGCGCCTCCTTCTGGATGTCGAAGCCGTAGCCCTTGAGGGTGAGCGCGCGGATATCGAAGAAGGTCGACGTGCCGACTACCGCCGCCACCTTCCGGCCCTTGAGGTCTTCCACCTTCGTCAGGCCGGCGTCCTTGCGCGCCACGATGGCGCCGAGCACGGCGGTGGCCACGCCGGTGACCTTCACCGGCGCGCCGTCCTCGAAGGCCTTGGCCGCCAGCGCGAACGACATGTCGACGGCGTCGACGTTCTTGCTGGTGAGCTGGTTCAGCAGCGGCACCGGCGAGCCCGGGACGACGGAGTACTCCGCCTGCCAGCCGTGCTTGCCGAGCAGGTCCTCCTTGTGGATGATCTCGGGCCCCGCCCAGCCGAGCTGGAGGTACGCGAAGCGAACCTTGCCCTTGGCGGCCTGCGCGCGCGCGACGCGCGGCGTGCCGAGCGCCGCGGCGGCGGCGCCGAGCTTGAGGAACTCGCGTCGTCGCATCGGCTCAGCCCTTGATCTGAGGGACGCCGCGCAGCGCGGCGGCGATCTTCTCGGCCGGGTACTCGTAGTCCTGGAGCTTGCCGCCCAGGTGCGCCTCGTAGGCGCCGAGGTCGAAGTGCCCGTGGCCGGAGAGGTTGAAGACGATCGTCTTGCGCTTGCCCTCTTTCTTCGCGCGCACCGCCTCGTCGATGGCGATGCGGATCGCGTGCGCGGACTCGGGGGCGGGGATGATGCCTTCGGTTCGCGCGAACTGCACGGCCGCCTGGAAGGTGGAGACTTGAGGAACAGCGACCGCCTCGATGATCTTCTCGTCGTAGAGCTTGCAGACGAGCGGCGCCATGCCGTGATAGCGCAGCCCTCCGGCGTGGAGCGGCGCCGGCACGAACCCGTGCCCGAGCGTGTGCATCTTCACCAGCGGCGTGAGGCCGACGGTGTCGCCGAAGTCGTAGGTGTACTTGCCCTTGGTGAGGCTCGGGCAGGCGCTCGGCTCGACGGCGATGATGCGCACCTTCTTGTTGCGCCCGGTGAGCTTGTCGGCGGCGTACGGAAACGACAGGCCGGCGAAGTTCGAGCCACCGCCCGCGCAGCCGATGACGATGTCCGCCTCGTCGTCGGCCTTTTCGAGCTGCTTCTTCGTCTCCTGGCCGATGACCGTCTGGTGCATGAGCACGTGGTTCAGCACGCTGCCGAGCGAGTACTTGGTGTCGTCGCGCGTGGCCGCGTCCTCGACGGCCTCGCTGATGGCGATGCCGAGGCTGCCGGGAGAGTTCGCATCCTGCTCGAGCACCTTCTTGCCGGCCTGCGTGTCGGGACTCGGGCTCGGGACGACCTGCGCGCCCCAGGTCTCCATCATGATCCGCCGATACGGCTTCTGCTGGTAGGACACCTTCACCATGTAGACCTTGCACTGCAGCCCGAAGAACGCGCACGCCATCGACAGCGCCGAGCCCCACTGACCGGCGCCCGTCTCGGTCGCGATGCGCGTGACCTTTTCCTGCTTGTTGTAATAGGCCTGCGCGATGGCCGTGTTCGGCTTGTGGCTGCCGGCCGGGCTCACGCCCTCGTACTTGTAGTAGATGTGCGTGTTGGTCCCGAGCGCCTTCTCCAGCCGCCGTGCGCGGTAGAGCGGCGACGGCCGCCAGAGGCGCAGCACGTCGCGCACCTCGTCGGGGATCTCGATCCAGCGCTCCTGGCTGACCTCCTGCTTGATCAGCTCCATCGGAAAGAGCGGCGCCAGATCTTGAGGTCCGATCGGTTGACCGGTGCCGGGATGGAGGACGGGCGGCGCCGGGGTCTTGAGATCCGCCTGGATGTTGTACCACCTGGTCGGCAAGTCGCGCTCGTCCAGGAGGAACTTCGTCCGATTGTCGCCGGTCGCCTTGCTTGCCATACCGACCTCCTTAAAGTGCCGTCGACCATAGCTTTGCCGCCTTCCAGTGTCAACGGACGGAGCCACGACCATCTGGAACAGGCCACCCCGCACTGTCCACGCGTGCGGAGCCACGACCATCTGGAACAGGCCACCCCGCACTGTCCACGCGTGCGGAGCCACGACCATCTGGAACAGGCCACCCCGCACTGTCCACGC
>DATBJF010000039.1:0-139192 GCA_036556545.1 Candidatus Methylomirabilota bacterium
GTCAACGCGATGCGCGGCGAGTCCAACGTGCAGGGCTCCACCGACCAGGGACTGAACAACGACATCCTGCCGGGTTATCTCAAGACGCCGGTGGAAGCGGACACGGACCTGGCGGCGTACCTGAAGCGCGTGACGCCGGTCGCGGCGAACGCGCAGAGCGCCAACTGGCTGCAGAACACGCCGAAGTACGTGGTCAGCTTGCTGAAGGCGTGGTGGGGCGAGCACGCCCGGCGGGACAACGACTTCGCGTTCGCGTACCTGCCCAAGCTCGGCCGCGGATTCCAGGGACAGGGCTACGCGTTCCTCGCCCTCACCCATGCCATGCTGGCCGGCGACGTCAAAGGTCTGTTCTGCTTCGGCCAGAACCCGGCGGTGGGCGGGGCCAACGCGCGTCTCGTCCGTGCCGGACTGGACAAGCTCGAATGGATGGTGGTCGCCGATCTCTTCGAGCACGAGACGGCGGGCTTCTGGAAGCGGCCGGGCACCGATCCCTCGAAAATCGAGACCGAGGTGTTCGTGCTGCCGGCGGCCTCTGGCGTCGAAAAAGAGGGCAGCATCGTGAACAGCGGCCGCTGGGCCCAGTGGCGCTATCGCGCCGTGAAGCCCATCGCCGACTGCCGTCCCGATCTCGACATCGTCGACGGCCTGGCCAGGGCCATCAAGCAGGCGTACGCGAAGGACGGAGTCTTCCCCGACCCCATCCGGCATCTCGCCTGGGACTACGCGCACGGACACGAGGCCGATCCGCATCGCGTCGCCCGCGAGATGAATGGACGCTTCCTGGCCGACGTGACGCAGCCGGACGGCACCCGCTTCGCCGCCGGCACGCAGGTCCCGGGCTTCGCCCAGCTCCGTGACGACGGCAGCACGATGTCGGGCAACTGGGTCTACTGCGGCGGCTACACGGAAGACGGCAATCTCGCCGCGCGGCGCGATCCGGCCGATGCCCCGAACGCCATCGGTCTCCATCCGAAGTGGGCGTGGGCGTGGCCGATGAATCGCCGCATCCTCTACAACCGCGCCTCCGTCGATCGCAAGGGCGAGCCGTTCAATCCGCGCCGGTGGGTGATCCGCTGGAACGCCGAGACGCGGAAGTGGGAGGGCGACGTGCCGGATGGCGCCATGCCGCCGGGCGAGACGAATCCGTTCATCATGCTCGCCTCGGGCGTCGGTCAGCTTTACGCGCCCGATCTGGTCGACGGGCCGTTCCCCGAGCACTACGAGCCCGTCGAGAGCCCGGTGCGCAACGCGCTCTCCAGGATCCAGTCGAGCCCGTGTGCCCAGGTCTGGCGGTCGACGGAGTTCGACCGCTACGGGACCGCCCAGGAGTTCCCTATCATCGCCACCACCTACCGCGTGTCCGAGCACTGGCAGACCGGCGCCATGAGCCGCAACATGCCGTGGCTCGTCGGCCTCGTACCGCACGCGTTCGTCGAGATCGGCACCGCGCTGGCGCAGCGTGAGGGCATCAAGAACGGCGATCGCGTGATCGTCAGCAGCGCCCGCGGCTCCATCGACGTCTACGCACTCGTCACCGAGCGCTTCCAGCCCTTCTTCATCGACGGTCGGCTCATCGACGAGATCGGCCTGCCATGGCACTGGGGTTACGCCGGTATCGTTCCCGGCGACATCGCCAACGACCTGACGGCCAGCGTCGGGGATCCCAACTCGCAGATTCCCGAGACCAAGGTGTTCCTTTGCAGCATCAGAAAGAAGGCCCGGGCATGACGGCGCCTGCGTCGGCCGTGAAGTCCAAGGCGATGATCCAGGACAACACGCGGTGCATCGGGTGCCGCGCCTGCATGGTGGCCTGCAAGTCCTGGAACAACCGGCCCGCAGATCAGACGGAGTTCTTCGCCGGCCCCGGCTATCAGAACCCGCGCGATCTCGACGCCAACAACTACACGCTCATCACGTTCAACGAGATCACGACGGGCGCCCGCCCCAACTGGGTGTTCGGCCGCCAGCTCTGCATGCACTGTGATCACCCGGCCTGCGCCTCCGCGTGCCCGACGACGGCGCTCACGAAGACCGCGCTCGGGCCGGTCGTCTTCAACTCCTCGCGCTGCATCGGGTGCCGCGCCTGCATGCAGGCGTGTCCGTTCCTGATTCCGAAGTACGACTACGAGAACCGTGCGCCGCTGATCCACAAGTGCACGTTCTGCGCGGATCGGATCGAGGCCAACCTCAAGCCCGCGTGCGCCACCGTCTGCCCCACCGGCGCCATCACGTTCGGCGACCGTGACGACATGGTGGCCGAGGCCAAGCGACGGATCGCCACCGCGCCCGGCACCTACATCCCGGAGATCTATGGCCTCGACGAAGTAGGCGGGACGAGCGTGCTGCATCTCTCGTCCGTGCCGTTCGAGCAGATCGGATACCTGACCGGCTTGCCGAAGACGGCGATGCCGGACCGCACCCATCGCTGGCTGCGCCTCACGGCGCCCGTGTTCGGCGTGCTGTACGGCGTCTTCGCGGCGCTCACGTGGATCACGCAGCGCCGCGCGCGGCTGTCGGGCCACGGGGAGCACACATGATCAACTGGCGCATCCGACTGACCGCGTGGGACGGCGTGTTGCTGGCGCTGATGGCGGTGGGCGTGATCCTCGCCGTCGTGCGCTACGCGTTCGGCATCGGCAGCATCGCCAACATCAACAACGCGTATCCGTGGGGCTGGTGGGTCGGCTACGGCATCATGACGATGATCGCCCTCGGCGGGGTCGGCTTCACGATCACGGGCCTGGTGGAGGTGCTGGGCCGGCATCGCTACCACTCGCTCCTGCGCCCGGCCGTGCTCATGGCGTTCCTCTGCTACACCAGCGCCATCGTGATGCTGATGGTGGAGCTCGGTCGTCCGTGGAACGTGTGGATGATCCTGGTGTCCTGGGCGCCCACCGCGGCGCTGTACGAAGTCGGGTGGTGCGCGTTCCTCTACCTGAGCGTGCTCGCCTTCGAGTTCGCGCAGGTGCCGCTCGAGCAGCTCGGCTGGGGCCGGGCGCTCGGCATCATGCGGGTGGTGTACTTCCCCCTCATGCTCCTCGGCGTCACGCTGTCCCATCTCCACCAGTCGTCGCTGGGGACGTTGATGGTTCTGATTCCGCACAAGATCAACGAGCTCTGGTGGTCCGATCAGCTGCCGCTGCTGTTCCTGTTCTCGGCCATGATGGCCGGCCCGGCCATCGCCATCCTCGAGTACCTGGCCGCCGCGCGGTGGCTCGGCTTCGAGCCGCGCATGGAGATGATCGCGCGCCTGGCGCGCATCGAGGCCTGGCTCGTCGGGCTCTTCCTGGCGTTTCAGCTCGGCGATCTCGTCGCGCGTGGCGGCGTGGGCGCCATGCTCAGCGGCACGTGGTTCGCCGTATCCTTCTGGGTCGAGATCGGCCTCGGTCTGTTGCTCCCGCTGGTCCTGCTGACCATGCCCGAGGTGCGCGGGAGTCCCGGCGGACTCGCCACCGCCTGCGCCCTCGTCGTCTTCGGTGTGCTGCTCCATCGGCTGAACGTCGCCGTGATCGGCCTGCGGGTGCGGCACTGGGAGACGTACATCCCGTCGCTGGGCGAGATCGGGATCACGCTCGGCATCACCGCGGGGGCGGTGTTCGTGTTCGGCATGCTGGTGCGCATCCTGCCGATCCACGAGGAGCTCGCGGCCCGCGGGCCGGGTGATGAGCGCCACCCCGTCAGGCCCGGCGCCGCGCGCCACGAGGCGGCGGAGGTGGCTCTCAGATGACCGGCCTGCGCATCATCGTCACGGTCGCCGTGCTCGCCAACCTCATCCTGACCGTCGCGGTGATCACGCAGATCCGCGACGTTCAGCAGCGCGTCGCCGCCTTGCCGCCAGACCTCGCCAGCAAGCGCGACGTGGCCGCCCTGCGCCCGCTCCAGGTCCGCCAGATCGTGATGCAGAACTGTGTGGAGTGTCACAGCGCCCGGCGGCTCGGATCGACGATCTCGATGGAGCCGACGGACATCCACCGCGTCGTCGAGCGCATGCAGAGCCACCCCGGCGCGAACATTCCACCGGGCGAGGCCGATCGCATCGGCGCCTCCCTGCTCGTGCTTCGATGCGCGCGATGCCACGGCGAGGAGACGCTCAACCTGATGGTCCTCAAGACCCAGCCCGAGCGCATGGCCACGATCCGTCGCATGGCGGCGCTTCCCGGCTCGGGCCTGCGGCCAGATCAGGTGGCCGCCATCTCGCAGGCGTTCGAGACCCTCGTGGGGCGCTGGCAGGCGCCCGGTGAGCGTTGAAGCGCACGACCCTCGCCGTGTTCTTCGCCTGCCTGCTCGGGATCCCCGCCGGCATCGGCGCCTTCACGTTCGTGTACGCGAAGGGCTTCTCCTACCTCTCCACGGACCCCCGCGCGTGTGTGAACTGTCACGTGATGAATCCGCAATACGAGGGATGGCTCAAGAGCGGCCACCGGCATGCCTCGACGTGTGTCGAGTGCCACCTGCCGCACGCGGGAGTCGCGAAATGGGTGGCGAAGGCCGACCACGGCGTCCGGCACTCCGCCGCCTTCACCCTTCAGAACTTCAAGGAGCCCATCGAGATCACGCCGCGCGATCTCGAGATCGTCCGCGTCAACTGCGTGCGGTGTCACGACGCCCTCGTCCACGGCATCGCCGAGGTCGGCGGGCCGCCTCGCGGAGCGCTCGATTGTCTCCACTGCCACGCCAGCGCCGGCCACGGCGCCGGCGGATAGAGGGAAGCGCCCATGGCGCGACAACGCTGGCTCGTGCCTCTCCTCGGACTCGCCGCCGTCGCCGGTCTCACCATCCTGCTGCTGGCGCTGCTGACGAACATCTTCGAGCGGAAGCAGGAAGCTCGGCAATCATTCGTCCGGCTCGTCGACGTGACGGAGACGACGACCGATCCGAAGATCTGGGCGCAGAACTGGCCGGCCCAGTACGACTCGTATCTGCGGACCTCCCTGCCCACGACCACCAAGTACGGCGGCCGCGGGCTCGGGGCGAGCGACGGCGGGCCGGCCGAGCAGAAGCTGGACCGGGAGCCGTGGCTCAAGCGCATCTTCGCCGGATACGCGTTCGCCCTCGACTACCGGGACCGCCGCGGCCACGCCTACGCGCTCTTCGACCAGGAGGCGACGCGGCGCGTGACCGAGAGGCAGCAGCCCGGCGCGTGCCTGCAGTGCCACGCCTCGAACCTGGCCGCGTATCGCTTCGCCGGCAAGGGCGACGTGCACAAGGGGTTCGAGCTCGTCTCCGCCATGCCGTTCCGCGAGGCGCGTGATCTGAAAGACGACAAGGGCCAGCCTCTCATCCAGCACACCATCTCCTGCGTCGATTGCCACGATCCGAAGACCATGGCCGTCCGCGTGACCCGGCCGGCCTTCATCGCGGGCATCAAGGCGCTGAAGGCCCGGCAGGGACTCACCGACTACGACCCGAACCGTGACGCCACTCGCCAGGAGATGCGCTCGTTCGTATGCGGCCAGTGTCATGTCGAGTACTACTTCAAGGGTCCGGGCAAGGTCGTGACGTACCCGTGGGCCAACGGCCTCAAGGTCGAGGAGATCGAGACCTATTACGAACGCGAAGGCTTCACGGACTGGGCGCAGGCGGAGACCGGCAACAAGGTCCTGAAGGCCCAGCACCCCGAGTTCGAGGTGTGGTCGCAGGGTGTGCATGCCCGCGCCGGCGTGGCCTGCGCGGACTGCCACATGCCGTACGAGCGCGTCGGCGCGCAGAAAGTGAGCGACCACTGGGTCCGGAGTCCGCTGCTGAACCTGAACCGTGCCTGTCAGACCTGCCACGCCGTGGCCGAAAAAGAGCTCGAGGCCCGCGTGCTGAGCATCCAGGATCGGCACCACGCGCTGCTGCAGCGCGCGGCCCGGGCAACCACCGATATGCTCGACGCGATCGTGGCCGCCCGAAAGGCCGGTGTCGCGCAGGGAGATCTGGAGCCGGCCGCGGCCCAGCATCGGAAGGCGCAGTGGCGGCTCGACTTCGTGGCTGCCGAGAACTCGATGGGATTTCATGCGCCGCAGGAGCTGGCGCGGATCCTGGGCGAAGTCATCGACCACGCGCGCCGGGGCCAGCTCGAGGCCGAGCGGACGCTGCGCAGGAAGTAGCTGGCGCCGAGGCGCCTACGGCGGCGGGAACCGGCCGAGGATCCGACGCACGGCGTCCTGGATGCGCGCTTCCCGTGCTTGCGGCTCGCCCGCTCCGGAGATCTCGGCGTGGGCCGAGCCGCGCCAGACGACGGTGTTCGATCCGGAATCGATCACGTCCAGGGTGAGCGTCCCTTCCCTCTCCTGACGGGGCGCCATCACCGACGTGCCGCTGGTCCCCGCCGACGGCATCGGCCGGACGTCGCGAAACGCCGGAGCGTCCATGGCCGGCGTCTTGCGGCTCGTGATGCTCACGTGCCACTTGAGGAAGAAATCCGGTCGCGTTGCCTCCTGCCGGTAGCCCTTGCCGTTCAGCGTCTCGTTCACCGAGCGGACGATGGCCCCGCCCAGGGCCACGTCATCCACGGAGCCCTGGGTGGGGGGCAGCATGACGCGGTACGTCTGATAGCTCCGGAGTCGAGCGGTCATCCCGGGAGAGTGATCGCTCTCCACCTTCATGGTGGGCGCCGTGCTGCACGCCGCCACCGCGATCGCGGCCGCGAGGAAAACGCCGACCGCGCGGCGACCGCTACCGGACCTGATAGCCGCGGCCCGACATGCAGGCGCCGTACGCCTGGTCGTAGCGCTGCAGGTTGGCCTGCTGCGAGGCCTGCGCCTGCTGTGCGGCCTGCGCGGCCTGCTGATTGCGCGACGCCTGCCGCATGCCGCCGGCGGCGGCACCGACACCGGCTCCGATCGCCGCGCCCTTGCCGGCGTCACCGGCGATGGCGCCGCCGATGGCGCCCAGCGCGGCACCGCGAGCTCCGCCCCGGACGACACCGCCCTGCTCCGGCATCGGCGCCGCCGCCTGCACCGGCTGGGAGGGATTCACCCCCGTCTGGCCTTCCGCCCACTTGTGGCACTCGAACTGGTCGCGACCGAACTGGTCCTGGGACTGCCCCTGCTTCGGATAGACGAAGACCTCCGCTTCCGCCGCGACGACCAATGCGAAGACCCCGAGCGTCGAGAGCACAGCCGTGCGAATGTTCATGACATCTCCTCAGCGGGCCAGCGGGATCACGCTGGCGAGGTCGGCGTTGATGATCGCGTCGAGCTTGTTGTCGACCTGGAAGAATCGCGCGACCTTCCGGGGCGGCAGCTTCTCGCGGAACCGCGGCACGTACTTCGTCTTCACACCGTTCCGCGCGCGCTCGATGGCGAGATACTCGTTCATGAGGCGCGTGGCCTCGGCGTCGCTCAGCTCGTCGTAGCTCTGCATGTACGCGACGAGAAGCTTCACGAAGCGGTCGTTCACCTTGGCCATCTCCAGCCGGTATTCGCGGTAGAGCGGCCAGAAGATGTCCGCCTCCGGCGCCTCCAGATCCATGGCCGCCGTCACGAGCGCCTGCCGCTTCACCTGGATGGCGGCCCTCGTCAGCTCGATGTCCCCGATCACCTCACCGGCCGCCGCGCTGTCCTGCTGCTTGCTGTCCGCCGTCGCCGGCGCCTGCGCGACCGCAGGCCCAGCACCTGCCGTCCCGAGCACCACGAGCGCGATTGCAGCCATCACCATGATCTTCATTTCGGACCTCCGTAGGATCGCCGCCGGCCTGGCTTCATCAACGCGACGCCTCGTGCGGTCGGAGCCTACCAATGCGCGGCGCGGCAACACATAGGACCTTGGTCCAACCGGCGCCGCCGTCGCGCGGTCAGTTCGCCTGGATGGTCAGCTGCGGGCCGGCCGCCTTGTCCCCCGTCTCCGCCAGCGTCATGAGAATGAGAAGGAAGGTGAACACGCCCTTCGACGTCAGATCGCGATCGTCGATCCAGTACCAGCGATCGCGATAGTGCACGGCCGCGAACGGGGTTTCCGGTCGCGCTTCGCCGCTCGCGATGTGCATGAGCGCCGGCAGCGTCGCCGCGCCCTCGACCGCCGGCGGCGGAGTGCCAAACGCTCGCCCTTCCTTCATGTGCGCCTCGGGCACACTCACGGTGCCCGACAGCTCGAGGAGGATCTGCATGCCGGAACGCGTCTGCATGGCGATGACGTCGTCACGGTCGGTGCCGGTGCCGAAGAGGACGAAGAACTCGTTCTTCTCGGGACTCAGCCCGAGAATCCGTCGAATGTTGTCACGCTCCGCCTGCATCGCGGGCGGCAGGTCGCGCTGGGCGAACGACAACACCAGCCCTTCGCGCTTGTCCGGCGTCTTCGTCTGTACGTGCAAGGACACGGCGCCGGATTCCTGGATCCGTGCCAGCGACGTGACGAGCGCGATGAAGTCCGCGTCCGCCTGCTTGCCGCGGCTGCCGGTGCGGGCGTTCGAGACGCCGTTGACGGTCTGCACGGCGACGCGGAACAGTATGTCGGCGCGATAGCCCGCTTCGATCAGCTCCATCAACCGGATCGGCGGGATCGGCGTCATCAGCGTCCTGATGAAGTTCGAGCCCGTGAGCGGGACGTACGTCACCGTCGGCCGATCCGTGTAGCGCGCGCCACCGCCGAGGCTGAAGAAGTTGCTCGGCGACATGCCGCCCGGAAACACGGTGCCGGCCGCGGTGACCGTGCTCTCGAGCTGGTAGCCGCTGACGATCTGCCCGACGTCGACGAAGATCGGCGTGTCGGCGTAACGCAGCTTGACGATGTTGAGCAGGGTCTGCTGCTTCCAGGAGTTCGACACGGCCAGCGTGTAGTCCAGGCGGTCGCGGTCCAGCGTCGCCGCGCCATAGCTCGCGCAACCGGCCATCCACAGCACGGAGAGGAGCAGAACGGCGCGCAGCGCTACGACCCTGATCGCCAGGCGTGGACGAGCGTCACCCCGCCGTAGAGGACGCCATAGCCAATGACCCACCACATGAGAGGCGGCATCCCGGCCGGCGGGGAGGCGAGCAGGAATACGCCGACGGCGACGGAGATGCCCCCGACCGCGACCTGCCATCGCTGGCGCACGGCGCCGAAGACTCCCAGGCCGGCCGCGAGATCGAGCAGGCCGTTCAGCACGGCCCAGGTCGCGAGCAACGTCGTGAGCCGCGCCACCGGGTCGCCGGCCACGATGGGGCCGGCCAGCGTGAGCAGGGTCACGGCGACCGCCAGACAGCATCGTATGACCAGCGCCGTCCGCTCAGCGCCGCTCGGGTGGCCAAGCCACACGATAGCGAACGCAAGAACGCCGTCGACGGCGACGAATGCCGCGAAAACGAGCAGCAGCATCGCCGCCGCCACGCCCGGGATGAAGAGCGCGACCATCTGCAGGAGGACGGTGACGAGCGCGAAGCCGACCGTCAGCGCTCCACGCGACACGAGCGGCATGATGTCCGACCACGATCGGCCGACCGCCGTTCGAGACGCCATCGTCCTCCCCGGCCCAGGAACTCTCGAGCACTGCCGGGCAGCAGCGTATCGATCGCCGTAGGCCATCTCCATGGGACGTTGACCCGGCCCGCGTACGCCCCTGGGCGTACGCCTTTGAGGGCATAGCCGTTGGCGATGCAAACTATAATGCTGCCGCGAGCCTATGGAACTCCAATGGGCCGTGGTCGGAGGGGGCGTGCTCGCCGTGCAGGCCGCGCTGATCCGCCTGCTCGTGCTCGAGCGTCGCCGCCGGAACGCTGCGCAGCGCTCGCTCTCCGAGCGCGTCCGGTTCGAGCGGCTTCTCGAGGAGCTGACGTCGGCGTTCCAGAATCTGACGCCCCTCGAGATACGCGCGGCCATCGAGCCCGCGCTCACGAACGCGATCGCGGTGCTGGACGTCGATCGCGCCAGCATCAGCGAGTTCACCGGCGATGGACGTCACGTTCGCTTCACCTATCGTCAGCAACGAGCCGGCGTCGCCCCGGTGCCCGGCGCCTTCGAGCCCGGACGGTACCCATCGACGCTCGCCCGTGTGCTTCGTGGCGAGTCGGTGACGTTCGTGCGGCCGGACGACCTGCCGGCCGACGCGGACACCGACCGCCAATCCTTCCGGGCCATCGGCACGCGCTCGATGGCGAGCGTGCCGTTACGCGTGAGCGGCACCGTCGTTGGCGCCGTCCGCGTGGCGACGACGCGCGCTGAACGCCACTGGTCGCCGGAGTTCATGGAGCAGATGCAGCTGCTGGCCGAGATCTTCGGGAGCGCTCTGGCCGCGGCGCGAGCCGCCGAAGATCGACGCGAGCAGGAGGAGCTGTTCCGCGCCACCGCCGACGCCGCGCCCGTCATGATCTGGATCTCCGGCCTCGACGCCGGGCGCGACTTCCTCAACAGGCCATGGCTGGACTTCACCGGCCGGCCCCTCGACGAGGAGCGCGGCCGGGGATGGATCAAGGGGGTGCACGCGGACGACGTCGTGAGCTGTCTCGACACGTACCTGTCGGCCTTCAGGGACCGCCGACCGTTCCGCACGGAGTACCGGCTCCGACGCCACGATGGCGAGTATCGCTGGATCCTCGACTCGGGGAGAGCGCGGTTCGCCGCCGATGGCATCTTCACCGGCTACATCGGCTCCTGCGTCGACGTCACCGAGCAGCACCGGGCCGACGCTGTGATGCAGGAGAGCACGGCGCTCCGCAGCGCCATCCTGGGATCGCTCTACGGACGCGTGGCCACGCTCGACGCCGGCGGCGTCATCATCGCGGTCAACGAGTCGTGGACGGCCGCCGTGAAGGAGTTCGGGGCCGACCCGGCCCGCACGTCCGTCGGAGCGAGCTACCTCGACGTCTGCCGCAAGGCGAGCGGAGACCTCGATGCCCAGAAAGCGCTGGCGGCCATCACCGCCGTGCTCGAAGGCCGAATGGCGCGCGCCAGCCTCGAATACACCTGCCATGGCCCGACCTCGCAGCACTGGTTCGAGCTGGCCGTGGAGCCGCTGCGGCGCCCGGAGGGGGGCGCCGTCGTCTCCCACATCGAGGTCACCGGCCGCCGGCGCGCCGAGGAGGAAGCGCGGCTGCACCGTCACGAGCTGGCGCATGCCCTGCGGCTCACGACGCTGGGCCAGCTCGTCGCCTCGATGTCGCACGAGATGAACCAGCCGCTGGCGGCCATCCTCAGCGGCGCCCAGGCGGCGCGGCGAGTCCTCGCCGGCAGCGAGCCCGGGCGCGAGGCGGTGGTGCAGGCGGCGCTCGATTACATCGTCGAGGACAGCAAGCGCGCCGCCCAGGTGATCCGGCGGCTGCGTGCGATGTTCAAGAAGGAGCACGTCGAGCGCATGGCGGTGCGGATCAACGACATCATCATGGAAGCGGCCGGGCTCGTGCGCGGCGACGCCGAGCGCCGCCAGGTGACGATCCGCTTCGATCTCGCGGAGCGGCTTCCGGTCGTCATGGCCGACATCGTCCAGCTCCAGCAGGTCGTCTTGAACGTCGTCATCAACGGGATCGAGGCCGTGGCCGCCGCCGATCCGCCGCGGGAGATACTGGTGACCACGCTCGAGCGCGAGCCCGGCCTGCTGCAGCTGACGATCCGGGACACCGGCGTGGGCGTGCCAGCCGAACAGCTCGACAAGATCTTCGAGCCCTTCGTGACCACGAAGCCGGAAGGACTCGGCATGGGGCTGTCGATCAGCCGCTCGATCGTGCAGGCGCACGGCGGGCGGATCTGGGCCACCGCCAATGACGGGCGAGGCCTCACCGTGCACGTCGAGCTGCCGTGTGAGGAGCCGGCATGACTCAGGACGGCATCGTGTACGTGGTCGACGACGACGCTTCGGTCCGGCGGGCGCTCGGCCTGTTGCTCCGGTCCATCGGGCTCGAGTCGCGGATGTTTCCGTCCGCCGCCGCCTTCCTGGACCATCCGCTCGACGCGCGACCTTCGTGTCTCATCCTCGACGTCCGGCTGCCGGGCCCGAGCGGCCTCGATCTGCAGACGGCGCTGCTCAAGGCCACGCGGCGGATTCCGATCGTCTTCATCAGCGGACACGGCGACGTGCCGATCACGGCCCGCGCGATGAAGGGCGGCGCCGTCGACTTCCTGCCCAAGCCCTTCAACGACCACGACCTGCTCGACGCCATTCATCGCGCGCTCGCCAAGGACCGACTCGCGCTCGCCGATGCGGCCGAGCGGGAAGCCATCGACCGTCGTGTGGCCACGCTGACCCCGCGCGAGCGGCAGGTGATGGCGCTCGTCGTACGCGGCATGCTGAACAAGCAGATCGCGGCCGAGCTCGGGGCCGCCGAGAAGACGATCAAGATCCACCGCGGTCGGATGATGCACAAGATGGCGGCCGGCTCGGTGGCCGACCTCGTGCGGATGACGGAGAAGATCGCGGCGCCCGCGCCGCCGGGCGCCGCGGACTAGTTACGGGGGGGGCCGAAATGGCCCCCCACACCCCCGACGCTCGGCACGCCCCGGCAAAACCGTGGCGCGCCTCGTTAACCCGACAGGCGCTTAGCGCGCCGGCCCGGCCGTGTAGCCGCGCCCCTGCATGCACTCCCGGTAACGATCCTGATCGATGGACGTCTTCGGCCCCTGACGGCTTGGCGTGACGCGTCTGGCCATCTGCAGGCAGTCGGCGGTGTCTCGTCCGCGCTCGGCCTCCGTCGTTCCCGCCTTGACCCAGGCGTCGGACGACGACGAGGCACAGCCGCCGAGCAGCATCAGCGCGAGCACGGTCGTGATTGGACGGCCCATGCCGGCCATGGCCTAGAAGCTGCGGGGCTCTTTCGGCTCTTCGGGGGCCGTTGCACCGGGCTTCAGCTGAACACCGTGACGCGACAGCTGCCAGGCCGCCCGCTTCGACCAGTAGTCGATGGCCGCCTGCACGTCGCCCCATTTCTCGTACGACCGCCCGGCGAACAGCGCCTTCGTGCCGGCCCGGGCGTCGACGGCGGCCGCCACGCGCTCGCCGGACACGGAGTCCTGGGCCTCCATCTCGGCGGTGGCGGCGCCGACGGTGCCGGCGGTGTCCGACGCCAGCCCGGTGGCGCTCGACACCATGCGCAGCTGGGGAATGGCCGTCGTCACGGTGCGGAGCGCGACCTGAGACCCTTGCGCCTGCGTCAAGGCCATGCGGATGCGAAGGGTGTTCGGCGCCGGGCTCTTCACGAGCGTGAAGTACTTCTCGAGCTCCTGGGTCATCGTGTTGTAGAGCATGCCGGCCAACCGCTCCTGATCCTCGGGGCTCAAGCTCTTCGTCTGCTCGGTGCCGTAGAGGCCCGCCGACTCGAACTGGATGGCGCTGTACTTGCCCCACTGGACGTTGGGCTTCACGTAGACGAGGGCGGCCGGATAGTCGGGATTGTTCTGCAAGCTCGAGTAGTCTCCGAGGAATCCGGACGTCTCCGGTGCTCCGCGGCGGGCGCGCGTGGCCGTGCACGCGCTGATCAGGACCGTGAGCGCCACTACCAGAACCAGAGTCTCCCGCACGCGAGCTGCCCTCAACCCAGTCATGGTGTTCTCCTCCTCGGCCTCCGTTGATAGCAGTCCGCCCCTGGGCGCGACCATCGGACCTTGGTCCGACGGCGGTGACGCCCCGTAGGACCTATGTCCGATAGCCGGCGTTGCTCCGACCGCGGCATACCCTTGCCACCGTGCGCACCGTCGAGTTCGATCTGATCTCCACGCTCCTGCTGTCGATGCTGGTGCTCTACCTCGGTCGCGCGCTGGTGGCCCGGCTCTCCGTCCTGAAGCGACTCAACGTCCCCGCCCCCGTCGTCGGCGGCGTGCTGGTGGCGGTGGGGCTGGCGCTCGCGGACGGGCTGCTGCACATCAAGCTCGGATTCAGTCTCGGACTGAAGGACTCCCTGCTTCTGATGTTCTTCACGACGGTGGGGCTCGCCGCCGACGCGCGGATGCTGAAGAAGGGCGGGCCGCGACTGCTCGTGTTCCTCGCGATCGGCGCGGGGCTGATCGTCGTGCAAAACCTCGTCGGGATCAGCGCCACGCGGATGCTCGATCTCCATCCCGTCGTCGGCCTCCTCGCCGGCTCGATCACGCTCGTCGGCGGGCACGGCACCGGCGCCGCCTACGCGGGGCGGCTCGGCGAGACGATGAATCTTCAGGGCATCATGGAGCTGACGATGGCCTGTGCCACGGCGGGCCTCGTCATCGGCGCCGTGCTGGGCGGCCCCGTGGCGGAGTTCCTGCTCAAGCGGTACAAGCTCGAGGCGGCGGCGCCGGCCGTCGACGACCCCGGACACGGCGGTCCGAGCGAGACCCACGACGATGCCGTCACCGCGCCGTCGCTCATCAACACCCTCTTCATCGTGCTGCTGTGCCTGGCCATCGGGAAGATCCTCGCCGAGCGGATCGCGCACACGGGGTTCATCCTCCCGGACTTCGTCTTCTCGCTGCTGCTGGCCGTGGTGATCCGCAACGCGGCCACGCTCACGGGCGTGTTCCGCGTGAGCGACGCGACGGTGGACGTGGTCGGCAACGTGGCGCTGTCGCTGTTCCTCGTGATGGCGCTGATGACCATGCGGCTGCTCGACCTCGTGAACCTGGCCGGCCCGCTGCTGGCGATCCTGGCCGCGCAGACGCTGCTCATCGCCCTGTTCGCCGCCGTGGTGACGTTCCGGCTGATGGGCCGCAACTACGACGCCGCCGTCATGGCGGCGGGGCAGATCGGCTTCGGCATGTCGTCGACGGCGTGCGCGCTGGCCATCATGAAATCGGTCACCGATCGCCACGGGCCGTCTCCCCTCGCCTTCCTCATCGTGCCCATGGTGGGCGCGTTCTTCATCGACATCACCAACGCGTTCATCATCCAGGCCTACCTCGCTCTCCCGCTCTTCGGATTCTGACGTGAGAGCGAGATGCCGTGCGACACGCTGGATTGCGCTGGTCGCCGTCGCGTGCGCGTGGACGACCATGGGCTGCTCGCGCGGCCCGGATGAGACGGCGCTGCGCGCCGAGGTCCAGGGCAAGCTCGACCAGCGCTTCAAGCCTGGCCTGTTCGGGGTGGTGGGCTTTCGCCGTCAAGGCAGTGCGCCGCTGCCGGCGTCGGCGACGGGCGGCAACCGCCTCGCCGTCTACTTCAACGCAACGCTGAAGCTGACCGAGGGCTATGACTTCAGCGACTGGCAGGGGCTGAGCCCGGGCACGCTCGCCCACGTCCTCGGGGCCACCGAGAAGGGGTTGTTCGGCATCAAGCCGGGCGAGACACGCCCCGGCGAGGTCATCAAGGTCTACGGAAGCTCCACGTACGAGTGGGCCGGAGACCGCTGGCGAGGCGTGGACGCCGCGGCGCCTGGCATCGCGACGACGGCGGCGCCGGGCAATGCCGCCCCGCCGTCGCAATCGCGCCTGCTCATCGATCGGCTGGCAGCCCTCGTGGACGTTCCCCCGCCCGGCCCAAAACCGGAGGACGAACAGGTCATCTCGGAGGAGCTGGACCGCGCGTTCCGCGCCATCACCACACGCCGCGAGCGCCGCGCCCACGTCTACGTGTTCGCCAGCGGCCCGGAGGACGGCGAGTACCATCCGATCGGCGACTCACTCGTGGCCCGCGTGACGAAGCTCGGCGAGAAGATCAAGGTCCGCAACCTCGCCACCCAGGGCAGCGTGGAGAACGTCCGCCTCCTGGCCGCCGGCCAGGCGGATTACGCGCTCGTCCAGTCGAACGTCGCCGCGACCGCGTTCGCGGGCGAGGCACCCTTTGCGCAGGACCGGGCGGTGACTTCGCTGCGCGCGCTCGGGAGCCTGTTCCCGGAGCCGCTGCACGTCGTCGTCTCGGCCGCGTCCAAGATCCGCGCCATCCCGGACCTCCGTGGCAGGCGCGTCGCCATTGGACCGCGAGACTCCGGTACCAGGGCTGACGCGGTGGCGGCGCTCTCGGCCCATCGACTGACGCTGAACGACCTCGCCGAAGCCCGCGACACGTCGCTGGAGGCAGCCGCCGCCGCGCTCGAAGCCGGTCGCCTGGACGCCTTCTTCGCCACCGTCGGCGCCCCCACCCGGGCGCTCCAGCGTCTCGCGGTCCGTCATCCGATCCGGCTGGTGTCGCTCGACGCCGCCGCCGTCGAGCGCCTGGTCACGCAGAATGCCGGCCTCATCCGGTTCATGGTCCCGGCAAAAACCTATCCCGGGCAGACGGAGAACGTCACCACCATCGCCGCCACCGCGGTGCTCGTCACGCGCAGCGACGTCTCCGACGGCGAGGCGGACGTCGTCCTCAGACTGGTGTTCGAGAACCCGGACTATCTCGCGGCCGGCAGCACCCACGGTACGAAGATCTCGAGGCGCAGCGGACTGCGCGGCATCACGATCCCGATGCATGCGGCCGCCAGCCGGTACCTGGGTGCCGCGGCGGCCGCCGAACCTCGTTGACGCCGGCCGACCGCATACATCGTTCGGCGTAGGTCCGCCTTACGTCAAAAGTCCGATTGTGAGAGCACGGCCGCGCTTCGTACGTTAGGGCCGTGATGGACGCACGGGTCGTTTCGATCGTGGACGACGACGCATCGTTCCTGCGTGCGTTACAGCTTCTCCTTCGCACCGCCGGCTTTCGTGTCGGCGCGTTCGGCTCCGCGGAAGAGTTCTTGCGAGCGGCGCCGGACACGCCGGCATGCTGCCTCGTCCTCGACGTGCACCTGGGCGCGCAGACCGGCTTCGACGTCCACGAGGGCCTCGCGGCCGCCGGCCGGCGCATCCCGACGATCTTCATGACCGGCCAGGACGACGCGCCGACCCGCGAGCGCGCACGGCATCTCGGGGCGGTGGCATATCTCTGCAAGCCGTTCGAAGACGCGGCGCTCATCGCGGCCATCGAGCAGGCGCTGGCCGGCGATCACGAGGGGAGCCGGTCGCCGACGACGTGAGAGCTACGCCGGCGCCACCAGCGCGGCCGGCAGCGTGACGTGCATCGTCAGGCCGCGATCGGCATTGGCGGTCGCCCAGATCCGACCGCCGTGGGCCTGCACGATCGATCGACTGATGGCCAGCCCCATCCCGAGACCATCGGGCTTCGTGCTGACGAACCGTTCGAACATGCCGTCAAGGCGTGCCGGTGGGACTCCGATGCCGGTATCGGTGATCGCGATCTCGACGTACCCGTCGCGCTTGGCCGTCCTGAGCAGGATGACCCGAGGATGACCGGGAGCGGCGGCGATCGCCTCGCTGGCGTTGACCAGCAGGTTCAGCAGGACCTGCTGGAGCTGGACGGCGTCCGCCGGCACCGCCGGCAGTCCGGCTTCGTAGACCGAGTCGATGACGATGCCCTTCCGCCGGAAGTCGTGGCGGACGAGGCTGAGGGCCTCCGCCGCCAGCTCGTTGAGATCGAGCAGCTGCGTGGGAACGTGCTCCTTCCGGAACAGCGCGCGGAGCCGCCGGATGATCTCGGAGGCTCGCTTGCCATCGGCGGCCACATCCCGCAGGACCTCGCGGACGTCGGTGGTCGCGGCCTGGCCCGCATCGAGCAACCGGATGGTGGCCTGCGCGTTGGCGACGATCGCCGCCAGCGGCTGGTTGATCTCGTGCGCCAGGGAGGCCGACAGCTCCCCCAACGTCGTGACGCGCAGCGTGTGGGCCAGCTCCTCGCGCTGCCGCTGCGCCTCGTCCTCCGCCTGCCGGCGGCGCGTGATGTCGACGTGCGACACGACGGCGCCGCCGCCCTCGGGCCGCCGGAACGCCTCGACGGTGACATCGAACCAGCGCTCGCCGTCACTCCTCCGCGACACGTACTCCCGGTGCGCGCGGCTGCCGGCGCCACTGAGGACTTCTGCGACGGCCGCCCGGACGCTCCAGACGTCCATTTCGGACATGCCGCCCACGGTCCTGCATACCTTGAAGTAGTTGGCGCCGACGGAGACCTGTACCGGGTCGACGCCCTGCTCCTCGGCCAGACGCAGCCACGACTCGTTGACGGCGATGATGGTGCCCTCGCGATCGATGGCGGCCACGTGTCCCGAGAGCGAGCCGAAGATCGCACTGCGCAGGGCGTTGCTCTCGAGCAGCGCTTCCTGGGCGAGCTTCAGCTCGGTGACGTCCACGCCGCAGCCGACATATCCGACGAAGCTTCCGTCGGCGGCCCAGCGCGGCACGCCGTGGTCGATGATCCACCGCGTCATCCCGTCGGCATCACGCACACGATAGTCCAGTGTGAAGACGCGTCGCTCGTCGAGAGCGGCCGCGGTGGTCTTCACCACAGCGTCGCGATCGTTCGCGTCCACGCACGACAACCACTCATCCTCGAGCGCCTCCTCCAGGCCGACGCCGGCCACCTCCGACCATCGGCGGTTGAAATACGTACGGCGGCCGTCGGCCGATGACATCCAGATCATGAGCGGCGCGCTCTCCGCCAGCAGCCGGAACCGTTGCTCACTCTCGCGCATCGCTTGCGTCGCCCACCGGCGATCGAGGACGTTGGCGAACACCTCGGCCAGAAGATGGAAGCGCTGGACGAGCTCGTCGGGCCACTGACGCTCGGTCCGGACGGCCACGCAGGCGAGCGCGTGGAGGGAGCCGGCCACGGTGAACGGCACGACGAGGAGCGAGCGCAGGCCGAACTCGGCCACGGCGGCGCGTTCGGGCGCCGCCTCCTCGGGAAGGTCGTCGAGGCGCGCATAGCGAACGGCCTCGTTGCGGCGGAGCTGCGCGGCGATCCACGGAAACCGCGCCAGCTCGACGGTCATCGGCCGCCCCCGCCCCCCGCGCGTCCACGAATGCGTCGCCTCGGCGTCGCCCTCGCGCCGGCCGAGATCGAACAGCATGACCCGGTCGACATCGAGGTCGAGGGCGATCCGTCGCAGCCCGTTCTCGATGGCCGCGTCGGTCTCGTCGGTCGCGAGCCCGGCGAGCGTGGCGGACAGCTCGCCGAGAAGCCTCTCGAACCGGAGCCGTTCCGCCAGCGCGGCCTGCGCATGTCGGCGCTGGCGGCGGCTCACGAGCAAGCCGCCGATCAACGCCCCTTGCACCACGATGACGGTGGCACCACCGAGGATGTACCAGCGGTAGCTTTGCCAGGCCGACGCCGTCCGGAAATGCACCTCGCTGCCTGGTGGCAAACGCCGCTCGTCGATCGACCAGCGCGCAAGCTGCCGCCCGTCGAACACCCAGCTCGTGGTGCCGGCGCTCGTGGGCGCGGGGCGCTCGCCCCTGAGGACCCGGGCCGCCAGCTCGGCACTTTGCAAGCCGTGCATGCGAAACGACACGACGTTACCCCCCACGATGCCGGTGCCCAGCACCGCCTCGCTGAACGAGTACGCCGGCACGCTCGCCGCCGCGCCGAGCGTCTTCAGCGCTTGCGCGGTGACGAACTCGCGACGCTCGGCGTCCCTCGTGAACGGCCCCAGCAGGAGGATGGTCCCGGCTTGAAGAGCGCCGACCTCCTCCACGATCGCGCCGAACGAGACGTCGGTCCGATAGACGACCTCGAGCCGGCTCTGGTACGGGGCGAGCTGCGTCCGCGCCTCCGCCAGCCAGACCTTGTCAGGCGCGCCGGAGCCGGTGATCACGACGACACGGCGCGTGCCCGGATGCAGCCGCAGCGCGGCGTCGAGCGTGGGCGCCCACGCCTGCTTCAGCCAGGTGCCGGTGACGTCGGCGTCGAGAGTGTCGCCGGCCACCGCGGTGGGGTCGACGGCAGCGAACACGATGGGAACGCCGACGAACAGCCGTGGTCGATACTGAAGCGCGAATCGGAGCGCCGGGCTCGATACGGTCAGGATCAGATCGAGTCGCCGCCCGGAGTACTTCCGGAGCAGAAACTCACGGAGCGACGGCTCTGCGGAGTCGGCGGCCTCGAGGTCGAGGTACTCCGTGTAGAAGAAGACCGGCCGCGCCAGCCGGGACTCGAGCGTAGCCCGAAACGCCTCGTCGATCGCCACGATCGAGGGCGCCAGCCGGGGCGTCGTGTAGATGAGCAGGACGTTGACGGCATTCGGGTCGGGTCTGGGACTGCCGTCTTCGGAAACGGCGGTGGCCGGCAAGGCTCCGCCGAGCAAGAGCAACGCGGTAACGCCGAGATACCGCCGGCAGAGCGCCAACACCCGGGGTTCGATTCTCACGCTCACCGACGTAGGCCAATACGACCTTAGGCCTACGTCGGCCGGGCTTTACGCTCGCGGCGGTCGGCGCTTGCCGGTCAGCGCCTGGTGAACGGCCGCGAGGAGTTCCTCATCATCGAAGGGCTTCAGGAGGAAATCGACGGCGCCGCCCTTCATGGCGCGCACCACCGTCGGGACGTCGCCGTGACCGGTGATGAAGATGATCGGCAGCAGACTTCCGCGGTCAGCCAGAGTCTGCTGGAGATCGAGGCCCCCCTGCCCCGGCATCCGGATGTCCAGGACCAGACAACCGGGACGATCGATGTGCCCGGTCTCGAGAAACTGCTCGGCCGACGCGTACGCCTCGACGCGATAACCGGCCGCCCGCAGGAGACGCTCGAGACCACGGCGTACCGACGGATCGTCGTCGACGACGAATACCGTGGCCTCGCGCTCCATCACCGCGGTGTGACGGCGGCCAGCGGCACCGCAAAGTGGAAGGTCGCGCCCCGCGGCGATTTGTTCCGGGCCGAGATCTCGCCGCCGTGCGCGTGCACGATCGACCGCGCGATCGAGAGGCCCATGCCCATTCCGGAGCGCTTCGTGGTGTAGAACGGGTCGAAGATCAGCGCCTCGGTGCCCGGACGCAGCCCCGGTCCAGAATCGTCGACGAAGATTTCGGCCACGCGGTCGGTCCTCCTCGTCGACACGAGCACGGTCCGCGCGCCCGCGGCGCCATCGCTCGTCGCCTCCATGGCGTTGAGCACGAGGTTGAGCAAGACCTGCTGCAACTGCACCCGATCGCCCAGGACGACGAGGGCGCCCGGCGCGAGATCGGCGCCGACCTTGACGTGGCGGATGATCGTATCGCTGGCGACCAGCTTCAGCACGTCGCGGACCACGCCGTTGACGTCCACGCGCTCGACGTTGGACTCGCCCTTGGTGAGCAGCTCACGCATCCGATGGATGACCTCGGCCGCGCGCTTGTCGTCGTCGACGATGTCGGCGAGGATCTCGCGAATCTCGCTGTAATCGGGCGGCGTGGCCTCGATGAACCGCTGGGCCGCCTGCGCATTGGCCATGATGCCCGCCAGCGGCTGGTTCAGCTCGTGCGCGAGCGAGGCGGTGAGCTCGCCCATCGTCGAGACACGCGCCGAATGCGCCAGCTCCTGCCGGGTCCGCTGCGCCTCGATCTCGGCTCGCTTGCGCTCGGTGATCTCGACGTGGGCGATCACGGCTCCGGCGCTGGGCGCTCGCAGGGGCACGACCGAGATCAGAAACCAGCGATTGACCGGCTCGGGCACGCCGTACTCGAGGGTGAACGTCGGCAGCGACCGGTTCAGGACCGCCTCGATCAAGTCCGCCGCCTCGCTGGCCTGCGGCACGCCGGGCCGACGGCAAGCCCTGACGTAGTTGTCGCCGACGGTCCCTTCCGCGCCCCAGGCGACCCCCGCCCGGGCCAGCCGGCTCCAGGACTCGTTCACCGCGACGATCGTGCCGCCATCGTCGAGCACGGCGACGCCGTTGCTCAGAGAGGCCAGGATCGCCGAATTCATCGCCTCGCTGGCGTGCACGGCTGCGGTCGCCTCCTTCTGCGCGAGCGCCCCGCCGAACACTTCCGCGAGCAGCTTCAGGTGTTGAATTTGCTCGGCCGGCCACGCGCGCTCGGCAGTGCACATGATCACCGACAGACTGCTGAAGACTCGACCGGCCGCCACGATCGGCAGGATCAGCACCGCGCTGATGCCACGTCGTCGCAGCGCCTCGGCGTCGCGTGAGGCTTCGGGCGGGAGATCTCCGACGCGGGCGATCGCGATCGGCCGCTCGGCCTTCAGCTCGCGCGCCATCCACGGGAATTCCACTCTCGCCGTCGGCGGCGCGGACGCCTCGCTCACGCCCGGACGCGTCCACGAATACACAACGTCCACACCTTCCGAGCCGCGCGTCACGCGATGGATGGCGAGGCGGTCCACGCCGAGGAATTCCCCGAGCTTCCGAAGGCCCTGTTCCACGGCCGCGTCGACGTTGGATGGAGCCAGGTGCACGAAGGACGTGGACAGCTGCGAGAGCAGCTGCTCGAATTGCAGGCGACTGGAAAGCTCCTGCTGCGTCCGTCGCTGCTCCTTGATGGCCGCCGCGAGACACAGGAGCGGAATCCCGGTGACCGTTGCGAAGATCTGGAAGGCGAGGACGCTCTGGGCCGGGGACATGTCGACGAAAGGACCACGCCACCGGGTACCCTCCCAGATGGCCACGAGCGTCGTCATGAGCAGCGCCGCGCTGAAGCCGCCAGGCCCGAAGCGGACCGCGGCCCACAGCAGCCCCGGGAGCACGAACGCCAGCTGAGTCGCGGGCGATTCGCGAAGGGCGGCCACCTCGTCGAACCCGTACTCGAAAATGACGAGACCGACGACGATGGGCGAGGCCGCCATCAGCGCGGCCTCCAGCCGTCGGCCGGGCGACGCGTCCCGGATCCACGCCCAGCCGCCGCTCACGAGCATCACGATGGCCGGCACCAGCATCAACTCGGTCAGCATGTTGGCGAAGAACCGCGTTCGCCAGACGGTCCAGTACGGGTCTGCGGCGAAGACGGTCACGACGGCCGCATCGGCGAAGGAAGACAGGAACGGCGCGGCGAACACGGCATAGATCAGGAAGATGGCAACGTGACGGAGCGTGTCGAAGCGAGGGCCATCGGCGAACCGTCGCACACCGGCCGCGGCCAGCAGCGCTTCGCTGCAGTTCGTGAGGAAGAGCGCCAGCACGAACGGCGTGGCGCGCCCCGCGGAGAGCTGGACGACCAGGTGAGCGGGCAACGCCGCCAGGAGATAGATCCACCAGCGACGGGTCGGACTCAGCAGCAGTGTCGCGGTGAGGATGGCATTCGGCGGCCACAGCACGGAGGTCGTGACCGGAAGTAGCCGGAGCTGCTCGCCGATCCTGGCGCCGAGAAAGTACACGATGCAGACCAGCAGCGCCGTTGCCGCGATCTTCGCGCGTTCCGTCATGGCCACTCGCCGGGATGGTACCCGATCCGTGGTCGACCGGGGGTGGCAACTTGCCGCCTGCTCCGGGGGCACTCGCTGGCCGTCGCGGCGCCGGAGCAGTCGGCTGCGTTACCGGACTACTGCGACGTGCGCGGCGCCGCCGCCGGCTGGCGCTCGGCGGACGCGCGGCGACCGTTCTTCGCCGCCAGCTGCTGACCCTCCTCGGTGAGCTTCACGGAAATGCCGGCCTGGGCCAGCGAGAAGCTCAGCCCTTGATTGGTGGAGGTCCACACCATGCTCGCCCCTTTCTGATTCTTCATGGCAGCAGCTCCGCCACCACCGCCGAGCGTGCCGCCCGCGGCGGCGGCCGCGAAGACACCGGTAAAGTCGTCCACGCTCTTGAGGTTGTAGACCTCGCCCTTGGCCAGCACCTTGGCCACGCCGACGTCGCCGATGCTGAACCCGGTCACCGTGAACGGATAGGTCTCGCCACGGTACTCGAGCACGCCCTGCCCCCAGGTCATCCCGAGGCCGGCACCGACCGACATGATCTCGATCGACACCTTCCCCTTCGTGTCCTCCGCCGCCCACGCCGGGACCGCACCGAGCATGAACATCAGCATCGCGACCAGTGTCCGCACCACCGAGCTGTTCCGCCTCATGTCTGCCTCCTTGTCTCGCTGCGCGAGGGTCTGTACGGCGGTGCTACGGTGCCGCGGACGGGCACGTGGGAACAATCGGACCTTGAGGTCGATCGTTACGACGTTCGACGTACGAAGAGCCCGCGTTCGACCTTGGTCCGATATGTCGGGGGGCGATATGACCGAGCGCGGCCGTCGCCTGGCTACGGCTTGACGGAGGCCGCTGGGGGCGCCTCGATGTGCTCGCGGAGGATCCGACGGACTTCGAGGATCGTGGCGGGATTGCTTTGCAGCGAGTGCGACGAATTCACGATCTTCTCGGACTCGACGCCGTCCAGATGCGCGCTGCGATAGGCGACCACGCCATCGTTGAGATTGAGCGGAGGGCCGTCGCCCTGCACGGCCACGATGGAGTGCGCCGGGACACCGGGCGCGAGCGGGCTCGCCGACAGGGTCTTCACGAATGGGTTCCCGGGCAGCATGTTGTCGACGGCGGTCGGCAGAGCGCGTCCCGCCAGGCGCCTGGCGAGCTCCGGATTGCGCTGCACGATGTCGCGGAAATCTCTGACCAGCGTCAAGGGGAGCGTGACGAGCTGCCGCACGGCACCCATCACAATCGAGGTGACGCGAAAGCTGCCTCGATGCGGGGTGGCCAGAAACACGACGCGGGTGACGCACGGCAGCGGCTCGAAGAAGATCGCGCGCCGGAAGAGCTCCCGCGCCTCCGCCGACATCTGGACG
Organism: Candidatus Methylomirabilota bacterium; assembly: GCA_036556545.1. Lineage (GTDB taxonomy): Bacteria > Methylomirabilota > Methylomirabilia > Rokubacteriales > CSP1-6 > AR12. The sequence continues at coordinate 24,334 of DATBJF010000039.1, forward strand.
CTGTCGAACGGGACGTCGGACACGTTCGCCCAGAAGCGGTCCCCGCTGTCCGTCACCATGAGACGCGTGAGCAAGCCGCCCTGACTGTGCCCCATGACCACCATCCTTCGCAGCGCGGGGTCTCGCCCGTCGGGGTCGAGGTCGGTGACAACGGTCTGCAGCGCGGCGCGCAGCCGAGAGGCGGAGAGCAGGATCGGGTTGCTGGTGTTGTACATGAAGAGCCACAGCTGGACCTTCCCGCGCAGCGCGGGGTCGTTCTGTACCTCGTTCACGATGTCCGCCCACCGCGCGGGGCTCGAGGCCGTCCCGTGAACGAGGACCACCGGAATGCGGCCCGGCCGGTACGGGTGCATCATGATGAGGCCGTCACCGAAGACACTCTGGCCCGCCCGCAGGAATCCTCCGAGCTCGGTGTCCCAGACGGGCGCTCCCTCGAGCCCCAAGGCGAGAGCCGCACTGGGATCCAGCTCCAGTGGAACAACGATGCCCTCCTCACTCTGCACTGTCGTGGCTTCGTCGAAGGAGTGGAGGTCGATGACACCGCGAACGTGGCCATCGGCGAGACCGCGCGCGATGTCGTTGAAGCGCACGAACGCGGTGATGGGCACCTTGACCCTCGGCGGAATGCGCTTCCGCGCGCGGTCGGCGTCGGGGCCGTCGACGGGCGTGACCTCGGCGGCGAGCGGCATGCCGAGGCCCGGCTGGCGATAGCGGGTGCGCAGGCCGCGCACCTGGTAGTCGATGAGCGAGATGAAGCGGGTCAGGCGGTAGCCGCCCCACACGAACCTCTCGGGTCGCCTCTGCAGCTCCAGCTGACCGAAGGGCAGCGGGAGGGAGCGGTCGGTGAGCAGCACCTCATTCGATGGCACCTCGACGCCGTTGGTGGACGTGGGCGGCGCCGTGAGCCCCAAGGTGAGCGCGACGTTGTAGAGGTCGCCGGCCCATCGGACCCGCGGATCGGCGGTGGGAAGCAGCTCCTTCTGGCGCTCGCGGTTGGCGAGGAACGCCCAGGCGTACACCGCCGCCGCCAGGAGGTATTCGCGCTTGTTTTGCGCACGGCCATGCTGAAAGCTCAGCTCGGCCAGCGCGAACAGGCGCTCGTGGTCCCGCGGCGTCCGCGTTCGATGAAGCTCCTCGAGCACGACCTCCGGATCCTTCTCGAACGCTTCGTCGAGACCGTGACGGCGGAGGAACTGCTCCGTGAACCCGCTCGGCGCATCCCCCGACAGGACGCTCTGCGAGAGCGATCGATAGAGGACCCTCGGGTCCTGGCGCGTCACGCCCACCGGCGTGGCGCAGCCGACGGTCGCCGCAAGCAGGACCGTGAAGACGGCAAGACGGATCAGCACGGGTATTCTCGTTGGACGGAACGCTATCGAGAACGGTGCGGGCTCTCTATAAGACCTTTGGCCGATGATCCGCACTCGTCGGACTCGATACGATCCCTCGAAGCCATCGAGCGCATCGGCGTGGCCCGTGGCCACACGGAGGTGCTCGAGGTGGGGGAGGAACGACGATGCGATTACGGTGCCTGGCCATCCTGGCTGTCATGACGGTGTCGATCACGGCGACCGGCTGTGGGGGTGGCGGCGCCAAGGTGCAGTCGGAGATCACCACCACCACGAAGGGGCAGCAACTGCTCGACCTCAAGAAGGCGTTCGATAGCGGGGCCATGAACGCGAAGGAGTACGAAGAGCAGCGCAAGAAAGTCCTGGAGGACTGACCATGAATCGTCGAGTGACACGCGGAATCATCCTGGTGGCGTTCAGCGCTCTCATCACGGGATGCGCGAGCTCGCAGGAGTGGGCGGAGTGGAAGCAGCATCCGGCCCACTTCGCGTCGGGCGATCACGCGTTCTTCTCCGTCCGGAACCGCGAGGGGACGCCCGCTCGGGTCTCCCGGACCGACATCGCGGCCGCGCGCTCCGAGGGTTGGTGGGGCAAACCGATCACGGTGAGCTCCGAACAGATTCAGCAGAACTGACGGCCGGAGGGCCGGGAGGACGCTATGAGACTCGCTCGTTCCTGTGTTCTGCTCGTTGCGACAGCGGCGTCTGTCGCGCTCGTCGTCGGCGCCTGTGCCAAGCGGCCGATGATGCTGACGGCGGCGGCGCCGGCGCCGACTCCGGCCCCCGCCCCGGCTGCCCCACCCCCGCCGCCTGCGCCGCCGCCCGCCGTCGCGCCGCCGCCGGCCCCGGTCGTCACCGCGCCACCGGCACCGGCGCCCGCGCCCCCGCCGCCGCCGCCCCCGGCGGTCGCCGCTCCGGCCCCGAGGCCACCGGCGCCGAAGGAGTTCATGCCGCACGACGCCCTCAAGCCGATCCATTTCGACTTCGACAAGTCGACGATCCGGCCCGGCGACGCGCAGGTGCTCGACGCCAGCGCGAACTGGCTGCGCGAGCATCCGGGCTACATCGTGCTGATCGAGGGTCACTGCGACGAGCGCGGAACGAACGAGTACAACCTGGCGCTCGGCGATCGCCGCGCGAAGGCGGCGATGTCGTATCTCGCCTCGCGAGGGATCCGGGCCGAGCGAATCAGCACGATCTCCTACGGCGAGGAGCGGCCGGTGTGCACCGACGCCAATGAGCGCTGCTGGACGCGGAACCGCCGCGCCCAGTTCCTCGTGAAGGAGCAGTAGGCGTCAGCGGGCGGCGCCGACGGCCGGGGGGACCGGTAATGCCTCGCGGATCCGGCGAGAGAACCCGGGATCCCGGCCGGCGGCGTGCGCCACGCTGTTCACGAGCGATCGGCGCTCGAGCTCCGCGAACGGCAGCCGCGTGTCGAGGCGTCCGAGCTCGTGCATGTACGCCGGCACGTACCCGCTGAGGAGGATCTTCCACGACAACGGGATCCGGTCCGGGTTGACGCGCGCGTGCATGAAGATCCCCGTGGTGCAGTTTGTCAGCAGCGTGTTGTAGAAGCGCGGGCGCTCGCGCATGTTGTTCATGGTCCTCACGTAATCGAGAAAGACGCGGTGGACGCGTTCCCGCTGGGCGGGCAGGCGGTAGACGTAGACGTCCTCCTGCGGCCGGCGATACGTGGTGCGAACGCCGATCAGGTCCCGCTCGTCGCCGACGACGTAGACCAGCTCGTACTGACGGAAGAACCCGCCCAGCGCCGAGTAGCTCTCGCTCCGCTCCTTCCGCGTCTCGATCGACATGGTGACGTAGTCCTCGTCCCCGAAGCCGAAGCTCACCATGATGTGCGCGATGGCCTTGCCCGCCCAGTACACGGCGATGAGATCCGCCGAGTCCAGCCGGCTGAGGTCATAGCGGCGGGTTTCCCAGCGCGGCTCGAAGTCCGTCTCGGTGCGATACACGAAGTTCCGCACGCCGTGAATGGTGATCATGTCGCCGTCCTGGCTCGCCCATGGGGTGACCGCCACCTCCGGCTGCCAGTCGCGGTCGTTCGACGGGCTGAGCGAGAAGAACCAGACCAGCAGGCCGGCAAAGACGGCGCCGAAGCCGATCAGCGTGCGACGACGGCGTGGGAGCACGGCGAACGCGAGCGCCGTGAGGACAAGCAAGCCGAGGGCGAGCGCGGTGCGCAGCCATTCGGGTCCCCAGCCGGCGTAGTAGAGGAGGCCGGCGGCCCATACCGCTGCGCCGGCGACGACGAACCCAGTGAGCACGCACGCGGCGGTCTTCACCGCCGGTCATCGTGACCGGCGCCGTCGCAGCGGTCCATCGGCCGATGGTCCTATTTCGGACGCCGTCATGGGTGGCAAGCTCGGCCCGTGACCGAGGTCCCGCCCTCCGGCCTCGCACGCCTGGCGGTGCTGCCGCTCGAGTGCATGAGCGAGCTCGGCCTCTCCTACGCCGAGCTGCTGCGCGCGGCCCGCCTCGACCCGCGCCAGCTCCGGGACCCGGACGCGCGCATTCCGCTGGCGGCGGTGACGCGCCTGTGGCGAGCCATCAGCGCGCAGGCGACGGACCCGGCGATCGGGCTGCGTCTGGGCGAGGAGTGTCACGTGCGCGATTTCGGACTGGTCGGGTGCGTCATGGCGTACAGCCCGACGGTCGGCGCGGCGCTCGAGCGGCTCGCCCGTTATGGACGGATCGTCTCCGACGCGCTGGTCGTGGACCTCGTCCGCGACGCCGAGGCAACGTGGGTGCGCATCGACACGCAGCCCGCGCTGCGCGCGTTGCGCCCCGCGGTCGATGGCCGGCTGTCCGTCCTCCTCAGCGTGCTACGAGAGATCGCCGCCGCGCCGTTCGCGCCGCTCGCCGTGCAGCTGACGTATCGCCGGCCGGACGACGTGAAGGCCTACGAGCGATTCTTCCGGGCCCCGCTGGAGTTCGGAATGCTGGCCACCGCGCTGCTGCTCGACAACAAGGATCTGGCGCGGCCGGTGGCACTGTCCGATCCCACGGTGACCGGCTATCTGCAACAGCTGGCCGAGGACACGCTCGCGGGGCTCGGCACCGCGCAGTCGATGGCCGATCGCGTGCGACGGCGGCTCTGGTCGGAGCTGAGCGAAGGTGCGCCGGGGCTCGAGCGGGTGGCGCGTGAGCTCGGCGTGAGCCCTCGGACGCTCCAGCGTCAGCTGCGCGCCGAGGGAACGACGTTCGCGGCGGTCCTGGCCGCGCTGCGCCAGGAGCTGGCGCGCCCGTTGCTGCGTGATGGTCGTCTGGCCGTCTCCGAAGTCGCGTTCCTGCTGGGCTACGCCGACCCGAGCGCCTTCCAGCGCGCGTTTCGAGCGTGGCACGGCGTTTCGCCGCGGGCGTTCCGACACGCTCCGGTGTGAGCGTGTCGCCGACCGCCGCAAACTTGTCGCGCGGCACCCCGGTCGCCCCGCCCTCCCATCGCTACGCTCGATACTCATGGGCGACAGCGATCGGGAGAGCCTCGAAGGCGTTCACGTCCTCGTCATCGACTTCGACGCCGACGTGCGCGAGCTGGTGAGGAAGGTGCTGGAGCCGCTCGGCGCGCTGGTGACGACGACGACGGCCGCCGGCGCCGCGGAGACCACCATCGTCGCCGACGTGATCCTCTGCGATCTCGAGCTCGTCGAGGCGACCGGGCAGGTGTTCCTGGCGGGGCTTCGCCGCAAGCACCAGCACCGCGGACGGCCGGCGCCGGCACTCGCGTTCGTGACCGGGGGCCGCCCGACCGACGCCCGTGTGCGCGCCGCCGGCTTTCAGCGCTACGTCTTGAAGCCGATCGAGCCGGACGCGCTGCGCGACGCTATCCGGCGGCTGATCACCCGCTGACAGTCCTTCCCCTGGCGCTCGATCCCTGCGACGCGCCCGTGTAAGACGAAGGTCGTAATCGGCAGCCGCCTCCACTGTTGCTAGAGTTCGAGCGCGAGGGATCCCCGATAGCGATGGAGGCAACAATGCGAAAAGCACTGTCGACAGCGTTTGGCATGGCGTGCGCGCTCGGGCTGATTCTCACGGTCGAGCCCGTGTCGGCCGCCGACAAACCGGTCGGCAAATGGAACACCGTCGACGAAAAGACCGGGAAGGTCGTGTCCGAAGTGGAGCTGTACGATGAAGGCGGCCGGCTGTACGGCAAGATCGTCCGCCTGGCGGACCCGGTGGACGCGAAGGGCAAGCCGAAGGTCTGCAGCAAGTGTCAAGGCGCCGACAAGGATCAGCCGATCGTGGGCCTCCTGATCGTCAAGGATCTGGCTCCGGACAAGGACAAGTTCAAGGGGGGGACCATCCTCGACCCCGCCGACGGCAAAGTGTACAGGGCCGAGTTGTGGAAGGAAGGCGAGCAGCTGAAGGTGCGCGGCTATCTCGGCCCGTTCTACAAGACGCAGACGTGGGTCAAGGCGAAGTGAGGAGCAGCGCAACCGCGACCCTATGAAGGTCTCCTCTGGCGCGCGGAGGCCAGCCGCTCGACAAGCCTTCGCACGTCCGCGTTCGCCGGTTCCAGCTCGGCCAGACGCCGGGCCAGACCCAGCGCCTGGCTGATATCGTCCTGCTCGAGCGCATAGGCGAGCGCCGCCGCAAGCGCGTCGCGATCGTAGGGGTGACGAGCCAGTACGCGCCCCAGGACGTCACGCGCGGGGCCCCGACGACCCGTGTCGTGCAGCGCCACCGCGTACACGTACCCGTAGCGGGCACTCTCCGGGGCCAGCCTGGCGGCGGCTTCGAGCTCGGCAACGGCCTCGGATGTTCGCTGACGCCGGACGAGGAGCAGACCGAGGGCGTGACGTGCGGCCGCGCTCCGCGGGTCGCGTGCGAGGAGGTCACGCAGGACCCGCTCGCCGTCCGTGTCACGCCCGGTCGCGCGGTAGAGATCGGCAAGGTTGATCGCGGCCGGCGTGAAGCGCGGATCGATCTCGAGGGCTGTCTTGAGCGCTGTCTCGGCCTCGAGCGGCCGCTGCTGGATTGCGTACAGCAGTCCGAGGTTCAGGTGTGACTCCGCACGGTCGGCGTTGAACCGCTGGGCATCCACGTACTCCGCCAGCCCGCGGCCGAGGGCGGCGCGCTGCGGCGGCGTCAACCGGTCCCCGGGCACACCGGCCAGGAGGCGGGCGGCTTCCTGCCGCACGTCGCGCACGGCGTCGTCGAGCAGCGGCGCCAGCAGCTCCACGCGCAGCGCCGACTCGACGGTCTCCAGCGCGCGGGCGGCGGCGCGCCGCACCAGCGCGTCAGGATCTTTCAAGCTTGCGCGCACGGCGTCGGGGGCGGTCGCGCCCGCCGGAAGCCGCGCCAGCGCGCTGGCGCGCGCGATCGCGGGGTGCGCGCCGTCGCGGGCCACCGCCAGGAGCCGCTCGACCGATCCCGGCGCGCCGAGCGCGCCTGCGTGCAGCGCCTCCGTGTACTGCTGATGACCGCGCGGCGCACGCCCGTACCACGTCTCCACCTGCCTGGCGGCCCACGCCGCCGGGCGATCCGCGTGGCACCGCGTGCACGCGTTGGGGACGCCAAGGGCCACCGAGAGGTCCGGCCGCGGGACGCGGAAGCTGTGGTCGTGACGGGGATCGACGCCCATGTACGTGGTCACGGGCATGTGGCAGCCGACACAGTCGGCGCCGCGCGAGCCTGCCGCGGTGTGGAAGTGATGACGCGGCGTCTGGTACCTGTCCGCCGCGTGGCAGCCGAGGCAGACCTGGCCGCCCGGGGCGCGGAGCCGGCCGCTGTGCGGGTCGTGGCAGTCCGAGCACGTCACGCCCCGGTCGAACATCTTCGACTGCAAGAACGAGCCGTACTCGTAGACCTCCTCGCGGATCTGGCCGTCGGGGTGATAGAGAGGCTCCTCCAGCAACGCGACGCGATGGGTATCGCCGAGCGGGCGCCCGGATGCATCGGCATCGGTGAGCTGGCCTCGCCGCGCGTGGCAGCGCCCGCACGTATTGAGCTCGCGGGTCGGCCGGCCGGCCGGCGTTCGGAGCGCGTTGCCGGTCGCCGCGTCGATCGCCCACGTGACGCCCCGCCGCTCGTCGAGAGCGACGGCCAGTCCCTTGGTGCCGCCGTCCAGGCGTCGCCCGTCGCCCTCGCGGCGCGCCCACGCCACGTGGCGGCTGCCGGGTCCGTGGCAGGCCTCGCACGCGACGTTGACCTCGGCGTAGGTCGTGGTGAAGCGGCGCGCCGTCGCATCGTAACCCTTGCGCACGCCGGTGGAGTGGCATTCCGCGCACATGTGGTTCCAGTTCTGGCTGGGGCCCGTCCAGTGCAGCTCGTCACGGTGGGTGATCTTCTCCCCCGGATAGAGGTGGAACCACCGCTGCCCGCCTCGTGCGGCCGGGCGCGCGTCCCAGGCAATGGAAAGCGCCTGCAGGCGACCATCCGCAAAGGGAATCAGATACTGCTGCAGAGGGGTGACGCCGAACGTGTGGCTGACCTCGTAGTCCCGGAGCGTCCCGTCGGGGCCGTCGGTGCGGACCACGAACTTGCCGTCGCGCTTCATGAAGGTGGTCGTCACGCCCGCGTAGGAGAAGCGGGCGTCGTTGAAGTTGCCGGCGACGCTGGCCTCCGTCGCCGGCTGCATGGCGAGATGGTGATGCGACTCGCGCCAGCTTCGATCGACCTCGGCGTGGCACGACGCGCACGTCTCGTGTCCGACATACGCGGCCGAAGGTCCGGGGCTCGGCCCGGTCGCTTTGTCGGAGCGCCACCACCGTCCGCCGGCGGCGAGGCCGCCGACGGCGACGACCGCGCCGATCGCCAGGACGAGGCTCCTGGTACGCGTCGCTAGAACCGCACGTAGAGCCGCAGTCCGGCCACGACCGTCGTGTCGACGCTCTCGAGGCGTCGCGACGAGCTCAGCGTCTTCGTCAGCGCCGGCTCGATGATTTGAAGATCAAGCGTGGCGTTCAGCCACGACGTCACCGATGCGTTGTAGAAGATCTCGACCGCGTCCTCTCGCTCGAGACCGAGCCGGAGCTGTTCGCGCAAAAACGGCAGGAAGTCGTCGCTGAACTCCGTGCGCGCCCAGCCCACTCCGAACGTGTCGCGCGGCCGTCCGGGCACCACGCCGTTGCCGCCGATCCCCATGCTGTACGAGTACTTGATCGGGTTGGGGTTGCCGTCAGTCGCGCCAAACGTGAAGAAGACGCCGATACCCCTCTTCGGATCGCCTCGGGGCTGCCAGAGGTACTGGTCGAACCCGTAAAAAACCGTCCAGGCACTGTCCTCGCGCCTGGCCGCCTGAGCAGGCACCAGGAGCTGCGGGAAGAACCGCTCGAGGAGGCGACGCAGAACAGGCCCAGGATCCGCGAGCAGCGGATACCGCTCGGTCAGCAGGAGGCGCCCGATGTTCCCGGGATCCTGATCGAGCGACAGCCGGTCCTTGTTGGTCCACATGAAGCCCAGCTTCTGATGGCCGTGAAGCCCGAAGGGGGTGATGGCCACGTGCCCGGAGGCGAGGAACATCACGCCGTCGTCGAACGCGTCCGTGACGTCGTTGTTCTTCACCGTGCCGCTCGGGTCGAGCGCCAGCGCCGACACGACGACGTTCTTCCATGGCAGCACCACGACCCCGCCGCCGTACGCCGAGATCGGCACCAGTGCCAGGCTCATGGGAATCGTCAGCCCCGTGTTCATGAACTGCGTGCGGAAGTTGCCGGCGAACTCGCCATGCAGCGCATCGAGGGTGAAGATCTTGCCGGCCAGCAGGCCGAACTTCGGGCTGAGAAACTGCATGAACGTCGCGTGCATGAGCCCGGTGCTCGGCTCGTTGGCCTCAGGAAGGAGCCAGGCGGCATTGAGGGGCACCAGCGCGCCGGCGTCATTGAACAAGCTCTCGCCGAAGGTGCTGCCCGCGTAGACCTTCAGAAACCCGCCCGGCCAGAGTCCCAGCTTGCCGGTGTCCACGTTGAGTGTGTACTCGGCATTGCCCCAGAACTCGGCGCTTTCGTCGTGGCCGCCGCTGAGGACACCCTGCGGGGTAAGCAGCAGGTCGGCGTCGAAGACGACGCCCTTCTTGCCCAGATCGTCGCGGAGCCCGCCCCAGCTGCCCGTGAGGCGGGGACGGGACCAGAAGTCCCCGCCCCAGGTGTCGGGGACCGCGACCGGCTGGGCGTCGCCCGAGACCGGCAGGCCGAGGCCGACGAGAATCGCGAGAGCCAACAGCACGTGCCGCCGGTTCATGGAGCGTTCAACTTCTCGCACGGGACGTGGTCGACATCGATACGACTTTGGTCCCACCCGCAGACGCGAGCATACGACCAAGCACCTACGTACAGATACGATAAAGGTCCAATTGCCCTGCCAGAGTCTCGTGCGAATGATTCACCTGCCCGGCGGAGTGTGCCAGATGTGATCGCGGCAACGCAGGCTGTCTCGGTGATACGCAAAGGAGACCACGATGAGAGAGATCCTGCTGGCGTTCACCGCGTTGGGTTGCGTGCTGGTCTCGGGCGGCCCGGCAATGGCCCAGGCCCCGACGAAGCAGCCGAACATTCTCGTGCTCTGGGGCGACGACATCGGGTACTGGAACGTCAGCGCCTACAACCAGGGCATGATGGGGTACAAGACCCCGAACATCGACCGCATCGCCAGAGAAGGCGCCCTGTTCACCGACTGGTACGGGCAGCAGAGCTGCACCGCCGGCCGGGCAGCCTTCATCACCGGCCAGGTCGGCTTTCGCACCGGGCTTCTCAAGGTCGGCCTCCCGGGTGCGAAGGAAGGCCTCCAGGCTCGCGACGTGACGATCGCCCAGCTACTCAAGGCGCGAGGCTACAAGACGGGCCAGTTCGGGAAGAACCACCTCGGCGACCTCGATGAGCATCTGCCCACCGCGCACGGCTTCGATGAGTTCTTCGGCTCGCTCTACCACCTGAACGCCGAGGACGAACCGGAGCATCCGGACTACTTCAAGGATCCAGCGATGCGCAAGCGTTATGCGACGCGCGGCGTGATCCACAGCTGGGCGAACCCGGACGGCACGCAGAAGATCCAGCTGACCGGCCCGCTGACCAAGAAGCGCATGGAAACGGTGGACGAGGAATTCACCCGCGAGGCCTTCCGGTTCATGGAGGAAGCGAAAAAGGAGGGCAAGCCCTTCTTCCTGTGGTGGAACGCGACCCGCATGCACATCTGGACGCGCCTCAAGGCGGCGTCGCAGGGCAAGACCGGCCTCGGCATCTATCCCGACGGCATGGTCGAGCACGACGCGATGGTCGGGCAGATGCTCGACAAGCTCAAGGAACTGGGCCTCGAGGACAACACCATCGTGATGTATTCCACCGACAACGGCGCCGAGAAGTTCACGTGGCCCGACGGCGGCCAGTCGCCGTTCAGGGGCGAGAAAAACACCAACTGGGAAGGCGGCTACCGCGTGCCCTGCGCCATCCGCTGGCCCGGTGTGATCAAGCCGGGCACCGTCCTCAACGACATCTTCGCGCACGAGGACATGCTCCCCACGCTGCTGGCGGCGGCGGGGGACCCCGACGTGAAAGCGAAGCTCCTGAAGGGCACGTCGGTCGGCAACAAGACCTTCAAGGTGCATCTGGACGGGTACAACATCGCCGAGGCCCTGGCCGGGAAAGCACCGAGTCCGCGCCGCGAGTTCTTCTACTTCAATGACGACGGGTCGCTCGTGGGCCTGCGCTACGATCAGTGGAAAGTCGTCTTCGCCGAGCAAACTGCGCATGGCATCGACGTCTGGCAGCAGCCGTTCGTGCCGCTGCGCTTCCCGAAGCTCTTCAACCTGCGCGCGGACCCCTTCGAGACCGCTGACCATGAAGGCATGGACTATCCACGCTGGCGCGTGGAGCACCTCTTCGTGCTCGTGCCTGCGCAGCAGTACGTCGGACAGTTCCTGGCGACGTTCAAGGAGTTCCCGCCCAGCCAGAAGCCCGGCAGCTTCAGCATCGATGCAGCGCTGGAGGCGCTTCAGAGAGGTGCGCAAGGGGGAGGTCGGTAGATGCGCATCCGCGCTCGGCTGGGATTGTGGGGCCTCGCCGCGGCCGCCGTCATGCTGGGCGCGAACGGCGCCGCGGCGGCCGACCCGCTTCCGTCGTGGAATGAGGGCGCCACGAAGACCGCGATCGTCGACTTCGTCGCCAAGGTCACGAAGGATGGGGGCCCGGGCTTCGTCGCTCCCGTCGAGCGCATCGCGACCTTCGACAACGACGGCACGCTCTGGGCCGAGCAGCCGATGTACTTCCAGCTCCTGTTCGTCCTCGATCGCATCAAGGCCCTCGCGCCGAAGCATCCGGAGTGGAAGGACAAGGAGCCGTTCGCCTCGGTGCTCAAGGGGGACGTGAGCAAGGCCTTGGCCGGCGGCGAGAGAGCCGTTGTGCAGATGATGGCCGCCACCCACGCCGGCATGACCACCACCGACTTCGAGCGTATCGTCAAGGACTGGCTGGCGACGGCCCGGCATCCGAAGTTCAATCGGCCCTACACCGAGGTCGTCTACCAGCCGATGCTGGAGCTGCTCGCCTATCTCCGCGCGAACGGCTTCAAAACCTTCATCGTCTCGGGCGGCGGCGTGGAGTTCATGCGAGCGTTCGCGGAGGCCGTCTACGGGATTCCGCCCGAGCAGGTCATCGGCAGCGCGGGCAAGCAGAAGCTCGAACGGCGTGACGGCAAGCCCGTGCTGGTGAAGCTGCCCGCGCTCGATTTCGTCGACGACAAGGACGGCAAGCCCATCGGCATCCAGCGCGCGATCGGTCGCCGCCCGATCGCCGCGTTCGGGAATTCGGACGGTGACCTGGCCATGCTGGAGTGGACGGCTGCCGGCGACGGAGCGCGGTTCTGCCTCTTCGTCCACCACACGGATGCCCAGCGGGAGTGGGCCTACGACCGGCAGTCCCGCATCGGTCGCCTCGACAAGGGACTCGACGAGGCCCGCGCCCGGGGCTGGACGGTCGTCGACATGAAGCGAGACTGGAAGGTCGTTTTCCCGCTCGAACGACGATAGACCTCGAACAGAGCCATGAAGACCGCGATCGTCACCTTGTCGATGGGGCTCGCGCTCGCCGGGCCGGCCCTGGCGCAGCCGCACCACTTCAGCTACTCCGGCGCGACCGCCCCCCCGAAATGGGGCGTCCTCAATCCGGAGTGGCGCGTGTGCGCGGAGGGCAAGAATCAATCGCCGATCGATCTGCGCGGCTTCATCGACGCGAAGGCTCCGCCACTCCAGCTGAAGTACACCACGCTCGGCGTGAGCATCATCAACAACGGCCACGCCGTGCAGGTGGACTACGCGAAGGGCAGCCAGCTCAGCCACGACGGCACGACGTTCGAGCTGAAGCAGTTTCACTTTCACGCGCCCAGCGAGCACACCCTGAACGGGAAGAGCTTTCCCATGGAGATGCACCTGGTCCACGCCGACCGGGACGGCAACCTGGCGGTGGTGGGCGTGTTGATGTCCGAGGCCTCCGCAGACAATCCGGTCATCGCGAAGCTGTGGGCGCAGATGCCTGCGAAGGCGGGCGACCAGCGCAAGCTCGACACGAAGATCAACGCGGCCGACCTTCTGCCGAAGAGCGCAGCCTACTACCGCTACAACGGGTCACTCACCACCCCGCCCTGCTCGGAAGGCGTTCGCTGGTACGTGATGAAGCAACCGGTCACGGTCTCGAAGGCGCAGGTGGAGGCTTTCCGCAAGGCCGTCGGTTTTGCGAACAACCGGCCCCTGCAGCCGATCAACGCGCGCGTCGTGCTGGAGTAAGGAGGATGGCGGACCCACCACGACATGAGACGAAAGCCCTATTTCGCGCTCGTGTGACACCGACCACACTACCGCCCTACGCCGAAGAACGCCTTCATCGAAAAGGAGAAGCATCATGAGGACTATGGGTGCCATGTTCCTCATCGCCGTCGCGGCCGTCCTCACGGCGTGTGCGAGCGCGCAACTCGCGCCGCCCGCGGTGAACGTCAGCGGCAACTGGGCCGGTACGTGGTCGTACGAGAGCGTGCAGATGGGCTCCGGCGATCTTCGCGGCACATTCGAGCAGAACGGTCAGAACGTCTCGGGCACCTTCAACGTCACGGGACCCGTGCTCAACCGGGTGGCCATCATCTCGGGCGCGGTGTCCGGTAACGAGATCCTGCTTGGCCGGCCGTCGTCGGGACGGTTGACGGTGGAGGGAAACAAGATCACCGGCACCATCAACGGCCTCAACGTCGCGAAGGTGTCGCTCACGAAACAGTAGCGGCTCGAGGCGACAAAGGGAACACGACGATGGCTCTACCAGGATCGGCATATCGACGAGGCGCGGGCGTGGCGCTCGCCGCGATCGTATTCGGCAGTCTGCTCGGGTGGCCGTCCGGACCGGTCGCCGCACAGACGGTCCGCGAGGTCTTCGAGAAGGTGATTCCGTCCGTGGTCGTGATCCGGGCGAAGGGCCGCGACGTGGAAGCGTCGGGCGAGACGCGCTTTGCGGAGACCGGGTCGGGCGTCCTGATCTCGTCCGACGGCCGGGTCATGACGGCCGCCCACGTCGTGCACACGATGGACGAGATCTCCGTGGAGTTCATCGGCGGCGAGACGGTCTCGGCGCGTGTGATTGCCTCCGAGGTCGCGGCCGACCTCTCGCTCCTGAAGCTCGATCGCGTCCCGCCAGGGGCGAAGGTGTCGCCGATGGCCGACTCGAGCAAGATGTCCGTCGGTGACCCGGTGGTCATCGTCGGCGCTCCGTACGGCCTGAGCTACTCCCTGAGCGCCGGGTACATCAGCGCGCGGTGGGCACCGAACACCGTCTACCGAACGATGCCGCTCGCCGAGTTCTTCCAGACCGATGCCACGATCAACACCGGCAACTCCGGGGGCCCGATGTTCAACATGAAGGGCGAGGTGATCGGGATCGTCAGCCACAACATCTCCAAGGGCGGCGGCAGCGAGGGTCTCGGCTTCGTGGTGACGATGAACACCGCCAAGCAGCTTCTGCTGGAGAAGAAGTCCTTCTGGGGTGGCCTCGAGACGTTTCCGCTGAACGACGATCTGGCCGATCTGCTGAACATTCCGGCGCGCGCCACCGGGTTCATCGTCAAGACGGTGGCGAAAGACTCCCCGGGCGACCACATCGGATTGCGCGGCAGCCGGATGATCGTGCGGATGGCTGGCCAGGATGTGCCCCTCGGGGGCGACATCGTCCTGTCCGTCGAAGGCATCCCGGCGTCCACGGCGAACGCCGGCAAGATCCGAGATCTGCTCGCCGGGCTTCCCCCCGGAGCGCCCTACAAGGTCTCCATTCTCCGGGCGGGGCAAGTGCTCGAGCTGACCGGTAAGACCCAGTGAGATCGTTCCGGAGCGTCGGCCTCGCGGCGCTGATTGCCCTCGCGGCGGGCTGCGCCAGCAGCACGCCGCCGGCCGCGCCTTCGCCGACGGCCGCAGCGGCTGCCGTGGCGCCACGGGCCGCGAGCGGAGAGACGGCGGGGGCGCCGGCGGTCGAGAAGCTGCCCAACGGGCTCACGCTGATCGTGCAGCAGCACCGCGCGGCGGACATCGTGGCGGTTCACCTCTGGGTGGCCACCGGCGTGCGGTACGAGAGCCCCGACACGCTCGGCCACTCGCACTTCCAGGAGCACATGCTGTTCAAGGGCACGGACACGTTCGGTCCCGGCCACATCGACCGCACGCTGGAGGGTACGGGAGGACGCTCCAACGCGTTCACCGGCGCCGACTACACGACCTATCAGATGCTCGTCCCGAGCGAGGCGACGCCGAAGGCCATCGAGCTCCTGGACGCGATGATGTTCCGCTCGGCGTTCGATCCCAAGGAGGTCGACGCCGAGCGCCAGGTCATCTCCGAGGAGTCCCGCATCGAGACGGACACACCGCGGAGCGCGCTCGTCCGCCAGCTCTACGGCATGGTGTTCACCGGCCATCCGTACGGGTGGCCCGTGCTCGGAACGCCCGCCACGATGAAGGCGGCGACGCGGGAGAACTTGAAGGCGTTCAATCGGCGGTTCTACACCCCCGAGAACATGACGCTGACGGTGGTAGGCCCCGTCGACGTCAGAACAATTCGGACCATGGTCGACCGTACCTTTGGCAAGCGCGCGCGGAGCGGCTACACCCCGCCCGCGGCGCCGACGCTCGCGCCGCTCACCGAAGTCGTCAGGCGCACGGTCGAGCGGCCCGAGCAGCAGGCGTACCTCGCCCTGGGCTGGCAGGCGCCGCGTCTCGCCGACCGCGACAGCCTGCTGCTCGACCTCCTGGCGACGATTCTCGCCGGCAGCGAGAGCTCGCGGCTGGCCACCACGCTTCGCGACAGCGAGCGCCTGGTGACCCGGATCAGCATGAGCAACACGACGTTGCAGCTGGCCGGCATCCTCTACGTCCAGGCGCAGCTCGAGGCCGGCGACGTGGAGAAGGTCGAGCGGCGCATCCTCGAGGAAGTCGCGCGGCTCCAAGCCGACGGGCCCACCGAGGAGGAGCGGGAGCTGGCGGTCACCAAGGCCGAGTCCGACCACGCGTTCGCGTTCGAGACCTCGGACGGCGTGGCGTCGGCGTACGGCATCGCCTACACCACGGCCACGCTGGAGGACGAGCTCTTCTACATCGAGCGGCTTCGCGCCATCACGCGCGAGCAGATCCGCGATGCGGCGCGCAAGTATCTGCCCGCGACCGCCTACGCGCGCCTCGCCTTCGTGCCGAAGAGGCCGCAGTGATCGGCCGCGTCGTCGCCGTTGCCGCGCTCCTTGCACTCCTGACGCCGACGGCCGTGGTCGCCCAGACGGCAGGCGTCACGCGGACCCGCCTGCCCAGCGGCCTCACCGTCATCGTGCGGGAGAACCCGGCGGCGCCCGTGGTCGCGTACTCGCTCCTCGTGAAGATGGGCACCCGGACCGAGACGCCCGAGACCGCCGGCATCTCGAACATGCTGCAGATCATGCTGGTGCGCGGCACCGACAAGATGAGCGGTGAACAGATCGCGGCCGCCGCCGATCGCATGGGCGGCAGCATCGACGCCTACGGCGACGCGGACTACGGCGAGATCGCCGCCGCCGCCCTTTCGCGAAACTGGCTGCCGATGCTCGAGCTGGTCGCCGACGTCACGCTGCGTCCCAGCATTCCGGATGGCACCGTGGGGCCCGTCCGCGATTTCATCGTGCGTCAGATCCGCAACCGCGGCGACAAGCCCTTCGACGTCGCCACCGATCGCACGCGCGAGGCGCTGTTTGGAGCCACGCATCCATATTCCTGGGACCCGCTGGGGCGGCGCGCGAGCGTCGAGCGTCTCACGCGAGACAGCCTGCTCGCGCACTACCGGAGCCAGTACGTGGGCGGCGAGATGGTGCTCGCCATCGGCGGTGACGTGAAGGCCGCCGAGGTGCTCGCCCAGGTTCAGCGATTGTTTGCCGCCGTGCCCGCCGGCAAGGCGGCCACGTCGACGCTGCCCGCACCGCCGCCGCTGTCGGCCGGGCGGCAGGTGTTCTCTGTGCCGGGGGCGCAGGCGCAGATCTTCATGAGCGCCCTGGCGCCTCCGTTCACGCATGCTGATTACGCTCCGCTCAAGGTGATGACGGCGATCCTGGGCGGAGGGATGGCGTCGCGCTTCTTCTCCGACCTGCGCGACAAACAGGCGCTGGCGTACACGACGGGCGCGCAGTATTTCGGCCGCCTGGATACGACGAGCTTCGTCGCCATCCTGGGGACGGCCCCGGCCAACGTGCCGAAGG
Organism: Candidatus Methylomirabilota bacterium; assembly: GCA_036556545.1. Taxonomy (GTDB): domain Bacteria; phylum Methylomirabilota; class Methylomirabilia; order Rokubacteriales; family CSP1-6; genus AR12. Next base: position 41,369 of record DATBJF010000039.1, read on the forward strand.
CCGAGGCGGCGCTGAGGGAGCAGCTCGCGCGCATCCAGAACGAGCCGGCGTCGGCGGAGGAGGTCGCCATCGCTCGTTCCTACGTGGTGGGCAGCCTGGCCATGGACCGCCGGACCAACGCGCGCCAGGCGTGGTATCTGGCCGCCGGGGAGCTGGCCGGAGTCGGGTACGAGTACTTCGACGTCTACGCGGCGAACGTCAAGAAGGTCACGGCGGCTGACGTCCAGCGCGTGGCGCAGAAGTATCTCGGGGTCCTGCGCACAGTCGTCGTTCAGCCCCCTTGAGCCGGAACGACGCCGAGCATCGACGGCTGGAAGAAGCCCGCGCAGCGGGCATTCCGTGGCGCCGGTGGGGTCCCTACCTTTCCGAGCGGCAGTGGGGAACGGTCCGTGAAGACTACAGCGACTCGGGCGACGCCTGGAACTACTTCAGCCACGATCACGCGCGCTCGCGCGCCTACCGCTGGGGCGAGGACGGCCTGGCCGGCATCTCCGACGACCAGCAGCGCATCTGCTTCGCGCTGGCGCTGTGGAATGGCCGCGACCCGATCCTCAAGGAACGCCTCTTCGGCCTGACCAACAGCGAGGGCAACCACGGCGAGGACGTCAAGGAGTACTACTTCTACCTCGACTCGACGCCGACCCACTCGTACATGAAGTACCTGTACAAGTATCCGCAGGCCGCCTACCCGTACTCCGACCTGGTGCTGACGAACCGCCGCCGCTCCCGGGCGGAGTTCGAGTACGAGCTGCTCGACACCGGTGTGTTCGACGACGACCGCTACTGGGACGTGCTGGTCGAGTACGCCAAGGCCTCACCGGACGACCTGCTCGTCGAGATCACCGTGTCCAACCGCGGCCCGGAGCCCGCCACGCTGCACGTGCTGCCCACGGTCTGGTTCCGCAACGTCTGGTCCTGGGGCGGACGCGATCCTCGCCCGGTCCTCCGTCAGATCACCGCGGATGACGGCGCCGACGTGATCGGGCTCTCGCACGCGGGGCTCGGCGAGCGCTTCGTCTACGCCGACGGCGCGCCGTCACTGCTGTTCACCGAGAACGAGACGAACACCCAGCGCCTCGTCCGGGTTCCCAACCGGACGCCCTACGTCAAGGATGCGATCAACGAGTACATCGTGCGTGGTCACCGGGACGCGGTGAATCCGGAGAAGACGGGAACGAAGGCGGCCGTTCACCACGCGGTGGCCGTGAGCGGCGGCCGATCGGCGACGCTCCGGCTTCGGCTGAGCGACGTGGCGCAGCGCGCTCCGTTCGGAACGTCCTTCGCCGCCGCGATGACGGCGCGCCGGCAGGAAGCCGACGAGTTCTACGGCTCCGTCATCCCGAAGACCCTGGATGCCGACGCCGCGAACGTGATGCGCCAGGCGTTGGCCGGCATGCTGTGGTCCAAGCAGTTCTACTACTTCGACCTCGACCGGTGGCTCTCGGAGCACGGCGCCGACCCGTTCAATCCGCGGCGGCGGGCGCCGCGCAACGCGCACTGGCATCACATGTACAACGCCAATGTCATCTCGATGCCGGACAAGTGGGAATACCCCTGGTATGCCGCCTGGGACCTCGCCTTCCACGTCCTGGCGCTCACGCTCGTGGATCCGGACTTCGGCAAGGAGCAGCTGGACCTGATGCTCCGCGAGGAGTACCTGCATCCCAGCGGGCAGCTGCCCGCCTACGAGTGGAACTTCGGCGACGTGAACCCGCCCGTGCACGCGTGGGCGACGATCTTCACCCACCGGCTCGAGCAAGCGCGGCACGGCCGAGGCGATCTCGAGTGGCTGGAGCGCTGCTTCCAGAAGCTGCTGCTCAACTTCACCTGGTGGGTGAACCGCAAGGACCGAACCGGCGGTAACGTGTTCGAAGGGGGGTTCCTCGGGCTCGACAACATCGGCATCTTCGACCGTAGCGCGCCGCTGCCGACGGGCGGGTACCTGGAGCAGGCCGACGGCACGGCCTGGATGGCGCTCTTCTGTCAGAACATGCTCGAGATCGCCGCCGAGCTCGCCGTCGAGAAGCCCGCCTACGTCGCGATGTGCCGCAAATTCCTCGAGCATTTCCTCTGGATTGCCTCGTCGATGATCCATGCCGGGGGGCACACCGGGATGTGGGACGAAGAGGACGGCTTCTTCTACGACGTGCTCCGGCTGCCGGACGGAACGGCCCGGCGCCTCAAAGTACGCTCGATGGTGGGCCTCTTGCCGTTCTGTGCGGTCACCGTCTTCGACGGGCACCTCGCCGTCCGTCACCCCGAGGTCGTGGAGCCGTTCAAGCGATTTCTCGCGACCCGCTCGGAGCTGACCGCCCTGATCCACGATCCGCTGAAACGGGGCGTCGGCGACCGGCGCCTGGCGGCCATCCTGAACGAGCAGAATCTCCGTCGGGTGCTGGCGATCATGCTCGACGAGGCGGAGTTCCTGAGCCCGTTCGGCATCCGCTCGGTGTCACGCCGCCACGCCGACCATCCGTTCGTGTTCGACGCCGGCGGCCAGCAACACCGCCTCTCCTATCTTCCGGCGGAGTCGGACAGCGGCATGTTCGGCGGAAACTCCAACTGGCGAGGGCCGATCTGGATGCCGGTCAATGGCCTCATCATCCGGGCGCTCCTGCAGTACTACGCGTACTACGGCAACGACTTCACCGTCGAGTGTCCCGCGCGCTCCGGCCAGAAGATGACCCTCTACGAAGTCGCCCAGGATCTCAGCCGCCGGCTGACCGGCATATTCCTGAAAGATCGCGACGGCCGCCGGCCGGTTTACGGCGGCGCGCGGAAGTTCCACGAGGATCCGCACTGGCGGGACCTCGTGCTCTTCTACGAGTACTTCCACGGCGACAACGGCGCCGGCCTGGGGGCGAGCCACCAGACGGGATGGACCGGGATCGTCGCCAGAACGATGCACCTGTTCGCGACTGCGACGCCGGCGAGCATCCTCCAGCTCGGCAAGGGGGCGGTGTTCGCCGAGAGCCGAGAGAAGTAGGCCGTGAGGCCGCCACGTCATCCGGCGCTCTACCAGCTCAACACCCGTGTCTGGCTGACGCGCCTGTCGAGGTCCATGGGCCGCCGCGCCACGCTCGACGACATCCCCGACGCCGCACTGGATGAGCTCGCCGGGAAGGGCTTCGACTGGATCTGGCTCCTGAGCGTGTGGCGCACGGGCGCGGCGGGACGGCGCCTGTCGCGCGAGCATCCCGCGTGGCGACACGAATTCGAGCAGACGCTGCCCGACCTGAAGGACGACGACATCGGCGGCTCCGGGTTCGCCATCACCGGCTATACCGTGCATCCCGACCTCGGTGGAGAGGCCGCGCTGGCGAAGCTGCGCACGCGCCTCGCCGCGCGCGGCGTCCGGCTGATGCTCGACTTCGTTCCCAACCACACCGCGCTCGATCATCCGTGGGTAGAGGATCATCCCGAGTACTACGTTGGTGGCACGGAGCTCGACCTCACCCGGGCGCCGCAGAACTACACGTGGCGCAAGCGCGCCGGCGGCGATCGCTTGCTCGCCCATGGCCGCGACCCGTACTTCCCGGGCTGGCCGGATACCCTCCAGCTCGATTACGGCAACCCCGCCACGCAGGAGGCGATGATCGGCGAGCTCCTGGCGGTGGCCCGGCAGTGTGACGGGGTCCGGTGCGACATGGCGATGTTGCTGCTGCCCGACGTGTTCGAGCGGACCTGGGGCCGAAGGGCGCTGCCGTTCTGGCCGAGGGCGATCGCGCGCGTGCGGGAGCGCGTCCCGGACTTCTGCTTCATGGCCGAGGTCTACTGGGATCTCGAGTGGACGCTGATGCGGCAGGGATTCGACTACGCCTACGACAAGCGCCTCTACGATCGGCTGCACGCCGGCCCCGCCGGGCCGGTGCGCGACCATCTTCGCGGCGAGCTCGACTACCAGAACAAGCTGGCCCGGTTCATGGAAAACCACGACGAGCCGCGGGCCGCGGCGACGTTCGGCCCGGGCCGGCATCAAGCCGCGGCGCTGATCACGTACCTGGCTCCCGGCCTGCGATTCTTTCACGACGGACAGCTCGAGGGCCGGCGGACGCGGATCTCACCGCACCTCGTGCGTGGGCCCGAGGAGGCCGTGGACGTCACGCTCCAGCGGTTCTACGACATGCTACTGTCCGTGCTCCGGCGCCCCACGGTCCGGGACGGGCGATGGCGCCTGCTCGAATGCGTGTCCGCCTGGCCGGGGAACGGAAGCTTCGACTGCTTCGTCGCCTCGGCCTGGGCGCTCGGCCACGGCGAACGCGTCCTGGCGGCCGCGAACTACGCCGCGACCCGGAGCCAGTGCTTCGTCCGTCTGCCCTGGGCCGATCTCCGGGGCCGCACGGTGCACCTCAAGGACCTGCTCGGCGCGGCCAGCTACGAGCGCGACGGAACCGATCTGCTGACGCGAGGCCTCTATCTGGACTTGCCTCCGTGGGGCTATCACGCCTTCGACATCACGGCCGTGTGAGGAAGCGTCACCGGGCGCCCGCGCGCTCGAGCAGCGCCACCATCTCGGTGTAGCCGCGAGCGCGGGCCAGCTGGAGCGGTGTGCGGCCTTCGCGATCGGTCAGCTGTGTGCTCGCCCCGGCATCGAGCAGCGCGCGCAGCGTGGCCTGATGGCGCGGACCGCCGTCGCCCAGCACGATCGCCTCGATCACCGCCGTCCAGTGCAGGTTGTTGACGTGATCCAGCGGCGCGCCGGCCGCGATGAGCTGGCGCACCACGCCCTCGTGTCCGAGGTGAGCCGCGGCAATCAACGCGGTGCCGTCGTAACGGCTGGTGACCTGCTTCGCGCTGGCGCCGAGGGACAGGAGCAGGCGCAGGGTCTCTTCGTCATTGGCTACAGCGGCGATGGTGACAGCGTCATAGCGGTCGTCCTCCAGCGCCGACAAGTTGGCGTTCACCTCGGCGAGGACGCGAATCGCCGCACGCTGGCGCGCGAAGGTCGCCACGTGCAGCGGCGTGCGACCACGTGCATCGCGCCATTCCCGTGCCGCCGGGTTGGCGGCAGCCAGCTTCCGAATGGTGTCGACGTCACCGCGTTGCGCGGCGGCGTGCAGGCCCGTGTACGCTGCCACCTCCGCGGCCGACGGTCCGACTTGCGCGCCGCCGGGCGCGGCGACGACCGTCAGCGCCCCGAGCATCAGCGTGCAGGCCGCGAGTTCCCTCATGCCCCGTTCGGTCGCTCGACGATCAGGGTGAACCCATCGGCCGCGCGCACGACGACCACCTCCCCCGCGCGCACGTCTCCGTGCGGCACCCGGGCCTTCCACAGCTCCCCGTTGACGCGGACGTATCCGGACGGCGCCAGGCGCTCGACCGCCTCCGCGCGCTGGCCGATCGGACGCGTCGGCATCGGGGCTCGGAAGAGTGTGCGCATCGCGGGATACAGCGCCAGATCCTTGCCGACGTACACCGCGAACGCGACCGCCGCGACCCAGGTCGGCAGGCCGAACGCCTCCCGGAGCCAGAGCAGGACGATCGCCGCGACCATCCAGCTCGGAGCCTGCCAGGCCAGATAGAGGGCGAAGGACCGCGGTCGAACTCGAGTGTCACGACGCTCGATCGTCATGTTACCCGGAGGTGGCGCCGGCCGTTCGAGCCTCGCGCAGCGCCGCGTCGATCAGGGCGTCCATCATCCACCGCACCACGGCCTCCGTCTCGCGGTCCGTCGCCCCGCAGATGTCTTTGAGGATCACCATCGGCTCGATGCCGTAGACGACCGCGAGGGCCTTCAGCAAGCGGCGATACGTGCGGGGCGGGAGGCGCCGGCGCAGAGGCTCGAGCGTGGTGGCGAGAATCTCGGTGCGCTGCCCGCGGCGAAAGGGCTCCTCCTCCAGCAGCCCCGCCGCGTCCAGCGACTGGTGCTCGAGCGCCAGCTGCAGCGCCGCGCGCATGTGGGGCTCGTACTCGGCGAAGCGCGAATAGGTCCGGTCGAGCAGCTCGTGGAGCCGCCGCTTGGCGTCGCCCCGCTGCGGCACGGCACGTCGCACCGGCCCCAGCGCCTCGGCGATGACCGCGCTCACGAGCTTCGAGCGCGAAGGAAAGTATCGGTAGGCCGTGGCGCGCGAGACGCCGGCGCTCTGGGCCACCTCGGCCACCGACGGGATACGGCCACGCCGTACCAGCCGGACGGCCTCGTCGAGCAGGCGGCGGAAGACCCGGCTGCGGTGGCCGGAGCCGAGATCGGGCAGCGCGTAGAAGGGTCTGGCGCCTTTCGTCACTTGGGGCTAGTATGGCGCACCTTTTTGAGACGCGTGTCTCAATCCCCCGTGCCCCGGCAACCGGGAGGTGGCGGTGTTCGTCGAGCGCATGTCCGTCGAGATCGAGGGTGAGGGCGACCCCGTGCTCATGATTCACGGGCTCGGCGGCACCTCCAACGTCTTCACGCCCCTGCGCCCGGCCTTCGCACGCCACCGCACGATTCGCTTCGACCTGCCCGGGTCGGGACGCTCGCATCGCGTCGAGCGCGCGCTCTCGCTCGAGCTCTTCGTGGAGCGAACGCTCGTGGTCATGGAGCGGGCGAAGGTCGAGCGCGCGCACGTCGTGGCGCACTCGATGGGGACCATCATCGCGACGCATCTCGCGGCGGCGGAGCCGGGACGCGTCGCGAGCCTGAGCCTGTTCGGTCCCCTGCTGGCGCCGTCGGAGATGGCGCGCGGGGCGATCCGCGCGCGGGCCGCCGAGGCGCGCCGCGGCGACATGCAGCCGATCGCCGACGCCCTCCTCCACGTAAGCGTGGCGGCGGAGACGAGGGCGAGGAAGCCCGCGGCCGTCGCCTTCGTGCGAGAGTCCTTGATGCGCCAGGACCCGGAGGGCTACGCCCGCACGTGCGAGGCGCTGGCGGAGATGGCGCCCGCCGACACCTCGCGGATCGACTGCCCCACCCTGCTCGTCACCGGCGACGAGGACGCCGTGGCGCCGCCGCAGGCGGTGCGCATGATGGGCGAGCGCATCGCGGGCAGCCGGGTCGAGATGCTGCGCGGGTGCGGGCACTGGACGCCGATCGAGAAACCCGAGGAATGTACCGGTCTGCTGAAGCGATTCCTGGTCGAGAGGAGACCGACATGGCGAACGTCCTCTTCACGAACGTACGCATAATCGACGCCACCGGCGCCCAGCCCTACCAGGGCGAGGTGCTCGTGCAGGGCAACCGCATCGCCCGCATCGGCCGCGGCACGCGGAGCGTGCCCACGACCGGCGTGACCGTGATCGACGGCGCCGGCGCCACGCTGATGCCGGGGATGTGCGAGGCGCACACCCACTTCGGCTGGACCAACTCCAAGACGCTCGACGCGATCCAGAAGATGCCGCCGGAAGAGCACACGCTGTGGGCGGCGCAGGTGGCCAGGCTCTATCTCGATCACGGCTGGACGTCGTGCGTGGGGGCGGCGACGCCGAAGCCGAGGCTCGACTGCGTGATCCGCGACGCCATCAACTCGGGGCAGATTCCGGGACCGCGCTACCTGGCGGCGAGCCAGGAGATCACCGTCACCGGCTCGCTCGGCGACGACATGCTGCCGCACCTGCCGTTCCCCGAGATGTCGTTCGGCTGCGTGGTCGACGGGCCCGACAGCATGCGGAAGGCCGTGCGCATGTTCCTCAAGTACGGCGTCGACCAGGTGAAGCTCAACCTCTCGGGTGACAACCTCGTCCCCGGCGCCGACGCGCGCACCAGCTGGATGAGCGACGAGGAGGTGGCGGTGGCGGCGCACGAGGTGAAGGTGCGCGGCAAGCGGCTCGCCTCGCACGCGCGCTCGAGCGAATCGGTGAAGCAGAGCATGCGCCACGGCGTCGAGGTCATCTACCACGCCAGCTTCACCGACGACGAAGGCATGGACATGCTGGAGGCTCACCGGGACCGGGTCTTCGTCGCCCCCGGCCTGTCCGTGATCATCCGCCTGCTCTACGAAGGCGACGTGGTCGGCATCAACAACGACATCGCCAAGCGCATGGGCTACGAGATCGAGCTCGAGGCCGCCATCAACAGCATGAAGACGATGCTCAAGCGCGGCATCCGTGTGCTGCCCGGCGGCGACTATGGCTTCGCGTGGGCGCCGCACGGCGAGAACGCGAAGGACCTCGAGTACTTCGTGAAATATCTCGGCATGACGCCGATGGAGACCATCATCTCGGCCACGCGCTGGGGCGGGCAGATGATGATGCGCAAGGACCTCGGCGAGATCCGCGAGGGCTGGCTGGCCGACCTGCTGCTGGTCGACGGCGACCCCCTCGCCAACATCTCGTTGCTCCAGGACAAGTCGAAGCTGCTGGCGATCATGAAGGACGGCGAGTTCACGAAGCCGCCGGAGATCCGCTCGACCCGGAGCCGGTTCGTCGCATGACGCGCTTCTGGCGAGGCTTCTGGGCGCTCGTCATCGCGGTCCCGATCGCGGTGTTCGCCGCCTGGGGGCTGTGGGACAACACGCGCCTGTTCGTCATCACGTTGCTCAACGGCCTCACCCTCGCCTCGCTCTACTTCATCGTGGCCAGCGGCTTCACGCTGGTGTTCGGCCTCATGCGCAACATCAACCTCGCGCACGGCTCGCTGTACCTGCTCGGCGGCTATCTCGGCTTCTTCACGGCCCAGCTCACCGGATCGTGGCTGCTCGCCCTCGCCGTCGGCTTCGCGGCGGCGGGGGCGCTCGGCCTCGCCATGCAGGTCTCGATCTTCCGCTTCATGCCGGGCCAGGACCTCCGGCAGACGCTCGTCACCATCGGGCTCTCCATCGTCATCGCCGACGTGCTGATGTGGGCGGTCGGCGCGCAGGTGCACCAGATGTCGCCGCCGGCCTGGCTCGACGGGCCGCTCCGCAACCTCCCGGTCATCCGGGCCTACTCGACCTATCGGCTGTCGCTGCTGCCCATCGGCGTCGCGATCGGCGTGGCGCTGTGGCTCTTCCTCAACCGCACGCGCGTCGGCATGATGATCCGCGCCGGCGTCGACGACCGCGCGATGCTCGCGGCGGCCGGCATCAACGTCAATCTCGTGTTCGCGACCACGTTCGCGATCGGCGCCGGCCTGGCCGGCTTCGGCGGCGTCATCGGCGCCGTCGAGCTGTCGATGGTGCCCGGCGAGGACACGCGGCTGCTCCTCGCCTCGCTCGTGGTGGTCATCGTGGGCGGCATGGGCAGCGTGGTGGGAGCGGCCCTCGGCGCGGCGATCTTCGGCCTTGCCGAAACGTACGGCCTCGCGTATGCGCCCACCTACAGCGTGGTGTTCACCTTCGCCATCCTGGTCCTCGTCCTCGCCTTCCGCCCGCGCGGAATTCTAGGGAGGCCCGCGTGAGCGCGGCCAACTGGCGCGGTGCGATGAACGTCCAGGCGCCGACGTCACGGCCGACGGGGGCGATCCGGCCCACCGGACTCCCGCGCGAGCCGAGTGCCCGGCGCCCGAGACTCGAGAACCCGGTGCGCGTACGGCACGTCATCGTGCTCGCACTGCTCGTCGCCTATCCGTGGCTGGCCACGCCGTTCTTCACGTATCAGATCGGCGCCCAGGCGCTCGCCCTGGGATTGATCGCGCTGTCGCTCACCTTCCTGGGCGGCTACGGCGGCATGATCTCGCTCGCGCAGATGACGGTGGCCGGCATCGCGGGCTACATGGTGGCGATCTTCGGCACCGCCGCCACCGATGGCGTGACCCTCGGCTGGCCGTGGTGGTTCGCCGTGCTGATCGGGATCACGAACGCGACGCTGGTCGCGGCCTTCATCGGCTGGCTGTCGGCGCGCACCGAGGGCATCTACACGATCATGATCACGCTGGCGATCGGCGTGGCCTTCTACTACCTCGCGCTGCAGAACTACGCCGTCTTCAACGGCTTCCAGGGCAAGCAGAAGGTGTTCCCGCCGACGGTGGCCGGCCTCTACTGGCGCGAGCCGATCCCGTTCTACTATCTCGCGCTCTTCTGGGCGCTGGCGGGCTACCTGTTCGTCGTCTACCTGCTGCGCACGCCGTTCGGCATCGCACTGCAGGGCATCCGCGACAACCCGCGCCGCATGCACGCGCTCGGCTTCAACGTGACCGCGCACCGCGTGGCCGCCTACGCGGTCGCCGGCGCCATCGCCGCCGTGGGCGGCGTGCTGTTCACCTGGTACAACGGGCTCGTGACGCCGGGCTCGGTCGGCACGAGCTGGCTCATCAACATCCTGATCATCGCCGTGCTGGGGGGCATGCGGCACCCCGTGGGGCCATTCCTCGGCGCCATCGTGTTCGTGCTGCTGCAGAACTTCGCCATCGATGTCATCGACCGGGAGCGTTTCAACCTGGTGATCGGCCTGGTGTTCCTCGCCATCGTCCTGTTCTCGCGCGACGGTCTGCTCGGATGGTGGACCGCGCTGAGCGCTCGGTTGTCAACCCACAGAGGAGGAGCCACATGGAGGGCAGCACGCGGACGTTCGTACGCACGGTAGTCGGCATCACCGTGGTCGTGGCCGCATTCAGCGTCGCCGCGCTCGGCGCGGCCGCGTTCGCGCAGTCGGGTCAGCCGATCAAGATCGGCCTGCTGGCGACGCTGGAAGGTCCGTTCGCCGCCGGCGGCCAGGACGGCATGCGGGGCGCCGAGCTCGCGGTACGGCAGCGGAACGGGATGGTCGCGGGGCGCAAGATCGAGGTCATCAAGGCCTCGTCCGACGCCAAGCCCGACGTCGCCGTCAACGCGACGCGCAAGCTCGTCGAGCAGGACAAGGTCGACGTCATGGTGGGCCCGCTTTCGGGCTCCGAGGGCATCGCCGTCAAGGAGTACTCGAAGACGCAGCCGAACATCACCTTCATCAACGGCTCCTCGGGCGCCCAGGCCACCACGCTCGTCAACCCGTCGCCGAACTTCTTCCGCTTCAACACCGACGGCGGCCAGTGGATGGTCGGTCTCGGCAAGGCGGCGCTCGACAAGGGCTACAAGCGCGTGATGGTCATCGCCGAGGACTACGCGTTCCCCTACTCGCAGGTGCAGGGCTTCATGGCCGAGTACTGCCGGCTGGGCGGCAAGGTGCCCGTGAAGGCGTGGGTGCCGCTCGGCGGCAAGGACTATTCGTCCGTCATCGCGCGCATCCCGAAGGAGGTCGACGCGCTGGTGGTGGTCCTCGGCGGCGCCGACGCGGTGAACTTCCTGAACCAGTACGAGCAGGCCGGCGGCGACAAGCCGCTCGTCGGCGGCTCGATCACGGTCAGCCAGGACATCCTGAACTACCGCGGCAAGCGGCGCGAGTCGCTGGTCGGCACCATCGCCGGCGCGCCGATCGCCGACGCCTACGAGGACCCGCAGTGGAAGGCGTTCGTCGCCGACTACAAGAAGAACTTCCCTGACGGCTACCCGAGCCCCTCGCTGTTCGCGCTCGTCTACTACATCAACATGAAGGCGGCCCTCGACGGCCTCGAGGCCGTGAAGGGGGACCTGTCGGACGGCCAGAAGAAGTACCGCGACGCGCTGACCAAGATGACCCTCAAGACGCCCGTCGGCGACGTCAAGCTGGACCAGAACCGGCAGGCGGTCGGCACCACCTTCATCACCGAGGTCGTCAAGGACTCGCAGGGGAACCTCTACAACAAGGTGCTGCGCAAGATCGACAACGTGAACCAGACGCTCGGGATCGCGCCCGCCGACTTCAAGATCGGCTCGCGCGACGAGCCGAATTGCCCTTGATGGCGGTCCCAGAGGCGCGCCCCGGTTCGAGGAGCGCCACGGCTTTGCCGGGGCGCGACGAGCGTGTGGGGGGTGTGGGGGGCCATATCGGGGCCCCCCACTCCAGTGACGCGCTCCGGCTGGAGGGCGTCACCCGCGTCTTCGGAGCGCTCACGGCGATCGAGAACGTCTCGTTCTCGGTCGCCGCGGGCGAGCGCCGCGCCGTGATCGGCGCCAACGGCGCGGGCAAGACCACGCTGTTCAACGTCGTCACCGGCGACTTCCCGGCCACCCGCGGCCGGGTGTTCTTCTTCGGCGAGGACGTGACCGACATGCCGCCGCACGAACGGATCCGGATGGGGCTCCGGCGGACCTACCAGTCGTCGCTCCTGTTCCGCGATCTCTCCGTGCGCGACAACCTGTTCCTGGCGGTGCGCGGCGTCTCCCGCAATCGCTTCAGCTTCCTCCGCGCGCCCAGGAACGGCGCGGCCCACGAGCTGCTCGAGCGCGTGCGCCTGACCCACGTCGCGACCGAGCCGGTGGCCGCGCTGTCCCACGGCCAGCAGCGCCAGCTCGAGATCGGCATGGCGCTGGCGGGCGCGCCGCGGCTGATCCTCTTCGACGAGCCGGCGGCGGGACTCTCTCCCGGCGAGCGCGCCGAGCTGGTGGCGCTGCTGCGGGGCCTGCCCGCCCACATCGGCTTCGTCCTCATCGAGCACGACCTCGACATCGCGCTGCGCGTGGTCGACCGCGTCACCGTGCTGCACAACGCGCGGGTGCTCAAGCACGGCAGCCCGGCGGAGATCGAGGGCGATGCGGAGGTGCAGGCGATCTACATGGGGGAGCGAGTCCACTGATTCTCGACATCCGGAATCTCGACGTGCATTACGGCCGCGCCCATGCGCTGCAGGGCGTGTCGCTCGCGCTCGACCACGGCGTGCTCGCGGTGGTCGGCCGCAACGGCATGGGCAAGACGACCCTGTGCAACGCGGTGACGGGGCTCGTCCGGGCCACCGGCAGCGTGAAGCTCGCCGGCGAGGAGATCCTCGGTCTGCCGGCGAACGTGATCACCGCCAAGGGCGTGGGCTACGTTCCCCAGGGCCGGCGGGTGTGGCCTTCCCTCTCGGTCGACGAGCATCTGCGCCTCGCACGGCGCAAGGGCCCGTGGACCGTCGAGCGGATCTACCAGACGTTCCCGCGTCTCGCGGAGCGCAAGGCCAACGGCGGGGCCGCCCTCTCGGGCGGCGAGCAGCAGATGCTCGCCATCTCGCGCGCGCTGCTCCTGAACCCGAAGCTGCTCGTCATGGACGAGCCGACGGAGGGCCTGGCCCCCATCATCGTGCAGCAGGTGGAGGCGATGCTGAAGACCCTCGCCGGCGAGGGCGAGATCTCCGTGCTGCTCGTCGAGCAGAACCTCGGCGTCGCCATCGACGTCGCCGACACCGTCGACGTGATGGTCAACGGCCGGATCGCGCGCTCGATGAAGGCGGCCGAGCTGGCCGCCGACCGCGAGCTGCAGCAGCGGCTCCTCGGGGTGCGGATGGACGCGGACGTCACGCCGGAGGCGCCGATCGAAGACGAGGCGCCGTCGGCGGTGCAGGTGCTCACCGTCAAGCGCGCCACCGACAGCGTGGTCGCCGAGCCGCCGGCCCCGCGTGAAGAGCGCACCATCCGGGGCTTCACCCGCTGGGGCGGAACGCCGCGGGATCACCTCGTCGGGGGGGACACGCCGGTCGAGGCCGCCGCGCCCGAGCCGCGCGTCGTGGAGCTGCCCGTGGCGCAGACGGTCGGACGCGCCGCCTACATCGCCGGCACCTTCGACACCAAGGGTCGCGAGCTCTTCTACCTGCGCACCTGCCTGGAGAAGCTCGGCGTGCGCACGGTGACGGTGGACCTCGCGACGTCCGGCAAGCCGTCACCGGCGATGGTGCATCCACGTGAAGTGGCCCGGCATCATCCGCGCGGGGAGCGTGCCGTCTTCACCGGCGATCGCGGCTCGGCGGTGACGGAGATGGCGACCGCCTTCGAGGAGTTCGTGGCGCGGCGGCGCGACATCGGCGGGCTGATCTCGGCCGGCGGCTCGGGCGGAACCGCCCTCGCCACGCGCGCCATGCGCCGCCTGCCCATCGGCGTGCCCAAGGTCATGGTGTCCACGGTGGCCTCCGGCGACGTGAAGCCCTACGTCGGCCCGTCGGACATCTGCATGATGTACTCGGTCACCGACGTCGCGGGGATCAACCGCATCTCGGAGAAGGTGCTCGCCAACGCCGCGCACGCCCTCGCCGGCATGCTGGCGTTCTCGCGGCCGCCGTCGGCCGCCGATGCGCACGGCAAGCCCGCCGTCGGCCTGACGATGTTCGGGTTGACGACGCCGTGCGTCCAGGCGGTGTGCAAGCAGCTCGACACCGACTACGACTGCCTGGTGTTCCACGCCACCGGAACGGGCGGCCAGACGATGGAGAAGCTCGTCGACTCCGGCCTGCTCGCCGGCGTGCTCGACATCACGACGACCGAGGTCGCTGACGAGCTGGTGGGCGGCGTCCTCACGGCCGGGCCGTTGCGGATGGACGTCTTCGCGCGGGTCGACATTCCCTACGTCGGTTCCTGCGGGGCGCTCGACATGGTGAACTTCTGGGCGAAGCCCACCGTCCCGGCGCAGTTCAAGGACCGCACTCTCCACGTCCACAATCCCAACGTCACGCTGATGCGCACCACGCCGGACGAAGCCACGCGCATCGGCCGGTTCATCGCGGACAAGCTCAACCGGATGCAGGGGCCGGTGCGGTTTCTCATTCCCGAAGGCGGCCTGTCGGGCATCGACCACCCGGGTGGGCCCTTCTGGGACCCGGCCGCCAACCGCGCCCTGTTCGAGGCGATCACGGCACGCTTCCGGCCGGGAACGAACCGGCGACTGGTGAAGCTGCCGCATCACATCAACGACCCGGCGTTCGCCGATGCGCTGGTGGCGAGCTTCAGAGAGATCAAGACCGCATGGCGCGAATCGACCGCAAGGACATCCTGACCCGGCTGCGCGAGCTCGTGCGCCGCGGCGAGCCGATCATCGGCGGCGGCGCCGGCACCGGCCTGTCCGCAAAGTGCGAGGAGGCCGGAGGCATCGACCTCATCGTCATCTACAACTCGGGACGCTATCGCATGGCCGGCCGCGGCTCGCTCGCGGGCCTGCTCGCCTACGGCAACGCCAACGAGATCGTCCTCGAGATGGCGCGGGAGGTGCTGCCCGTCGTCACGCGCACGCCGGTGCTGGCCGGCGTGAACGGGACCGATCCGTTCCTGCTCGTCGACCCGTTCCTCGAGCAGCTGGGGACCCTCGGCTTCTCCGGCATCCAGAACTTTCCCACCGTGGGCCTGTTCGACGGCGTGATCCGGGCGCAGCTCGAGGAGACGGGCATGGGCTACGGCCTCGAGGTGCAGCTCGTCGAGCGCGCACGGAAGCTGGACCTGCTCACCACGCCGTACGTGTTCTCCGCGCAGAACGCCGCCGACATGGCGCGCGCCGGCGCCGACATCGTCGTCTGCCATCTCGGCCTCACCACCGGCGGCGCCATCGGCGCGCGCACGGCGCCGGCGCTCGACGAGTGCGTGCGCCTCATCGATGGGTGGGCGGCCGCCGCCCGCGCGGTGAACCCGGACATCCTCGTGCTGTGCCACGGCGGGCCGATCGCCACGCCGGACGACGCCGCCTACGTCCTGGCCAAGACCGACGGCTGTCACGGCTTCTACGGCGCCTCCAGCATGGAGCGCCTGCCGACCGAGATCGCATTGACCGAGACAACTCGGACGTTCAAGCGGATCCGAACGAGCCGGAAGGAGACGTGCCCGCCTCTCCCAGGCCACCCACGGACGCGGCGGACACAGCGCTCCAATACAGAGGAGAATGCATCATGACAGGCGTTCAGCTCGGACAGGCCGTCCTGGCCATCATTATCGTCGCGGCGGCCGTCGCCATCGTCGCCTGGCTGCTCAACTGGCTGTATCTGCGCTCCTCCAAGGAGCGCGCCTTCGTGCGGACGGGGTTCGGCGGCCAGAAGGTCGTGCTGAACGGCGGCGCGCTGGTGCTGCCGATCATCCACGAGGTCATTCCGGTGAACATGAACACCCTGCGCCTCGAGGTCACGCGCGGCCGCGAGCGGGCGCTCATCACCAAGGACCGCATGCGCGTGGACGTGACCGGCGAGTTCTACGTGCGCGTCCAGGCCGCGCCGGAGGCCATCGCCGCCGCCGCCCAGACGCTCGGCCAGCGGACCATGCAGCCGGAGATGCTCGGGGAGCTGGTGGAGGGCAAGTTCGTCGACGCGCTCCGCACGGTGGCCGCCGAGATGACCATGGAGGAGATGCACGAGAAGCGCGGCGACTACGTCAAGCGGGTGCGCGCCGTCGTCGCCGCCGATCTCCTCCAGAACGGCCTCGAGCTCGAGACGGTGTCGCTGACCCAGCTCGACCAGACGGCCATGGAGTTCTTCAATCCCTCGAACGCCTTCGACGCCGAGGGCCTGACCCGGCTCACCGAGACCATCGAGACGCGCAAGAAGAAGCGCAACGACATCGAGCAGGACACGATGATCCAGATCCGCAACAAGAACCTCGATACCGAGCGCCAGGCGCTCGACATCGACCGCGAGCTCGAATACGCCCGGCTGGAGCAGGGTCGCGAGCTGGAGGTCAAGCGGGCGGCGCAGCGGGCGGAGGTGGCGCGCGAGAAGGCGCTGAAGGAGCAGGAGGCCGAGCGCGCGCAGATCCAGGCCCGCGAGGCGGTGGAGCGCGCGAAGATCGTCGCCGAGCGCGCCATCGAGGAGGAGCGCATCGCCCGCGAGCGCCAGATCGAGGCGCTCGAGATCGAGCGGCGCAAGACGGTGGAGCTGGCCGAGCAGCAGCGCGCCATCGCCATCGCCGAGCAGTCGAAGCTCCAGTCCGAGGCGCAGGCGGCGGCCGACCAGGCGCGCGCGCGGGCGGTGGCCGAGGAAGAGCGCGTGTTCACCGCCCGGGACATCGAGACCGCCGAGCGCCGCAAGCGCGTCGAGATCGCGCAGGCCGAGGCCGAGGCGGAGGCGAGCCGCATCCGCACGCTGGCCGCGAAGATCCGTCAGGAGGTCGAGGCCGAGGGCCTCACGCTCATGAACACGGCGGCCAACCTCCTCACACCGGAGGCGCGCCAGTCGGCGCTCCGCCGTCAGCTCGTCGACAAGCTCGAGGGCATCATCCGCGAGTCGGTGAAGCCGATGGAGCGCATCGAGGGCATCCGCGTCCTGCACGTCGAGGGACTGGGCGGCGGCGGCGGTGGGCAGGGCAACGGCGGCGGCGGCAACGTCGCCGACAGCGTGGTGAATTCCGCGCTGCGCTTCCGCGCCCAGGCGCCGCTCATCGACCAGCTGTTGCGCGAGATCGGCGTCCACGGCGGTGACGTCGGCCAGGCGGCGAAGGCGCTGCTCGAGACCCGCCAGCCGGAATGATCAAGGTCTACACCTCGAGCGTCATCGAAGCGCCGGCGGACGTCGTCTGGGCGCGCGTCCGGGACTTCAACGGCCTGCCGCAGTGGACGCCGTTCGTCGTGGAGTCGCGGATCGAGGAGGGCCAGCCGTCCGATCGTGTCGGGTGCGTGCGCAACTTCCGGCTGCGGGACGGCGGCCTCATTCGCGAGCGCCTGCTGGCGCTCTCGGACTACGACTACCAGTGCAGCTACTCCATCCTCGAGAGCCCGCTGGGCGTCGAGAACTACGTCGCCACGCTGAAGCTCACGCCCGTCACCGACGGCAACCGCACGTTCGCCGAGTGGTGGGCCGAGTTCGACTGCGCGCCCGAGCGCGAGCGCGCGCTCGCCGAGCAGATCGGCCAGGGCGTGTTCCAGGCGGCGTTCGACTCGCTGAAGAAGGTTCTGGCGAGGTAGCCGGCGGCGTGTCGGAGGTGCGTGTGCGCCGGTCGGCCGTGATCGACGCGCCCATCGAGCGCGTCTGGGCCGTGCTGCGCGACTTCAACAGCCACTCGGCCTGGCACCCGGCGGTCGGGCTCTCGGAGATGGAGCACGCCGAGCCGTCCGACCAGGTCGGCAGTGTGCGGACGTTCAGGCTGAAGGACGGTCACCACATCCGCGAGCAGCTGCTGGCGCTCTCCGACACCGATCACGTCTCGACCTACTGCATCCTCGACGCCACGCTCCCGATGCGCGATTACGTCGCGACCGTGCAGCTCAAGCGCGTCACCGACGGCGACCGCACGTTCTGGCACTGGGAGTCGACATTCCACGTGCCGCGCGGGCGCGAGCGCGAGTTCGAGCAGGTCGTCGGCGGCCAGGTGTACGAGGCCGGCTTCGCGGGACTCGCCGATTACCTCGGACGGGCGGGCGGGGCGTCCGTGCGTCGCCCGGCGGTCGAGTCGGAGGGCGTGGTGGCGACCGCCTTCGGCGGCCCCGAAGTCTTGCAGCTCCGACGCGTGGCCGCGCCGGCGCCGCGGACCGGCGAGGTACGCCTGCGCCAGACCGCCATCGGCGTGAACTACATCGACGTGTACATCCGCCAGGGACTCTATCCGCTGATCGTGCCGCCGGCTGTGATCGGCATGGAAGCCGCCGGCGTCGTCGTCGAGAGCGACGCTCCCGGTTTCGCGCCGGGTGATCGCGTGGCGTACGCCTGCGCGCCGCCGGGCGCCTACACGACGATGCGCACCATGCCGGCCGCCCAGCTCGTTCTCCTCCCGGACGACGTGAGCGATGAAGCGGCGGCGGCGCTGACGCTCAAAGGGATGACCGCGGAATACCTGCTTCATCGCACGCACCGCGTGAAGCCCGGCGACACCGTCCTGGTGCACGCGGCGGCCGGCGGCACCGGCCTCTTGCTCTGCCAGTGGGCCAGCGCGCTCGGCGCGCGTGTCATCGGCACGGTGTCGAGCGACGCGAAGGCGGAGGTCGCCCGCGCCAATGGCTGCGAGCATCCGATCGTGACGCGAAGCTACACGTTCGCGGATCAGACGAGGCGGCTCACCGGCGGCCGCGGCGCCGACGTCATCTACGACGGCCTCGGACACGACGCCGCGTCGGAGAACCGCGCGGCGCTCGCCACGCGCGGCCACTGGGTGAGCTACGGCCAGGCGACCGGCGCGCTCCCGCCCACGAGCCTCGCCGAGAAGTCGGGAACGCTGTCACAGCCGGTGCTGTTTCACTACACCGAGGACTTCCTCCAGCAGATGGCCGGCCGCGTCTTCGCCGCCGTGCGCGGCGGCATCCTCAGACCCGACGTCCGCCATCGCTATCCCCTCGCCGCCGCGGCCGATGCCCACCGCGACCTCGAGACGCGACGCACCAGCGGTCAGATCGTCCTGCTCGTCTGACTCCCGGTTGGTGAGATACGTCCGGTTCTAGGGCCGGCGCCCCGGCGTCTCGAGTCGGGCGCCGACGAGGCGCGCGATCGTCACCGCGATGTAGAGCTGTCCGGCCACCGCCTCGAGCACGGCGAGGCCACGCGCCACGTCGGTCTTCGGCACCACGTCGCCGTACCCGAGCGTCGCCAGCGTGACGAAGCTGAAATAGATCGCCGTCGACAGTGACAGTCCCGCCGCCCCGGCGGCGCCGGCGTCCCCGTAGGAACCGGGCCAGGTGCCGGCGATGGCCCAGTGCAGGACCCCGAAGACCAGGCCGGCGAGCAGATACGCGCTCAGCGCGGCAAAGACGTGCTCCGCATCGGCCGCCGTCGCCGACAGCGCGAACCGTATCGCGCTGACCACCGCGACGAGCGCGAGTCCGCTGCCGGCCGTCACGGCGGCGATCTCGAGCCCTTCGCCGACCGCAGACGCCGGAACGATACGCAGCGCCACGACGACGGCCGCGAGGCCGATCAGCAGCGTCCGCACGGCGTGACCGGGGACACCGGTCAGCGCGACCAGCAGGTTGAACGCCAGGAACAGCTGGAGCAGGTCACCGCTGAAGTGCAGAGCCGTGAGGAGCGGGGCCGCGGCCAGCGTGAGGATCAGCGTATAGAAGAGGACCGCATAACGATGGCAGATGTACAGGCTCGCCAGAGGCCTCATGCGCATTCGCGACCTCACGGTGCGACGACCGGCATCCAGTACACGCAACCCGCGATGATCAGATAGACCGCGAGCAGCTGGACGCCCTTGAACCAGGTCGCGCGCCCGTCACCGGAGGTCGTGACGACGATGAGGGTGCCGAGCAGGAGCGCGCCGATCTCGAGCCGGCTGAACGAAAGGTTCAGTGACGCCGTGGTCACCGTGCCGCTCAGGAGGACCAGCACCGGCGTCACGAAGAGGGCGATCTGGATCGAGCTGCCCATGGCGATGCCGACCGCCAGATCGGGCTTGTTCTTCCGCCCCATCGCGATGGCCGAGCCGCTTTCGGCGGCGCCTCCGATGACGGCCAGCAGCACCATGCCGAGAAAGATGGGTGACATCCCGAGCGCATGACCGGTCGCCTCGGCCGCGCCCACGAGGGTCTCGCTGATCCACGCGGCACCGACGGACGCGGCGAGCAGCGTGCCGACTGCCCGCGCAGCGCTCCACGCCGGACCGCCGTGCTCGGCGGGGTCGTGGCGCTCGTGGGCGGCGAAGAAGTCCCGATGAGTCCGCACGGTGTACACGAGGTAGCAGATGTACGTCGCGAGCAGCACCAGCGACGTTCCGACGCTCACACTGCGGCCGGACTCCGGAGCGGCGGCGCCGAGGAAGCGGTGGAAGGCGGCCGGCACGGCCAGCGTCACGACCGCCAGCATGAGCATGCTTCCGTACGTTCGTGCTCCGGCGGGATTGTAGTCCATCACATGGTGCCGCCGGCCACCGAGCAGGAAGGCGATTCCCAGCGCGAGCAGCACGTTGGCCAAAATGGCGCCGATCAGCGACGCGCGCACCATGTCGACGAGGCCCGCGCGCAGGGCCACGAAAGCAATGATGAGCTCCGGCAGGTTGCCGAACGTGGCGTTGAGCAGACCGCCCACGCCAGGGCCGGTGTGCTCCGCAACGTGCTCGGTGCTGCGCACGATCAGCGCAGCGAGCGGGATGATGGCCAGGGCGGCGACGAAGAACACCACGGGCGCCACCACGGCGGCCCGATCGAGGATTAGCACGACCGGGATCAGCGCCAGCAGCCACTCGACCGCGGGGCGAAACCGCCGTGGGGGACGGAGGACCTCAGGGCGACTCAATGCCCTCACCGCCACGCCAGATGTCCTGAGCGATGACCGTGCGGCGATCGGTAGCGACAACGCCGTCGACGATCACGCGCTCTCCGGCGCGGAGACCGCGATACGAGCCCTGGTCCGCTTGCCGCAGGTCGATGGCGACGGTACCGCCGCCCGTCATCACTTGCATGGTGCTCGCCCCCAGCCATTGCACCAGGCCATCGACGCGAACGCGCTGCTGAGCCGCGATCAGCGGAGGATCGACGAGCATCAGTCCCGCCCACACGAGACCACACAGGACCGATCGCCAGGTCGTCATGACGCGATGCTGAGGCCGCCCGCCGCGTCACGGAATGAGACCTTGGTCCGATCGCATCGTTCCGCGAAACGGGCCGCGAGCGCCGGCGATCCCCTGGTCTTACAATGCGAGGCCTATGAACTGGCTGGTGAAGGAAGAACCGACGCACTACGGATTCGACGCCCTCGTGAAGGACAGGAAGGCCGCTTGGAGCGGCGTGAGGAACGCGCTGGCGCAGCGACACCTCCGCGCCGTCAAGAACGGCGACCGCATCTTCTACTACCACTCCGGCGACGAGCGTGCGGTCGTCGGCGTCGTCAAGGCGGTGTCGGACCCGTATCCGGATCCGGAAGACGCGAGCGGCAAGTACGTCGCGGTCGATGTGGCGCCGGTCGCGCGGCTGCCGAGGCCGGTGCCCCTCGCCGAGATCAAGGCCGACGCGGCCTTCAAGGACTTCGCGCTCGTGCGCATCGCGCGGCTATCCGTGATGCCGGTGACCGACGCGCAGTGGGCGCGGATCGAACGCATGGCCGGCAGGCCGTCGCGAGGCGCGCCATGAGATTCGGCCTCTACAGCTCGATCGCGAACCCGCCGCGCGGTGAGCACCTCGACCGCTGCATCGACGAGGTGATCGCCGAGGCCCAGCTGGCCGAGGCCAGCGGCTTCGACTCCTGCTTCTTCGGCGAGCATCATCAGGACCAGGACGGCTTCCTCCCCTCGCCGCTCATCGTGGCCACCGCGGTGGCCGCGCGCACCACGCGGCTGCGCGTCGGCACCTCCGTGATCCTCCTGCCGCTTCATCACCCGGTGCGAGTCGCCGAGGACGTCATCACGCTCGACCTCGTGTCCAGGGGGCGCGTCATCCTCGGCGTGGGCATCGGCTATCAGCCCGCCGACTTTCGCGCCTTCTCGGTGCCGATGGACGATCGCGCCGGACGCTTCGAGGAGAGCATCGAGATCCTCCGCCTGTGCTGGGCGGGCGAGACGTTCTCGTTCCGCGGCAAGCACTACACGCTCGACGAGGTCCAGATCCGCCCGCGGCCGTATCAGAAGCCGGGTCCGCCGCTGTGGATCGGCGCCAGCATCGACGCGGCCGCCCGCCGGGCCGGCCGGATGGCCGACGGGTTCGTCGGCACGCCGAGCACCAGCCTGGCGAACGCCACGCATCTGGCCGACATATATAAGGATGCGGCGCGCGAGGCCGGGCGGGCGGCCGAGGTGGTCCAGATGCGAGACGCCTGGGTCGCCCGGTCGCGGGCCGAGGCCGACGCGGTGTACGGCCCGCACGTCATGACCGCCTACCGGTACTACTGGGAGAATCGCCTCGCCGAGTTCCGCAATCTCTCCGCGGGCTCGGAGCTCACACTGGAAAATCTCGCTCCCGACCGCCTGATCCTCGGCGATCCGGAAACGTGCATTCGAGAATTTCAGCGCTGGCAGAAGGCCACCGGCGCCAGCACGTTCCTCCTTCGCCTTCGCCACGCCCATTCGGGCGGGCCCGCGCACGACAAGATCATGGAGGCAATCCGGCTCTTTGGCGACCGCGTCCTGCCGTACCTGTGAGCCGCCGTCAGTGGCACACTGAAGACAAGCTCAGTGCGTACGCGTAGGGTACCTCGCCTATCTTGTTTCGAGCCTCGTCGTCGAGTTGCGCTGAGAGAAGAGCCGGTTCTACACTTCACGTAGTAGCATCCAGGGCACGCCGGAGTGGCGGCAATCGATCCTCATCCCCTCGAGTTCTTGGCGGGCGGCGGCACGGTGGGCGCGCTGATGCGCGCGCACGACTGGTCGGAATCGCCGCTCGGGCGACCGGAATCCTGGCCGCAGTCGTTGCGGACGGTCGTCGCTCTTCTGCTGCAGTCGCAGTTCCCGATGTTCGTCGCGTGGGGACCGGCGCTCGGCTTTCTCTACAACGACCCCTACGCCGACATCCTCGGCGCCAAGCATCCTCGCGCGCTGGGCCGTCGCTTCCACGATATCTGGGCCGAGATCTGGCCAGACATCAGCCCGCTGATCGATGCCGCGATGGCCGGGCACGCGACCTACCGGGAGGATCTGCCGCTTCTCATGAACCGCCAGGGCTACGACGAGCAGACGTGGTTCACCTTCTCGTACTCGCCCGTCCGCGACGAGAGCGGCAAGGTCGCCGGAATGTTCTGCGCGTGCTCGGAGACCACCCGCAGGGTTCTGGCCGAGCGCGGGCTGCGCGAGCTCAACGAGACGCTCGAGCGACGAGTGACCGAAGCGGTCGCGGAGCGCAAGATCCTCGCCGACATCGTCGAAGGGACCAACGCCTTCGTGCAGGTGGCGGATCTCGAGTACCGCTGGCTCGCCATCAACCGTGCCGCCGCGGACGAGTTCGAGCGCATCTTCGGGCAACGCCCCCGGGTCGGCGACAGCATGCTGGACCTGCTCGCCTCGCAGCCCGAGCACCAGGCCGCGGTCAAAGCGCTGTGGAGCCGCGCGCTGGCCGGCGAGGAGTTCACGGAGCTCGGCGAGTTCGGTGATCCGGCGCGCGATCGCCGCGCCTACGAGATGCGGTACAACACCTTGCGCGATCGCGATGGCAACCGCATCGCCGCCTACCAGTTCGTCTACGACGTGACCGAGCGCCTGCGGGACCACGAGCGATTGCGGCGCGCCGAGGAGGCGCTTCGTCACGCCCAGAAGCTCGAATCTCTCGGGCAGCTGACCGGCGGCGTGGCGCACGACTTCAACAATCTCCTCGCCGTGTTCGCCAACGGCCTGCAGGTGCTGGAGCGCAACGTGAACGAGGAGCAGCGTCAGCGCGTCTTTGCCGGCATGCGCCGCGCGGTGGCGCGCGGAACCGACCTCACGCACCATCTGCTGGCCTTCTCGCGCCGCCGGCCGGTCAACCCGGAACCGATCGATCTCGCCGCCTATCTCCCGAGCATGCGCGAGATGCTCCAGCGCTCGCTGCGCGGAGACATTCACGTCGAGATGAGGTTCGGCCCCGACCTGTGGCCCGTCGAGGTGGACGCGGGGGAGCTCGAGCTGGCCGTGCTGAATGTGTGCCTGAACGCACGGGATGCCATGGCGGGTGGCGGCGTCATCACGATCGCCGCGGAGAACCTGCAAGAGACCGGCGAGGACGCTCCCGCCGCCGACGTCGTCCAGCTCACCATTGCCGACACGGGCAGCGGCATGTCCCGCGAGGTCCTGGACCGCGTGTTCGAGCCGTTCTTCACGACGAAGGACGTGGGCAAAGGATCGGGATTGGGGCTGCCGCAGGTCTATGGTTTCGCCCAGCAGTCCGGCGGTCGGCTCACGATCGACAGCGAGATCGGCGGCGGGACGATCGTGACCCTGCGGCTGCCCCGCTCATGGCGGCAGCCCACGACGCCCCAGACGGCCGAAGCATCGGGCCCGCCCTCTGTTCGAGCCGATGGCGCCCGCCGCGGCCAGGTGCTGCTGGTCGAGGACGACCAGGAAGTCGCCGCGCTGACGCGAGAAATGCTGAGCTGCCTCGGTTTCACCGTCGTGCACGCGGCGAGCTTCACCGCCGCGCTGGGCGCGCTGGCGAATGCGCGGCGGATCGACGTCGTCCTCTCCGACGTCATGATGCCGGGCGGCGTGAGTGGCCTGGAGCTGGCCCGGGAGATCAAGCGACGGCAACCGCTGCTGCCCATCGTCCTGACCACCGGCTATGCCGAATCGCTTGCCGGCTCGGACGCGAAGGACTTCCCGTTGCTCCTGAAGCCCTACAGCCTCGAAGCGCTGGCGGAGGCCCTCGGCGTCGAATTGAATTCCGAGACGGGACTGCGCTGATCACGCCCTTCGGCGGGCGCGGACGCGCGCGCGCCACGCGGCCGGGGCCACGCGCGCAATGCGCTTGAAGGCGCGGCTGAAGGCCGCCTCGGACTCGTAGCCGACCTGGAGGGCGACGGAGGCCACCTTGGCGGCCCGATCCTCGAGCAGCCGCGCCGCGAGCTGCATGCGCCAGTGGGTCAAGTACTGCATGGGCGGCTGTCCGACGAAGTGTGCGAAGCGCTCGGCAAGCGTCGAGCGGGAGGCGCCGACTTCGGCGGCGAGAGCGTCCAGCGTCCACGCATCGGCGAACCGCTCGTGAAGCAGCGCGAGGGTCCGCGCCACCATCGGGTCTCGCAGCGCGGCCAGCCAGCCCGTCTGCCCGGGGTCGAGCGTCGCGAAGTAGCGGCGCACGACCTCGACGAACATGAGCTCGCTGAGCCGCAGACGGATGCACTCGCTTCCGGGCCCCGTGTGCTGCGATTCAGCCATCGTGAGCTCGATCAGGCGGCTGAGCGACTCCCCCGTGGCGCCGAGCGCGCCCGAGAGGTGGATCATCCGCGGCAGGGTCGTGAACAGCGGATTGAACGGTCGCATGTCGCAGCCGAGGAACCCGCAGACGAGGTCCATCCCCTCGCCGCGCTCGCCGCCTTCGCGGACGACGAAGGGCAGACGTCCGGCCGACATCTCGCGCATGAAGGCCAGGATCTCCGGCCGCGGCGGACCGCCCCGCATCCCACGCGCCGTCGACATCGTGTAGGCGTCGCCCCGCGGGAAGACGAGCACGTCACCGCTGTTCAGGGAGACGGGCTCGCCATCCGACAGGCCGCCCCAGCACGCGCCTTGCGTGACGACGTGATAGGAGATGACGTTCTGCGCGCCTGATGGAACGGTCGACGCCAGCGTGGCGCCGTCCGGTAATTCCATCACCCAGGGCGCGCAGGCCTGCACGCGAAAGAACAGCGCCCCCGTCAGCCGCACGGTGTGGAGGACACCGGAGAGAAGGTCGACGCCCGACGAACGAGCAAGCGAATCGGACGCTCGGTCATGGTGGTCACGCACGGCGCGAGCTTACCGTACTACGCGAGACGGAGCGCGCCGCAGGCGGCGAATGGGAGGCGACCATGAATACGACAGAGCCCGCCGTGCAAGCCGACATCGATGCCGCGAGCGCATACGAGCAGCTCTTCGTCCCCGCGCTCTTCCGACAGTGGGCGCCGCGCGTCGTGGCGGCGGCGCGTGTCCAGCCGGGTCAGCGGGTGCTCGATGTCGCCTGCGGGACGGGCGTGCTGGCCCGCGAAGCGGCGTCGCGCGTGGGGCCCGCCGGCCGCGTCGCCGGGCTCGACGCGAACCGCGGCATGGTCACCGTGGCGAGCCGCCTCGAGCCCCGCGTGCAATGGCGGACAGGCACGGCGGAGGCGCTGCCGTTCCCGGATGCGTCGTTCGACGCCGTGGTGAGTCAGTTCGGGCTGATGTTCTTCAGCGATCGGATCCGCGCTCTGCGCGAGATGCTCCGCGTTCTCAGGCCGGGCGGCCGGCTCGCCATTGCGGTCTGGGACGATGTCGTGCACATCCCCGCCTACGCGGCCGAGATCGCGTTGCTCGAGCGCATGGCCGGACGATCGGCCGCCGACGCCTTGCGCGCGCCGTTCGTTCTCGGCGATCCGAAGGCGCTCACCTCGCTGCTCACCGACGCCGGCGTCGCCGACGTCGCCCTCCGCACCGAGCATGGCACGGCGCATTTTCCGAACGTCCGCGCCATGGTCGAGGCCGACCTGCGCGGATGGCTTCCCGTCCTCGGCGTCGTTCTCTCCGAGGATCAGATCACGGGGATCCTCGAGCAGGCGCCGAGCACGCTGCACGCCTTCGTCGCCGCCGACGGGGCGGTGCAGTTCGAGATGCGCGCCCACATCGTCACCGGGACCGCGGCGGCATGAGTTAAAGTAACCCCGCCCGCCGAGGAGGGGGCTCGTCATGCCGTTCTACGAGCGAGGGCCCGTCCGCATCCACTACCAGGAAGTCGGCTCCGGGTTCCCGCTGCTGCTCATCCCGGGCGGCGGGCTCAATTCAGCGCTGTCATCATGGCAGACGGCCTCGCCGTTCGACCCGATGGAGCGCTACCGGAACGACTTCCGCTGCATCTGCGCCGATCTGCGCAACGCCAACCCGGGCCAGTCGACCGGTCCCCTGGAGATCGACCGCCCCTGGGACGCCTACACCGACGATCAGCTCGGGCTGATGGACCACCTCGGCCTCGACCGCTTCATGGTCATGGGCTTCTGCATCGGCGGACCGATGATCCACAATCTGCTCCGCCGGGCTGCCGACCGCATCGTCGCGGCCGCCATGATGCAGCCCAGCGGCTTCCGGCCCGAGCTCCCGGATTTGTTCTACCAGAACAACATCAAGGGCTGGGGGCCGGCGCTCTGCGCGAAGCGGTCCGACATCACGATGGACATGGTCCACGAGTTCCTCACGAGCATGTACACCAACCGCGCCGACTTCGTCTTCACCGTGTCGCGCGATTTCGTGCGCTCCATCCGGACGCCGCTGTTGATCGCGCCCGACGACGTGCCCGCGCACCCCTACAAAGTCGCGATGGAGGTGGCCGGCCTCGCCCCGAACGCCGAGGTGACGATCTATCCGTGGAAGGACTCGCCGGAGCACATCGACGAGGTCGTCGAGCACGCGCGACGGTTCCTCGAGACGCACGGCCGCCGGTAGGACGCCTACTTCGCGGGGCCGGGCTGCTCCCGCCGGTGATCATTCGAGTGATCGTGGGCCGTGGGCGCATCGGTCGCCGTGAGCGACTTCAGGTACGCGACGACGTCGATCAGCTGCTTCAGCGTCATCACGTCGGCGTAGCTGGGCATCTTCGAGAAGCTGTCCCAGCCGGTATGTCCCGGACCGAGCACGATCACCCGATTCGGATGCATGATGGATTCGGCGAAGTACTCGGCGGGATGCTGCGTCCCCATGCCCGTCAGCTCGGGCCCGGGTCCGCTCGGGATGCGCGTCTCGTCGGGAAACTGCTCTTCGGCGACCGTGTGGCAGGCGAAGCACTCCATGGCCACGAAGACCCGGCGTCCTTCGACAGGATCGCCGGGTGGTAGCAAAAACTTCCAGCGGCGCGGGACGCCGCCCTGCTCGTGCAGATCCTTCATCGTGATGCGAATCGGATGCGGCGGCCGGCTCGTCTCCGCCTTGCGTCCGACCCTCGCCGTCTGGGCGTCGCCGAGCGCCGCCGACGCCACGACGACAGCGGCGGCGCCGACGAGCGCGATCGACCACCACGCCCAGTGTCGCCGATGAATGGAGCACGTCCCTTCCATGACGATGCCGGCTACTGTCGCTTCACGAGAAAATGAGCACGGCGGTTCCGCTGACGGCACTCGGCGGTGTTATCGGTGCACTGCGGTCGCTCCTTGCCGTAGCTCACGATCGTGATACGGCTGGCGGAGACACCCTGCGAGACGAGATAGCTGAGCGTCGAAGCGGCGCGCCGCTCACCGAGGGCCAGATTGTACTCGCTCGTACCGCGCTCGTCGCAGTGGCCTTCGATGAGCACGAGATCGCGGTTGGATCGCAGCCAGCGCGCGTTGCTGTCGAGCACCCGCGCCTGCGCCGGCTGGATGTCGTAGCGGTCGAACTCGAAGTGCACGTCGAGGAGATCCGAGACGGCGCCGAAGTCCTGCACCGGCTGGCGGCTCGCCCCCTGCCGCGACGACGCTCCGTCGCCGCTCCGGCCCGGCTCGTTCTGCGCACCCGGCGCACCGGGGATGGCGGTCACGGCGTCGGCGGGACGAGCCGTCAACGCCGGCGTCGACGGGGTGCTGTCGGCGGACGTCCCTCCCGTGGGGGCCGGCGCCGTCCACCCGGTCGTCGTCGCGGGTCGCTTCGTGCACGCCGTGAAGGCGCTGCCCGCGAGGGCCACCGCCACGATCGTGACTCCGAGCCGAAGCCTCGGCATGCTGCTCATGTCTTCGCCCTCCAGGCGCTCCGGGATGCGCGCCATGTCGTTCGCAACACGGGAGAACGGCCAGGTATCCCGGCGATCATGGCCGCGAGCCGCGGCCGGCCCGGCTGAGGCGCCGCAGCTCCCGGACGAGATCTCTCAGCCGGAACGGCTTGTCGAAGTACGCCGCCGCCCCGAGCCGGCGGGCCCTTTCCTCCACGTCGAGGCCGCCGAACGCCGTCATCACGATGACCGGGATGTCCGGCTGTCGGCGCCGCAGGTGGCCGAGAATGTTCAACCCGTCGGCGTTGGGAAGATGCACGTCGAGCACGATGGCCTCCGGTTCGTGGAAGTCGGCGGCTTCGACGACCCATTCGCCACGAGAGATGCCGATCACACGGAAGCCGTCATCGGCCAGCCACGTCTGCAGGTCGGCGAGCCATGCCGTGTCGTCGTCGACGACGAGGATCGTCACAGGATCGTGCTGCGCGTTCATGCGGGGCCCGAGGGGAGAGCAAGGAGACGGCCAAGTCGGCGTGGGGCGCAGGCCAGGCCCGAAGTGCGGTGGATGCGCCCCGGTTGCCGCGCGTCGAGCGGAGGACGGCCGTCAGGGTTGTCGTCGCGGCGACATCTTGTCGCGGCGACGACGGGTCAGCGCCGGCCGCCCAGGTCATCCCGATCGTCAAATCACGCCCTTCGTCCGGAGCGTCTCGATCTCCTCGGCCGGGTATCCGAGCTCCCGGAGGATGGCGTTGGTGTGCTCGCCAAGCGTCGGCGCGCGATGCCGGAAGCAGCCCGGCGTCGCCGAGAGATCGACCGGCATCGGGGCGAGCGGCACGCGACGCGCGACGCCGGGATAGTCGGTGTCCACCAGCAGGCCTGCCTGGCGGATGTGCGCGTCCTCGAGAGCCTGCTGTGGCGTATACAGTGGGCCGGCCGGAATCCGCGCGGCCTCCAGCTCCTTCAGCGCCTCCTCGGTCGTCCGCTGCATCGTCCACTCGCCCATGCGCCGGCTGATGACCTCCGCGTGCAGCCCCCGCGCCTCGTCGTCCTCGAAGCGCGGATCCTCGAGCCAGCGTTCCTCGCCGAGCATCTTCGCCCAGCGCGCGAACATTGGATTGCCGATCGCGTACGCGATGATCCAGCCATCCTTCGTGCGGAACAGATCCGACGGCGCCGACGTCTGCCCGCGATTCCCGGTCGGGATGCGATCGACCTGGATCGCCTGCTGCTCGACGAGCGTGGGGTTGTTGAAGGCGACCGCCGTCCGCAACAGCGCTCCCTCCACCTTCTGTCCGCGGCCGCTCTTGTGACGCTCCATCAGCGCCGCGAGCGTTCCGAACGCGGCGAGCGAGGCGGTCCCGAAGTCCACCCAGGCCACGGCCGCACGGTACGGTTGAGCCGGCGTGCCGGTCATGTAGGCGGCGCCGCTCATGACCTGGCCGATGCCGTCGAAACCGTGCTTGTGGCTCCACGGCCCGCCCGCGCCGAAGGCGGTGACGGTCGTGAGGATGATGTCCGGCTTCACGCGCCTCAGGCTCTCGAGATCGAGCGAGAGCGAACGCAAGACGTCCGGCGGCAGGTTCGCAACGACCACGTCGGCCGTCGCGACGAGCTTTTCGACGATCTCGCGGCCCTCGGCGCGAGAGGGGTCGAGGCTCATGCCCCGCTTGTTGCGGTTCACGGTGACGTACAGCGCGCCGATCCCGTCATCGTTGATCGGGGCCACCCACCGGTCCTCCCCGCCGCCGATGCGCTCGATCCGGATCACGTCCGCTCCGAGATCGGCCAGGAGCGCCGCACAGTAGGGACCCGCGATGTACCGTCCGAAGTCGAGCACCCGGATCCCCTCCAGAACGCTTTGCATCGCGGCGGCAGTGTACCGCATCGGCCTCGGCCCCCCGCGCCCCAAGAGTTCACACGGTGTTGACATCGGCTCGTGGCCGCCGGTGTACCTCTCTGACGACACGAACCTCGGTCGGTCGTACAACGCACATCCATCAAGGAGGACACCATGCACCCAGTCGGCAAGGGAATCACGATCGCGACCGCCGTCGGCTCGATGGTGCTTGCCGGTGCCGTCACGTCCATGGCCACGACCAAGGCCAGGACCGACGTGATCAAGTGCGCCGGGCTCAACGACTGCAAGGGCAAGGGCGCCTGCAAGGCCGCCGCGATGAACGACTGCAAAGGCAAGAACGCCTGCAAGGGCAAGGGCTTCGTCGAGACGAAGACGACCAAGGAGTGCGCGGACAAGGGCGGGAAAGTGCTCGCCGAGAAGCAGTAGCGGTATGACCATCGCGGTGCCGTACCTCGGCCACGGCGTCGGGCTCCGGCCGACCCACTATCCGCGGCTGTGGGACGGCACCGCGCGCGCCGACTGGTTCGAGGTGATCTCGGAGAACTTCATGATCGCGGGGGGCCGGCCGCTCGCCGCGCTCGAGCGGGCGCGCGCGCTCGCCCCTGTCGTACTCCACGGCGTCTCGCTCTCGATCGGGTCGACCGATCCCCTCGACGAGGCCTACCTGACGCGGCTGCGGTTGCTGGCGGCGCGTTACGAGCCGGCCTGGATCTCCGACCACCTGTGCTGGAGCAGCGTCGCCGGCCGCTACGCGCACGACCTGTTGCCGCTGCCGTATACCGAGGAGGCGCTCGATCACGTCGTCCAGCGCGTCCTTGCCGTGCAGGAACGGCTGGGGCGCCGGATTCTCCTCGAAAACGTCTCCAGCTACCTCGTCTACACGCACTCGACGATCTCCGAGTGGGAGTTTCTCGGCGCCGTCGCGGACCGCGCCGACTGCGGATTGCTGCTCGACGTGAACAACGTCTACGTCAGCGCCGTCAACCACGGCTTCGCGGCCGAGATGTATCTGGCTGGCCTGCCGGCCGACCGTGTCGGCCAGATCCACCTCGCCGGACACACCGATATGGGCGCCTATCTGTTCGACACCCATGACGGGCCGGTGACCGAGGCCGTATGGGACCTCTATCGCCACACCGTGCGACGTTTCGGCCGCGTCTCGACCCTCGTCGAGTGGGACGATCGCGTCCCCGACCTCGACATCGTGTGCGCCGAAGCCGATCGCGCGCGCGAGGTGGAAGCCGCAATCCTTGGAGCGGTCAGTGCTGACGCTGCGTGAGGCGCAGCTGAGGTTCTTCGCGGCCCTCGGCGCCGCCGAGCGGGATCCGATCGTGCTCGAGCTGATACAGGACGACGGCGTGCTCGGTCCGGCCGCGCGGCTGGACATCTACGCGGCGATGTACCGTGCACGGCTTCTCGATGTGCTCCGCGAGGATTTCCCGCGCACGCTGGCCGTCGTCGGTGACGACGCCTTCGCGGCGCTCGCCTGTCGGTACCTCGAGCGCGTTCCGTCGACCCACGCCTCGGTCCGTCATGTCGGGCAGCGCTTCGCCGACTTCCTGGCCACGGAGCTCACCACCCCGGTGTTCCTGGCGGATCTCGCCCGGCTCGAATGGGCGCGCGTCGAGGTCTTCGACGCGGCCGATGCCGCTCCGCTCACCCTCGCCGACCTCCAGAGCGTGCCCGCCGACGGCTGGCCGGCGCTGCGGTTCCGCCTGATTCCAGCCTGTCTCGTGGTGGAGAGCGCGTGGGCGATCCATCGCATCTGGAGCGATGCCGACACGCCAGCGGTCAGCAGCCCCGTGCCCGAGGCGACCGGCGTCCGCGTGTGGCGGGAGGGATGGAGCGTGAGCCACGCCGCCCTGGGCCTGGCCGAGCAGCACGCGTTGCGGGCCCTCGAACGCGGCGCGTCGTTCGCCGAGATCTGTCTCGCGGTCGAGACCGTGGTCGGCGCCGACGCGGCGGCGCGCGAGGTGGGCGGTATCCTGATGCGCTGGGTCGAGGACGGGCTGCTGGCGCCATGAGACGTCCCGCCGTCGCATCTCACGCGCCGAAGGTGGTCGCCGCGCTGGAACGCGCGCAGTGGATTCCCCAGCTGCTGGTGCGGCTCTTCGTCGGGTACTTCTTCTTCGAGACGGGCTGGGCGAAGGCGCAGAACCTGGACGCCATGACCGAACGGTTCGTGGGCTGGGGCATTCCCCTTCCAGGCGTGAGCGTCATGCTGTCGGTCTATACCGAGCTCATCGGCGGGGCGCTGCTCGCGCTCGGCCTGGGCACACGTCTGGCCGCGATCCCGCTCCTGGTCAACATGCTCGTGGCGATCTTCACCGTGAACATCAGGACGGTCACCGGCATCGACGAGTTCGTCGAGTTGGACACGCCGCTGTACGCGCTGTTCTTCCTCTGGCTGCTCTGCTCGGGGCCGGGCCCGGCCAGCCTCGATCACCTGCTGGGGAAGCGCTGGCGCGGCGGCGATTACAGGAGGGAGCCATGACACGAATTGCCGAGGTCGAGCATCCCGCGATCACCGTGAAGGCGGCCTACCGGATCGGTGCCCGCCTGTTCGGGATGGTGCCGACACCCGAGAAGCTGCTGGCCCGCCGGCTGCCACTCATGCTCGGCGTGGGCGGGTTCTACGGCGCACTGGAATGGTGCGGCAAGATCGACCGTCCGCTCCGCGCGCTGCTGAACCTCCAGGTCGCGCGCCTCTACGGAAGCGCGTACTGAATGGACATCCGTCACGCCGTCGGCGTGAAGGCGGGCATCGCCGAGCCGAAGCTCGCGGCCCTCGACGATTACCGGTCGAGCCCACACTTCGATGGACGCGAGCGGGCCGCTCTGGAGTTCGGCGAGCGCATCGTGCGCGACGATCTCGACGTCACCGACGACTGCTTCGCGCGCTTGCGCGAGCATTTCGACGACGCCGAGATCGTCGAGCTGGCGGGGATCGTCGGCTATCAGAGCTTCGCGAGCAAGTTCGCGAAGGCATTTTCGCTCGCGCCACAGGGTTTCTCGCCGTGAGCGGCCGGCCTCTCGCCCCCTGCCGTCTCGTGCTCGCGACCGGGCTCCTCCTGGCCGGGGCGGCGCTCGGGCTCGCCGCGTGGGAGCCCGGGGTGGCGATGAGCCAACCCTTGCAGCTCGGGCGCCCGGCGCCCGAGCTGACGGGTGGCCCGTGGATCGCCAGCGAGCCGCTCACCACCGAGCGCCTGCGCGGCCGCGTCGTGCTCGTCGAGTTCTGGACGTATGGGTGAATCAACTGTAAGAATGTGATCCCGCAGTTGCGGGCGTGGCTCGCGAGGTACGAGCAGGACGGCTTCACGATCGTCGGCGTGCACACTCCCGAGTTCTTCTGGGAGAAGCCGTACGAACGGGTCGTGGCCGCCGCCAGGGAGCTCGGCATCCGCTACCCGGTGGTCCAGGACAACGATTCTGCGATCTGGAAGCGGTGGGGTGTTCGTGCGTGGCCCACGGCCGTGCTCGTCGACCGCAAGGGCATCGTGCGCCACCGGCACATCGGCGAGGGCGCCTACGAGGAGATGGAGGCGATGATCCGCCGGCTGCTCGCCGAGCGAGGCTGAGATCGCCAGGCCGCGCCCCCTCGCCCGGCTCCGAGCCCTCGCGCTGCTCGGGATCGTCGTGCCCGCGCTGGTGGTGGCCGCGCTCGGATTCGTCTCGCTCCGGCAATGGGCGCGCTCGTCCGAGCTGCTCTTCGAGGTCCAGGCGCGCGACATGGCCGCGATGGCCGCCGAGAAGGCCGACCTGATGCTCCGCGGCGCGGAGGACGAAATCCTGCGCCGCGTGCGGACGACCGTGGCCGGCGGAGCGGACGCCGCCGCGCTCGACGCGCTGGTGGCCGCCACGCCGCTCGTCAAGCGCCTCTTCCTGATCGACCGCGGTGGTCGCACGATCTATCCCGGCGACCGACGGCCCGGTGATGCCGACGTCCTCGCGGCGCTCGGCGGAGCCGCCGTCGGGACCCTCTGGGAGCACGGCGGGCGCCGCCAGCTGCTGGCCGGAGACCACGCCGTGCTCGCGTCGGTGGTGGACGGCCCCGGAGACACGCGAGTGCTGGCGGCCATCTTGTGCAGCGAGGAGGTCCTGCGGCGCGAGGTGTTCGAAGCCACCTTCAAAGGCCTCGGGGCGTCGACGGTCGTCGCGGTTCTCGATCACCGCGACCGCCCCGTCTACAGCCGGGGCTCGCTGGACGGCGCCCGGCCGATGCTGTCCGTTCCGCTGCGCGCGGGCCCGCCGCAGTGGCGCGTCGCGCTCTACCAGCCCGCCGGCTCCTCCGCGCGCGCATCGGTGCGCCGGCAGCTCGCGCTCTTCACCGTCGCGCTCGGCGGCCTCGTGGTCGTGATCGCGGCCGCCGCCGTGGTCACCTACCGGCTCACGCGCCGCGAGGCCGAAGCGGCACAGCTCAAGGCCGACTTCGTCGCCAACGTCTCGCACGATCTCAAGACGCCGCTGTCCGTGATCCGCATGTTCGCCGAGACGCTCGAGCTCGGTCGGGTGAGAGACGAAGGCCGCCGCCACGAGTATTTCCGCGTCATCGCACGCGAGAGCGAACGCCTGTCGCGGCTCATCGACAACGTCCTCAACTTCTCGCGGGTCGAGGCCGGGCGCCGGACGTACGAGCTGGAGCCCACGGCCATCGAGCCGCTGGTGCGCGACACCCTGGACGCCTTCGCCTATCCGCTGGCCCAGCGCGGATTCAAGGTCGAGGTCAGCGTGGCGCCCGCCCTGCCCGAGGTGCCTCTCGATGCCGACGCCGTGGGACAGGCGCTCGCCAACCTCGTCGACAACGCGATCAAGTACTCGGACGAGCGCTGCACGGTTCGCGTCGACGCCCGGCTCGCCGACGGCGGCCTGGCGCTCTCGGTGTCCGACGAGGGGATCGGAATTCCCGGCGAGGAGCATGCCCGCATCTTCGAAAAGTTCTACCGCGTCGGACGGAGCGACACGCAGGGACGGCGCGGCAGCGGGGTCGGCCTCGCGCTCGTTCGCCACGTGGCCGAGGCCCACCGAGGGCGGGTCACGGTGGAGAGCGAGCCGGGGCACGGCAGCCGCTTCACGCTCTGGCTGCCGCTGACCTGACGATGGCCACGATTCTCGTCGTCGATGACGAGCTCGAGCTGGCGCGGGGCCTGGAGGACAATCTTCGCTTCGAAGGGTACCGGACGGTGAGCGCGACGAACGGCGCCGACGCGCTGGCGCTGGCGACGCGCGAAGCGCCGGACCTCATCTTGCTCGACGTCATGATGCCGAAGCTGTCGGGCTGGGACGTCTGCCGGGCCCTCCGCCACAAGGGCATCGACGTGCCGGTCATCATGTTGACGGCCCGGGCCGAGGAGGCGGACCGTGTCCTCGGCCTCGAGCTCGGGGCCGACGACTACATCACCAAGCCGTTCTCGCTCCGCGAGGTGCTCGCGCGCGTGCGGGCGGTCCTACGCCGTCCCGGGCCGCGCCACAAGGCGGAGGAGCTCGCCTTCGGCGACGTTCGACTGCGCCTGCGGGGGCGCCAGGTGTTCAAGGCCGGTCGCGAGGTGCGGCTGACCCGGAAGGAGTTCGACCTGCTCGCCTACTTGCTCGACCACCGGGGCGAGATCGTGACGCGCGAGCGCCTGCTGGACGAGGTGTGGGGCTACGAACGGTTTCCGACGACTCGAACCATCGACACGCACGTGGCTCGTCTCCGGCGCAAGTTCGAGACCGATCCCGATCACCCGATCTGGCTGCTGACCGCGCACGGACAGGGCTACACGTTCGCGCCGCCGTGAGGATGGCGACCGAGCGCTCTCCGTGCCGGATGGCGCCGCCGCCTGGCCCTCGACCAGCTTCCGCAGGGCGACGACCGTCTCGGTGAGGCTGTCCCGCTCGGCGCTGCGGGTGATGAAGGTGGGCAGCATCGTGCGTACGGCGAGGGCGTAGGTGACCAGGCTGTCGGCGTCGGCCGCGTCCACCTGCCAGTAGCCGGAGTTCTCGCGGAACAGGCCGTGGCTGTGTCCATCGGCCAGATGCCACTCGATCCGGCGGCGCTTCGCGTCGGGGAACTTCTCCATGTGAAATGCGAAGGAGAAGAGACCCAGTCCCACCTGGTAACGGACCAGCACGCGCTGCTCGCCCCGCTCGACGACCTCGGAGGCGACGACGCGCGGATAGTACCGAGCGTGCCCGGGATAGTCGACGAGCACACGCCACACCTGGTCCGGCGAGGCCCGCACGAGCGCCAGCGCGGTGCCGCCGCGCGCCGACTCGCTCGCCCCCTGCGGCAGCGTGTCGACGACGAGCACGTCGCCTGCCTTCAGCCGCTTGCGCTGGTCGTCGGACAGCTCGCGCAGCGAGGCGGGCGTGGCGGCGGCGTTCAGTGCGCCGGCCACGAGCGCCACGGTGACGAGGACACGGATCATGGCCGCCGTCACATCGCCTGGATCTCAGGGGCCGGCCGCGTGCGCGCCGGCTCGAACAACCCTGCGTGGCGCGAATCGCTCACGATGAGATCGGCGATCCGCTCGGCCAGGGCGGCGACGGTCAGCAGCGGGTTGTTGCCGAGCGCGGTCGGCACGATCGACGCGTCCGCGACGTAGAGACCGGGGTGCACGGCCGTGCTGCGGTCGCCCGCCGACGCATCGAAGACCTGGCCGCGATGGTTGACGACGCCGGTCGCCGCCGACTCCCCCATCCCGCATCCTCCGAGCGGGTGGGCCGTGTAGTTCCTCGCCGGGCCGAAGACCGAGAACCTTCCGCCGAGCGCGTTCGCGTACTGCGTCATGAGATAGGTCAGCTCGGCGTGACTCGCCTGGTGCTGGTAGTCCGGCCACCGCACCGTCGGAGTCCCCCCTTCGAGGCGAATCTCGCCCTCGGCCCGATCGTGACCTATGCCGAGCAGGGTGATCGCCCGTCGCAGGTCGACGAGGGTCAACAGCGCCACCCCGCCCGCGAGTGAGCTCGCCTGCGACATCTCTTCGATGATCACCCGTCGGTCGAGCGGCCGGCCCCCGCGGCGGAAGTCGATGATGCCTTCGATGTACGTCCCCACCGGCTTCGTGGGCACCCCTGAAGCGACGCCGGCGCCGGCAGAATTGGTCTCCACCGCTGGGTCGGTGTACTGGT
The DNA here is from genome assembly GCA_036556545.1 of Candidatus Methylomirabilota bacterium. Lineage (GTDB taxonomy): Bacteria > Methylomirabilota > Methylomirabilia > Rokubacteriales > CSP1-6 > AR12. The sequence continues at coordinate 79,119 of DATBJF010000039.1, forward strand.
AGTCGACCAGTCCCACGAAATTCCCGTTGGCCGAGAAGCCCTTTCCGAGGCGCGCGGACGTGGCGAGCCCGGTCTCGTCGCGCGACCGGAGGAGGATCGCGTTGGACCCCATCGTTCCGGCAGCGATCACGACCACGGCCGCGGTCACCGAGCCCGCTTCCTGCCGGCCCGGGCGGGCGGCATCGGGACGGATGACGTAGTCCACCTGGTAGAGCTCGCCGGTCTTCGTGATCGTGGAGACATCCACCTGGGTGAACAGCAGGGCGCCGCCGGTCCAGGCGAGCGGCAGGTAGTTCATGTCGAGCGAATGCTTCGCGCCGACGTTGCAGCCGGTCGCGCAATCGCCGCACTGCACGCAGCCGTGCTGCCGCACGCCCTGCGCGTTGGTGCGCGCGGCGAACGTGATGGCCAGCGGGGCCCGGTACGCGTCGGCGTCCCACCGCCGCGTCGTGTTGAGGTCGCGCGCGGTCCTCAGGTGGACGCCCAGCTTGGGCGTGAGGCGCTCCTCGGGCACCGTCTGCGGGCCCAGCATGCGCCGGGCCCGCTCGTAGTACGGACGCAGCGTGTCCTTGGAGCGAAGCTCCTTCGGCCAGGCGGCCTGGCGGAACACTTGTTCTTCCGCCTCGAGGACGACCGCGCAGTTGGTCAGGGAGGCGCCGCCGAGGCCGCTGCCGATGACGACCTGCACGTCGCCGTCGTAGAAGCCGAAGAGGCCGAGTGGATTCTGCGGCCGTTGCTCGCTCATCCACGACGAGGTCCGCCGCACGAAGGGCAGCAGCGGATTGAACTGCAGCAGGTGCTGGGGAAACGTACCGGGCACCCACTCGCGGCCGCGCTCCAGCACCGCGATCTTCACGCCGGAACGGCGGTGGGCAGCGAGCCGGGCCGCGCACACGGCGCCTCCGTAGCCGGAGCCGATGATGAGGACGTCGAAGTCCGCTCGCCCCGGCCGTGCGCCGCGAGAGGCGCGCAGCAGCGCGGGGTCCGAGACGAGCGAGCCGGTGCCGGCCTCCGGCGCTTCCCTCCCGTCCGGCAGCGGGATGCTGCGGCGGAGGGCGGCGAGGCTGTTCCGGTAATTCAGCTGGGCCGCCCTCGGCAGATCCGCCCCGCCGCCGGGGGGCAGGATCAGACCCGAGACTCGGCATCCGGCCGCCAGCGTGGCGCCGGCCGCGGTAACGCCGAGCCCGAGGAACCGACGCCGGCTGTGGTCGGAACCCATGTTGAAGCATTGTAGGATACCGTTGCGTCTGCGTTTCCGTAGAAATGTCCTATGGTCGACGCCTCACGGAGGTTTGACGATGAAGACCGTCACCGTCCACCCGCTCGATCCACTGACGGCCGACGAAATCAGCCAGACGGTGGCGATTGTCCGCAAGGCGCGGCCGTCCACCGACGACGTGCTGTTCGTGCGCGTCTTCCTCCACGAGCCGTCCAAGGACGCCGTGCTCGGCTTCCGGGAGGGCGACGAGCCCCTCGACCGCCAGGCGTTCGTCCTCCTCCGCGACCGGCAAGCCCGGGCGACCGTCGAGGCGGTCGTGTCGCTCGGCCGCGGCGTGGTCGTCTCGTGGCGGGACGTGCCCGGTGTCCAGCCGCCGATCACCTTCGAGGAGTTCTTCGCCTGCGAGCGGCTGGTCCGCTCGAGCCCGGCCTGGCTGGACGCCGTGCGCAAGCGGGGCGTGGCCGACCCGGAGCTGGCCATCGTGGATCCCTGGTCCGCGGGCTACTACGGTCCTCCCGACGATCCCCGCCGGCGGTTGATCCGCGCGCTGACGTGGATCCGAACCAGCGAGGACGACAACGGCTACGCGCGCCCCATCGAGGGCCTCGTGGTCCTGGTGGACATGGACGCCATGCAGATCGTGGAGGTCGAGGACCACGGCACGATCCCGCTGCCGCCACGCGCCGGAAACTATTCCGCGGCGGCGCTTCGGGATCCGAACAACGTTCCGCACGTGCCCGCCGGGCCGCGGACGGATCTGAAGCCGCTCGACATCGTCCAGCGGCAGGGGCCGAGCTTCGAGCTCCGCGGCCACGAGGTGCGATGGCAGAAGTGGCGCATGCGGATCGGCTTCACACCGCGTGAGGGACTCGTGCTGCACACCGTCGCCTACGAGGACCAGGGACGCGCGCGCCCGATCCTCTACCGCGCCTCGCTCTCCGAGATGGTCGTTCCATACGGCGACCCGAACCCCACGCACTGGCGCAAGAACGCCTTCGACGAGGGCGAGTACGGCATCGGCATGCTGACGAACTCGCTCGAGCTCGGCTGCGATTGCCTGGGGGAGATCCGCTACCTGGACGCGACCGTCGCCGACGCGGAGGGCAAGCCGGTCACGCTCCGCAACGCCATCTGCCTGCACGAGGAGGACTTCGGCATCCTGTGGAAGCACACCAACTTCCGGACTGGCCAGGTGGAGGTCCGGCGCTCGCGGCGACTGGTGGTGTCGTCGATCGCGACGGTGGGCAACTACGAGTACGGGTTCTTCTGGTACTTCTACCAGGACGGGACGATCGAGGTTCAGGTGAAGCTCACGGGGATCGTGTCCACCGGCGCCATCGCCCCAAGCGCGCGACCCGCGCATGGCACGCTCATCGCGCCCGGCCTCTATGCGCCTCACCACCAGCACTGGTTCAGCTTCCGGCTCGACATGACGGTGGACGGCCCCCGGAACTCGGTCTACGAGGTGGACAGCGCGGCCGTGCCGCTGGGGCCGGACAATCCGCAGGGCAACGCCTGGATCACTCGCTCCCGGCTGCTCGCGCGCGAGGCCGAGGCGCAGCGGGACCTGGACCCCCTGGCCGGGCGCTACTGGCTCGTCGTGAACCCGACCGCGACGAACGCGCTGGGGGAGTCCACCGCCTACAAGCTGGTTCCTGGCGAGAACGTCCGCGCGTTCGCCCACCCCGACTCGAGCATCGCGCGGCGCGCCGGCTTCATCGCCCACCATCTCTGGGTCACACGCTACGAGGCCGGCGAATGCCACGCCGCCGGCGACTACCCCAACCAGCACCCCGGCGGCGCCGGGCTGCCGGCGTGGGTGCAGGCCGATCGCGGGCTGGTGAACAGCGATGTCGTGCTGTGGTACAGCCTCGGCGTCCATCACATCGTCCGTCCCGAAGAGTGGCCGGTGGCGCCGGTCGCCTACGCAGGGTTCTCGCTCAAGCCGGCGGGGTTCTTCGACGCCAACCCGGCCCTCGACGTGCCGGCCCCGATCCATGACGGCAATGGCCACTGCCACGCGTGACCGCGGGCATCGTCCTGGCGGCTGGCGTCCCACCAGCAGGCGCCGTGGCAAAGGGTGACGCTACCAGCGATACCTCAACCGTCCGAAGGGGACCACGACTCGCTGCTCCAGCTCGAGACCATCAAGCGCCTGCGTGAAGAGGATGGTTTGCGCTGAGCGCGTGGACTAATCGGCCGCCGGCCTCACGCGGAACGCGAGGCTGATACGCGGACCGACGGGCTCGCGCGTCTTCGGGACGCCGTGCGTGTAATGGATCTGCGTCTCGTAGCTCATCAGGAGCAGGCTGCCGGCGGCGAGGTCGACATGGAAGACGCGCCGGGGCGGCGCCTTCGCACGGATGATCATGCGACGTGTGGCGCCGAGCGACAGCAGCGCGATGGGACAGCCGGGCGCGATCTCGTCCAGGTGGTCGTTGTGCGGGGCCACGCTGTCCCGGCCATCGCGGTAGAAGTTGAGCCCCACGCTGGTGAAGCGCACACCGGTCGCCGCGACGACCCGGCGCGCCGCAACGCGGATGACCTCCGGCACGTGCGCGGCCTCCGGCGCCAGCTTGAAGTGACCGACGAGCCGCGGCACGTCGACCTCGCGGTCGTACATCCGGCGACGCTGCGCCTCCCACGCCACGACGGTGCGCACCTCGTCGAACCAGGCGCGGGCCACCTCCGCCGGCACGAAGTCGGGCGTGTAGACGATGCGGCCCCGTGCATCGTCCACCAGGACGGTTTCACTGGCCTCGGCGAAGAGCGGTAGCTGGGACACGGCGCGCAAGCCTCAGTGTACGATACCGTCGATGCCCATTCCGTCCGCGCAGCCCGCGGGTCCCGAGACCGTTCGGGGCCTGGACTTCGACACCATCGTCATCGGGGCCGGGATTTCCGGGCTCTACCAGCTCTATCGGCTGCGCGAGATGGGGCAGAACGTTCGCGTGTTCGAGGCGGGCACCGGCGTCGGGGGCACCTGGTACTGGAACCGCTACCCGGGTTGCCGCTTCGACTCCGAGAGTTACTCCTACGGCTACTCGTTCAGCCAGGAGCTCCTCGACGAGTGGGACTGGACCGAGCACTTCGCCGCCCAGCCGGAAACGGAGCGCTACCTCAACCACGTCGCCGACAGGTTCGACCTGCGCCGCGACATCCAGTTTCGAGCGCGGGTGAAGGTTGCGAGCTGGGACGCGCGACGGCACGCGTGGGACATCGCGCTGGAGGACGGCCACCGCTATAGCTCCCGCTATCTCGTCACCGCCGTCGGTCCTCTCTCCGCTCCGACGCTGCCGCGAATCCCGGGCGTCGACGACTTTCGAGGCGAGGCGTATCACACCGGGCTTTGGCCCAAGCATCCGGTGTCCTTCGCGGGCAAGCGCGTGGCCGTCATCGGCACCGGAGCCACGGGCGTGCAGGCCATCACCGAGATCGCGAAGACGGCCGGCCACCTGACCGTCTTCCAGCGTCGCCCGAACTGGTGCACGCCGCTCCACAATCGTCCGATCACCAGGGCGGAGATGGCGGAGATCCGCAAGGGCTACGCGGCGATCTTCGAGCGCTGCCGCGAGACCGCCGCCTGCTTTTTGCACACCACCGATCCCCGCGGCACCTTCGAGGTGACGCCGGACGAGCGGCAGGCCTTCTGGGAGATGCTGTACTCGTCGCCCGGCTTCGCCATCTGGCTGGGTAACTTCCGCGACGTCCTCATCGACCGGGAGGCGAACGCGCTGTTCTCGGCGTTCGTGGCCGACAAGATTCGCCTCCGGGTGAAGGATCCGCGGGTGGCCGAGCTCTTGATTCCGAAGGACCACGGCTTCGGTACGCGCCGGGTGCCGCAGGAGAGCGGCTACTACGAGGTCTACAACCAGCCCAACGTCGAGCTGATCAGCATCCTGGACACGCCGATCGAGCGGATCACTCCGACCGGGCTCCGGACGGCCGAGCGCGAGTTCGCCTTCGACCTCATCGTCTACGCCACCGGCTTCGACGCCATCACCGGCAGCCTCGACCGGATCGACATCCGCGGCGCCGGCGGCCAGCGGCTCAAGGAGAGATGGAGGGCGGGCCTCGAGACCTTCATGGGGGTCATGGTGGACGGATTCCCCAACCTCTTCATGGTCATGGGACCCCACACCGCCCTCGGCAACATCCCGCGCAGCATCGAGTACAACGTGGAATGGATCCGCGATCTTCTCGCCTATCTCGACCGCCACGGGTTGCGCGTCGCCGATGCCCGCCGCGACGCCGTGAACGAATGGACCGCCTTCGTCAAGCGAAAGGGCGCCGGCCTGCTCGCCAACGAAGTCGACTCCTGGATGACCGGCGTCAATCAGAACGTGGAGGGCAAGAACGTCCGCATCGTCGCCCGCTACAGCGGCACGGCGCCGGAGTACCGCGAGTGGTGCGATCGCGTGGCCGCGGACGGGTACCGCGAGCTCACGCTCGCGTAGCCGAGACGCGCGACCACCGCCCCCCGGCTACGGGGCGACCCGCACGCTGATCCTCTTGATCGTCCACTCGAAGGTCGACTTGCTGTCGATCTCCATGTCGTTGGTCATCGTCGCGTCGTCGGTCCGCGCGCCGACGCGAATCACCATCGTGTCGTTCGCCGACACGGCGCCGTCGCTCCGGCCGGTCACGAAGTAATCATGGCCTCGAATGAGGAACTCCCGTGTCTGAATCAGGGTCTCGTCCGTGGTGCACGGAAGAGCCGAGACCTTGTTGAGGTGAAGGTTACTGATGTTGGGGTGCAGGACTTGCAGCGTCAAGTAATGATTCTGCTCCGTTGTCGACGAGGAGAAGCCAAACTCGTCCGTCACCGCGAGCTCGTGCAGGGCCGCCCCGCACGTCGCCTCGACGACGACCTCGACGTTGCCTGAAACGGGCGCCGTGAACACGCATTCGACCGCGCTTTCGATGATGCCGTGCGCGAGGTCGAGATCGCTCGCATCGACGATCGAGAGCCACATCGTGTGGCGGATACGGCCGGTATCGACATGCAGGCTGCCTTCGGGATACACGCCGACTCGATAGGCTCTCGGGCTCCGCGTGGTGTAGTAGGCGGGACCGTACCCGCCGGCAAACGGCGGCCGGAACACGAACCAGCGGCGTGGATTCATCCCGAGGGGACCGCCGAGCAGATCGCGCAGCTTGTCTTCGTGGCCCGGCAGCGGGTACGCCTGCCCGGGTCGCGTCGCCGGCGTCAACGGGAGATCACGAATGTGCCCCAGATGCTGTTGGGCGATTCGTGTGACGCGGTCACGGGGGACCCCTTCCTCATCGAGAAACTTGGCCACGGCCTCCTTCCGCGTGCGCAGCTCCTCCACCAGATTACGGAACGGACCTTCCGGAGGCTGCATCCGTTCTTGGAGCGTCCGCTTCTCGCGCCGCATGACGTGCCGCACGGCCGCCCATGTCTTCGCTCCCACGATGCGGCGAATCTCCGCCCGTCCCTTGTCCAGGATCTCGGCGATCGATTTGTTGTACGCCTCCATCGCTTGTTCCATACGTTGCTCGTGATCCTGACTGAAGCGGTCAGCGATCGCCCGGACCTGGGGCAGAAGCTCCTGCGACTCGACGGGATCGGCGCGTCTGCTTTCAGGGGCCATCGACATCTCCCTGTCTTCGCGGCGGAGGGTGATAGAGACGGCGCGTAGGAGAAGCTCACTAAAGGTAGGCGCCCTCCTCGGTACAGGGCGCTAGCAGTACCGCGTGGGCCAAGACAAGTCAAGGGCGGCCGCGCGCCTCTTCCGGCGGGATCTTACTGGTATCCTTACGTCGTGGAGCCTCGGCTTGCGGAGATCCTCCGGCGCCGAAACGAGCGGGTGCGTCAGATGATCTACGATGAGCTCGAGCGGTACGTCGGCGCGCCTCCTGATGACCCTCGCTACTGGGATGTACTCCGGAACGATCCCGAGAAGTGGTTCGCGGTCTTCACCGTTCTCAGCGGATTCCTGCTGAAGGATGCCGACCTGTTCGATGTGCCGCGCGCGGTGTGGCCACAACACGTCGAGCGTCTGGCGCGAACCATCACGGCTCAACAGGAACAGATCCAGGCCGAGACCATCGCGGAAATCAGGACGGCCCTCGGTCGTGACTGGCCGTAGCGTCTGAGCAGAATGAGCCCTTCAGGGCGGTGACCTCGATCTCGATCTTCATGCGCGCGTCCGCCAGACCGGCCGAGATCATCATGGCCGCCGGCCGTACCTCTCCGAAACACCGGCGCAGCACCGGCCAGCACCGCTCGAAGTCACCGGCGTCGGGCAGTACGTATGTGACACGGACGACGTCCTTCAGACTCGAGCCGGCTTGCTGCAGCGCGGACTCGATGTTCCGGATACATTGCTCCGCTTGCTCGATCACGTCGTCCGAGATGGACATGGTCGCGTAGTCGAAGCCCGTCGTGCCGGAAACGAATACCCAGCCTCCGACATCGACGGCCCGGGAATAGCCGATCTGCGCCTCGAAGCGCGAGCCCGAGCTGATGAGTCGTCTCATCGAGTTCCTCCCCTGGCGCGTCCCCACGCAGGTCCCGGGACCAAAGATCTCGGAGAGCTCAGCGAGTGTACACTCTCCCCCGTGCACGTCGGCGTCGACATCGGCGGGACCTTCACCGACATCGTCCTGCGCCTGCCCGACGGCACCGTGCGCGTCAGCAAGGTCTCGTCCACACCGGAGGACCCCGGCCTCGCGGTGGTGACGGGCCTGGCCGCCCTGCTCCGCACCGCCGGCGTCGCGCCGCGCGCGGTGACGGAGATCGTCCACGGCACCACCGTGGCGTCCAACACCATCCTCCAGAAGACCGGCGCCGTCACCGGGCTCATCACGACGCGCGGCTTCCGCGACGTGCTCGAGATCGGGCGCGTGCGGACCCCGGACCTCTACGACCTCACGTGGGAGAAGCCGGCGCCGCTCGTGCCCCGCCGGCGGCGGCTGGAGGTGGACGAGCGCATGGCCGCCGACGGCGCCGTCGTGCGTCCGCTCGATGAGCCCGGTGTCGTGCGCGCGGCCCAGCGGCTGGCGGCCGCGGGCGCGCAGGTCATCGCGATCTGCTTCATCAACAGCCACGCGAATCCCGCGCACGAGCAGGCCGCCGAGCGGCTCGTGCGCCGCGCCGTTCCCGAGGTCGACGTGAGCGCGTCCTGGGCCGTCCTGCCCGAGATGAAGGAGTACGAGCGCACGAGCACCACGGTGGTGAACGGCTATCTCCTGCCCGTCATGCGACGCTATCTTGCCGATCTCGCCGCGGGCCTCGCCCGAAGCGGCGTGCGCGCCCCCGTCCTGGTCGTCGCCTCCAATGGCGGTGTGGTCGGGGCGCGCCAGGCGGCCGAGCGGCCCGTCTTCGTCGTCGGCTCCGGCCCCGCCGCCGGCGTCACCGGCGCCGCGCGCCTCGGCGCGACGCTCGGCGAGCCGAACCTCATCGCGTTCGACATGGGCGGCACCACCGCCAAGGCGTCGCTCGTCGAGTCCGGTCAGCCGACCCTCACCACGGAATACGAGTTCCGCGAGGGCATGAGCATCTCGAGCCGCTTCATCAAGGCGGGTGGCTACATGCTCAAGGCTCCGGCCATCGACATCGCCGAGGTCGGCACCGGGGCCGGATCGATCGCATGGATCGACACGGGCGGCCTTCTGCGCGTGGGGCCGCGCTCGGCGGGGGCGCGCCCGGGCCCGGCCTGCTATGGCACCGGGGGCACCGAGCCGACCATCACCGACGCGAACGTGGTGCTGGGCTACCTCGACCCGGACCGCCTCGCGGGCGGCGAGCTGAAGCTCCAGGCGGGCCTCGCGCGCGACGCGATCGAGCGCCACGTGGCCGCGCCGCTGGGCCTTTCGGTCGAGGACGCCGCGCGCGGAATCCGCGACGTCGCCAACGCCAGCATGGCGCGCGCGATCCGGGCCGTCACCATCGAGCGCGGGCGCGATCCGCGCGACTTCACCCTGGTGGCCTTCGGAGGCAGCGGGCCCGCCCACGCGTGCGACGTGGCGGCCGCCCTCGACGTGCGCCGTGTGCTCGTTCCCGTCGCTCCCGGCGTCTTCACCGCCGTCGGCATGCTCGCGAGCGACGTGACGCACCACTTCGTCCGCGCCGCCGGCGGCGCTCTCGCGGATGCCGGCGCCCTGAGCCGCGCCCGGGCAGCCCTGGAGGCGCTCTCCGCCGAAGCGTTGGCCACCCTCGCGGACGAGGGCTACCCCGGCGAGCGCGTGGAGATCGAGTCGCTCGCGGACCTGCGCTACGCCGGGCAGGCCTCCGAGCTGGTGGTCCCGATCCCGGGCGGCCATCTCGACGAAGCGCGCCTCGGCGATGTCCGGAATGCCTTCGACCGCGAGTACGCCGCGACCTACGGCTATTCGAGCGAGGAGCCGCTCGAGATCGTCAACGTCCGCGTGGTCGCCACGGGACGGCGCGAGCACCGACTCGACTTCCACGACGTGCGGATCGTCGGCGCGCCGGACACTGCGGCGCGACACCGGGCCGTGCACTGGGCCCGCAACACGCCGCCCGTCACCACGCCCGTCGTGGGGCGCGCCGCCATCCCGCGCGAGCCCACCCCAGGACCGATGGTCGTCGAGGAGTACGACTCGACCGTCGTGGTCCCGCCGGGCGCGACCGTATATCGCGATGGCTTCGGCAACCTGGTCCTCACGCTGGCGTCACGGCCGTGAGCCTGGATCCCATTACCTTCGCGGTGATCAAGAGCGCGCTCGACGCGATCGTCGACGAGATGGCGTACGCCGTCATTCGCACCGCGCGTTCCGAGATCATCCGGGACGTGATGGACTACTCGGCGGCCCTCTGCGACTCCGAGGGGCGCATGGTGGCCCAGGCCAAGACCATCGCCCAGCACCTGGGGGCGGTGCCCGATGCCATGCAGAGCGTCATGCGGGAGTTCGCCGGCGACCTGCATCCCGGCGACGTCGTGGCGATGAACGACCCCTACGAGGGCGGCATGCACATCCCCGACGTCTTCCTCTTCCTGCCGATCTTCGTGGACGGCGCGCTGGAGGCGTTCGCCGTCGTCATCGGCCATCAGACCGACATGGGTGGCCGCGTGCCGGGCTCCAACGCCAGCGACTCCACCGAGGTCTACCAGGAAGGCCTGCGGATTCCGCCCGTGAAGCTCTACGAGCGCGGCGTCCTCAGCCGAACCGTGCGGCGCATCATCGAGAAGAACGTGCGGGTGCCCGAGCGCGTGCTGGGTGACCTCGGCGCGCAGTACGCGGCGTGCAAGGTGGGCGAGCGCGAGCTCGGCAAGCTCTTCGCGCGCTACGGGCGGGACACGATCCGCGCGCACGTCGCCGAGCTGCTGGACTACGCCGAGCGCGTCACGCGCGCCGAGATCGCGCGGTGGCCACGGGGCACCTACGGCTTCACCGACCATCTCGACAGCGACGGCTTCAGCGACGATCCGGTGCCGCTCACGGTCGCCATCACCGTGCACGACGACGGCCACCTCACCTGCGACTGGACGGGCTCGGCACCGCAGGTGAGGGCGGCGCTCAATTCCACGCTGTCGTTCACCAAGTCGTGCACGTACCTGTCGGTCCGCTCCGTCCTCCGCCAGGACGTGCCGAACAACGCCGGCGTGTTCCGCTGCATCGACGTCATCGCGCCCGAGGGCACCATTCTGAACCCGCGGCTGCCCGGCGCCTGCGCGGCACGCGCGCTCACCGGGTATCGCATGCTCGACGTCGTCCTGGGCGCGCTCGCGCAGGCGCTTCCCGAACGCGTGCCCGCCGCCGGCGAGGGCGGCAACACCGTGCTGTCCCTGGGCGGGCTCACGCGCGACCGCCGCCCGTTCGTGCTGGTGGACATGATCACCGGCGCGTGGGGCGGCCGGCCCGATCGGGACGGCATGGAGGCCGTGACCAACCCCTCACAGAACATGTCGAACTCGCCGGTGGAGGTGCTGGAGGCGCATCACCCCATCCGCGTGGACGAGTACGGCTTCGTGCCCGACTCGTGCGGCCCCGGACGCTTCCGCGGCGGCCTCGGCCTGCGCCGACGCTACACGCTGCTGAACGACGAGGCGACGCTGCAGCTCCGCTCGGATCGAATGCGGTTTCGGCCGTACGGGCTCGCGGGCGGAGGGCCCGCGCGCGGCACCCGCAACGTGCTGAACCCCGACGCCGAGGCGCGGGAGATGCCCGCCAAGTTCGCCGTCACCCTCCGGCGCGACGACGTCGTGCTGCACGAGCAGCCGGGCGGCGGCGGGCATGGCGATCCCTTCACGCGCGATCCGGAGCGCGTGGCGGAAGACGTCCGCGACGAGAAGATCTCGCTCGAGTTCGCGCGCCGCCAGCACGGCGTGGTCATCGATCCCTTCACGCTGGCGGTGGACTCGGCGGCGACGGATGCCGCGCGCGCCGGCCGCCCCTGACCGCCGGCCCCAGGGCCTCGGCGAATCAGCGAGGCAAGCTCCCTTGCGGGAGAACCATCCGAAAAACGACGCCGCGTGGATGGGCGGCCGAAGCGGAAAGCTGGCCGCCATGGCGGTCGATGATCATCCGGCAAATCGCAAGGCCCAGCCCCATCCCACCCGGCTTCGTGGTCACGAACGCATCGAACACCTTGTCCAGACTCTTTGCATCGATGCCCGGACCGCTATCCTCGACCTCCACGACGATCGCCTTGTCACCGTCGCGCGTGGTTCTCACCGTCAACACCCGGCGATCGTCCTCGATTGCGCCCATTGCCTCCACCGCGTTCTGCAACAGGTTGACGACCACCTCCTGCAATTGACCCCCGTGGCCGATGACATGCGGCAAGTCCGGCTTCAGTTCGCTCCGGACCGAAACGCGATGGTCGTCGAGCGCGCCGCGGACGGCCTGTAGAGCCGCAAGCGCTGTCTCGTTGATATCGATTCGCTCCTGCTCCTGGTCGCCCTTGCCGAACAAGGCGCGAATGTCCTGCAATATCGCGTTGGCGCGCCGACCGTCACTCTGCACGTCCTTCAACGCGGAACGCGCCTCGGCCAGATCGGGTGGCTCACGCTGGAGGAGCCGAATGGCGGCCGCGCTGCTCACAGACATGGCCGCGATCGGTTGTCTGATCTCGTGCGAGATGGACGCCACCACGGCCTCCAGGTTCATCAGCTTGTTGGCCTGCTCGCGTCGCAGCATCGCATTCGAGCGTGCCAGCCGCATGTAGAGCCGGGTCGTCTCCGCGAGCATGACGGTCAGAACGATGCTCGAGGTCATGATCGAGAACACGCGGCCGGCATAAAAGCCGAGACTGAAGCGGACGGTGGGAAGCAGGCCGCTGAACACCAGCTCCGCAATGAACACCAGCGCCACGACCATCAGCCATTGATCGAGCACGGAGCGCCGGCGCAGCAGCAAGACGACGATCGCAGCCGCGGAGAGCAAGATCGTCAGCCAGATGGGATAGACGACGATTGGACTCATCCGACTCTGGTCGAGGATGATGGGCGGCAGGAGATGGGCGCCCGCCGTGGACAGCCATGTCAGACCGAGCACCACGGCCATCACACCCGCCACGCTCCAGCCGATGGCAGGCAGCGCAGACGCCTCCGGGACTGGTGTCGGGCGTTTCTCCTCCCGGAGCCACGCGTACCCCAGAAGCCCCGCGGCGAAACCGATGTGCCAGAAGATGAACAGCCACGATCCGGTCTGAATGCCGGCGCCGAGAAGTCCGGCCGGCGTGAACGCGCCCGCGAACGTCAGCGCATGCGGAACGACGATGAATGCCGTGAAGAGATACCCGGTCGCGAGCGCGAAGAGGGAGCGCGAGCGGGAGATCGAATACTGCGCAAAGAGCAGAACCGCAGTGACGAGGTCGGTGACGAAGACAATGGCATCGAGTGACGGGAACAGGGCATTGAGCGCGCCCAGGGGTCTGCCGGCGAACGGAGCCGCCGCGGCAAATCCGACGGCCGCAAGCGCCGCCACGGCGAATGCCGACCAGCTTTGCCGGGCGGTCGGCCGCAGGTCGACAAGCCATGCATCGGCATCTGCTGCTTCATCACGCGCCATGATTCGAGCCCACGACCGGTCTGCCCCCTCTGCTTCCTCGTCGGTCCGGTGCGAGCAGTGGAAGGGTTGAGCGAATCGCGATGCTCTCACATACGGAGACGCCTGTCTACGAGCGACACCGAGACGCCTCCTCGACGGTCGACACTCCGTGTCACGTCCTCGACGCTCGTTTCCGGGTCCTCATCCTGTTTTCGTGTAGTTGGGATCTGGCACACGCCCTGCTGCCCTCCTGGCCGTCTGCGTCAACCTTTGGACTTCAAGCAGGCGGAAAGGGAAGACATCTATGCGACATTTTGTGGTCCTGACCTTCGTGTCCGCACTTCTGACGGTCTCGGCCGGAGCGGCACCCCAGCAGATGTTCGGACGACTGTTCCCCGAGCTCCCTCCTTACCACGCGCCGACCGACGCCGCACTCGATGCGCTCACCACCCTCGGGACGACCGTGGGGACGACGACGACACCGGGGCCCATGCTGGACGACGGGGCCGCCGCCGGCAACAATCCCGACGGCATGCGAGCGTTCTTCACGTACTTCGGCCAGTTCCTCGATCACGACATGACGCTCGATACTCTCCCGCTCCCCGTCGACGTCGTGGACCCCAACACGATCGTCAACGCCCGCGACCAGCGTCTGAACCTCGACAGCGTGTACGGCAGCAAGCGCAGGAAGCAGAATCCCGCGCTGTACGAGGCGGATGGCAAGCGCCTGAAGGTGGGCGGCCCCGACGGCCGTGACCTTCCGCGCAACTCCGACGGGTCGGCGATCCTCGGTGACCCGCGGAACGACGAGAACCAGATCATCGCCCAGGTTCACGTCGCGTTCCTTCGAGCGCACAACAAGCTGCTCGAGCAAGGCTTCAAGTTCAAGGACGCACGCCAGCTGATGGAATGGCGGTATCAGTGGATCGTCGTTCACGAGTTCCTGCCGGAGGTTCTCGATCCCGAGGTGTACGCCGACGTGTTCGGCGCCGATGGCCGGAGATCCATCCGCACGCGTTACTACGATCCCAAGCGGGCGGCGAAGGCGGACATGCCCGTGGAGTTCTCCGTCGGCGCCTATCGCTTCGGCCATTCGCAGGTGCGCGCCGCCTATCGCCTCACCGAGGGCGGCCCCTTCATCCAGGTCTTCAACCCCGACCCTGCCGTCGGCGACCTTCGTGGCGGTCGGCCCATCGTGCCCGCGCGCGTGATCTTCTGGCCCAACTTCCTGAACGTCGAGGGCCTGGCGCCGGCGGTGAACGTCAGCCGCAGGATCGACACGCTGCTGTCGGCCGGTCTGTTCACGCTGCCGATCCCCGGTGCGGAGCCAGGCGGATCGGCCATCCTGGCCAAGCGCAATATCCAGCGCGCGCGTCAATACGGGCTTCCGAGCGGCCAGGCCGTCGCCCGGCGGCTGGGCGTCGACGAGCTGACGAACGAGGAGATCGCCATCGCGATCCCGCGGCTGGCGGCGCTGCGTGACGACCCCGCCTACAAGGGCGAGGCTCCGCTGTGGCTGTACATCCTGGCCGAGGCGGAAATCGTCCACAGCGGGGCGAAGCTGGGCCCGGTCGGGAGCCGGATCGTGGCCGAGGTGATCGGCGGCCTCCTGGCCGCGGACAAGAGCTCCTACGTACGCAACGGCTGGGTGCCGGAGGGCGGAGACTTCCGCGTGGAGGACCTGCTCCGGGAAGCCGGGGTTCTAGAGTGAGCTGACGGGTCAGCTCGCCGTGCGAACGGCACCCGAGCTGAGGAGGGCCGTCGTCTCGTCGGCGCCAAGGCCGATCTCGCGCAGGATCTCGACGCTGTGCTCGCCCAGCCGCGGCGGCAGCCGGCGAATGGCGCCCGGCGTCTTGCCATAGGTGGCAGGAATGCCGGGCAGCCGCAGCCGGCCTTCCGTCGGATGCTCGACGATCTGCCAGAAGCCGACCGCGTCCAGATGGGGATCGTGCAGCAGCGACTCGAGCGAGTTGACGGTCATGGCGGGAATATTGAGCCGATCGAAGTCGGCGAGCCACTCTGCGCTCGTCCGCGTCGCGGCGATCGTCGACAGCTCCGCGTAGAGTTCCTCGATGTGCCGCAGGCGCGAGGAGAGCGTCGCATAGCGCGCATCGTCGAGCAGGTCCTGGCGGCGGGCGAGGGCGAAGAAGTCCCGCCAGTTCTGATCCGTGTACGGCAATATCGCCAGGTACCCGTCCTGCGTCTTGAACGGGCGCCGGTACGGATTCAGGATGCGCTTGTAGCCGATGGTGTCCGCCGGCGGCACGAACGTCTCCCCGTAGAGATGCTCCACCATCACCCAGGCGGCCATGCTTTCGAACATCGGGACCTCGACCTCCTGCCCCTCGCCCGAGCGCGCCTTGTGGTAGAGCGCCGCGAGCACCGCCGCCAGCACCGTCATCGAGCTGCTCTTGTCGGCGACGATCGTGGGGACGTAGCGCGGCTCGCCGAGGAGCGAGCCCTGGGCGGCCGAGATTCCCGACGCGGCCTGGATGATGTCGTCATAGGCGGGCTTGTCGCCGTAGGGGCCCGTCGCGCGAAAGCCGTAGGTGGCGACGTACACGATGCCCGGGTTGACGGCGCGAAACGCCTCGTACGACATGCCGAGCCGCCGGGCCGCCTGCGGACGGTAGTTGTGGAGCAGCACGTCGGCGCCTTCGGCGAGCCGGAGCAGCACGCGCCGGGCGGGCTCCTGCTTCAGGTCGAGCACGATCGAGCGCTTGTTCCGGTTGACGGCGAGGAAGAACGCGCCCATGCCCGGGTTGCGCATCGGGCCCAGCTGCCGCGTCGTATCCCCCTCGGGCGGCTCCACCTTGACGACGTCGGCGCCGAGATCGCCCAGCTGCTGGGCCGCCCAGGGACCGAGCACGACGGTGGAGCAATCGACGACGCGCACACCGGTGAGCGGCCCCGACATGTTCTTCCCGTTCGTCTCCCTGCGCCCTCGCTGGCGCGTCGTATCGCGCCACACGAGCCGGGCGCCCTCAAATACCGCGGGAGTGAGGGCGTCGTCAACCCCGCCAGAACACGATTGCTGCGATAGCGGTATGCTAGGCGCCGAGCCCGAGGAGGCCCCCATGGCAAAGATCAAGCACATCGCGATCTCCGCGCAGGATCCGGACGCGACCGCGAAGTTCTACGTCGACGTGTTCGGCATGAAGCAGGTCGGCCGCATCGAGAATCCGAACACGAGCGGCTACTACCTGACCGACGGCGACATCAATCTCGCCATCCTCAAGTTCAAGAACGACAAGGTCGCCGGCGTGGAGCGCGGAAAGGACTGGTCGGGCATCCATCACTTCGGCTTCCAGGTGGACGACCTGCGGGACATCAGCGAGCGGCTGGCCGCCGCCGGCGCGCCACGGCGCGACGACATCAACGAGGCGCTGGGCGTCGGTCACGACGACCAGCACTACACCAACGTCGAGGTGAAGTACACGGGCCCCGACGGCGTGACCGTTGACGTGTCGGAAAGCGGCTGGGTGGGCGCCTCGGGGTTCAGCCCCAGGGCCTGAGCTCGACGTCCAGGCTCACCCCCGACCCCACAGCTGGCGCGTCGCCAGCCGCGCCCCCTCGGCCAGCGCCGCGAACTTCAGCCAGGCCACGCTGGGGTGCGTGTCGTTGAACCGAATACCGGAGGCGGCGAAGCCGCAGTCGGCGCCGGCGATGACGTTCTCGCGGCCCACGATCCGGGCGAAGCGGATGATGCGCTCGGCGATCAGCTCGGGGTGCTCCACCAGATTGGTGGTGTGACTGATGACGCCGGGGATGAGGATCATCCCGGCCGGCGGCTTGAACTGCTCGAAGACGTGGTATTCGTGCTCGTGGCGGGGGTTGGCGGCCTCGAACGAGAGCGCGCCGGCCTTCACCTGGAAGAGGACGTCCACGATGTCCTCGAGCGCCATGTCGTGCACGCGCGGGCCCACGTCGATGCTGTAGCACGTGTGAAAGCGCACGCGCTCGGGCGGGATGCCGCGCAGCGCGTGGTTGATGGCCTCGACGCGCCGGGCCGCCCACGCCCGGCACTCCGCCACGCTGAGGCCAGGATTCATCATGTAATAGGTCACGAGGCGGGGGTCGTCGACCTGCAGCACGAACCCAGCATCGACGATCGCGCGGTACTCCTGGTGGAGCGCCTCGGCCAGGGCGTGCTCGTACTCCTCGTCCGTCCGGTAGAAGCGGTTCGGCAGCGTCGCGAAGATGTAGGACGGCGCGATGGCCGGCACGAACACCTCCTCGTGCGGGCGGCCCTTCACCGCGGCTCGCAGGGTGTCGATGTCGAACTGCACCGCCGCCTGCCCTCGGTAGCTGACCGGCCCCGTGCAGACGTCGACCCCGAACTTCCGGGTGTTGCCTCGCCCGCCGATGCCGTCGGCGATGCGTTCGGACCACGCGTAGTACTCGGGGAAGTCCAGGTACTCGCGGCTGCCCGCACGGGTGCTACCTTCTTGTCCCGGCGGGGCGGCCTGGCGCTCGAAGCCGGTGAAGCGCTCCACGATGTAGCCGAAGAAGCTCGCCTTGCCCTGCTCCCCGTCGGTGATGACGTCGACGCCGGCCGCGGCCTGCCGCCGCACGACCTCGGCCACCGCCTCGCGCACCAGCCGAGCGTAGGCGTCGCGGTCGTACGGCTGACCGCGGTCCTTCGCCGTCAAGATCGGGACGAGGGCGTCGGGCCGCGACAGACTGCCGACGTGAGTGGTGAGAATGCGTTCCGTGCTCCGTTTCATGCTCGTCCCCCACGAGGATTGAGCCGACCGTAGCCGCGGAGACTACTGTGAGTTTCGCCCGTCCTTGATGACGAGCCGGTCGCCCGGTTGGAGGTGCCGCTTCCGCACGAAGGGGTTCAGCTTCTTGAGGGTATGGGTGCCGACGCCGAAGCGCCGCGCGATCCCCGCCAGCGTGTCGCCCGGCTTCACGCTGTAGCGCACGGGGCGCACCTCTCGCCCGGCCATGCGCCGCTCGAGCGTGGGCAGCGCGGCCGTCAATCGGACACCGAGCCCCTGGGGCACGCGGACATCGTACTGGCCCGCGGGAAGAACGTCGCCCATGATCGCCGGGTTCAACGCCTTGATCTCCCGATAGAAGGAGCCGCTGGCCGCCGCCAGCTCGCGGACCTCCATGTGGCCGACAACGCGCACCGAAACCGTGTCCGTCGGATGCGGCGCGTAACGCTCCTCCAGCGGCACCTCGAAGCCGTGGCGACCGGGCTCGTCCAGGATCAGCTTGGCGGCCAGGACCCGGAAGAAATAGCGCTCGGTCTCGATCGGCAGCGCGAGCTGGTAGTACTCGGTGACGCCCTGCTGCTTCATGGCGGTTTCCACCCTGCCCTCGCCGGCGTTGTAGGCGGCAAGCGCCAGCGGCCAGTCCGCGAAGCGTCGGTGGAGATCGGTGAGATACGCGATGGCGGCGGCGGTCGAGCGCTCGGGATCGCGGCGCTCGTCCCATGCGCGGGTGAGGCGCAGCCGGTAGCCGCGGGCGGTGTCGGGGATGAACTGCCAGATGCCCGAGGCGTGCGCCCAGGAATACGCGCGCGGGCTCAGCGCGCTCTCGACCACGGCGACGTACTTGAGATCCTCGGGGAGTCCCGCCGCCGCGAGGCGCTCCTCGATGTAGGGGAAGTACCGAGCGCTTCGCTTGAGCCAGAAGATGACCTGCGCCGGCTGGGCAAGGGCCAGGTAGAACTCGCGCTCGAGCCGCTCCGCCACGTCCCACCGATCGAGCGGCACCGACTTGCCGGCGAACTCGATCGTCTGCGGCAGCCGGTAGCTGTGGAGCGCCGGGCGGGTCCGCGCCACCTGCGCGGCCAGGTCGGTGACGAGCCCGCGCAGCGTCTCGAGCTCGGCGGTGAGGTTCTCCACTTGCTCGCGCAGCGTGGCGTCGGCGTCCTCCGTCTCCTCGATCCCGGATCCCGACGTCTCGTCCGAAGGTGACGTCGTCTCCTCGTCGGTGGCGGCGCCGGACTCGGCG
Source organism: Candidatus Methylomirabilota bacterium (assembly GCA_036556545.1). Taxonomy (GTDB): domain Bacteria; phylum Methylomirabilota; class Methylomirabilia; order Rokubacteriales; family CSP1-6; genus AR12. Next base: position 98,287 of record DATBJF010000039.1, read on the forward strand.
ACGTCGGGCGGCGCGGCATGCAGGACACGAGCGACCGGGGTGGACAGCAGCAGGACGAGCAGGAAGAGGATCGGACGGAGCACCGCTCACATGCTAGCCAGAAGCGGCCCGGCGGCGAAGCGAAAAAAGACCGTGACACCGCGAACGCCCTGGGCGCGTCGAAGACCATGGTAACGTGCGCGCGCGTTGGCCAGCATACCGGGAACCGTCAAGGAGCACGCGCAAGCGATCGTGCTTTCGCTGCTCCTCACCGTCTTCGCCCCCGCGATCGCCGAGGAGCGTCCTGCGCACGTGGCCATCGAGATAGAGCATCCATTTCGGGCCACGACCGTCGAGGGCTTGAGGTCTCGTCTGGTGGCGGCGCTGTGCGGAGGCGATGCTGCCGGAACGATCCGAAGCAGCGTGGGCGATCGCATCCGGCTGACGGTATCCGTCCGGCCGGTGAGCGCGACGACGCTGCGTGGCTTCTGGCTCCCGTTCTCCGGCGTCTATGGCGTCGGTACGTTGCGCCTCGCGGTAGAGCGCATGGTGACCTTGCCGGGCGTGGCCCGCGCCGTGCCGGCCGTCGTGTGGCAGGCCGAGCGTGCCCTCGCCGGCCCCTGGCGCAACGCCGATCAGGACATCGCGCGATCGCTCGACGAGATGGCGGCCGAGCTGCATGCGACCGGGCCGAAGCAGGAGTGCGGCCCGCTCGGCTGACGCTCAGCGAGCCGACGCGAGCACGATCGGGCCGGTTGGCGCGCGGCACCCACAGTCAGACGGCGAATGCTTCGTCGGTGCCCGCGAGTCGTCGCTGACGGTTGGTCGCGGAGTTCCCTCCCCCAGCCACGACGCTGTCAGCTCGCCCCTTTGACGCGCCAGACGACATTGCCGACGTCATCGGCGACCAGCAGGGCGCCGTGGCCGTCGAGGGCCACCCCGACGGGACGCCCGTAAGCATCGCCGTCGGCGTTGACAAAACCTCCGAGAATCTCGATCGGAGAACCGGCCGGTGCCCCCTGGTGGAATGGGACGAACACCACGTTGTAGCCGCTGCGCGGCCGCCGGTTGTACGAGCCGTGCTGGCCCACGAACATGCCGTGACCGAAGTCCGGCGGCAGCGCATTGCTGCGCGAGAAGGCCAGACCCAGCGCCGTGACGTGTGCCCCGAGCGCGTAGTCCGGCTTCACGGCCGTGGCCACGAGATCGGGCCGCGGAGGCTTCACCCGCGGGTCGAGGTGCTGACCGAAGTAGCTGTACGGCCAGCCGTAGAACGCGCCGGGCCGGACCGACGTGAGATAGTCGGGAACGAGATCGCTGCCGAGCGCGTCGCGCTCGCTGACCACGGTCCACAGCGCCTGCCGGGTGGGCTCCCAGGCGAGGCCGTTCGGGTTGCGCAATCCGGACGCGAATACCCGATAGGTCCCCGTCTTCGTGTCGATCTCCCAGATAGCCGCACGGGCAAACTCTCGCTCCACGCCCTTCTCGGCGTGGTCGGTGTCCGAGCCGACCGTCACATAGAGCTTCGACCCATCGCGGTTCGCGATGAGGTTCCGCGTCCAGTGCCGGTTGAGCGCCCCGGCCGGCAGGTCGACGATCTTGGTGCCGGGCCCGGTGATCCGGTTCGCGCCACGGACGTACGGGAATTTCAGTACGGCGTCGGTGTTCGCGACGTAGAAGTGATCGCCGACCGCGGCCATCCCGAACGGTGAGTTCAGACCCTCGAGGAACACGGAGCGCACTTCGGGCGTGCCATCGCCGTCGGCGTCGCGAAGCAGCGTGATGCGGTTCGCGCTGGGGACTCTCGTGCCCACCCGACGCAGAACAACCTTCATGAACACGCCCTTGAGGCCCTTGTACTCTTCCGACTGGGGCGGGGCGGCGCTCTCGGCAACCAGGACGTCGCCATTCGGCAGGACGTACAGCCAGCGCGGATGCTCGAGCCCGGCGGCGAAGGCCGCGACGGTGGTCCCCGGGGCCGCGGTCGGCGTGACCCCCGCTGGCCAGCCCTTCGCAGGCGCGAGGTGCACGGTCGGAATGCGCGTGGGATTTGGCCTTGGCAGCGTGGGGTCCGGGCCCACGCCCGCGGAGAGCGGAAGCCGTGCCGATTCGCAACCCGCCGCCGCGATGACAGTGATCGCGGCCAACACTGTCAGCCGGAGTCGTCGACGCATGACAACACCTCGCGGTGACCTGCGCAGCAAGAAAGGCGCCACCGGACTCGGGCGAGCAGGTCGTCTTCAGCCGTTCGTCCAATCCACGAGGTCGGCGAGCACGCGCATTCCGTCGTGAGGCATCCCGGCAAAGCCGCGCTCGGCCCGGCCGAGGGGCACCACGTTCGAGACGCCGTGCGCGGCGATCGCATCGCGCAGCCCGAGCCGGCGCGGCTCGGGATGGACCCCGACCGTGGACACGCCGCGGTGCAGGAGCGCCACGGCTTCGTCGAGGCGCGCCACCCGGCGGACGATGACGACGCGCGAGAGCGGATGTGACGCCAGATCGAACGGGCCTGGCGCGACGACGACCGCGGCCCTCGCGTCGCGCCCGGGGCCGCCGACCCAGTACCAGCGCGCACCGATGAGTGAGCCGCGCCGCATCCGCGCGATCTGTCCGAGCGCCGTCGGCGCCGGCGCCGCGGGCGCCAGGCGGTCGGCCTCGGCGAGCGCGTCGCGGAGCGTGACGGCCCAGCGGTCGGCAGCGTCCTCGTCGTCGGCCTCGACGTAGTGGACGAGCGACGCGATACAGGCACGCTGGTTCCAGATCAGCACGTCCTCGGCGGCCAGGCGGGCCGCGGCGTGCCGTGCGGCGTCGTCGGCCAGCGCCTCGCGGCCGATCAGGCTGACGCCATAGCGCGGGTTGAACGTCAGCGTGCGAATGCCGCGCGCGAGACCGCCCACTCGTTCCACCGCGTCGGGGGCGCCCCAGACGACGACTCGGTCGAAGATTGCCGGGTCGAAGAGCGGCTGCTCGACGGCGGCGTCGCCACCTCGCCAGTACACGAGCGAGAGGGCATCGAGCACGGGGCGGGCGGCCGGGTGCGCATCCGCGGCCGCGTGGAGGGCCACGGCCAGCGCGGCGCCGGGCAAAATCGATCCCGATGGCAGCTTCACGACGCCGCCACTGCGCGTGGCCAGCAGACGCAACGCGCTCGCCGGCGCCACCACCGGCGCATTGCCGGCCGTCACGTGGATCTGGAGTGTGGGCAACGCGCGAATGCGCGGGGCCGGCGCCGGGGCCTCCGGCCCGGGCGCCAGCGCCGCACGGAGCGGCCCTGTCGCGCCTTCCCATCCGGGCGCGTCGACCTCGACCCACTCGTCGAGGAAGCGCGAGCCGGGCACCGCCCCGATGGAGAGCTCGCGGTCGACGATTTCCCGCACCGCGGCGGCGCGCAGCGAGGCCGCGTTGAGCCAGAGCGCAGCATCGAGGAGCGGTCCGGCGAGGTCGCTCGTTGCGCCCACGAGCGTGCGCAGTCGCGCGCCCAGCGGAGCGTCCGGCTCGAGGAGCTTTGCGGCGGCATCCAGCCACCGGCACAGCTCCGCGAACGGCACTGCGGCGAGGCGCGCCCGGACGGCAGCGGGATCGGGATAGGTCAGGTCCGCCGCGGCGACGCAGGGCAACCGCAGGCGGCGTACGCCGCCGTCCGGCCGCATGGTGGCCCGGTCGATCGTCGTCTCGATGATCTCGATCACGGTGTCGCCCTCGGGCGCGACGAGGCGGCCGCGCGTCAGCACCGGCACCTGGATCACGCCGGCGTCGGCGCAAAGCAGACGCGCGCGGTCGAGCGCGGCGCATAGATCCGGCGCCACGACGGCCATCGGCATGCTCACGCGCGCACCGTGGCCAGGATGCCGCCGCAGCCCCGGACCTCGTGCCCCGATGTGCGGCGGACCTCGCCGACGACGGCCGGGCCGACGAGCCCGCACGGGCACGGCGCGCGGACGAGCCGGACCCGGTCGCCGGTGGCCAGGAAGGCCGGGTAGCTCGTGGCCGTGGGATCCATGAAGCCGAACGTGCCCGTGACGTCTTCCTCCGGCGGCCGCGGCAGGAGCGCGTCGTCGAACACCCACGGCTCGAGGATCGGCGGTACGTGGTAGCGGTCCTCGGGGCAGCGCATCAGCGGAGTGTTGAGCTCGACCATCGCGTACGCCTCGAGCACGCGCTCCGCCGGCACGCCGAGGGTCGCCTCGATGAGCGCGCCGAGCGTCGACCGATCGACGCGCTCTCCCTCGAAGGCCTTCCAGCCCCCTCCGAGGGTGACGACCGACCCCGGGCGCAGCGGCGGCGCTTCAACGGCCTGCATCAGCGCGCAGAGCCGGTGCACCTGGTACGGCGCGCCGAACAGCCAGACCGCCCTTCGCGCGTCGCTCGAGCGCCGCAGCGCGGCCAGGAAGCGCCAGTAGGCCTGGTCGTGTCCAACGGCCATCGGCCCGCCGACGGCGGTCGGCGTCAGCAGTGTCCGCAGCGTCTCTGCGCGGATCTCCCAGTCGTAGAGATAGCGCACGGTGGCGAGGTAACGCGAGAGCTCCGCGCCGGCCTGCTGGATGCCCATGCGGCCGCCGCGGAAGCCGAGCACGGCGCCGTCCATCGTCGACAGGTCGATGCCGAGGCGCTGCACCCGATACATCAGATAGCTCGGCCCATTGGCCCGGTAGGCGTTCCAGCTGGCCTCGCCGCGCGGCACGAACGAAAGCTTGCCGCTGGTGCCGCTGGAGTACAGGACGTGCAGCCCGCCCGCCTCGAGACGGTCGAGCCAGTCGTCGACGTCGCACGCCGCGGCCGCGCTCGCCGGCACCGCCTCCGCCCCCACGTCGCGCAACCAGTGCGAGAGCGCCGCGAAGTCGCGCTCGCCCACCCACTCCGCGTCGTAGGACTTGAACAGCTCCTCCGTCACCGTGCATCGCTCGGCCAGCACGCCGAGCGGGGCCGAGTCGCCGACGTCCATCTCTGCGCACAGGCGCCGGTATGCCGGGATCGTTTCGCGGTAGTACGCGTGACAGCGCGCGATGGCGTGATGGCGCAGTCGCGTCGCCGCGAGCTCGTCGAAGGAGCCCTCGCCAGCAGCCCACGCATTGGCCGCAGCGCGCAGCTGCCCGCCGAGCTCGTGAATCTCCCGCGCGGTCTCAGCGGCCACAACGTCAGTCTATCAACCGGCGATCGGGCCGACCCGCGCTAGATGCCCAGCGCCGCGACCACGAGCCGCGCCAGCTCCCGGCGGAGCTTCTCGCGGACACCGGCGTGAGCACGGCTCCCATTGAGATTGTGCAGCTCGAACGGATCGGCGTCGAGATCGTACAGCTCGTCGAGCTCGTGGTCGCGGTTCTTGTTGACCCAGTGGATGTACTTGTGGCGGTCCGTCCGCACGGCCTTGTACGTCATGCCGACGAGCCAGGGCATGGCGTTCTCGGCCCAGTACTCGATGAGGAACGACCTGCGCCACGAAGTCTTCCGCCCCGAGAAGAGCGCGACCAGCGAGCGGCCCTGGATCTGCTGGCCCGGCTTGCCGCCCGCGAGCTCGATGAGCGTCGGCGCGATGTCCTGGCAGATGACCAGCTCGCGGAGGCGCGCCCCGGCCTTGATCCGCCGCGGATAGCGCACGAGGAAGGGAGAGCGAATGCCCTCCTCGTAAGGGAAACGGCGCTCGGGCCCGAGCCCGTGCTCGCCGAAGAAATACCCGTTGTCGCCGAAGAAGACGATGACCGTGTCGTCGAGCGCGCCCGATCGCTCCAGGGCATCGAAGAGCGAGCCGACGCCCTCGTCCACGGCCGCCATCATGCGGGCCCGGAGCCGGATCTCCTCCTGCGAGCCCGGCTGGATCGCCTCCAACACCGCCTTCGCGGCCTCCGACTGCTTGAGCGCCATCGCTTCGGTCCACGCCGGCTTGTCCTTCACGACGTCCGCCGGCGAGAGCATGTTCGGCTTCCGCGGGAACACGCAGCCCTCGTAGAGATTCTGGTGGCGTTCGGCCACGCGGTAGCCTCCGTGCTGGGCGAGGTCGAGCGTACCGTCCGGGTGCTGGAAGGCGTCGGGATGCACCGCCTTGTGGGCGAAGAACAGCGACCACGGGCGCCCGTGCTGGCGCGAGACGAACTCCACGGCGAACCGATTGAGCACGTCCGTCATGTAGCCCTGGTGCTTCTCGTAGCGACCGTTCACGTTGAGCGTGGGATCGTCCAGCCGGCCGTGCCCGTCGAAGCTGACCCAGTGGTCGTAGCCTGGACGCGGCCGTCCGTCGTTGCCCATGTGCCACTTGCCCACGTGGGCCGTCTCGTACCCGAGCTCCTGCAGCGCCAGGTGGTAGTTCGGCAGCCGGTGGCTGGCGGCGTCGCGCGCGACGTTGTCGATGATGCCGTGCCGGCTCGCATACTGGCCGGTCATCACCGAGGCGCGGTTCGGCGAGCAGATGGGTGTCGTGTGAAACGCCCGCTCGAACAGCGCGCCCTCGGCGGCGATCCGATCGGCGTGCGGCGTCTTCATGTAGGGGTGACCGGCGACGCCGAGCTCGTCGTGGCGCAGATCGTCGATCAGGATCACGAGGAAGTTGGGCGTCTTCACAGCGCCTCCGGAGGCCAAGACTAAGCCCGATCGGCCGATCTTTGCACGAGGCGAGTGCCGGCGCCGCGCTGGCCCGGGCGCGACGGTCGGGCTAGCATGGAGGCGATGGCCGGGTTCGAGACGGCTCCCGCCGACCTGAAGCCGCTGCTCTCCCAGCGGGTCAGCGAGCTTGGCCTCAAGCTCGAGGGATCGCCGCTCGAGCGATACGTCGCCGACCTGTATCGCGAGCTGGAGGCCAAGGGACTCAAGCGGTTTCGGCCTCCCACGTACCTGACCGACGAGTGGGGGTGCCCGGACGAGGAGCCGATCATCGGGATCCCGTTCTATCTGGCCGACGCCAAGCTGGCGCGTCTCGAAAAAGAGCTGGACGATGTCGAGGACGCTCGCGAAATCCGGATGTACCTGCGCCATGAAGCGGGCCACGCCTTCAATTACGCGTACAAGCTGTACGACACGCCGGAATGGCGGGAGCTGTTCGGCCCCTTCAATCGACCCTATCGCGACCGCTACCGGCCGGTGCCCTTCGATCGCAGCTTCGTGCGTCACATGGAGGGCTGGTACGCGCAAAAACATCCGGACGAAGATTTTGCGGAGACCTTCGCCGTCTGGCTGACCCCTCGCTCACGCTGGCGCCAGCGCTATCGGGGCTGGCCGGCCATGCGAAAGCTCCGCTACGTCGATCGCACGGCGCGCCGCCTGGGCGACACCGACCCCCTCGTCCGTCTGGCCTCCACCGACATCACGGTGGAGGAGATGAACATGACGGTGGAGGAATTCTTCCGCGCGCAGGAGCCGGCGCAGGAGCCGGTCGACGTGGCGCTCGAGCACGACCTGCCCGACTTCTTCGTGCGCCGGCGGCAGGGTGCCCGACCGGCCGCCGACTTCTTGCGCGAGCACCGAGCCGTCCTCGTCAACAGGATCGAATACTGGACCGGCGTGCGGCGGAGCGTCATCCGGGCGCTGGTGACGAAGATCGAGGAGACGGCCGCGCGTCTCGGTCTCGCCGTGCCGGCGGCAGCCGAGGCGGCCACGCTGGTGGAGCTGACGGCGTACGCGACCACCCTCGTGATGAACTTCCTCACCCACGGCGGCTTCATCCCCCGCGCTCGCCGTTCTGGCCGTGGCCGCCGGGGCCACGAGGGGGATGCTCACGATGCGGATCATCGTCGCCCACGGCGCTGACGAGTCGATCGACGGCCCCAGGGGCCGGCGCAAGACGGATGTGCAGGAGGTCGCCGACGTCCTGCGCAAGGCCGGGCACGAGGTGTCCGGGCTCGCCGTGGACGGGACGCCCGACTGCCTGCGCACGCTCGCCCAGGCCCAGGCCGATCTCGTCTTCAACCTGGTGGAGTCCTTCGGTGACGACGACACCAAGGAGCCCCACGTGGCGGCGTACTACGACCTCCTCGGTCTCCGCTACACGGGCTCCGGTGCCCGGGGCCTCACTCTCGCCATGGACAAGGCGCTGGCCAAGAAGATCTTCAGCTTCCACGGTCTGGCCACGCCTCGCTGGGCGGTGGTCTGGCGCGGCAGGCTGGACTCGGCGCACGACATCGACTTTCCCGTCATCGTCAAGCCGGCCCGCGAAGATGGCTCGATCGGCATCGGCTTCGACGCGCTCGTCGGCAGCATCAAGGAGCTGATGGAGCGCATCGATCAGCTCCATGCGGAGTTCGATCACCCCGTGCTCATCGAGCAGTACATCGAGGGGCGCGAGATCTACATGGGAGTGCTGGGCAACCACCAGGCCCAGGCCTTACCCGCCGTCGAGCTCGATCTCTCGCACCTGCCCAAAGGAACGCCCCGCATCGCCGGCAGCGAAGTGAAGTGGGCGGAGGGTACGCGGGCGTACCGCGGCAGCAAGGTGCTGGTGCCCAAGCTCCCCGACGACGTGCAGGAGACGATGCAGCGCGCCGCCCTCACCGCCTTCCACGCGCTCAGCCTGCGCGACTACGCACGCGTCGATTTCCGTCTGACCCGTGACGGCAAGGTCTATCTCATCGAGGCCAATCCCAACCCGTACCTGTTCTCCGGGGCCGAGTTCATCAAGGGAGCCCGCGCCTCGGGACGCACCTACGCGCAGACCGTCCTCGAGATCGTCGAGCTGGCCCGCGCTCGCTACGCGGCGACTCCGGCCGCGCGGTAACCGTCGAGGTGCATGGCGTGCCGAACGTCGCGGAGCGTCGCGTGGGCGACGGCCCGTCCTCGCTCGGTGCCTTCTCGAAGAATTCTCATGATCCGTTCGGGGTCCAGGCGAAGCTCCTCCCGGCGGCTCCGAATCGGGGCTAGAAAGCTTTCAAGGATCTCGATCAGGTGACGCTTCACCGTCACGTCACCCAGTCCGCCGACCCTGTACCGGCGTTTGAGGTCTTCCGCACGAGCGGCATCGGGATCGAACGCGTCCAGGTAGCTGAAGACAGGGTTGCCTTCGACGGTGCCCGGATCATCTGCCCGAACATGCTTGGGATCCGTGTACATGCTCATGACCTTCCGGGCAACGACGTCGACCGAGTCGGAAAGAAAGATCGCGTTGCCCAGCGACTTCCCCATCTTGCTCTGGCCGTCAGTGCCGGGTAGCCGGGCGATGGTCGATACGAGCGCAGTCGGCTCGACCAGAACGGGAGAGTAGGTGCGATTGAAACGCCGGACAATCTCGACCGTTTGCTCGATCATGGGCAGCTGATCCTCGCCCACGGGGACCAGGTGGGCCTTGAAAGCCGTGATGTCGGCAGCCTGACTGACCGGATAGACAAAGAAGCCCACGGGCACGTCGGTGTCGAACCCCTTCTGACGCATCTCGTCCTTGACGGTGGGATTCCGCTGGAGGCGAGCGAGAGTGACGAGGTTCAGGTAGTACATCGTGAGCTCGGCCAGCTCCGGGACGCCGGATTGGACGACGATCGTCGACACGTGAGGGTCGATCCCGACCGCCAGATAGTCGAACGCCACCTCCAGGACATTGTGGCGAACATGATCAGGACGATCCGCGTGATCCGTCAGCGCCTGAAGGTCGGCAATCAGCACGAACGTCTCGTGCGTATGCTGGAGCTCGACGCGATTCTTGAGCGAGCCCACGTAGTGGCCCAGATGCAGAGGGCCTGTGGGCCGGTCACCAGTGAGAATGGTCTTCCTCATGTTCCCCTCCGTCGAAAAAAAAGGACCGCAGCCTTCCGTGAGGCGGCGGTCCCTCAAACGACGAAGCCGCCTCACTGAGGCGGCTCTCGGGTCAGTCTACAAACGCTGGCCGACGCCGCCTACTGTGGCGGCCACCACCAACCCAGCTGTAGAACGCTGATCTTCACGAGCCCCATGCTGTCACGGCAGGTCGTACATCGCAAGTATCGCTACGCCTCTCGGCCGGCACAGTTGCGAACCCAAGGTCGGTCAGGCCATGGCGGCATGATGACGCCGACGGCCGTAAGCGGCTCGGGTCCCAAGGACTTGACGCCGCCCCACGTTCAGCCGGCTGCTGGTGCGGTCGATGCCGTCAGGTCAGCTTGGGCGGCGGCAGGATAGTTCGCGTCGTACCACCAGCGCAGGTAGTCCTCGTAGGTGATCGGCGGGTACTGCGCCGGACGGTCGGTGCCCCCACACGTGGGCAAACAGGCGATGACGGTATCGATGTGCGGGCCAAGGAAGAATGGAATCGCGTAACGATGACAGCCCACCGGCGGCAGGGCGCGATGCGGCGTGGACTTGAAGCGCCCATTCGTCCAGCGGAGCATCATATCGCCCGTATTGACGGCATACGAGCCCGGGACGTACGGCACGTCGACCCAGTCACCGGCGGGCATCCGCACCTGTAATCCCGGCACGTCGCTCTGGGCCAGGAAGGTGAGAAAGTTGGCGTCCGTGTGCGGGGCAATGCCGAACTGGTTCGCCTCGGCGGTCACCGGCGGGTAGTGCGTGAGCCGGAAACTGAACTGGCTCTCGGCAAAGGCCGCGTCGAAGGCGTCCGCGGGCAGCTCGAGCGCCACGGCGACCAGGGGCAGGATCCGTCGCGTCAAGGCGTCCATGGCCTCGACATACGCGAGCACCTGCTCGCGGAACCCCGGCAGTCCGGCCGGCCACCGGTTCGGTCCGACGAAGCGGCGGCCCGAGCGCCGCAGCGGATGCTCGGCCGTCAACTCGCGCTTGCAGAAAAATGCCTCGTTCAGGTCCGGCTTGTCGTTGGCGTTCACGTCCGACGTCCACACGGCGTAGCGGCCGAGCGCCATGTAGCCGTTGTTGTGTTCGTTCATCTTGAGGGCGATCTTGGCGTCCATCGGCTGGTCGTGAAAGCGTCTGGCCTGTGCGAATGTCGCGTCGATCGATGGCTGAGGTACGCCGTGATTGACCATGACGAAGAAGCCGACGCGCTCGAGTGTGTCGCGTAGTGCTGCCGCAGTATCCCCGAGCGCGCCGGACAACCCATCGAAGCAGGGGCCAACGTCGATGATGGGGATCGCGTCCACGGCCGAATTCTATCAGGCCGACTGCCCGTCGCCACGGGGCGCACGCGGCGGTTATGGTGAGCGCGACCTCCTGCGCGTCTTCGACGCTCGGCTACGCCAAGGTCATGGTGCAGACGCCGGGCCCCAGGAGCGCGAGGGAGCCGCGCGTGCCCAGCTGCGCCAGAGAGATCACCGTCGCGCGGAACGCCGAGGTCATCCTCTCGTTCAGCGCATTCATGAAGAGCACGTCGCCCAGGCCACGGCTGATCTGGATCAGAGCCCGAAGACGATCCCGGCCCACCCGAAGAACACAGCCATTCCGAAATACGCGACGATGGGCAGGATGCCGACGGCGGCAAGCAATGGCCGGTGCCCGGATCACGTCCGCGTCCGAGGGAGCGCTCATCGCCTTGTCTCTCCCGATCGCGCGGTTCGGTTCGCGGGGGTGTAGACTCGGGTTGCCTTCACCCGGCCTCCATGGTTGACGCCACCCGGGCGCCGAGTCCTCGGTGATGCTGGCTTGCTTCAACGCCGCTTCATGATCCGAGGTTCGCGCCATGCACGAGGAAATTTCTACGCGAGCGTCCCACGTCGCGGTGTTGGCCCGCTATCAACGCGACGTAGCAGCCACGATGTACGAGGAAGCGAAGCTGATGAGCGAGCGGGCCGCCGTCATGCGGACCCTCGCGTGGGCCGCGCGCGCCGTCGCAGCGGACCGCCGCCGCACGGACTGGTCGGCCGCGCCGCGCGGCTGATGCCGCGCGGCCCACGGTTCAGAACGCGCGGTCTCGTTTCCGCCGCGACACCGCCGCCGCGGTCTGCCGCGCAATGATCAACTCCTCGTTCGTTGCGACGACACGAACGTCGCACGCCCCCGGCACGCTGACACGGTCGGCGCCGGCCTCGTTCCGTGCACGGTCCAGCTGAATGCCGAGGTACCCGAGCCCTGCGCAGATCTCCCAGCGCACAGCCGCCGCATGCTCGCCGATCGCTCCCGTGAATACGAGGGCGTCGAGTCCGCCGAGGACCGACGCGAACGCTCCGACATGCTTGCGTACCGACACGCAGAACATCTCCACCGCCTCCGCCGCCCGCGGATCCGAGCCGCGAAGGCGAAGCAGGGTCTTCATATCGGAGCTCAGCTGCGATACCCCGCGCATTCCCGATTCGTCATTGAGCAGCGCGCCGAGCCGCTCGGCACCATAGTCCTTCTGAGTCAGGAGATGCAGGAGAACGCCGGGGTCGAGATCGCCGCTGCGCGTGCCCATGACGAGTCCCCCGAGCGGCGTCAGTCCCATCGTCGTGTCGACGGGCCGCCTCTCCCGAAGCGCGACCAGGCTGGCACCGTTGCCGAGGTGGGCGATGATCGTGCGGCCCGGCAGGGCGTCGCCGAGCTTCCACACCACGTATTCGTACGATAGCCCGTGGAACCCGTAGCGTCGGACGCCTTCGTCCCACAGGCGCCGCGGCAGGGGCAGTCGCTGGGCCAGCTCGGGCATTCGCCGATGAAAGGCGGTGTCGAAACAGGCGACCTGTGTGACGTCGGCGAACGTCTTACCGACCGCTTCGATCATGGCGATCTCGGCGGGAAGGTGCAACGGCGCGAGCGGAATGAGGCGGCGGAGTCCGTCCACCAGCGTGTCGTCGACGATCTCGGGCGCCGCGTGATCGGCGCCGCCGTGAACGAGACGATGCCCGACCGCTGCCGGCCGGTCGATGCCTCGCCGCTCCAGCTCGGAGAAGACCTGACGCAATGCGTCGGCCTGCTCGCCGGCCGGCGCGTCAACCGCTCCGTGCGCGAGCTGGAGCTCCTCTGCGCCGATCCGATACACCGCCCACTTCAGCGAAGAGGATCCGCTGTTCAGGCAGAGGACGACGTCAGCCATCGCTCCACGTCCAGTCGCTCACCTCGCGCATGTCCTCGAGATGAGCGCGAGAATAGCGCTGGTGCTGCGCCAGCATCGCGCGGCACTGCTCGATGAGCTGGGGCGCCCGCGGCGCCATCCGTGGCGCTCGGCGCAGCGCCTCGATGGACAGGTCGTATCGGCTCATGCCGTTGAGCACCACCATGTCGAACGGCGTCGTTGTCGTCCCTTCCTCGTTGAACCCGCGAACGTGAAACCGTTCCGGATCGGGTCGGCCGTGCACCAGCTCGTGGATCGCCCGCTGGTAGCCGTGAAAGGCGAAGACCACGTCGGTATCCGCCGTGAACAGCTCGACGAACCGGTCCTCGTCCATGCCGTGCGGGTGGGCCTTCGGCGGAAACAGCGTCATGAGGTCCACGACGTTGACGACGCGGACGCGCATCTCCGGAATGTTCCGGCGCAACCACCCGGCGGCCGCGACGATCTCGAGCGTGGGAATGTCGCCGGCGGCGGCGAGCACGATGTCCGGCCGGGCGCCATCATCATTGCTCGCCCACCGCCACACCGACGCGCCGCGCGCGCAATGCTCGCGCGCGGCGGCGATATCGAGCCATTGCGGCTGCGGCTGCTTGTCGATGACGATCAGGTTGACGTAGTTCGTGCTTCGCAGGCAGTGATCGGCCACGGACAGCAGGCAGTTCGCATCCGGGGGCAGGTAGATCCGCGACACGGTGCCCTTCTTCGAGAGCACGACGTCGATCAAGCCCGGCCCCTGGTGGCTGAACCCGTTGTGGTCGTTGCGCCAGCACGTGGACGTCAGCAGGATGTTCAGAGACGGGATCGGCGCACGCCAGGGCAGCTTGAGGCTCTCCTGGAGCCATTTCGCGTGCTGGACGGTCATCGACGCGGACACCATGGCGAAGGCTTCATAGCTCGCGAAGAGGCCATGCCGCCCCGTCAGCAGATAGCCTTCCAGCCAGCCCTGACAGTTGTGCTCGCTGAGGACTTCCATCACGCGACCGTCGGCGGACACGTGATCGTCGGTCGGCACCACGGGGTCCATGGAGCAACGATTCTCGACGTCGAAGACGTCGCCCAGCCGGTTCGAGTTCGTCTCGTCCGGACAGAACAGTCGGAAGTTTCGCTGCGCGGCGTTGCGGGTGAACACGTCACGGAGCAGCTGTCCCAGCTGCCGCGTCGATTCGCGGCGCTCCTGGGCCGGTCGTGGAACCGGCAGCGCATAGTCTTCGAAGCGTGGCAGGTCCAGCTCCACGCGAAGACGGCCACCGTTCGCGTGCGGGTTCGCCCCGAGGCGCCGATCTCCCTTTGGAGCGAGCTCGGCGAGGTGGGAGCGCAGCCGGCCGGACGCGTCGAAGAGCTCGTCGGGGCGATAGCTCCGCATCCACGCTTCGAGCTCGCGGAGCTGCCCGGCATCGCGCCGGACGTTGGCGAGCGGAACCTGATGCGAGCGAAACGTGCCTTCGACCGGCTTGCCGTCGACGACCTTCGGGCCCGTCCACCCCTTCGGCGTCCGGAGCACGATCGCCGGCCACTGCGGCCGCCGCGCCGCCCGCGTGTGCCGCGCCTCCTCCTGAATCGTTCGGATCCTCGCGTAGCAGGCGTCGAGCACGGCCGCGAGCTGCCCGTGCACGGCCATCGCGTCGTCGCCCTCGACGAAGTACGTGTCGTACCCCTGGCCGCGCAGGAGACTCGCGATCTCCTCGTCGCTGCTCCGGCCCAGAACGGTCGGCCCGGCGATCTTGTAGCCGTTGAGATGCAGAATCGGCAGCACGGCCCCGTCGCGCGCCGGATTCAGGAAGTGGGTGCCCTTCCAGGCTCCCTCGAGCGGCGCCGTCTCCGCTTCCCCGTCGCCCACCACGGCCACCGCGAGCAGATCGGGATTGTCGAACGCGGCGCCGAAGGCGTGAACCAGAACGTAGCCGAGTTCGCCCCCTTCATGGATCGACCCCGGCGTCGGCACGCTGACGTGGCTTGGCACGCCGCCGGGCGTGGAGAATTGCCGGAACAGCCGCCGCATGCCCTCGATGTCCTGCGAGACGCTCGGGTAGATCTCCGAGTACGTTCCTTCGAGATAGACGTTCGCCACGATCGCCGGGCCGCCGTGACCCGGTCCCGCCAGATAGATGACGTTGGCGTCCGTCTCGCGCACGAGGCGATTGAGATGGACGTAGACGAGGCTCAGCCCCGGCGACGTTCCCCAGTGGCCGAGCAGGCGCGGCTTGATGTGCTCCGGCTTCAGCGGGTCGCGCAGGAGCGGATTCTCTTGAAGATAGATCTGCCCGACGGTCAGATAGTTCGCGGCCCGCCAGTACGCATCGAGGTCGGCGAACGAAGGCGTGCTTGAAGACGTCATAGGGCTCAGCTTACGCCATCGCTCCTCCTCTCATGCCGCGCACGGCCGCACGCCGAGCGCGCCGCGGACCACCACCACCCAACAGGGCGCCATGACGATCACGTCCTCCGTCACACCGCGAGCGCAACCAACGCGCACCGTGGAGCGCCCGGGAGCGGCCATGACGATGAGGCTGGCCTTGCGCTCCTTGGCCACTCTGGCGATCTCGACCGCCGGCGCTCCGTCGAGCAAGACATCGCTGGCGTGAACCCCGGCCTCCTTCGCGACGTGCAGCAGTCGATCGAACTCGCGGCGAGCCGCGGCCTCGGCCTCCGCACGAGCATCGACGCCACGCGCCAGACCGACGTCGCCGATCGGCGCCGCCGGCTGGAGGACGTGCACGAGGAGAAGCTCGGCATCGTGTCGTCGCGCGGTGTTGAGGGCGAGCGACAACGCCGGCTGCGTCCCCTCGGAGAAGTCAGTGGGGTGGACCAGGGTGTGCCGCACGTCACTCATCGCGTCCTCCGCATTGCCTCGTGACGGCACCTGGAGGAGCAAGCGAACTGCCAGACGACGCGCCTTTCGTCGTGAAGGGTTACAGGTCAGGACGCGCCGGAAGCCGGGACACCCGCGCCGCAGTGGGGCGGCGCAGCCTCACGCCTCTCGAGTGATGACCTCAGTCCTCGAGGCCGAGCCACGAATCGATCGCAAAGCGCCCGGGGCCGGTGAGCTGAAGGGCGACCGAGGCGCCGAGTAGCGTCAACGCGAACTCGTACCCCGGCACGAAGAACCCGCGGACCCACAGGACGGTGCCGATCGCGACGATCATGATGCCCGATGTCAGCGAGGCGGCGAAGCGGGTCAGCGCTCCCGCGAGGAGCCCCGCCCCGCCCAGCAGCTCGGCGAGCGTGAGCGTCCAGGCCCAGAACTCCGGTGGTGTGATCCCGAGCTCGTCCAGGAAGCCGATGACGCTCGGCACTCCCCTGACGAACAGCTTGTGCGCTCCGTGGACGACGAACACGATTCCAACCGCGAGCCGAAGCACCAGAAGTCCGAGGCTGGTTCCCACGGACATCACCACACCCGGAGTCCGGGCGCGTCGAAGGGCGTCACGGCGGCGAGCTGCAGGAGCGAGGGTCCGTAGGCGAGCGCGATCAACACGAAGGCCAGCACGAGCCAGGGCTTCCAGCGGTCGAAGAGCACGGGTGCGTGGTCCGGGCCCGACAGCGCCTCGGCAAACAGCACCTCGCCGGCACAGGGCGTGCGCGAGGCCGCGACGGTGAGCGCAAGATTCAGGAAATAGAGCATGGCGCTGACGAAGAGCAGCACGCCTCCGATGCCGACGAGCGGCAGCAGCGCCTTCCACTCGGCCGTCAGGTACGGCGCGAGGGAAATCTGCGTGCGGCGGGGCATGCCCATCAGCCCCAGTCGGTGCAGCGCGTTGGAGAACACGACCATGCCGATCAGCCAGAGCCACACTTGCGCGAGCGCCATGCGCCGGCTCCAGAGCGCCCGGCCACGCAGCGCGGGCACGAGCCAGTACGTGATGCCCATGAACGAGAGGGTGACGGCCGTCCCCACCGTCAGATGGAGATGCCCGGGGATCCACGCCGTGTTGTGAACGAGCAGGTTGAGGCTGAACGACGCGTTCACCAGCCCGCCGATTCCACCGAAGGCAAACGTGAGCATGGCGCCGACCTGGGCCGCCACCGACGGGTCGCCCCACGGGAGTTTCCCGAACCAGGCGACCCACCCGCGCCCTCCGCGAGCGCGCGCGCCGTTCTCGAGCGACGCCACCACGTTGAAGAACGTGAGCAGGCTCGGGAAGAACACGGCGAACGTCAGAAAGGCGTGCACGAGCTTCCAGCCCTGGTGGATGCCCGGATCGGTGAACTGGTGATGGAAGCCGAGCGGCGTCGAGAGCACGAGGAAGAGGATGAAGGAGGCGCGCGCAAGCGGATCGCTGAAGAGCCGGCCGCCCGCTTGCCGGGGCACGAGCGTGTACCACGAGACGTAGGCCGGCAGCAGCCAGAAGTACACGATCGGATGGCCGGTGAACCAGAACAGCACCCGGGCGAGCAAGGCGTCCGTGCCGCTCACCCATCCGAGCGACCACGGAATCAGCATGAACAGCATCTCGGCCGCGAGACCGAGGGACGCGATCGTCCACATGGCGAAGGTCACCATCGACATGAACGCCGCCAGCGGCGTGCGGCGACCAGGATTCGCGGCGCGCCACCCGCGCAGCGTCGACGCCATGTTGAGCGTCACCAGCCAGGTGCCGACGACGACGAGCGTGAGCCCGACGTAGAACGCCCAGTGCGCCTTCAGCGGTGGGTAGAACGTGAACATCACGGTGGCGGCGTTCGTCACGAGCGGCACCGCGGCGATGGCCAGCCCCCCGACCATGAGCCAGAACGTGAGCCATCCGAGCCGCGGCAAAGCGAGCGGCCGTCCGAGCGCGCGGACGAGGAGAAACGGCAGGAAGCCGCAGATGAAGAACGTGGTCCACACGAGGACGTTGAGCACCCCGTGCAGGGAGACGCTGTGATAGTAGGACTTCACGAAGACTCCCTGGCCCGGGACGTGGACGCCCGCGTGATCCAGCGCCTGCAGCAACCCGGTGACGGTGCCACCGAAGAGGGCGATCAGCGCCACGATGAGGAAGGCCGCGGTCAATCGGTTCTCGCCGTGCGCCGGCTGACGGCCGTCGACGGGCGTCGCCAGCGGCCTCGGCGTCTCGAGCACGCGGGTCACGAGCGCGGCTCCACGATCACGCGCGCCCACATCGTGTGGTGCGCGATGCCGCAGTATTCGTGGCAGAGCAGCGGATACTCGCCCGGCTTGTCGAAGCGGGCACTCACCCGCGTGACCTGCCCCGGCAGGAGCATCGCGTTGACGTTGGCGCCGGGGATGAAGAGCCCGTGGATGACGTCCTTGCTGGTGGCGATGAACGTCACCGTGGAGCCGGCGGGCACGCGGATCTCGTTCGGCGCGTAGCTCCAGATCTGGGACGTCATGCGCACTTCGTACCGGCCGGGTCCGATCTGGACGACGCCGGGCTGATCGAACGGCGCGGTCTGCGCGACCTTGGTCGGCGAGACGCGGCCGGCCACGCCGGGCAGATGCATGCCGGCGCCGAAGGCGGTGACGGTCAGGGCCGCCAGCATCCCCACCGGAATGGCGATCGAGGGCAGGATCCAGGCAAGCTCGTAGAGATAGACGGTCGTCCCCGACTTCCGCATCGGCCTAGTTCCTCCACAGGCGCATGTAGGCGTTGAGCCACAGCGCCGTGAGGGTGAGCAGATAGATCAGCATGAACACCAGCGCGCCGCGCGGGTGCTCGACCTCGGGCTCCTCGGGCTCCGGCGTCCTCACGACCGCGTCCGCACGACGAGCACCGGGCAGCTCGCGTGGGCGAGCACGTTCTCGGACACGCTGCCGAGCAGCACGCGCTTCAATGGACCGAGACCCCGCGCCCCGACCACCACGAGATCGGAGTCCGCCGCATCCTGTACGATCTCGTTCGCGGGGAGACCAGCCGGCGTCAGCTTGACGATGCTCCCCACGCGGCCGGTGAGCATGCGCGCGGCTTCGTCGAGCGGCGCCTGCAGCTCCTGGCGCAATCCGTCCTCGTACTGCATCAGCGCGGACATCAGCGCCGGGCTGATGAGGTCGGGCGCCGACGAGGGATAGCGCCCGAGCGGCTGCACGACGCCGAGCAGGCGCGCGGTGAGTCCACCGGGCAGCGGAAGCGCCGAGAAAAAGCGAAAGGCGGCGGCGGAGTCGGGCGAGCCGTCGAGGGCGACCGTGACGGTTTGCACCGGGCGGGGCGCGCCCTTGCACACGAGGACCGCACACGGGGCCTGGCGCGCCACGCCGAGCGACACGCTGCCGACCAGGAACGCGGAGATCGCGCCGAGTCCCCGTGCGCCGAGCACGATCAGATCGGCGCGGCGGCGGTAGGCGGCGTTGCAGATCGTGTCACGCGGATCCCCGTAGAGCACGTCCGCGGTGACGGTCGGCCAGCGCTTGGCGAGCCGTGCCCGCGCGTCCTCCAGCAGCCCCTGCGTATGGGCCTGAAGCTCGGCCCAGGCCACCGTGTCGGTGTGAAAGATGGGTCGCGGCGCCACGATGACGAGGCCGACGACGGCATCCGGCGGCAGAGGAAAGTGCAGGAGCCACTCGATCGCGTTGCTCGCATCCGCCGACCCGTCCGTGGCAACCAGAATCCGCATCGTCGCGCCCTCCATGACCTCCAGGAATCGGCCGTGTGGCCGTGAGTCATAGCCACTGAGTGCAATGCGGCGGCCGAAGCGGGGGTCAAGCGCGACGCGGACTTACATCGCACGGCGGCGCCGGGCGTCGGGGCAGCCGCGCCTCAGCGTCGCGCCGACGCCGCACTCCCCGGCTCAGCGCTGCGCGGCGAGAAAGGCGGCCAGGGCCTCGATGTCGGAGTCCGTGAGCTCGAGGCCCGGCATGTGCGTGCTCGGGCGGATGTGGCCGGGGTCGCGCAGCCAGCGCGCGATGTAGGGCGCGTCGTACTTCGCGCCGACGCGCGTGAGGTCGCGGGCCACCGGCGTTCCCATCCTGCCGACGGTGTGGCAGTCGTGGCATCCGTTGCGCACGAAGGCGCGTCGTCCTTCTTCGACCAGCGCGGCCGACTCCTGGGCGCCGGCGGCCTCGCTGACGACGACAACGGCAATGCACGCGAACAGCAGGCGGCGAATCATGTCGGTCTCCCTGGTTCAAAACGGCCGCGCGCGTCGAGCGCAAAGACTCCGGTGGGGCCGGCCAGCAGCGGATTGATCTCGAGCTCCACGATGTGCGGCGCCGCGAGCCCGATGGCCGCGAAGCGACAGATGACCTCGGCGAGTCGATCGAGGTCGACGGCGGGGCGGCCGCGCGCTCCGCGGAGCACGGGCGCCATCCGAAGCTCGTTCAGCATGTCCCGCGCCTCGGCCGGGTCGAGGGGCGCCAGCCGCAACGCCGTGTCGTTGAGGACCTCGACGTAGATTCCGCCGAAGCCGACCATCACGAGCGGACCGAACTGGGCGTCGCGCACGAGACCGAGCAGCAGCTCGTGCGCGTCCGCATCGGCCGCCATGCGCTGCACCAGGAAGCCGTGGATGCGTGCGTCCGGCCGCGCCTGGCCGACGCGGCCGAGCATGGCGCTGGCCGCGTCGAGCACCTCCGCGCGGCTTCCGAGACTCAGCGCCACGCCGCCGACGTCGGTCTTGTGGACGATGTCGGGCGAGAGGATCTTGAGCGCCACGGGCAGTCCGAGCGCTGTCGCGATGTCGGCCGCTTCATCGGCTGACACGGCGCGCCGGGCGGCAACCATTGGAATGCCGGCCGCCTCGAGCAGCGGCGCCGCCTCGAGCAGCGACAGTCGTCCGCCCGCGTCCGCTGACGCCAGCGTGCCGGGGAAGCGAGCGCCGTCGAGCGTCACAGGCGGCAGGTGGCGGCGGTGCGCGCGCTCCGCGAGAACGGCCATGCGTGCGAGGGCACCGACCGCGCGCTCGGGAAAGGTGTAGCACGGCACGCCGGCATCCTCGAGCGCAACCGCGCCCGGGCGGACGCGGGGACCGCCCGCGAGGACACCGACCACCGGCGCCGGCCACTCGCGGGTGGCCGCCAGTACCGAGCGTGCGACGCCGGCGGCATCCGTCGCCGCCTGGGGCGCCAGCATCACGACGAGCGAGCCATCGACGTCACGCAGCGCCTGGAGCGCCTCGGCATAGCGCTGCGGCGTGGCATCGCCGATGAGGTCGACGGGATTGCCGGCGGTCGCCTGCGACGGCAGCGCGGCGGTCAGCCGCTCGTGCGCGGCGCCTTCGATGGGGGCGAGCTCAAGGCCCGCCGCGCGGGCGGCGTCGGCGGCGAGGACCCCGAGCCCGCCGCCATTGGTCACGAGCACGACACGACGATTGCTCGGCAGACGCCCGGCCACCACGGCGCGGCCCACGTCGAAGAGCTCCTCGAGCGTGTCGACGCGAAGCGCGCCCGCCTGTCGCACCGCCGCGTCGAACGCGCGGTCCGAGCCGGCGAGCGCCCCCGTGTGCGAGCCGACCGCGCGGGCGCCTTCGGCCGAGCGGCCGGTCTTCAGCACGATGCATGGCTTGCGGCGCGCCGCTGTCGAGAGAGCGCGAAAGAACGCCGCGCCGTCGGCGACGCCTTCGAGATAGCCGAGGATGACGCGCGTTTCCGGATCCTCGGCGAGGGCGCCGAGCAGCGTGCTCTCGGCGACGTCGGCCTGGTTGCCGAGGCTCGCGAACAGCGAGAACCCGATCGCGTGATCGCGCGACCAGTCGAGGATCGCCGTGCACAGCGCCCCCGAATGCGAGAAGAAGCCGATCCCGCCCGCCCGCGGCATGCCGGGCGCGAAGGAGAGATTCAGCCGCGCCGACGGACGGATCCAGCCGAGACAGTTCGGACCGATCACGCGCAGCGGCGCCGTTCGAAGCCATTCGCGGAGCTCCGTCTCGCGCGCCACGCCGGCTGGCCCGGCCTCGCGGAAGCCGCCGCTGAGGATGACGACGCCCTGCACGCCGCGCTCGGCGCACTCCCGGAGGGCGGGCAAGACGGCCGGGGCGCGCACCGCGATGACCGCCAGATCGACAGGGTCGGCGTCGAGAATGGACCCCACGGCCTTCAGCCCCTGCACCGTCGCGCGCGTTCGGTTCACCGGCACCAGTCGACCGGCGAACCCGCCCGCAACGAGGTTCGCGAGGACGCTGCCGCCGACTTTCGACGGGTCCGCCGACGCGCCGATGACCGCGACGCCGCGGGCATCGAAAAACGGTTGCAGCGTTTCCGGTCGGGTTCCGCTCACGCGAGCCGCGCCCGCTCGTCGGCCTGCAGGCGTGCGGCCAGTTGCAGCACACTGTCCACGGCGGACCACCGGTCCTCGACATGAGTGTGGATGATGAGCTCCGGATTCACGGCGTGCTCGTAGGCCAGCACGATGTCGGGACGGGCCGCCGGGGGGCGAGGCGAGACGTCGTTCACCCATCCGATGAGGCGCCAGCGCACGGCCCGCTCCCGCGTGGCGCAGATGCTTTCGGGGCAGACGAGCTGCACCTCGGCGAAGCGCTCGATCAGCGAGCGCGCGAGATCCCGCCATCTCCGCGCCGGCGCCGTGGCGTCCACGATGGCGGCCACGCCCGCCTCCGCCAGCCGCTTCGCGGCGTAGACGAGAACGCGGTGGGCAATCTCCTCACCGAGCGGCGTGACCGCACCACGGCACAGGAAGTCCCGCACGTCGACGAAATCGAGCACGTGGGCGGCCACGCCACGCGCCCGGAGCGCCTCCGCGACATGGGTGGCGATCGTCGTCTTCCCGCTGCCCGGCAGGCCGGTGATCCACACCGCCCAGTGCGACATGGCGGCGCTTCGGTGCGGCTGCGGAAACTTCGCCGTGAGGTCCGCAATACGCGCGGCGGCGGCGCTCGGCGTCTCCCGCGTCGTGTCGATGGTGAGCTCCGGCGAGGCCGCCGGCTCGTACGGCACGTCACGACGGACGCCGGGCGCACACAGCAGCTGTACCTCGGCGAACGCCGGGAGCACGGCGCGCGCGAGATCACGCCACTCCTGGCGGTGACCTGTCGCATCGATGATGACCGGGCCGTCCGCGGTGACGAGCGTGGCGGCCACATAGACGAGCCCGCGATAGACCAGGTCTCGCTCCGCGTCACTGTACGTGGGCGACGGCGTGACGAGGCGGCGCATCTCATCGAGCTCCACGAGGCTCACGTCTTGACCGCGGGCGCGAATCGCGGCGGCCGCTGCCCGCGCGATCACGGATTTCCCGCTGCCCGGCAACCCGGTGATCCACACCCCCCAGCTCATCGGTCACCCCGCGCAGCCGTCCCGCCCTACTTTCCCCGCACGGTGACGACAGGACAGCGAGCGCCGGCCACCACACGCGAGGCCACGGAGCCGAGGATGAAGCGTGCCAGGCCGGTGCGGCCGTGTGTCCCGATGACGAGCAGACCGGCGCCCCTCGCGGCGCGCAGTATGCGGTCGGCGGGCTGGCCCTCGAGGAGTAGCCCGCGTGCTCGCACGCCGGCCGACCGCGCGCGAGCGACCAGCGCGTCGAGCTTCTTCTGGCTTGCCTTGCGCTGGCCGCGGCTGATGTCGTCCCATGTCGTCGGCGGGATGTAGCCGTCGCCGACCATCATCACGGGCGGGAGCATGACGTGCGTGATGATGAGCGGCGCACGATCTCGCTTGGCCAGCTCCAGGGCCTTGGCGAAGGCGGCCCGTGAGGCAGGCGAGAAATCAGTGGCGTGCATGATCGGACGGCTCATCGGATCCTCTCCTTTGCCGCGCGCGCGGCCACCTGCGCCTCGGTCTGGCGCATCAGGAATACCGGCACGTCGGCGTGGCGCAGCACCTGCTCCGCCACCGAGCCGAACAGCAGCCGACCGAAGCCGCTGCGCCCGTGCGTGCTCATCGCGATGAGATCGGCGCGGAATGATCTGGCGGCGCTGAGAATCGTCGTGGCGGGCGCGCCGCACCGGACCTCCCAGTCGGCGGCGATACCCCGCGCGCGCAGCTCGGCGGCGATCGGCGCCAGGTACTCCTCGGTGCTGCGCGTGCGGGCGGCGACGTCCTGCGCCATGACCGTGCTCGCGTCCTCGACCATCGTTGGCTGAAACGGTTCCACGACCCCGACGAGCCGGACGGTCATGTCGAGCGGACCGGCGATCCCGAGGATGAACGGCACGATGGCCTCCGCCATCGCCGAGCCGTCGAGCGGGACGAGGACACGCCTATACACGGCTCACCTCGGCGGGGCGCGCACCGGCCGGAGTGACGGGGACGGTGGGAGCGCCACTCGGGCGGATGAGAAGAATGGGCGTCGTCGTCCCGCGCATCACCGTCTCGGCGATGCTCCCGAAGACGAGACGGCCGAGTCCGCTCCGGCCATGCGAGCTCATGACGATCAGGTCGATGCTGCGAACTCGTGCCGCCTCGATGATGGCCTCGCCGGCAGAACCGTACCACACCGACGTCTCGACCTCGGTAACGCCGGCGGCACGTACGCGTTCGGCGACGGATTCGAGATATCCTTCGGCCTCGCGCACGACCGTCACCTGTGCCTCTGTCGGGTCGGCCATGGGCACGCGAGCGGCTTCGGCCGCCCGCACGAGCACGAGCGTCGCGCCGCCGCGCCCGAGCTCGATCGCCTCGCCAAGGGCCGTCTCCGCCAGCCCCGAGCCGTCGAGTGGAACCAGGATCTTCCTGGGTTTCATACCGCCTCCTCGGCCCTCGTCCTCAGTGACGCGGCCACGTGAGCAGCAAGGCAACGCCGGTGCCACGTCTCCGGCCCAGAGAATCCGGCATGTTGGGAGTCACCACGGGAGCGGCGCGTGGGGCGACGACGCCCCCATGGGGCGCCACCACCTCGGTCCGGTCGATTCGGAGAGAGCCTCAGCTGCGGCGCCGAACGACAGTCGAGACAGCTTTGAGGCTCGGCGCGGCGACCGTTGTGTGCGCGTCGCGGAATCGCACCGCCGCCGAGATCATCAGGACTCCGAAGGTGATCGTGTAGGCCGCGATGAGCGCGACGCCCGATGCCGCGTCTGCGAGCGGGACGAGCATGATGAGTGCCGCCAGAAACAGCGAGGAGACCGCCGCGGTGCCCATGATCCAGTGCACCGCGCGCTGTCGCGGCATCGCGAGCGCGGTCAGCAGCTCGAGTCCGCCGGTCACAAGTCCCCAGAAGGCGATGACGTAGATCCACTGCCGCGGAACCCATGGCGACACCAGCGCGAGGACGCCGATGGCGAGGCTCGCCAGCCCTTCGACGGCCACCGGCCAGGCGTCCCACCGGCGACCACGTTCCGCGGTCCAGGTGGCGGCAGCCATGGCCCACGCGCCGTCCAGCATCGCGTAGGCGGCGAACAGCGCGACGACCACCGACAGCGTGACGGTCGGCCACAGCACGAGCACGGCACCGAAGGCCATGGCGAAGACGCCACGGGCCGCCATCATCCACCAGTTGCGCACGAGGGTCGCCATTCTCATGGCAGGTCCGCGTCTTCCCTCGGCCGCACGATCAGTACGGGGCACGAGGCGTGGCGCAGCACCGACTCGGACACGCTCCCGAGAAGCAGCCGTTTGACGGTTCCGAGTCCACGCGCGCCGACCACGATCAGGTCGCTCGGCTGCTTGGCCGCCTCACCCAGGATGGACGGAGCTGCCTGCCCGACCAGCGTCGTCGTGCTGATTTTCCGCACGCGGCCACGAAGATCCGCGACGGCGGCGGCGAGCACGCGCTCGAGCTCGATGCGTCGCTCGTCTTCGTACTCCTTCATGAGCTCCACGAGCTGTGGCGAAAGGAGGTCCACCGACGACGGGTAGCGCAGCGGCTCCACGACGCCGACGAGTTGGAGCGCGAGGTCTCCCGGCAACGGCAGCCCCGCGAAGTAGTCAAGCGCGACGCGCGCCGACAGCGAGCCGTCGAGCCCGATCGTCACGGTGCGCAGCGGCCGAGGGGTGCCTTTGCATACCAGAACGGGACACGGCGCATGACGCGCGACGCCAAGCGACACGCTCCCGAGCAGCGCCGAGGAGACGACCCCGAGCGATCGCGCCCCGACGACGACGAGGTCGGCGCTCCGCGCGGCCGCCGCATCGGTGATGACGCTCCGCGGGTCACCGTCGTCGACGGCCACTCCCACGTCCTTCCACCGCTTGCTCAACCGGGCCCGCGCGTCCTCGACCGTCACGGCCGCATGCCTCCACAGCTCGCGGCCGGCCTTCGTCGTGCTCTCCGGCCACGGGATCGCGCTCACGATGTCGAGGCTGGCGTCGGCCGGCAGCGGGAACTCGATCAACCACTCCACGGCGTGCGTGGCATCGGCCGAGCCATCGGTGGCCACCACGACGCTCATCGTCCTGCGCTGGCTCTCGCTCCTCGCGTGCACAGCCTGCATCCCGGCGTCTCTCATGCCATCTCCTCTACGACGTGGTCGGCGGTGCGTGCACGATGAGGACCGGACATGCCGCGTGTCGCAGCACCCGCTCGGACACGCTGCCGAGAACCAGGCGCTTGACGGACCCGAGTCCCCGCGCGCCGAGCACGATGAGGTCCACCTCGGATGACATGCGCTCGAGCGTTTCAGCGGGAAGCCCGATCGGCAGCTCCTGTGTCGCCCGTTCCGAAAAATGCTTGGCCACCCGGTCGAGCGCCGCCGACAGCACTCGCCGACGGTCGTTCGTCACCGTCATGATCGCGTCGTGCAGCGCCGCGATGACGGCCTTGGGCGCCGTCCGAGGCACCGGCGGCGGCTCCACGACGCCGACGAGTCGCACCGCGAGCGTTGGGGGCAACGCGAGACCCGCAAAGAATCGGGCGGCATGGTCGCTCGCTGCCGAGCCGTCGAGCGCCACCGCGGCGGAGCGCAAGGGGCGCGGGTCCGGACGGACGACGAGGACCGCACACGTGGCGTGCCGTGCGATGGCCAGCGACACGCTGCCGAGCAATGCCGTCGCCACGGCCCCGAGGCCGCGAGCGCCGACGACGATCAGATCGGCGGACCAGTCGTGCGCCAGCTGAACGATCTCCTGGCGCGGATCTCCCGCCACCACGCGAGTCTCGACCGAAGCGACACGCCCCTTGAACAGCGGCAGCAGCTCTTCGACGCCGCTCCGGGCCTCTTGCATCAATGCATCCCTGAACACCGTCACCGTCGGGATATCGATCGGGGACGCCGGCAGGTTGACGACGGTCGCCAGCAGCACGCTGGTGTCCGCGGCCAGCGGGAGCTCGGCCAGCCACTGGGCGGCGGCCCGAGCATCGGCCGAGCCGTCTGTCGCGACCACCACGCGCGTCATGGGTACGACACCACGATCGTCTCGACATCGGCGCAGCAGGCGTCGTCACCGACGATGCGCCGCAGGACGTCTGTCTCGGTGAGCATGCCCACGAGCCGCCCGTGATCGAGGACGGGCAAGGAGCCTATCTTCCGCTCGAGCATCAGCCGCGTGGCGTTCTCCAGCGGCTCATAGGCCTCGATCGTGATGGGCGGCGCCGACATGATGTGCCCAACGGGCACGGCCTTCAGGAGCGCTTCGACCGTGATGGTGCCTACTTGCTTCAGCACGCTCGGATCGAACAAGTAATGCCTGAGGTCCCGGTCGGTGACCACGCCGCACAGGCCTCCGCGCTTGTCCACGACGGCGAGATGCCGGACGCGGCGGTGCATCATGCGCTCCACCGCGTCGTGGCACGTCATCCCGTCCTCGATCGTCGTCACGCCTTCGGACATGAGGTCTCGAACTTTCATGACTCCTCCGCTTCGCGCTCTTCCAGCGCCATCTCTCGCTCCGTACGCCAGCGGTGCCGGTCACGCTCGTGGAGGATTTCTCCTGCCGTCACCACCTCGGCGTCGGGCTCCTGCGCAACGCCGAGGGCGGCCCCGAGCTCGTCCACCACGTCCTGGTCGGGGGTAGCGGTGCTGCCACCGACCGCTTCGTCACCGATCGAGCCCGCGCGGTCCCAGTCCGCATCGACGTCGCCGCCGGTCAACCGCGGGCTCGTCTCGGTATGCGCCTCGACCTGCTCCACCAGCGGGCTCACCACGTTCGCGGGAGCCTCGCCGACGTCGACCCGACGCGGTCTGCGCGTCCGACGGCGTTTCATGCCCGGGCCCAGACGCCTTTGAGGTCCATCGGCAGCTGCGACTGAATGTCGTCCGATTCGCCGTGCGAGAGCTGCTCCTTGAGCGCCGCGAACACGGCATCGATCAGCATCTCCGCGCGCCGCCGACTGGAAAGCCCGGCTTCGCGCCGTACGCGATCCACGAACTCCCGGCGGTGCATCTTCACCGGCAGCTCCGGCGCCGCGTCGGCTCGCCAGAGCGTCTTCAGCTCCCGGGGCAGCTGGGCCACGGCATGTCGGCCCTCCTCGGGCGTGAGGCGATCGCGCAGGGCACGCAGCACGACGCCGGTGGCCTGCCGAGACTTCGCGAGGCTATCGAGGTCCGCCTCGATACTGATTCGCGAGTACAACGTTCGTGGCTTCATCTCGTCCTCCTCGCCGTCGCGGGCACAGTGTGCAACGGCAGTGCCGAACCCCTTCGCTCAGAGAGCGAAATGTTCACGCATACATACGGCACGGGGCGGCGGCGGGGAGTGGGACACGCCCGCGACGCTGGGGCGCAGGCGCCGCATTGATCGGCGGGGAGACTTGACCGACACTCGGCGGGTGGACGCGACGACGCTGAAGCGCGAATTCGACCGGGACCTGATCTTGAAGGACGGTGCGTGCGTGCGGCTACGACCGATCGTGCCGGAGGACGAGGGGGGGTTGATCGCGCTCCACGGGCGGCTGAGTCAGCAGAGCGCCTACCAGCGGTTCTTCACGATCATGCCCCGCCTGCCCTCGAACTGGGCCCATCACCTGGCCAACGTCGATTATCGGCATCGGCTGGCGCTGGTGGCGGTCGATCCCAGGACGGCCGACCTCGTCGGGGTGGCGCGGTACGAGGCGACGTCGGATCCGGCGACCGCCGAGGTGGCCTTCGTCGTGCAGGACAGCTGGCAGAACCGTGGCCTCGGCACCCGCCTGTTCAGCGAGCTGTTGCGAGCCGCCGCCCTCAATGGGATCGCACGGTTCCGTGCCTGGGTGCTCGCCGATAACCGCCGCATGCTCGATCTGATCGCCCGCTTCGGCGCGGTCGTCGCCCGCACGCTCGAGCAGGGCGTTGTCGACGTGGTCTTCGAGGCGCCGGCGGGGCCGCGCGCTATTCGGCGCTGATGAGCCTTGCGACGACGGGTCCTATCTCGTCGAGCTTCAGCACGAGGTCGATCCCGTCGCGGTCGAGGGCAGCGCTCGGCATGCCGCCGACCTTCGCCTCGTGCGGATCTTGCACGATCGTTCGGCCGCCCGAGCTCCGGATGGCCTGCAATCCGGCCGCTCCATCCGTACCACCGCCGGACAGGATGATGCCGATCGCCTGCTTGCCGTAGACCTTCGCGACCGAGTCGAACAAGACGTCGACGGACGGCCGGCTGAAGTTCACCGCCGCCGCATCGCTCAGTCGCAAGCGGCCGTCCTGGACCAGGAGGTGCCGGTCGGGTGGCGCGATGTAGACGACCCCCCGGCGGATCGGCTCGCCGTCGATCGCATCCCTGACTTCGAGGCCGGTCTGCGCCCTGAGCAGCTGGGCCAGATACCCGCGGTCGCGTGGCGACCGGTGTTGCACGATGACGACGGCAGCCGGGAAACCGGCGGGCAGACACTTGACGATGGTGCCCAGCGCCCTGAACCCATCGGCCGAGCTTCCGATCGCGACGAGGTGCAGTGTCGACGCCGTCATGTGTCGTACCCGTCCAGCGCCGTATCGACCGCGCGGACGAACGCGTCGTTGCTGAATGGTTTCGGCAGGAATTCGACGGCGCCGGCGTCGCGTGCCGCCGCACGACTCCCCTCCGACGGGTACCCGGATACCACGATAGCCGGAACCGGTGGAACGAGCGCACGGGCTTCGCGCACGAGGGCCAGACCATCGCCATCGGCCAGGCGGACATCCGACACCAGCAGGTGCGGAGACGTTCTTGCCAGCGCCTCGCGGCCCGCGGCCCACGAGGTCGCGGTCACGACGCGATAGCCCCGGCGCCGGAGCAGCCGTGCGCAGGACTCAGCGAGATCGGCTTCGTCATCGACGACGAGGACCACGGCGGACGCCTCCATCGGCGCGGATCGAGGAGCAACGGGGATGCCACTCCGCGCGATAGCTTAATCAACGCCTTAGCGAGGCCGCGCGGAAATACCATGGGACGATCGAGTACCGGTCGGGGCGCCCGCGCCCCATCTCCACCGCGGCGACGCTACCGGAGACCGTGCTTGGTGATCAGCCGGTGGAACGTCTTCCGATCGATGCCGGCATCCTTGGCGGCGGCCGAGATGTTGCCGCCATGCCGTTCGAGCAGGTCGCGCAGGTACGAGGCCTCGAGGACGCCCATCCACTGATCCTTGGCTTCCTTGAGCGGCAACGACCCGGCCGCCAGTCGTGCGTCCGTCATCGACTGCCCGGCGACCGGCACCCGCCCGCCGTGGACGACGTGGTCGGGCAGGTCGTCCCGGGTGATGGCCACGCCCTCGGCGAGGGCGCACGCGCGCTCGATGACGTTCTGCAGCTCCCGGACGTTGCCCGGCCAGCGGTACGCTTCGAGCGCCTCCATCGCCGCGTCGTCGCAGGCGGTCACGCGGCCGAGGCCATAGCGCTTCAGGAACGCGTGCACGAGCAGCCGCACGTCGCCCGTGCGCTCGCGCAGCGGAGGCAGGCGGATCTCGATGACGTTGATGCGGTAGTAAAGCTCCTCGCGGAACTCGCCCTTGGCAATCGCGTCGCGGATGTTGCGGTTCGTGGCCGAGACGACCCGCACGTTGACGTCCACGAGCGCGGTGCCGCCGACGCGCCGGATCTGGCGCTCCTGCAGCGCGCGCAAGAGCTTCGACTGCAGGCTGAGCGGAAGCTCGCCGATCTCGTCGAGAAAGAGGGTCCCGCCGTCCGCGGTCTCCATCAGGCCGGGCTTCGCGCGCACGGCGCCGGTGAACGCGCCCTTCTCGTGTCCGAAGAGCTCGGACTCGAGCAGGTTCTCCGGCAGGGACGCCGAGTCGACCGGGACGAACGGGTGCGCGGCGCGCGGGCTGTTGGCGTGGACGGCGCGCGCGATCAGCTCCTTCCCGGTACCGGACTCACCGAGGATCAGAATGTTGGCCTCCGACCGCGCGGCCTTCTTCACGAGCTCGAAGACCTGCGCCATGGCCGGGCTGTGGCCGATGACGTTCTCCAGGCCGAGCGCCGCCGCCAGCTGCGATCTGAGATTCTGGTTCTCGACGCCCAGGGCACGCTGCCGCAAGGCGCGCTCGACCACGACCGTCAGCTCGTCGATCGAAAACGTCTTGGGCAGGTAGTCGAACGCGCCGGCCTTGATGGCGGACACCGCGGAGTCGATGCTGGCGAACGCGGTGATGACGATGACCGGCAGCGCGGTGTCGATCTCGTGCGCGCGCCGCATGAGCTCGATGCCGTCGATGCCGGGCATCTTCAGATCGGTCAGGAGCAGGTCGGGCCGCTCCGACTCCAGCAGGGTGAGCGCGCGCTCGGAATCCGTCGTGCTCAGGATCCGGTACCCGGCGCGCCGGAGGAGGCGAGTGCAGTTCTCCACCATCTCGGGTTCGTCGTCGACGATCAGGATCCGCTGGCCGCTCACGACCGCTGTGTCCCCCCCTCGGCCGGAAGGGTCAGGACGAACGCCGTCCCCTTCCCCGGCTCCGACTCGACCTCGATCGTGCCTTTGTGGTCTTCCACGATGCCATAGCTGACGGAGAGCCCGAGCCCCGTGCCCGACGCCTTCGTCGTGAAGAAGGGATCGAAGATGTGCGCCAGATCCTCGGCGGGAATCCCACGGCCGGTATCCGCCACGATGAGCTGCACACGATCCCCCGTTCGCGTCGTCGCGATCCGAATCTCGCCGCCGTCCGGCATGGCCTCGGCGGCGTTGGTCAGCAGATTCAGCACTACCTGCTCCAGCGCGTTCGGGTGTGCGAGGACCCGCGACTCGCTCTTGAGCTCGGGCACCAGCCGGACCTGCTGTCGTCGGAAGTCAGAGGTGACGAGCAACAGGACGTCGCGGACAGCGTCGTCGAGGTCGACCGTCGTGCGCTCGCGCGGTGTCTCGCGCGCGAACGACAGCAAGTTCTTCGCAATGGTGGCGACCCGAATGGCATTCCGGTGCACGACCCGGAGATCCTCGATCGTCTCGGGGGAGAGGCCGTTCGCCTCGGCGTCCATGAGGATGAGCTCGATACGGGACGTCATGATGCCGATCGGATTGTTGACCTCGTGCGCGATGCCGGCGGACAGCCGGCCCAGCGCGGCCAGGCGTTCGGCCTGCCGGGTCGCACGCTCGAGCGACTTGCGCTCGGTGATGTCGGTGACGAACGCCATGGCCCGCAGCCCCTCGTCGGTCTCGACGTAGCTGAGGGAGATCTCCACGGGGAACTCCGTGCCGTCCTGCCGGCGCGCGGTGAGGTCCAGCCCCTGACCCATGCGGCGGACGCGGGGGTCGCGCGCATAGCCGGTGCGATGGACCGCGTGCCTGACCTGGAAGCGCTCCGGAAGGAGCATCTCGAGCGGCCGGCCCATGAGCTCCGAGCGCGGGTAGCCGAACATGCTCTCGGTCTGCCGATTCACCGCGATGATCGTTCCGGCGGCGTTCACCACCACGATGCCTTCGGAGGCGGCCTCGAGGATCGCGCTGGCCTGCGTCTCGCTGCGCCGCAGCGCATCGAGGACCCGCTGCCGCTCGCCGATGTCGCGGCCCAGGGAGGTGACGCCCACCACCCGCCCGTCGCGGCTCTTGATGGGCCAGACGGTCACCAGCATCGTGAGGCGGCGACCGTCCTTCGCACGGCGCACCGTCTCGTAGGGACCGATCGTCTCACCCCGCCCCAATCGGGCCAGCACGCCTTGCTCTTCGTCCACCCGGTCCTGTGGCGTGATCAGCAGGATCGATTGGCCGAGCGCCTCGGCGCTCGTATAGCCGAAGATCCGCTCCGCCGCCGGATTCCAGGCGGTGATGACGCCGTCGATCGTCTTGCCGATGATCGCGTCGTACGACGCCTGCGCGATCGCTTCGAGCCGCGCCGCCACCTCCGAATCGCCCGGGCTTTCCCGCGCCATGCCCAGCGATCATATCGCCGCGGCGTGTGCGGGAGAAGCCCGACATCGCGCTCGGTGCGCCGCCGCCTACGCCCCTGGCGCGTCGTCGGGCACCGAGAGACTCTTCGTGCTCTCGGGCACCGTCAGCACGGGACAGGACGCCCGCCGAACGACGGCGGCGGCCACGCTGCCGAGGACGGCACGCGAGACGCTGGTGCGGCCGCGGGTACCCATGACGATCATGTCGATGTCGTGGCGGCCGGCGTACGACACGATCTGCGCCGCGATGCGACCGAGGACGACCGTGGTGACGAAATCGACGCCCGGCCCGAGCTCCGCCACGGCGGACGCCATGGCGCCCGCCGGGCCTGGATCGGTGACCGGGGGAACGACATGCACGACGTGCAGCTTCGCGTTGAAATGGCGCGCGAGCTCGGCCGCGAGCTGACCCGCGGCACGAGACGCGTCCGAGTAGTCGGTTGGAAAGAGAATCTGGCGGATCGTCGGCGAATTCATCACGTCGTCCTCC
The DNA here is from genome assembly GCA_036556545.1 of Candidatus Methylomirabilota bacterium. Taxonomy (GTDB): domain Bacteria; phylum Methylomirabilota; class Methylomirabilia; order Rokubacteriales; family CSP1-6; genus AR12. Next base: position 131,682 of record DATBJF010000039.1, read on the forward strand.
TTCGTGATCCGAGCGACGTTACGCAGTCACCCGGGATCGCAGCACGAACGCAAGCCAGAGGTCGTGGCCGGCGCGCGCGGCCGCCGGGCGGGTGAGCGCGTACACGCCGGCGCCGAGGATCACGCCGATGCCTCGGATTGCATGCCTTCAGTGGGCTCCGGCCGTTTCCGTCTCCGGCATGGCGGCGAACGCACGAAGGATATCAGTCTCCGTCACGATACCGACGATCGTCCCGGCATCGAGCACGGGAAGCGCGCCGATCTTGTGCTCGAGCATGATCCGCGCGGCCGCAAAGGCGTCGCGGCGCGGATCGACGGTGATGACGGATCTGGTCATGACCGACTCGACGCTGAGCCGTGCGACGAGGTAGTTGATCTCCCACACCGAGAGGCTCGTCGCCGGTGACGGCAGGCTGAGACGGATGTCCCGATCGGTGACGATGCCCGCCAGCCGCCGACCGTCGGTGACGAGCAGGTGGCGAATACGCCGCTCGACCATCATTCGACGTGCATCGCTGACCGGTGTCTCCAGCGGCACGGTCAACGGATCTCTCGTCATGAGGTCTTGAACGAGCATGGCGGCCTCCTTTTGGCTCGCCAGCACCAGGAGCAGCGCGCGTGCCACGGCGTGTCGTCGATATTCCAAGCGGTTGGCGAACAGGAGCGCGAAGCGTCCGGGGCGCCGGCGCCACGACTGAGGCGGCGACGCCGCAGCCTCACTCGAGCGGTGCGCAGTCGCGATAGCCGGGCACCGTGACGCGCCAGCCGAGGTCACGCGATACGCGCTCCGCAAGCGCGGCGGCGGGACCGGGCTCACCATGCACGACGAACACACCGCGCGGTGCCCGTCGAGCCGTCCGGAGCCATCGCAGCAGCCCCGGCTGGTCCGCATGTGCGGACAGGCCGTGGATCGTCACGACCTGCGCGCGCACGGGGACGTCCTCGCCGAAGATGCGAACGCTGGCGGCGCCGTCGGCGAGGGAGCGACCGCGCGTGCCGAGTGCCTGATATCCGACCAGGAGCACGGTCGTCCGCGGATCGCGGAGCCGTGCACGCAGATGATGGAGCACGCGCCCGCCCGTGACCATCCCGCTGCCGGCGATGATGATCAGCGGGCCCGGAACCGCGTGAATTCCGCGCGACTCCGCCGCGGTGGCCGTGATTCGGAAGCGATGCGACTCGACCAGCGCCTGCGTGTCGCCGTCGAGCTCGTCGGGGTGCGCGCGATAGACGTCCGTCGCACGCATCGCCATCGGGCTGTCGATGTAGCACGGGATCTTCGGAATCCGCCCGGCCCGCTCGAGCTGCGTGAGGTGGTACATGATCTCCTGCGTCCGCCCCACTGCGAAGGCCGGAATCACGATGGCGCCCTCGCGCGCCGCCGTCTCGATCAGCACCCGCTCGAGCTGATCGGCGACCGGCGTCGGATCGTGCGCGCGATCGCCGTACGTCGATTCCACGACGATGTAGTCGGCATCTCCGATGGGCGTCGGATCCGGCATGATCGGGGCGCCATAGCGACCGAGGTCGCCCGAGAAGACCACGCGGCGGTGCCCGGCCGCCGTCCGCACGTCCACGGTCAGCGTGGCGGCGCCGATGATGTGCCCGGCCGGTGCGAACTCGACCGAGAGATCGTCCTGAAGTCGGACCCGGTCACCATAGGAACGTCCGGTCACGCGCCCCGCGGCCCGCAGGCCCTCCGCCGCCGTGTAGAGGGGCAGCGCGGGATGGTGTTTCGATGTCCCCCGGAGATTGTGATACTCCGCCTCTTCCTCCTGCAGGTGGCCGGAGTCGGCCAGCATGATCGGCAGCAGGTCGGCGGTGGCGTGGGTCACGTGAATGGCGCCGTGGAAGCCGTCGAGGCAGAGGCGCGGCAAGTAGCCCGCATGGTCGATGTGTGCGTGCGTCAGCACCACGTCGTCGACGGAGCCGGCCGCGATCGGCAGCGGCTCCCAGTTGCGAAGGCGGAGCTCCTTCGCGCCCTGATAGAGGCCGCAGTCGACGAGCGTGCGATGCTCCGCCACGTCGAGCAGGAATTTCGAGCCGGTGACCGTTCCCGTGGCGCCGAGAAAGGTGAGGGTCGCGCTCATCCGTGCGCGCGCGCGGCCCACGGCTCACGACGCATCCAATCCACCTCCGGAATCGGGCGGAATCGATCGCAGCGACACCCGGGCACGCGGCAGCCGTCGCCGCGGATATGCTCGCTCTCGCCGTGGCCGCAAATGCACTGGTCCATCGTGGCCTCGGCCCATGCGATCATGGCCGGAGTGTCACGTAGAGACTCGTGGCACCGCGCTGCAACAGGACGGCGATCCGCGACTCGACGGTGAACGTGCCGAGGGCCTGGCTGAAATCGGTCAGCGAGCGGATCGCGCGGCCATTGACCTCACGGATGACGTCGAAGCGCCGGATGCCGGCGCGCTCGGCCGGCCCGCCGGGATCGACATCGGCGACGACGACTCCCATGTCGGACGTGATGGCGGCGACGTCCGCCCCGAAGAGCGCCTCGCTGCGCCAGCGCAGCGATCCGACGTCGTCGTCGTCCGGCTCTTCGTCGAGGCGCACGTTGAGGACCATCGCCTCCTGCCCGCGCCACAGCGCGACGGTGACCGTCCGCCCGGGACGCAGGGCGCCGACGGCACGCGCGAGGCGGGACGCCGATTCGACGCGTCGGCCGTCGATCACGGTGATGACGTCCCCGGTGCGGATGCCCGCGCGCGCGGCCGGACCGTCGTGCCGGATGTCGACGATCACCACGCCGCGTGGATCCGGTGCGCCGAGGGCGCGAGCGAGCTCGAGGTCAAGCGTCTGCCCGCTGACGCCGAGCGAGCCGCGCCGGACGCGCCCGTCCTCGAGGAGGGCCGACACGATCCTTCGCACGGTGTTGGACGGCAGCACCGTGCCCGTGCCGGCCTCGTCGCCGAGCACGAGCCCGATCATCGCTCCCGTGGTATCGACGAGCGGCCCGCCGACGTAGCCGTTCGTCACCGTCGGCCCCGTGTGAAGGAGCCCGCCGAGGCCGTCGGCGTCGTCGGCGGTGCGCCCGCTGATCACCGACGCCGTCGCGCTACCCGGAAGGCCGAACGGTGCCCCGACGGCCACCACGCGGTCGCCAGCCCGGACGCGATCGGAATCCGCAAGCGCGATGGTGCGAAAGGGACGCGGGTCGCAGCACAACATCAGCACCGCGACGTCGGTCTCCGCATCGCGGCCGACGACCATCGCCGAGACCTGCCGGCCGTCCGCGGTCACGGCTTTCAGCGTCAACGCCCGCCGTCCGAGACGCGCCGTCGTGATCGCGATGCCGGACCCTTCGATGACCACCGCGGAGCCGATCGTCAGGTCGCCGGCGTCACCCGCACCCTCGGCGGGTTGCTCGAACAGGTCCTCCTCGTCCGGCCACTCGTCGACCAGCAAGCCGTAGACGACGGCGCGGCCCGGCAGCTTCAGTGTGACGACGGCCGGACGCGCGACGGCAGCGGCACTGGCCAGGCTTGCCGGACCGCGCTGCTCGCCGGTCGCGGTGACGGGATAGACCGCCATCAGCGCCGCCACCACGAAAGGCGCCAGACATCGTGATGCCGTGCACCTTGCGGTGTGGCCGGAGCGCGAGTCGTTCATGAGCAGTGTGCAAATGCAGTCGCGCTGCCAGGCGCGTAGTCAGCCAATTCGCACGGTTGTGCAGCATGGCCGCCTCGCCGGCGCGGCGGCAACGCCCCGCCCTGCGGCCACCGCGCCCCATCGCAGCGTGACTGCTCAGCGTGCTACTGTGGGCCGTGCCGCCGCTGGTTCGCCGCTACATCAAGACGAGCCTGATCTTCCTGGTGGTGGGATTGCTGCTCGGCGGCTACCTGATCGTCGCCGAGTTCGTCATCGGACGGTACCCGCCGCGGCTCTTCATCACGGCCCACGTCCACCTGCTCCTCGTGGGCTTCATGCTCATGATCGTCATGGGCGTGGCGACGTGGATGTTCCCCAGGCCCGCGGCGGCGTCGGGACGGTATCGCCCCGGCCTGGCGGAGGCGGTCTACTGGATCATGACGGTGTCCACGGCGCTCAGAGCCGTCGGCGAAGTGACGGCGCCGTTCGTCACGTCCCCCGCCCTGCGCGTCCTGATCGCGGCCGCCGGTCTCGGACAGCTCGTCGGCGCCGGGCTCTTCGTCGTCAACATGTGGTCCCGCGTCCGGATGCCCGGCGGCGCCGCCCTTCCGTGACGTCAGCGCCTGGCGTCGCGTAGCGCCAGCTGCCCCTGTCGGGCGAAGTCGATCGCTTCGCCCAGGATCCGCGCGGCCTCTTGCGGGGCGTGGAAGCCCGTGGAGTTCTCGGCCTCCACGAAGTCGAGGAAGAACTGCGCCTTCCGCTGCAGCTCGCGCGCCGGCGCCAGCTCGGCGTCGCTTCGTCCCGCCTCGCGCGCCGCTTTCAGGTCGCGCACGAGCGCGACCACGGCATCCATCGCGCGGTTGCGGAGCGCGAAGGTCCGCTCCTGGATCGTCAACACACGCTCCTTGAGCTCGTCCTCCGACCATTTGTGGCACGTCTGGCAGGCGCGGTTGACGTTCAGCATGGGGCTGCGGACGTGATGGTCGGTGACCTTCAGCGCGCCCACGCGGGTGTACGGCATGTGGCAATCCGCGCACGCCACGCCGGAGCGGGCGTGGATGCCCTGATTCCACATCTCGAACTCCGGATGCTGGGCCTTCAGGGCCGGCGCCCCGCTGTCGGCGTGGCTCCAGTCGCGGTGCTTCTGCTGGTCGTAGTACGCGAGGATGTTGTCGACCTTCAGGCCGTTCGCCCATGGGTAGACGAGGCGCTTCTCGGTCCCCTTGAAGTAATACTCCACGTGGCACTGGCCGCACACGAATGCGCGCATCTCCTGCCGCGTCGCCTGGGCGTTGACGTCGTAGACGATGCCCTGAGCCGCCTTGAGAGCGCGCATGCCCTCGATGAACGCCGGTCGGGTGATCCGTAGCTGCATGGTCTTCGGGTCATGACAGTCCAGACAGGTGACGGGATGGCTCACGAGCTTGCGCGCCTCGGCATACGGCAGCGCATTCATGCGCTCGAACCCCTTTACCAGATCGCCGTCGCCGAGGCGCTTGAAGGCCGCGTACGTCGAGGCGTGACAGTTCAGACAGGTGCCGGGCTGCCTGGCGACGATCTGGCGCTCGGTGTACGTCTGATCGGCGAGCATGTAGGCGTGGCCGCGTTCCTCGCGAAAGTCGGTGGCGAACGCATAGCCGGCCCACATGATCTTGAGCCGCGGGTCCTCCTCCAGGCGCGACTGCGCCACCACCGTCCGCGGATCGGCCTTCGTCGGCGTGCGCGGCAGCGCCTCGCTGCCGCCGAAGCGCGTGCGCACCTGGTCGACGGTGCGGGCATAGCCGTCGTACTGGAGCGGGAAGTTCTGGCCCCAGACGGCCGGGTCCTCGATGTCGTCGGTCAGCTCGACGACGCGATAGAACGGGTTTCGCGCCTCTTCCTGACGCCGCACGATGTTCGCGAGCAGCGCCGCGCCGGCGGCGCCGACCACCACGGCCACGACGACGACCACGACGATGGGCAGCCAGCGGCGCGAACCGGAACGCGTCTGGGTCATTCGATCCTCAATGGAGATGCCCGACCGAGCGGTGGCAGGCGATGCACTCCAGCGCGGCCGTCCGGTCGGGACGTGGATGGGGGTCGATCATCTGGACGATGTCGGCATGACAGGTGCGACAGGCGCCTTCGGTGACCGCCCGGTTGCGCGCGCCGATCGCGATCGGCTCGTGAAACCGGCCGGTGGTGAACGCCACCGAGTGCCAGAAGCCGTTGACGGCCTTCGTCGTGTACTTGCCGACGAAATCGTGCGGCGCATGGCAGTCGTTGCAGACCGCCACCGCGCGATGACTCGAGGCGAGCCAGCCGTCGAGCTGCTCGCGCATGACGTGGCAGTTGGCGCAGGCGTTCGGGTCGTTCGTCAGGTACGAGGCACCGCGCGCGTACACGAACGTGTAGGCGCCAACGCCGAGGGCCAGTGCGACGACGACCGCCACGATGACGATCGCGCCTCCAGTGCGGTTCAGGACTCCGACGCTCCTTGCGTTGCAAGCCGCAACGCCTTTGTACGATGCCGGCCAGCCGACGATGGCCCGCCCGGCCGGCCTCTCGTCGCCCTCGGCCACGGGGATCCGGATGTGCGGCGTCGCGCAATGATATACGTACAGTCCCGCATTCAGGCGAGGCATCCACGCGACAGTCGGGGCGCCTTTGCCCCACTCGCGGTGACTCGATCCGTCGCCAACCCCCGAAAATCACGAGCGGCAGCCGTGGCGCCCTCGTTGCACATGCTGGCGGCGATGCATGCTCCCGCTATCCTTCTGCGCGCGGCCAGTCATCTTGGCGGGCCGCGCGTACTCGTCCTCCCGCTGCTGCGGATACTCGCGATCGTCCTCGGTGTCCTCTGGGTCCTTCTGACGCCGGCTGTCGAGTCCCAGCGCGGGCCGGTCGGCGTCACCCTCCTGGGCTTCACCGTCTACAGCGCCATCGTGATCGCCGCGCTGGGGGCATGGCCGGCCGCGGTCGTACGGCGAAGTTCCGTGGTGCTGGTCGGTGACGTCGCTTTCGCACTGGCGCTGATCGCACTGAGTGGCGGCGCCGCGAGCACGCTCTTTCTGGCGCTGCTGGTGATCGCGGGGCTGCAGTCCTACCAGTACGGGATGCGACGCGGCCTCGCCGTCGGCGTGGCCGTGGCGATCGCGTACGTGGTGGTCTGCTGGCCGACGCTCCAGGGCGAAGTTGCGAACGTTGTCGTGCGGCTCGCCACGCTGCTCGGTATCTCTGCCGGCGCCGGCATCGTCGCGGATCTCGAGGCGACCGAACGCCGGAAGGTGACGGCCCTGACCGCCTCCGTGAACCAGGCCGAGAAGCTCGCGGCGCTCGGGACGCTGGCGGCCGGGATCGCGCACGAGATCAACAATCCGATCGGCGTCATCACGTCCCGAGTCGAGCTCATGCGCCTGGACGCCGACGTCCACCAGCTCCCCGAGGAGGTCCGTGACGACCTGGCCGTGGTCCACCGCCAGGCGGGGCGAGTCGCACGGATCACGCAAGGGCTCCTGTCGTTCGCTCGGAAATCGCCGCGAGAGTGGACATCGATCGACCTCAATCGGATCGTCGACGACACGCTCGTCCTTCTGGAGCAGCCGCTCACGCGCAACGGCGTCCGCATCGTGGCCAGCCGGACACAGGGGCTTCCGCGTATCGCCGGCGATCGCAATGCCCTCCAGCAAGTGCTCGTGAACCTCCTGACGAATGCGCGAGACGCGATCGCGGGAGCCGGCACCATCGAAGTGCGGACGGAAGCGTCGCCCGATCGACGGCAGGTCCGGCTGTCCGTTCGCGACACCGGACGCGGGATCCCACCCGAGACGCTGTCCCGGATCTTCGAGCCGTTCTTCACGACCAAGGCGGAGGGCACCGGTCTGGGGCTGGCGATCTCGTACGGCATCGTTCGCGATCACCACGGCACGATCG
>DATBJF010000040.1:0-33247 GCA_036556545.1 Candidatus Methylomirabilota bacterium
TGTGGATCTCGGTGGTCGGCCTCTCGGTGTACGGCCTGGTCGTGCTGGCCGCCCGGCGTATCGCGCCGTGGGCTCAAACCGTGGACTGAAAGGAGAGAGCGTCTATGAAGCGCGTGGCCATTTCTCTCGTTCTCTTGACGATTGTTTCATCGGTGGTCGGTCTCGGGTTGAGCGCGCCGTCCGCGCAGACCGCGCCGCAGAAGGTGGTGTTCGCCCTGAACTGGTTCCCGGTGGGCGACCACGCGGCGTACTGGGTGGCGCTGGAGAAGGGCTACTACAAGCAGCGCGGGCTCGACGTCGACATGCAGAACTCCAAGGGCTCCGGCGACTCCATCGCCAAGGTGGACACGGGGCGCGCCGACATCGGTCTCGCCGACTCCGTGGTCGTCATCCCGCGCGTCGCCCAGGGGGCGAAGATCAAGGTGGTGGGCGCGGTGTTCGACCTCACGCCGCTCAACATCTGGACGCGCAAGGACACCGGGATCACCAGGCCCAAGGACCTCGAGGGCAAGCTGCTGGCGGCGCCGCCCGGCGACTCGCAACGGCAGCTGTTCCCGGCCTTCGCCAAGGTGAACGGTCTCGACGCGAGCAAGGTGAAGTGGCTGAACATCGAGCCGGCGGCGAAGTTCGTGGCGCTGGCCGAGAAGCGCGCGGACGCCGTGCCTGATTACACGACCGGCCAGCCGTTCTGGGAGAAGGCCGTCGGCAAGGACAACCTGGTGCGCCTGCCCTGGCACCAGTACGGCTTCGACACGTACTCGATGTCGATCATGGCCAGCGAGAAGATGCTGACCGAGCGCTCCCAGGTGGTGCGCGACTTCCTGGCCGCCTCCTACATGGGCTGGCGTGACGTGATGGGCGATCCGAAGGCCGCGCTCGAGATCTTCAAGAAGCGCGTGCCCGACATCGACCTGGGCCTGATCGAGCCGAACATGATGCTGGGGCTGGAGCTCATGCGCACCGAGCGCTACGCGAAGAACGGCATCGGGTGGATGGATCGCGGAAAGATGTGCGGCACCGTCGAGTTCATCAACACCTACATGCCCGACATGCCGCGAAAGGTCGGATGCGACGAGGTCTTCACCAACGACCTGCTGACGAAGATCGAGCCACCCAGGAAGTGATCGTCCTCGACCGGGTCGGCATGACCTACCGCGCCGACTCCGGCCCGGTCGAGGCTCTGCGCGACGTCTCGCTCACCGTGGCGCGCGGCGAGCTGCTGGCCGTCATCGGCCCCTCGGGGTGCGGCAAATCGACGCTGCTCCGCATCGTGGCCGGTCTGCGGGCGGCCACCACCGGCGCCGCGCGCGTGGATGGCCGCCCCGTGTCCGGCCCCATCTCGGCGGTGGGCATGGTCTTCCAGGCGCCCGTGCTGCTGAAATGGCGCACGATCCGTGACAACGTCCTGCTGCCGGCGCAGCTCTCCGGGCTCGATCCGCGCCGCTTTCACGACCGCGCCGACGCCCTCCTGTCGCTCGTCGGCCTCGCGGACTTCGGCGGGAAGCGTCCGCGCGAGCTGTCCGGCGGCATGCAGCAACGCGCCGCCCTGTGTCGCGCCCTGCTCCTCGATCCGCCGCTCCTGCTGATGGACGAGCCGTTCGGCGCGCTCGACGCGATGACGCGCGACGACCTCAATCTGGAGCTACTGCGCGTGTGGGGCGAAGCGGCCGCCGAGCGCAAGACGATCATGTTCGTCACCCACTCCATTCCCGAGGCCGTGTTCCTCGCCGACCGGGTGGCCGTCCTCTCGCCCCGGCCCGGCCGGATCACGAAGGTGTTCGACGTGCCGCTGCCCCGGCCGCGCACGCCAGGCACCCGCGCGCTCCCGGAGTTCGGACGGCTCGCGCTCGCGTGCCACGAAACGCTGGCCCGGCGAGCGGACCGCTAGACGCGGCGCTCGGGCCGTCTACGAGAACGCGCGATCGACGAAGAGAAACACGCCGACCAGCAGGATCGCGGCCGAGGAGCTCCAGATCACGCGCCGTTCCCAGCGGGTCTTCCGGACCAGCGCCAGCAGCGGCAGCGCCACGGCGACCACGGCCGCCTGGCCGAGCTCGACGCCGGCGTTGAAGCCGAAGAGCGAGAGCAGCAATCCCTGCGTGGGCAGGCCGAGCTCACGCAAGACGGACGAGAACCCGAAGCCGTGCACGAGCCCGAACGCGAAGCTGACGAGCCAGCGGCGCACGACGACCGGCCGCAGGAACAGATTCTCGGCGGCCACCACCGCGATCGACAGCGCGATGATGGCTTCGACCAGGCGGTCGGGCAGCACGATGACGTCGAGCGCGGCGAGCGCCAGGGTGACGCTGTGCGCGAGCGTGAAGGCGGTGATGATCTTCGCGAGCGACAGCCAGTGGCCGCCCCGGAGCAGCAGCACGAGGAGGAAGAGCAGGTGATCCCAGCCGTCGAGGATGTGCTCGACGCCGAGGCGGACGAAGCCGAGGACGTCGCCGGCCGGCGCCCGCTCGAGCGTCAAGGTGGCTTCGCGCGCCTCCGGGCTGAAGGCGAACTGCGCCGTCCGGTGGGGCAGGTCGATGCGCGCCAGCGTGTGATAGTCCGCGCCGAACACGTCGAAGAGGTCGTCGCGGATCGTCAGCGTGTGGATGGCGCCGGTGCAGGCGAAGTTCACGATGAGGGTGAGGCTGTCCGTGGCGGGATTCGGCGGCAGGTCGACGGCGGCGCCGGGCTGGCAGCGCTGCCCGTGCGCCGTGAGCGCGACCTTGTCGCGGACGAAGCCGATCAGCGCATCGCGGCTGCCCGCATCCCCCTCGCGCGCGCGCATGATCTGGCTCGCCACCGGCGCCGGCAGCGCGGCCGGCCACAACGTCAGGCTGTACCGGATCGTGTCGCGCTGGACGGCGATCGCCGCGTACCCGTTGCTTCCGCCCTCGTGGGCGGCCACCGCCGCCGCCAGCGTCAGCACGACGGCGGCGAGGGTGATCGGCATCCGCCGCGCCGTCATCGCGCGTCCGCGACGCCGGCACCCGGCGCTGCCGTTGCGGCGGCGATCAGCGCGAGGAGGTTGTCGACGTGGAAGCTCGGCATCGTGACGACGCCGCGCCGGCCGACGATCGCCACGTAGCGGCTCACCGTGTCCGGCGCGATGGCGCCGACCGCGTATTGCGCCAGCGGCTGCGGTGCATTCGGACGGTACACGAGGATCACCACCTCGGGCGCCGTCACGCCGTACGCGGTGCCATCGCCCTCGACCTCGAGCTCCCGCTCGGTGCGCGCGCGGCCGAAGGCGGCGAAGGCGCGCTCGATCCGCTCGGACAGCGCGGGGTCGGCAACGTGCGTATGGTCGGGCGTCCCCGCGGCGTGCACGCCGTGATAGAACCAGGTCCCCGCCGGCGCGCGCTCGAAGCGATGCAGCCGGCCGCGGTCGGCGATCTCCACCGCACCCAGCTGTGCGACCGGGACGGGGAGAAGGGTGCGCGCGTCGACCGGGTCGCGCTCGACCGGGCGCGCCCGCCGATCGCGATACTCGACGACCCCGATCGCCGCGAGCAGGATGGCCAGCGTCAGCCAGACCACGGCGCTCCGCCGGAGCCGTACCGTCCTCAATGCTGCTTCCACCAGACGGCCGTGCCGACGGCGGCCAGCAGCGCGGGGACGAGAAGCACCGACACGAAGAACGTCGCTTTCATCTGCCGGTTGGTGAGGTTGATCCGCGGGAGGTCCGCCGTGCGCGGCGGGATGCCGATCAGGTTCTCCTGCGCGGCCAGGAAGTTCACGACGTTCAGGAACAGCGCGCCGTTGCCCATGATGTGAAAGAAGGAGTTGGTGGCGAAGTCCGAGTCGCCCACCACGACGACGCGAGACCGCCGGCCGCCTCCCGCTGCCTCGCCGCGCTCCTCGGCGGGGCGTCGCAGGGCCGCCACCATGAGCGTGTTCGGTCCCGCGGTGTCCCGGCCTTTGACGAAGCCGATCCGGTCGGGATTGCGCTGACCCCAGCTGTTTTTCGACGAGTTGACGAGCGGCGTCACCGACGTGCCCGGCACCCGCTGCGGCGTCGGCGACATCGATCGCACGCCGGGGAAGAACGTGAGCGGCAGCTCCCGGGTGATCTGATGGCGGTTGTAGTCGCTGACGGCGGGCGCCGAGAGGTCCGCCCAGAAATGGCTCGCCTCGTCGATCACCAGGTCGTCCTCCATCACGACGCCATAGTCACGGAGCACGGGCTCGAGGCCTGTCTGCACGAACGGGTCGAGCATGAAGAAGGCGTGGCCGCCGGCGGCGAGATAGTCGCGGATCGCCGCCACCTCCATCGGGAGCAGCGCCGTCTTCGGGCCCGGCACGACCAGCACCGCGCACGCGGCCAGGGAGCTGGCCTGCTTCAGCAGCAGGATCTTCTCGACCGTGTAGTTCAGCGTCTCGAGCGCGCGGCGCGCCTTGGCCATGCCGTGACGCTCGTGCAAGACATAGCGGGCGCCGAGGCCGTGCGAGTGCCCCGGCGCACCCTCGAGATGATCGTGCGACTCGAGGCTGAACGGATCCGGCTCGCCGTGCCCGTCCAGGAAGCACAGCCGCTGGGTCGCGCTCTGCGAGACGCGCAGGATGCCGTTGGCGATATCCGTCTCGGTGGCGCTGCTGACCACCACCCGGCGGCCCTCGCTCTCCATGACGGCCGTGCCCGCGAAATTGACGCCGGACATCCGAGCCTGGGCGGGATTGATCATCGGGTCGTAGAACTCGACGCTCACGCGCGGCGTCTGCTGTGCGATGAGCTCGTACAACTCGACCGTCTCACGCATCATCGGATCGTGAAAGAACACGATCCTGACCGGTGTCTCGAGCCGCTTCAGCATCGTGACCGTCGCCTCCGCCAGCGAGTACCGTCCGGCAGTCGTCAGATCGAAGCGAGCGGGGAACCGCATCGAGAGATACGCGACCGCGACCAGCACGGCGACGAGGCCGACCGTGTAGAGCGCGATTTCAACGCGCCGCCCGCGGGCGAGCGCGCCAAGCTCGTCGCGCAGGCGCAGTCCCGCGACGGCACAGAGGCCGAGCCCGGTGGCAGCGAGGACGAGCGTCCAGACGATCGTCTCGAGCAGGATGGCGTGGACGGCGGCCGCGGCCGCGAGCATCATGAGTCCCATGATCAGCAGCACCTTCGACCACATGCTGGTCACTTCAGCGACGCCACTGGAGGTAGCTGGCCGTCAGCGTGAGGGCGATCGCGGATACGACGAGAAAGAAGGCCACGCCTTCCGTCCGTACCAGTCCCTCGATGAAGTCGGCGAAGTGCAGTGCGAACGAGAGGTATCCGACGACCCCGCGGAGGCCAGTCGACGCCTGGAAGGATTGCAAGTGTCCGACGAACCAGAAGGCGAGCAGGACGCCCGCCGTCAGCAGCGCGGCCACGATCTGGTTGTGCGTCAAGGCCGAGCACAGCTCGCCGATGGCCAGGCACGCCATGCCGAGCAGCACGAAGCCCAGATAGCCCGAGAGGATCGTGAGCGTCTCCGGGGTGCCGAAGAGGTAGAGCGGCACGAGGTCGACCGCCGTTCCGGCGGCGATCAACAGGAGGATCGTGACGGCCCCGAGGTATTTGCCGAGCACGACCTGCCAGGGGCCGAGTGGCAACGTCAGCAACAGCTCCGCGGTGCCCGCGCTGTACTCCGCCGAGAATAGCCGCATCGAGATGAGCGGCGCCAGCATGACCAGGAGGATGCCCATGTTCTGGAGCGTCCCTGCCATCGCCGTCTCGCCGGTGAGGAAGATGTTGTAGAGGAAGAAGTAGCCCGCGCCCACGAGGTAGACGGCCACGACGTAGTACGCGATCGGCGAGCGGAAGTACGTGGACAGCTCTTTGTGAAACACGGCCAGCGTGCCGCTCATGGGCGCTCGCCACCCTTGACGTAGCGCAGGAACACGTTCTCGAGGGTCGGCTGGTGCCGCTCGAGCCGGTGCAGATCCCAGCGGCGGGTGACCGCGCGCGCGATGGCCGCTTCGACCCCATTCGACGAGGCGACGTGGCACTCCACCCTGAGCATCGAACCGCCGTCCGGCCCCGGGCGGATATCGAGGGCGATCACGCCGTCGAGCGACGAGAGCTCCGCGCGCAATTCCTGTGGCGGCGCCACGACGTGTAACGTCACCCGGTTCGTCTGCTCTAGAGCGCGCTGCAAGCCGGCCGGCGAGTCGACGGCGAGGAGCCGACCGCGGTCGATGATGGCGACGCGCCGACAGATCAACGTCGCCTCGGCCAGGATATGAGTGCTGAGCAGCACCGCGTGATCCGCGCCAAAGGCGCGGATCACCTCGCGCGTCTCGTGGATTTGCCCTGGGTCGAGGCCTGCCGTTGGCTCGTCGAGCAGCAGGACCTCCGGCCGCCCGAGCAGGGCCTGCGCGAGTCCGAGCCGCTGTCGGTAGCCCTTCGAGAGCTTGTAGATCTCCTGACGGACGACGTTCTCGAGCCGGCACGCGACCGTCACACGCTCGAGCTCGGCGGCCAGGGCCGCGCGGCGCACGCCCTTCACCCTGGCCACGAAGCGCAGGTAGCTCGACACGTCGAGCGCGTCGTAGAGCGGGGGGCGCTCCGGAACGTAGCCGATGACACGCGCGGCTTCCACGTTCTGCACCGCCATGTCGTAGCCGGCCACCATCACCCGACCTGACGTGGCGGCAATATAGCCGGCGATGATGCGCATGGTCGTGGTTTTTCCGGCTCCGTTGGGACCGAGGAAGCCAAGGATCTCGCCCTTGTCGACGGTGAAGGAGAGATCCTGAAGGATCGGCCTCGCGCCGTAGTGCTTCGAGACCGATTCGAGCACGATGGAGGCGGTAGAAGTCATTGCAAAACACGAAGGCCCCCCGCGGCGGAGGGCCTCCTCGTTCCCGACGTCAGCGCGAAGCTATTTGATCCACTTGCCGCCACCGGCCTTGTACTGATCCTGGTCGTGGCCGAAGTACAGCTCGGCGTTTTCGAGATCGCGGATCATCTTCAGCCGGTTGACGGAATTGTTGTAGTCCTTGACGCTATAGTTGAGTCCAGCCGGATAGCCCTCCGTGTTCTCCTTCATCCAGATGGCATCCTGGGCCATGACGATCGTCTTGCCGCCACCGAGCTTGACCCGCACCGACTGGTGACCGAGCGTGTGACCCGGCGTGCTGAGGATCGTGACCGATCCGTCGCCGAACAGGTCGTGGTCGCCTTCCAGCTCGAGATAGTTGAAGTCGCGAGCGGGTCCGTCGAAGTCCCCCATCACGAACGCGCCGTCCCGCTGAAACTTCTCCGGCCACCACGCCTGATAGAGCTCCTTCTTCTGCAGAATGTGGACGGCCTTGGGGAACATCTTGATGTTGCCGATATGGTCGAGGTGCGCGTGCGAGGTGATGACCGCTTTGACCTGGTCGGTCGAATACCCCAGCTTCTTGAGCTGCGCGTCGATCACGTCCTCGCGCTTCTGACTGGGCTTGAGGAAGTCGCACAGGCCGGCCACCCAGTGGCCTTTGCACTTTCCGTCCGAGACCGCGTTGTTGTTGCCGGTGTCGAAGACGACGAGACCCTTGGGATGGTCGATCACCCACATGCTGACAGGAATCGTGATGTCGCGCGCCTTCTCCTTGGGGATGCTCGGGATCAGGCCCTGAATGTTGAACGGCCCGAAGAACCCGCTGGTGGTCCAGTACACTCCGCGAACCTGGGCCTCCGCCGGCGACGGAATCAAGGACGTGACGGCGAGTGCAAGCAGCGCGGCGACGATTCCGAGCCTCTTCATGACGCCTCTCCTTGGAGGAGGTCCCAACCCGCTGATCGTGCACGGCGGAAGAAACGCCGCGACGATAGCGCGCGGTCAGCGGTGTGTCAACAGCCGCCCCGGATCGGTCAGGCGACGGCGGTGGCGCGGAGCTGGCGGAAGCGGACGGCGAACAGCGGATCGAAGAGGGCGGCGGTGGCGACGAGCGCTGCGTCGGCGCCCTCGCGCAGCAGGTGGTCGGCCCGCTCGGGCGTGGTGATGCCGCCCACGGCCAGGATGGCGCGATCCCAGGCGCCGGCCTTGCGCCACGACAGCATCTCCTCCACCTGGCGGGAGGCGAGCGGCCACGTGTCGGCGCCCACGATCGTCGCGCGCTCACGGCCGGCGCCCTCGAAGGCGCTGTTGCCCGCCTCGTCGAGGACCCGCCGGCGGATGCCGTGCACCATCACGAAGCCGTTGGACCAGGAGGCGAGCTTGGTGGCCGTGTCGTGCAGGAGCCGGGGGGTACGGAAGACGCCGAGCTTCGTCAGCACGGGCCGCGTCACGTTCGTCCGCACGCGATAGAGGATCTGCGCCGACAGCGGAATGCTCTCGTAGATCATCTGCGGCTGCTCGGAGAACGGATCGGGCACGGCGAGATGCACCTCGACGGCGTCGGCACCCGCCTCGGCCGCCCACACCGCGCACAGCACGTAGTCGTTGATGAGCTGCTCGGCATCGCCGCCGGGCGTATGCGTGCCCATCACGCTGACGATCAGGGCCTGACCGGCGCCGAGCTTCTCCTTGGCGCGCCGCACGTCCTTGCGCCAGACCTCGGGCTCCGCCGACGGCATGCCCATCGAGACGGCCAGCGTGGGATGGCC
This sequence comes from Candidatus Methylomirabilota bacterium, assembly GCA_036556545.1. GTDB lineage: Bacteria > Methylomirabilota > Methylomirabilia > Rokubacteriales > CSP1-6 > AR12. The sequence goes on from DATBJF010000040.1 coordinate 8,567, forward strand.
GTTGGTGAGCGAGCGTCGCGTGGCGACCGCGGCGTGCTCGTGGTTCTCGACGGGCCGGATGTTCGGGAGCGCGTGGGCCGGGACCGCGGTCGAGCGGACGGTCTTGTAGGTGAGGATGTCGTAGCCGAGACGCGCGTAGGCCTCGATCCACTTGGAGTTCAGCAGGGGACCGGAGGCGATGCCGAGGCCGGAGTTCAGCTGCCGATCGAAGAGCTTTCCGCCGGGGCCGAGGGGCAGCCGCCGAACACGGGGGAGCGTGGGCGCGTGGCTGTAGTTCCACGAGTACGATCGATCCACCCGATACACGGTCTGAGCGATGGCCCTATCACTCCCGGAGGCAAAATCACGAAATCGCGCCGAACAGCGTCATTATATCAGCGGCTCGGAACGCGTGCCGGGGTTTGGTCGGACCACTTTTTGTCAACGTCGACGCCTACTTGAACGCTGGCATGACCTCCTTCGCGAGCAGGTCGAGCTCCTTCATGACGTGCGCGTGCGGCATGCCGGGGAAGAAGGTCCGGCAGATCAGATGGGTCATTCCGTAGCTCTCCACGAACCGTTGGATCTTCGGAATCACCTGATCGGGCCCGCCGATGATGAAGCGATCCTCCATCAGCTTGTCGAGATCGGTGGCGATGCTGGCGTCGATGAACGGATGCCGCCAGCCGCCCGCGTACTCGCGCCGATACGCGACCATGATGTGCTCCTCGGCGAGCTCGCGCGCTTTCCTGTCGGTCTCCGCGACGATGACGTCGCGCGTGAGAGGCCATTCGGTCAGCGGCGTCGTCACGCCGGCCGCCTGCCGGTTGGCGAGGAACTGCTGCTTGCCGGCCAGCAGGCGCCGGAGATCCGCGGTGGGCCCGGGGATCCAGTGGTCGGCCAGCGTCGCCGCGCGGCGGAGCGTGATGTCGCCCCACCCGCCGATCCAGATCGGCGGATGCGGCTTCGTCAGCGGCTTCGGCTCGAGCCGGCCCTCGACGGTGTAGTACTTGCCCTTGAACGACACGCGCTCCTGCGTCCACAGCCCCTTCACGATGGCGAGCTGCTCCTCGAACCGGGCGCCGCGCTTCTCCAGCTCGACGCCGTAGAGCGCGAACTCGTCGGGCTTGTACCCGATGGCGATCCCGAGGACGGCGCGCCCGCTCGACATGACGTCGAGCATGGCGACGTCCTCGGCGAGGCGGACAGGATGGTAGAACGCGGCCACCGCGATGTCGGTGCCGAGCGTCACCTTCGAGGTGCGCGTGGCGAAGCCGGCCAGCACCGTGAACGGCGACGGCCAGTAATGGTTCGTGACCGAGTGGTGCTCCTCCATCCAGACCGAGTCGAAGCCCAGCTCCTCGGCGCGCGTGACCTCCTCGAGCGCTTCCTTGTAGTAGTGACCGCCCTCGATGGGGATGAAGCCGATCTTCAATCGCGCCATGGTCGGCATTGTAGCGCCCTTGACAGTCCGGACGCCCCTGACTACGGTTGGTCCGCCGGTCGAAGGAGGACGCGATGTCGAGCATGGCGGGCTTTCACACCCTGAAGCACCTTCCCGAGGAGAAGATCAGCGACAAGATCTCCCGCCGGGTGCTCATCGGCGACAAGACGATGATCGTCTGGTGGTCGATGAAGGCCGGCGCCCACGCGGCCGCCCACAAGCATCCGCACGAGCAAGCCTTCTGGATGCTGTCCGGCCGCATGGATCTGCGCATGGGCGCCGACCGCCGCGTGTGCGGCCCGGGGGACGTCGGCGTGATCCCCGGCAACGTGGAGCACGAGGCGTGGTTCCCCGAGGACGCCGAGTTGATCGACGTCTTCGCGCCGCCGCGGGAGGACTTCTATCCCGGCACCGGCGCGCCGACGTACATGCAACATCGCTGACGACGCCGCGGGACTGACGGCGCGAGCGCGCGCGGGCTTCATCGCCTCCCTCGCGCTCGTGCCCTCGGTCTTCGTCTACGGGACCGTCTTCGGCGGCCTCGCCGTGCAGGCGGGGCTGTGGCCCCTCGAGGTGTGGGGCATGTCCGTCCTGGTCCTGGCCGGCGCCTCGCAGTTCGTCGCGGTGCCGATGATCGCCGCCGGCGCGCCCGCCGTCGCCGTCATCGTGACCACCTACGTGGTCAACATGCGGCATTACCTCATGGCGGCCACGCTGGCGCCGTCGTTCCGCGGCTTCAAGCGTGGCTGGCTGGCCCTCATCGCGCATCTCGTCAACGACGAGTCGTTCGCCGTGGCCTCCTCCCGATCGCAGCCGCCGGATGCCGGCGTCTATCTCGGGAGCGCGGCGGCCATCTACGGCTCCTTCGTGGGCGGCGTGGTCGTCGGCACGCTGCTCGGTGGCCTCGTGGACGACCCCGAGCGATACGGACTCGACTTCGCGTTCCCGGCGGTGTTCCTCGCGCTCGTGGCCGTCCAGCTGCGCCGCCGCAGCGACTGGCTCGTGGCCGTGGGCGCGGCCGTCCTCGCCGTCGCCCTCGCCCTCGTGCTCCCGAATAACTGGCACATCGTCATCGCCGGCCTGGTGGCCAGTGCCGTCGGCGCACTGCTCCTGCCGCTGGAGGACGCCGCGTGAGGCTTCACGTCTGGCTCACGATCGGCGGCATGGCCGTGGTCACGTACCTGACACGCGCGCCGATGTTGCTCGCCCTGGCGAGTCGACCGCTCCCGCCGCGGGTCCGACTGTGGCTGCGGCTGGTGCCGCTCGCCGTGCTGCCGGCGCTCGCCATTCCGATGGTGCTCGTTGGCGACGGTCGGCTCGCGACCAGCCTGGCCCACCCGCCGTTGTGGGGCGCGCTCGTCGTGCTGGCGCTGGCGGCGCGCGGCGTGAACCTGCTCGTCTCGGTGACGAGCGCGGTGGCGGTGGTGGCGCTGCTCCGCGCCCTCGGCTAAGATCGTCGTCGGATGAGCGAGGCGTTCACGCCGGACGAGCGCGCCGCCCTCGAGCCGTACTTCACGAATCTCGACGGACCCGTCTTCGCCCTCGTCAACCTGCCCGAGGTCGTCAAGGGCGCGCTCTTCGCACGCTACTCGCGCTCACCGAAGTCGCTGCGCCGCCTCTATCTCGACGAGTTCGCGCAGGGCGCGGCCGCCGCACCGGCGGCGGTGGTCGGAACGGAGCGCGCCGAGCAGCTCTACGACCGTGTGTTCGTCGAGTATGGCGACGACTCGGTGGCCCAGCTCGGCGGCGTGCACCTGGCCTGCGAGGGCGCGTCGAACATCCTCACCAAGGTGCTCGAGTGGGGGCGGCTCATGGCCTACCTCGAGCAGTCGACGCGCTACATTCCGTACGACGACCGGCCGGGCGGGCGCTACCGGTATCACGTCCCCACCGAGCTGGCGGGAGCGCTGCGCGGCCGCTACGTCGCCGCGCTCGACGCCGCGTTCGACACCTATCGCGCCTGGTTGCCACGCCTGCGCGAGCACTTCGAGCGCCGGTTCCCGCGCGATGGCGCCACCTCGGAGCCGGTGTGGCGGATGACGATCAGGGCGAAGGCGCTCGACACCCTGCGCGGGCTGCTCCCCGCGGCGACCGTCTCCAACGTCGGCATCTTCGGGACGGGGCAAGCATACGAGCAGCTCCTGCTCCGCATGCGCGGCCATCCGCTGCGCGAGGTGCGCGCTTATGCCGACCTCATGCTCGTCGAGTTGCGGAAGGTCATCCCGGCCTTCCTGCGGCGCGTGGACGTGCCGGACCGCGGCGGCGCCTGGTCCGCCTACCTCGCCGCCGCCCGCGCGTCGACCGAGCGCGTCGCCGACGAAATCCTCGAGCCGACGGCGGCGGAGCCGCGCGACGAGGTCACGCTGACGGACTTCGATGCGGAGGGCGAGGTGAAGGTGGTGGCGGCCGCGCTGTACGCGGCCTCGTCGCTGCCCGACGATCAGCTGCTCGCCGCCGCGCGTCGCATGACCGCCGACGAGCGCGCGGCCGTGCTGGCCGCGTACGTCGGCAAGCGGACGAACCGCCGCCACAAGCCCGGCCGCGCCTTCGAGCGGACGAGCTATCGGTTCGATGTCCTCGCCGACTACGGCGCCTTCCGCGACCTGCAGCGCCATCGCCTGCTGACGCTCGAATGGCAACGGCTCTCGCCGCGCCACGGCTCGGTGATGCCGGAGGCCGTGGCCGCGGCGGGAGCGCGCGAGGACTGGGTGCGCACGCTGGACGCCTCGGAGGCGCTACACGACGCCATCGTCGCCGCCGGCCTGCCGGAGGTTGCGCCGTACGCGGTGGCCATGGCGTTCCGCGTTCGCTTCTACCTGGAGATGAACGCGCGCGAGGCGATGCACCTCATCGAGCTGCGGAGCGCGCCGCAGGGTCACCCGTCATATCGCCGGATCGCGCAGACCATGCACCGCCTGATCGAGCAGCGCGCGGGACATCGCGCCATCGCGGCCGCCATGACCTTCGCCGACCACTCGGAGGTGGAGCTGGAGCGGCTCGAGGCCGAGCGCGCCGCGGAGCGTCGCCGCACGGGCGGCTGACTTCTAGTCCCGGATCCAGGAGTCGGCGGGCGGGATGTCGGGCGGGCCGCCGCGGTCGAGGCGGCGTAGCGCTTCCACCTCGGCCCGGCGGTAGAGTCGCTGGCGCTTCGTGCCTTCGCGATAGGAGCGCAGCACGCCGCGGCTCACGTACGCGTACAGCGTCGCCGCCTTCACGCCGAGCAGGCGCGCCGCCTCGTCCACCGTCAAGTACTCCTCGCCGTCCACGATCCTCGCCACGGTGTCCACGCTAGCAGCGCCCCCGGCCCCGGTCGAGGGGCTTGCCTTCTCGATCAACTTAAATCAATATAAATCAAGATTCGTCAAGAGGAGGCGTTCCCATGGACAGCGCGTACAAGGACGGGCTCGAGGACGTGATCGCCGCCCGCTCGGCAATCTGCGCGATCGACGGCGCGGCGGGCCGGCTCTATTACCGCGGCTACGAGATCGGCGACCTCGCGGGAACGGTGCCGTTCGAGGACGTCACGTTCCTGCTGTGGCGCGGTGAGCTGCCCACGGGGCGCGAGGCCGCGGACTTCCGCGCGCGCGCCGGGGCCGAGCGCGGCCTGCCGGCACCCATCGTGGCGCTGCTCCGCGGGCTGCCGAGGGACTGCCATCCGCTCGACGCTTTACGCACGGCCGTGTCGCAGGCGGCGGCCCTCGATCCCGACGTGCGCGCCACCGACGCCGACGCCAACGCCCGCAAGTCCCTGCGGCTGCTCAATCGCATCCCGGAAATCGTCGCCGCCTGGCATCGCCTCCGGACGGGGCGCGAGCCCGTGGCCGGGGCCGCCGGGGAGTCGCACGCCGCCTACTTCCTCCGGCTCCTCGAGGGGCGGGCCCCCTCGCCCGAAGTGGCGCGCGTGCTGGACGTGACGCTCACGCTGCACGCGGACCACGAGTTCAACGCGTCGACCTTCGCGGCGCGGGTGGCGGTGGCGACGCTGGCGGACCTCCACGCCGCCGTCGTGGCCGCGATCGCGACGCTGAAGGGGCCGCGCCACGGGGGCGCCAACGAGGACGTGCTGCTGATGCTCCAGGAGATCGGCGATCCGGCGCGCGCCGACGCCTACGTGGCCGCGCGGCTCGGCCGCCGCGAGGGACGATCGCGGGCGGAGCGCGCGGATCCCAAGGCGCGCGTGCCGGGCTTCGGCCATCGCGTCTATCGGGTCGACGACGCGCGGGCCCGGGTGCTCCGCGGGATGGCGAAGAGCATGGCCGAGGCGACCGGCCGCACGCGCATGTTCGCCGTGGCGGAGGCGGTCTACGACGCCATGCGGGCCCGCACGAGCCTGCCGGTCAACGTCGATTTCTTCTCGGCCGTCGTGTACGACGCGCTCGGCATCCCGGCCGATCTGTGCACCTCGATCTTCGCCACCGGGCGCGTGGCCGGCTGGTGCGCGCACGTGCTGGAGCAATACGCGGACAATCGCCTGATCCGGCCGCGCGCCGACTACACCGGTCACGCGCCGCGCTCGCTCGCGGTGCCGGCGCCGGCTACTTCGCCGCTTTCGTGATCACGCCGCAGGCGACGCGGGCGCCGGCGTTGCCGGTTGGGTCGGTCTTGAAGTCGTCGGGAGCGGCGTGAACGACGAGGGCGGAGCCGTCAGCGTCCCAGAGCGAGGGCGCGCCGGAGCCGAGGGTGATCTGCTCGCTGGCGGTCTCCAGGCGCCCGTTGCCGTCGGCGCCGACGTTGAGGTTCGGCAGGTCGCCGGCGTGGGAGCCCTGAGGGTTCAGGGCGCCGTGCTGCTTGTTCGCGGGATTGAAGTGCCCGCCCGCGCTGTTGAAATCCGGCGGGTCGCACTTGCCGACGGCGTGGATGTGCACGGCGTGCAGGCCCGGCGTGAGGCCTTTGGCCTCGAGGACGATCCGGACGACGTTGCCGACCTGCGTCAAATTTGCCGTCCCCACGCTCGCCCCCGAGGCATTGCGAAGCTCGACGGTGGCGGCGGTATCGCCGACTGGCTGCATGCTCGCGCATCCGGCCAGCAGCGCCGACAGCACGACGAAGACGACACGTCTCATGCTTGTCCTCCTCCACGCGAAAAGTCGGCCTTGGCGGCGCCGAGCGTCTCGGGGGCCGCGAGCAGGTCCAGCGCGGTGAGGGCGAGGGCCTTGGCGCCGGCCACCATGCCCGCGCGCGCCAGCGGCGAGCGCGCCCATTGCGCGAACTCCCGCGAGTGTCCGGGCACGCCGTCGGGTGAGATGCGGATGTAGGGATGGATGGTGGGCAGCCGCTGGCTCACGTTGCCGCAGTCGGTGGAGCCGTAGCCGGCCTGGCCGTCGTCGGGATCCTCGGGGAAGTCGATGTAGGCGAGGTTCCGGCGGAAGACCGCGGCCATCGTGGGATTGGCCTTCATCGGCTCGTGGACGGTGGGATCGGCGGTGACCTGCGCGCGGCACCCGGTCGCGGTGGCGGCGCCCTCGGCGGCCGCGGTGAAGCGCCGCAGCAGCTCGTGGCAGTAGGGGACCGTCGTGGCGCGCAGGTAGAACTCCGCGCTCGTGTACTCGGGGATGATGTTCGCCTGCTCGCCGCCCCTGGTGATGACGCCGTGCACGCGCGCGTCGGTGCGGATCTGCTGCCGCATGGCGTCCAGCGCGTTGAAGAGCGAGATCACCGCGTTGAGCGCGTTGACGCCCCGCCACGGCCAGGACGAGGCGTGCGCGGCCTGGCCGAAGAACTCCACCTTCACCTTGATGATCCCGAGCGTCGGCCGCCACACCTGCGTGCCGCAGCGCCCGTGGATCATCATGGCGGCGTCGACGCCGTCGAACACGCCGGCGTCCATCAGCTTCACCTTGCCGGCGCCGCCTTCCTCGGCCGGCGTGCCGATGACCTGGATGCGCCCCGCCAGCGGCAGCGTCCCGAGCGCCCGGGCCAGCGCGGCGCCGGCGCCCACGCCGGCGGTGGCGATCACGTTGTGGCCGCACGCGTGGCCGATGCCGGGCAGGGCGTCGTATTCGGCCAGGATGGCGATGGTCGGCCCGGCCGCGGCGCCGGCGATGGTGGCGCGAAACGCCGTGGCGAGCCCGCCGACGCCGCGCTCCACGGTGGCCCCGTGCTTGGCGAGGAAGTCGGTGAGCCAGGCGTGGGCCTTCTCTTCCCGGAAGCCGAGCTCGGGATTGTCGTGCAGCTGGTGCGACAGCCGCTCGAGCTCGTCGGCGAGCGCGTCGACGGCGGCCGTGACGCTCGGTTTGACCGCGTCGGCGCTCACTTCGAGGCCTCGAATTCCCGGCGCGCTTCTTTCACGAGCGTCGGGTTCGCGAGCAGATCGCAGGCCGTCATGGCCATGATCTTCGCCGCCTTCAGCATGCCGTCCCGCGCGAGCGGCGCCACGGCCGCCTCGGCGAACGCGCGTGAGTGGATCGGGGTGCCCTCGGGGGCGATCTGCACCATCGGCTGGATCGCGGGAATCACCTGGCTCACGTTCCCGACGTCCGACGATCCCATCCGCTCGCGGCTCTCCGGGGACTCCCTCACGCCGAAGGCGCGCGCATTGGCGCGGAACAGCTCGAGCAGCGTGTTGTTGCGCTTCATGGGCTCGTAGGCGTTGTCGCGCTGCTCGACGACCTGGAGCGTGCACCCGGTCGCCCTGGCCGCGCCCTCGGCGCAGGCGATGACGCGCTTCTGGAGCGCCCACATGTAGTCGACCTCCGCCGCCCGCACGTAGAACGTGGCCGCGGCGAACTCGGGGATGATGTTCGCGGCCGCGCCACCTTCGTTCACGATGCCGTGGATGCGCGCCTCGGGCCGGACCTGTTGCCGCAGCATGCTCACGTTGTTGAACGTCTGGATCACGGCGTCGAGCGCGTTGACGCCTTCCCACGGATCGGCCGACGCGTGGGCCGCCTTGCCCGTGAACTCGAAGCGGCAGCGCACGATGCCGAGCAGGTCCTGGTGCATGATCCAGCGGTCGAAGCCGTGGATCATCATGGCCGCGTCGACGGCCTTGAACACGCCGCCGCGGATCAGCTTCACCTTGCCCCCGCCGCCTTCCTCGGCCGGCGTGCCGACCACCTGCACGCGCCCCTTCGGCAGCCGGTCTCCGAGCGCGGCCAGCGCGGCGCCGGCGCCGACGCCGGCGGTGGCGATGACGTTGTGGCCGCAGGCGTGGCCGATCGCCGGCAGGGCGTCGTATTCGCAGAGGATGGCGATGGTCGGGCCGTCGCCGGTCTCGATGGTGCCCCGGAACGCCGTCTCCACACCGGCCACGCCGCGCTCGACCTCGAAGCCCTGCCGCTCGAGGAAGTCCGAGAGCCAGCCGGCGGCCTTGACCTCCTGGTAACCCAGCTCGGGATGGTCGTGGATCTGCCGCGACAAGGACTCGAGCTCGTCGCCCAGGCGGTCGACCGCCTCCCCGACGAGATCTTTGACAGCGCTCATGGAAGGTCTCCTGGCGATGCTGGCTCGGCCGGTCGCGGCCGAGCGCCACTATATCACCCACGCTCGCGGCGAGGGGCGCCGCTGGGAAAATCTTTTCCCAATTCGCGCGCGCATCGAGTGGAGATCGTTCTCGCTGCGCGCTATGCTCACGACCGGAGTCGTCATGGCCTCGCGTTCCGATCGTCCCGCGACACCGCTCCGGCGCCAGCTCATCACGTTGGTCGTGGTGGCCGTGGTGCCGATCCTGCTGTTCGCCTTCGTGATGGTGACCCTCCTGGGTCGCCTCGAGCGGCGCGCGACCGAGCGCGGACTGCAGGACGTCAGCCGCGCGCTCACGCTGGCCGTCGACCGCGAGCTCGAGACGTCCGTGAAGGCGCTCGAGGCGCTGGCCGCGTCGCTCTATCTCGACACCGGCGACCTCCGTAGCTTCTCCGAGCATGTCCAGCGCGTGGTGCCGACGCAGCCGCGCTGGCGCGCCATCCTGCTCACGGACGCGGCCGGAACGGTGCGGCTCGTGTCGACACAGGCGCTGAGCGGTGCGGCGGGCCACTCGGTCGGCGATCGCGAGTACTTCAAGGAGCTCGTGGCGACGCGCAAGCCGGTGTTCTCCGGGCTCCTCCTCGATCGGTCGCCGCAGGCGGAGCCGGTGATCGTCATGGTGGTGCCCGTCGTCCGCAACGGCGACCTGCGCTACGTCCTCGGCGCGACGCTGGACCTCAACGCGCTCAGCGGCTTCATGGCCGCGCACACCGTCCCGGCCGACTGGACGGCGACGATTCTCGACAGGAACGGCACCGTGCTGGCGCGCAGCCGTGAGCCCGAGGCGTGGTTCGGCCGGCCCGGGAGCCCCGCCTTGCGTGGCGCCCAGGGCGGGCCGCGGTTCGCCGAGGGCGACGACGGCGGCACGCACTCCTACTTCGCCCGCAGCCAGGCGGCGATGGCCGGCTGGACGGTCGCCGTCTCCGTTCCGACCGAGATCGTCGACGCGCCGCTGCGTCGGTCGCTCACCATCGCCGTCGCCGGCGGACTGGTGCTGCTCGTCGTCGGCGCCGCCCTCGCCGTCAGGCTGGGCCGCCGCGTGTCGCAGCCGATCGAGGGGCTCGTCGACGCGGCGGAGGCGCTGGGACGCGGGGAGGCGATGGTCGCGACGTCGTCCTCGATCACGGAGCTCACGCGGCTGGGCATGGCCCTCGCCACCGCCGGGCGCGAGCGCGAGCGGGTGGAGGAGGCGCTCCGCGCGAGCGAAGCGCAGCTGCGCGCGATCTTCACCTCCACGCTGGACGCCATCGTGGTCGCCGATGACGACGGCCGCTACGTCGACTGCAATCCCGCCGCCGAGGAGCTGTTCGGCGCGTCGCGCGAGGCGTTGCTCGGCCGGAGCGTTCGCGATTTCACGACGGCGCCGGGCGCGGCGGCCGCCGCCTGGGAGGAGTTCCTGCGCAAGGGCACGGCCACGGGCATCCTCCGCCTCCGGCGCCCGGACGGCATCGAGCGTGACGTAGAGTTCTCCGCCACCGCCGACGTCATGCCGGGCCGCCACGTCTCCGTCCTGCGTGACGTGACGCTGCGGCGCGAGGCGGAAGACGATCTGCGCCGCCGCGAGCGCGAGTCGACCACCATCGCCGCGCTCACGCAGCGCATGAACGCCCGGCTCGACCTGGACGAGATCTTGCTGCTCGTCTGCGAGAGCGCGCGCGAGCTGTGCGGCGCCGACGCCGCCACCATCGCGCTGCCGGACCCTGGCCAGCCGGACACGATGACGCTTCGCCAGCGCGTCGCGCGCGTGAGCGTGCCGCTGCCCACGCAGCGGATCGAGCATGGCCGCGGCCTCGGCGGCCGCGTCATGGAGACGGGCCGGCCGCTGCGCAGCGACGACTACGCGCACGACCCCGACATTCCCGGCGACTATCACGCCATCGGAGAGCAGCTCGGGACGTGCGCGGTGCTGGTGGTGCCGATCTCCGTCGATGGCCACGTCGACGGCCTTCTCTACGTCGCCAACTCGAGCCGTCGTCCGTTCAGCGACCTCGACGAGGCCGTCCTGGTCCGCCTGGCCGACCACGTGGCGCTGGCCATTCGCAACGCCCGCGTTCTCGCGCGCGAGCAGGCCGCCCTCGCCGCGTCCGAGGCGGCCAACCGCTCGAAGGACGAGTTCCTCGCCACCCTCTCGCACGAGCTGCGCACGCCGCTCACGTCGATGCTGGGCTGGGTGCGAATGCTGCGCGGCGCTCGCCTCGATCCCGAGCAGACCGCCCGCGCGCTGGAGACCATCGAGCGGAACACGCGGCTGCAGGCCAAGCTCATCGACGACCTCCTCGACGTCTCGCGCATCGTGGCCGGCAAGATCAAGGTGGAGCAGCAGCGCGTGGACGTGGCGGCGGTGGTCGGCGAGGCGGTGCAGTCGCTCCGCCGCGAGGCCGATGTGGCGGGCGTCGAGCTCGACGTGGCGCTGGCCGCCGACGCCGGGGCGATCCTCGGCGACGTCGTTCGGCTGCAGCAGATCGTGGCCAACCTGCTGTCCAACGCCATCAAGTTCACGCCGGCCGGTGGACGTATCTGGGTCACGCTGGAACGGCTCGGTCGGGACAGCGTGCAACTGGTCGTGCGCGACACGGGCGCGGGCATCCGCCCCGACCTGCTTCCGCGCATCTTCGACCGCTTCCTGCAGGGCGACGCCAGCCGGACGCGCGGTCGCGGCGGCCTCGGGCTCGGCCTCGCCATCGTCCGCCACCTCGTCGAGCTGCACGGCGGCGCCATCGCCGCGACCAGCGACGGGCCCGGTCAAGGTGCGACCTTCACCGTCACGCTACCGACCGCGGAGACGACGCCGCGCGGGGAGACGCCGCCGTTCACCCGCGCCCACGCCGTCAACGGCCGCCCGCTCGACGGCCTTCGCGTGCTCGCCGTGGAGGACCACGACGATTCACGCGAGGTGATCCGCGTGGCGCTCGTGGAGCGGGGCGCGGAGACGGTGGTGGTCGGCTCGGTCGACGAGGCGCTGGCCGTCCTCGATCGCGAGCCCATCGACGTCCTCGTGAGCGACGTCGGCATGCCGCACCGCGACGGTTACGCGCTGGTCGAGGCCCTCCGCGAGCTCGAGCGGGCGCGGGGCCGCCGTCCGATACCGGCCATTGCCCTGACGGCGTACGCCGGGCGCGACGACCGCGAGCGCCTGCTGGCGGCCGGCTTCCAGGTCCACGTGGCGAAGCCGATCGATCCCGACGTCCTGGCCGAGACGGTCGCGCGCGCCCTCCAGCCCCGCTGAGCCGGGCCGCCCGGCACTAAAGGTCGTTCCCGAGCCGCCCTTCGACATATCCTTTGAGGAGATGACCACCGCGTTCGACCAGCCATCGGTGCGTCTGGCGTCAACCGGCGCGATGGCGGTGCCGGCCGCGGACCGCGTGCGCGTCTTCCCGTCGGGATTGCCCGCCGGCCCGCGGCAGCGGGCGCTCGCGTCCACCGTGGTGCTCCTGTCGGCGGCGCTGTTCGTCGCCGCCGTGCCCTTTGCGAAGACCCCACTCGCCCAGGTCTGGGCCTTCATCCCGATTTACGAAAGCGCCCTGGTCATGACGGACGTGATCACCGCGGTCCTGCTGTTCGGCCAGTTCAACTTCTCCCGCTCACGGGGCGTGCTGCTTCTCGCCGCCGGCTATCTCTTCACGGCGTTGATGGCCGTGGCCCACGCGCTGACCTTCCCCGGGCTCTTCACGCCGACCGGCCTCCTGGGGGCCGGGCCACAGAGCACTGCCTGGCTCTACATGTTCTGGCACGCCGGCTTTCCCGTCTGCGTCATCGCGTATGCCTACTCCAGGAGCGACGCGGCCGCGGCGGGTGAGTCGCGCGGCCTGGCCGTCGTCTCCACGGGCGCGGGCGTCCTCGTCGCCGTCTCCGCGCTGACGATGCTCGCCACCGCCGGGCAGGGCCTGCTGCCCGAGATCATGCAGGGCAACAGCTACACCCCGGCCATGAGCCTCGTGGTGTCGAGCACGTGGATGCTGAGCCTCCTCGCCCTGGCCATCCTCTGGCGGCGATCGCCGCATACCGTCCTCGACGTGTGGCTGATGGTCGTCATGTGCACGTGGCTGTTCGACATCGCCCTGGCCGCCGTCCTCAACGGCGGGCGCTTCGACCTCGGCTTCTACGCGGGCCGGATCTACGGGCTCTTGGCGACGAGCTTCGTCCTGGTCGTGCTCCTCATCGAGAACGGCCGCCTCTACGCGCAGATCCGCCGTCTGTACCTCGAGCGCGAGGAGCAGAACCGCTCGCTGGAAGCCACCGTGCGCGAGCGGACCGAGCAGCTCCTCCAGAGCGAGAAGGTCGCCACCATGGGCTCGCTCCTCGCCGGCGTGGCGCACGAGCTGAACAATCCGCTGGCCGTCGTCATGGGCCAGACACACATGCTCATGGAGGTCACCACCGACGCCTCGGTGCGCCAGCGGGCGGAGAAGATCAACACGGCGGCCGGCCGCTGCGTCCGCGTCGTGCGCAATTTCCTCGCACTCGCGCGCAAGCGGCCGCCGGAGCGCACGGCGGTGGCGATCAACGACGTGGTCAAGGACGCCATCGAGCTGCTCGCGTACGAGCTGCGCAGCGAGGGCATCGAGGTGCGGACCACGCTCGCCGACGATCTGCCGCCGCTGTCGGGTGACGCGCACCAGCTTCATCAGGTGCTCGTGAATCTCCTGACGAACGCGCATCACGCGATGCGGAAGAGCGAACGGCCCAAGCACATCGCCATCACGACCCGCGCCGCCGACGCCCGCAGACACATCCGGCTCGAGATCGCCGACACCGGCCCCGGCATCCCGCCGGAGATTCAGGAGAAGATCTTCGAGCCGTTCTTCACGACCAAGCCGGCCGGGCAGGGCACCGGGCTCGGCCTGCCGCTGTGTCGCAACATCGTCGGCCAGCACGGCGGCACGCTGACCATGACCAGCACGCCCGGACGCGGCACGACGTTCGTCATCGAGCTGCCCGCGTCGGGGACGGCCACGGCGGCGACCATGGCCGCCGAGGCCGAGCCGGTCCGGGGGACCGCCAAGGCCATCCTGCTGGTCGACGACGAGATGGAGATCGCGTCGGTGCTGGCCGAGATGCTGCAGCGTGAAGGCCATACCACGCAGATCGCGCCCAACGGCCAGGCGGCACTGGAGATGCTCGCCCACCGGCCGTATGACCTGATCATCACGGACACGAAGATGCCGCTGCTCGACGGCATGGGTCTCTATCTGGAGATCGAGCGGCGCTTCGCGCGGCTGCGCGGGCGCGTGATCTTCGTGACCGGGGACGCGCTCGACGAGGAGAAGCAGAGCTTCCTGGCGACCACCAAAGCGACGATCATCTCCAAGCCGTTCGATCTGAGCGACGTTCGAGCGACGCTCCGTCGCCGCCTCGCCGAGCTCGAGCACACCGAGCCCGCGCCCGGCGCCGAGGCGAGATGACCGCGCATGGCGCATCTCGTCGACGCGATCCGGATCGCGCTCGCCATGCACGACGTCACGCGGTAGCTCCCGCGTCGCACGCCCAGGCGCCGTGATAAGATCCGGCTGCGCAACGTCCTGCATCGTCACGCGCCTGTAGCTCAGTTGGATAGAGCATCAGACTTCGAATCTGAGGGTCGGGGGTTCGATTCCCTCCAGGCGCACTACGTCCCGGCCTGCGTTACGGGATGGCGCAGACCGATCGCCGCGAGCAATCGGCCGGCCATACCTCTTGCCGCTCCGTATGACTGGTACATCGCGTTCGTCGCGCGAAAGGCTTTTAGCTGCGTGTCAAGGGCCTCCGCCTCCCACTCCCGCTGGAATCTCGCCGACACCCATTCGTACAGCTCCTCATCGAGCTCGTTGTGCTTGCGGATCGCCGCCAACTCGCTCTTCGACAGGCGGTCCGTGGTTGGGCGTCCCACGGTCACATTCTTCCTGCGATACACCGGGAACCCCTTCCAGCCCAGCCGATGCTTGGTGAGCAGCACCGACTCATCGAACCGTCCGGACAACCCGACGACGGAGAAGTGCTGGATGATGTTGCGCTTGGCTTCGTCGAGTAACACGCGCGTGCAGCCACCGATGGCGATGTCGTGCAAGTGGCCGGTGAGGACCCGCAGCTGACCATTGTCCATCTCCCACGAGAGCCCGCTGGAGACGTACCGCTCGATATCGAGATTGCCGCGGACAATGGGTTGATGCAGGTAGTGCTTTGGCACCCTGCGCGCGAAGTAATAGAGCGACACGACCCTGTCGACGGGTTCTCTCAGCATCGTGACGTAGGTCGCCGGCGTCGGCAGATGTTCGTGCACTCCGAATGGCAAGTGGCCCTTCAGTAGCCGGATCTCGGCCCGACGTGCTGCGGGCAGGCTGGTGAGCGCGTCCAGGGTGTCATGGTAGCGCTTGGGATAGATCTGGAACGTTTCCTCGCGCGTGTAATAGCGGCCGAGGATCGTGGCGAGGGTCGATCCGGCTGTCTTGCCGATGTGCAGGAATACGACGGGCAGATCAGGTCGTCGACCGGGGCCCAAAGCAGACCCTCCGACTTGTCTCGCGATCGTGGTGTCCATACAACCCCCCGCGGCGACCACCAATCACCGCAGCAACAGCGAACGAGTGGCGCCGAACGCCTTCCATATCGAAGCGGGCACGGCGCGCGCCCGCCCAGACACTCGGCCGTACAGGCCCGGGCGCCGCCGCAGACGTGGCCGGATGAGCTGTTCGGTGAACCCGCGGTCAGCCTCACGATCACGAAATACGTACGGCGGATGCTTCAAAGGAAACTGCATCGGCGCCGTCGGGAGGTTGGCAAGCGGAACGGATGCCGACCGCGTGTGGGTCGCCTCGGGCCCGAATCCGACGTTGGAAACCAGGGTGCGGTACGGCAGAATCGCCAGCCCGTTCTGCAGCCAGCACGTGAAGGTCCACTGAAGATCCCAGGTGTTGACGACGTCAACGCCGGCATGCGCCCGGTCGAATCGTAGCTGCCAGTACTCCAGGAGACGCTCGTCGTCCAGAAACTCGCGGAGCCAATCCGTGTGCCGCAGCGATGGCCACAGCGCGATTTCGAGATCGTAGTGGCGCCACGCCCGTCGCCACGACGCCCATCCCCACGACGGGAAGTAGCGGGAGAAGAAATAGCTGGATGACTGGTCGGTTCGGCCGAACTGAAAACCGTTGCCGCCGATATGCATGACTCGCTCGTCATCGCGATAGCGATCCAGCAGCGCCTCACAGAACGGGAAGAACGTCGGGTGCGGCACGCAGTCGTCCTCGAGGATGATCGCCTCCGTGGTCTGCTCGAATACCCACTCGAGGCCCGACGCGACGCGCCGGCCGCATCCGAGGTTCACGTGCGAGAAATTGCGCAGGACCTCACAGTTCCAGTCGACCTGCTCGATGATCGCGCGAGTCATCGCGCAGCGCTTCGCCTCGCCGCTCCGGTCTTGACGAGGACCATCGGCGATGACCAGGAGCCGACGCGGTTTGGCTCTCCTGATTTCGGCGAACACGCGGCTGGTGAGGTCCGGCCGGTTGAAGATGATGAAGGCGACGGGTGTCTGGAGCATGAGGTGACGTCAGCGGCGGCGAAATCGGACGCGTGGTCCAGCGTCTGCGAACGACCCCATTGTCATCCTCGGGGAATTTACTCTTAATAAATTCATGTAGCTGCATTTTTATATAAAAAATACCTGCCACGCGGCAATGTATCGATGGACACACGGTTGAGATGGTCAGGCCGCTGATGTGCGAAGCGCGCACGATGGAATCCGATGGCAGGGGCATCGGGTGCCGGCTCCCAGCTCCATCGGCGTACCGAAGAAAAGGTCCATATTCTTCGATAGATGCTCGGCGGCGCATTTCACCGCAAGGTTGGCTGGCCCATCAGCTGTCGCCGCCGCCGTCGCCCGCTCGGGCGCCGTGATGAGATCTGGTGCGGGACGTCCTGCATCGTGACGCGCCAATCGCTCGGATCCCTTTCCCGGCGCGGCAATCTTGCGGACGAAAGACGCGTTGCCCCGCGAACGGCTCTCATCAGCAGGTTTGGCGGTAGCCGAGCCGCTCTGCTGGTGCGTCCGTCACGGCCCGAGTCTGCGACGGTGCCTTTACGGAGGAAAACGCTTTGTCCGGCTGCTGCTCTTGCGCTTTTGGCTCGGCGAGCCGGATCGTGGGCGGCGGCGGCCGATCAGCCGGTCAGCAGCATCTTCGTCGCGACGCCGACCAGGGCCATCGCGATGCCGGCCTGAACGAGGCGAAGGGGTGCGCGCGTGCTGAGCATCGCGCCGATCACCACGCCCGGGATGGAGCCGGCCAGCAGCGTGATCAGCAACGTGTAGTCGACGTGACCGAAGGCGAGATGCCCGAGGCCGGCAACGAGGGCGAGCGGTATGGCATGGGCGAGGTCGGTGCCGACGAGCTTCGCCCCCGAAAGCCGCAAGGGATAGAGGTAGAGCAGCGCGACGGTCCCGATCGCGCCCGCTCCGATCGACGTGAGCGTCACCAGGACGCCGAGGATCGCGCCGGCCACGACGGTCGCCGCCGGCTGCACTTGCTTGAAGCGCCGCGGGGTGCCGGTACGGAGGCGCCGGCCGATGGCGTGGAGACGCTTCCTGAAGAGCATGCCCAGAGCGGTGATGAGCATCGCCACGGCGACGCCATTGAGAAGGACGCCGTTCGTCGTACGCGCGGCGCCAGACAAATGGAGCCAGAGCAGCGTGAGCGCCGCGGCGGGCAGGCTGCCGAGGGCGAGCCGCTTCACAACCCGCCAATCGACGGTGCCGTGCGGATGATGCACAGAGACGCCGACGAGCTTGGTTGCCGACGCGAACAGCAGATCCGTGCCGATTGCGATCGACGGCGACACGCCGAGCACCAGCACGAGGACCGGAGTCATCAGAGCCCCGCCGCCGACTCCGGTCATGCCGACGACGGTGCCGACCAGCAGTCCCGACAGCGCGGTGACGACGTCGAGATTCACCGGACGGGCGCTTCGCGCGGTGCCGTCCCGCTCGCGACGAAGTGGGGGTTCTCGAATCCGGGCTTGCCGTAGCGAAGCGGCGTTCCGGCGAGAGTGTCGACGCGACCGCCGGCGGCGAGGAGCACCGCATGTCCCGCGGCGGTGTCCCACTCCATCGTCCGTCCGAAGCGCGGGTAGAGGTCGGCCGCGCCTTCGGCGACGAGGCAGAATTTCAGCGACGAACCCGCCTGCTTCGTGTCGGCCACCTTGCGGCCGGCGAGAAAGGACGCCATCGCGTCCGCATCACCGTGCGAGCGGCTGCCCACGACCGTCAGGCCTGCCTCGGGGACCGGGCGTGTCACGATCCCGCGGCGCTCGCCGCGCTCTTCGACGAACGCCCCGTGACGACGTGTCCCCGCATACAGCGTGCCCAGGGCCGGCGCATAGACGACCCCGAGAACGGGTTGCTGGCTCTGAACGAGCGCGATGTTGACGGTGAACTCGCCGTTGCGGCTCACGAACTCTTTCGTGCCGTCGAGCGGGTCGACGAGCCAGAACACGTCGCCTACACGCGGCGTCCGACCGGCCGCGACCGCCTCTTCGGCGACGATCGGAACGTCACGGCCCAGGCCCGAGAGCGCGGTGACGATGAGCTCCTCGGCGCGCTCGTCGGCTTCCGTGACCGGCGAGTCGTCCGCTTTCGCCCGAGCCGCGACATGACGGCCGTATACCTCCAGGACCAGCTCGCCGGCCTGGCGCGCGATGACGAGCGTGCGGCGGAGCAAGTCGGCCGACTCGTGGTCGACAGGTGACATCGTGTTCTCGGAATGAGCGTTCGATACGAGAAATCGACTGAGTGTCGAAGCCGGGTCGTCTGACGCCTCGGAGCGCGTCACCACCTGAATGCGCGGCACCCGACGATCGTATGCTCGCCGGCGCCGGCGCGGCAATGTAGCCGAAGATACATTCCGACGTCTCCGCGGTCGCGTCTCGCCGGCGACGCTGTCCGACGCTAGGCCCATCGGCATATCGACACGGACCGCCGACGGAAGCGACGCTCTCTCTCCGTGCGATCGGCTGCCGCGCCGCGGCGGAACGACGATCGCGGCCCACGCGGGCCGGCGGATATCCGAAGGAGGTCGGGATGGCGAGCAGCGCAGTGCGGCGCCCGGGACGCGAGAAGGCGGCGCGTGTCGTCGACATCGTCCGCGACTGGGCGGAGACGGAGCCCGATCGGGTCTGCTTGACGTTCTACGGGCCGTCCGACCGAATCGAGCGCGTGACGTATGGCCGGCTCCTCGCATCCGCCTCCGCCTACGCGGATGGGTTCGTGCGACGCGGACTTCCGCCCGAGAGCATGATCGTGCTGCTCGCGCCGTCGGTGTCCGACTTCGTGTCCGGGCTCCTGGGCGCGCAGCTGGCGAGCCTCGTCGCCGTGCCGGCGCCCCCGCTGGAGCCGCTTGGTGGCAAGGACCGGTATTGGAATCGGCTGCTCGATATCGTACGGCGGACGTCGGCCAAGGCGTTGCTCACGTCGACCCCGGAGTCCCCGACGGAGGACGTTGCCGCCGCGTTGGCGTCGGAAGGCGTCTCGCTGATGACATCGACCAGTGTGGTCCCCGTCGACGCCGTCCACGCGGCGCGGCCGGAGCAGACGCGCTTCTCCTACTGTCAGTTCACCTCGGGCAGCGGCGGCCGCGCGAAAGGCGTTCTCCTCACCCACGAAAACGTTCTCGCCAACATCCGGGCGCGCGCGGCCGCGTTCGACGTGGGCGACGCCGATGTGGCCGTGAGCTGGCTTCCGTTTTCTCATGACATGGGCCTGCTCGGTTATGTCCTGTTCCCGCTGGTGACGGGGATGCCCTGCCACATCATGTCGCCGCAAGCGTTTCTGACGAATCCCCGAGCGTGGCTCGCCCTCCTCACCGGCGTGCGCGGGACGCTGTCCGGCGCACCGAACTCGGCATACGGGCTGTGTGCACGTCGTATCCAGGACTCGGACCTCGAAGGTCTCGACCTGTCCAGCTGGCGGGCGGCGTTCAACGGGGCCGAGCCGGTGACATTCGATGCGGTGGAGGCCTTCACCCGGCGGTTCGAGCCTGTCGGGTTCAAACGCTCGGCGCTGATCCCCGTGTACGGCCTCGCGGAGAACACGCTCAGCGTCGCAGGGAGGCGGCCGGGCACCGGCGCGCGATTCGAAGCGATATCACGCGAGGTCCTGGAGGACGAAAACCAGGCCGTGCTCGCTTCCGCCGACGAGCCCCGGCTCGCTATCGCATCCGTGGGGTCGCCGTTGCCGGGTCAGGAGGTCGCCATTCTCGACGCGAGCGGCATGCGATGTCCCGAGCGTCAGATCGGCGAGATCTCGGTGCGTGGCGCCTCTGTCATGGAAGGCTATCTGCCGGGGACCGAGGGAGACGCCGGCGTCCGACCGGACGGCTGGCTGCTGACCGGCGATCTGGGCTATCAGGCCGACGGTGAGGTGTTCATCGTTGGTCGCAAGAAGGATCTGATCATCCGGGCCGGGCGCAAATACTATCCACAGGATCTGGAAGACGCTGCCGGTCGGGTGCCCGGTGTACGAACCGGGCGCGTCGCCGCATTCTCGGTGCCGGCGCCGGAGCGGGAACGCGTCGTGGTGGTGGCGGAGCGCCGCGCCGGATCCGAGACTGATCCCCACGCGCTCCGGTGCGAGATCGACCATGCGGTCTTCGCGGCCGTGCGGTTCCGCCCGGACGACGTCGTGCTCGTGTCCGCGCAGACGCTGCCGCTCACGACGAGCGGCAAGATGATGCGTCCGGCGGCTCGCCGCGCGTATCTGGAAGGTCGCTACGCGGCGCCGTGATAGAGCACGATCGTCTCGTCGCCGTGCTCGCGCGTTTCGCGCCCGGCTTCAGCGGCGCCATCACCGTCGACACCGTCCTGACCGAGGATGGTCTGGGCCTCGACTCGCTCGCGCTTGCGGACCTGATCAGCGGGCTCGAGCGAGAGTTTGGTGTCCGCATCGCGGAGGAGGACGTCGGCCTCGAGACGTTTGGCACCGTGGGCGATCTCCTGCGCTTCCTCCGATCGAGGGCCGGGCGGCCGTCGCACAACCTCCGCCACGCGGAGGACGCATCACTGTTCAAGGCGCTACAGCCGGGCCGCGAGCGCGCGCCGTTCATCATGGTGAACGGCGACGTCTTCGGTGACGGCGCACTGTACTGCGTGAACCTGGTGCGCCGCCTCGGGCCCGAACGGCCCTTTTACAGCGTGTCCTCACACGGAACGAATGGAGGGCGCATTCCGGCGACGATCGAGGCGATGGCGGCCGACCACGTCCACACCCTTCGCGCCGCCGTGCCCGACGGCCCGTATCTCATCGGGGGGTTCTCTCACGGTGCGCTCGTCGCCTTCGAGATGGCACGGCAGCTCACCGCCTCGGGGTGCCGTGTGCCGCTGGTCGTCATCATCGACATGCCCCCTGCCCAGCCCGGCCCGCAGCGGCACGCTCACCGGTCGACGACCCGCGTGCTCCTCAAGCGCCTCCGCCGTGCCGCCAGGCACAGACTCGAGCGTTTGAAGCGCGCAGCGGCCACCGTCGCCCCGGCGGGGCCGACGGTGGCGATACCCGAGCACATCGACCCCCGCCAGCGCCACCGAACACCGGCCTGGCGCGAAGCCCAGTGGAAGACCTATCAGCGGATCGTGCGTCTCTACAAGGCCGGCCCGTATCCGGGGGCGGTCACCGTCATGATTGCCCGCGACGGTCACTATCGAGAACGCTTGTCCGACGCCACCCTCGGCTGGCGCAGCGTGGCTGGCCAGGTCCAGACGATCCTCGTGCCCGGCGATCACCTCACGGCGGTCACCAGGCACACGACGACCATCGCGCGCCATCTGAACCGCTGTTTCGCGCGCATCGGCTGCTGACCCCGGCCGCTGCTCGAAGCCAGCGGCACAGCTCTAGCATCGCCCTCCGGACATGGCCAAGGTCGCGGTGATCAACTCCAGCTCGGACACCGTCGAGATGCTCCGGACGCTGCTGGAGCGCGAGGGGTGGGAGACGACGGAGGCGCACGTCGACGACATCAAGCGGGGGCGCACGGACTTCCTCAAGTATCTGGAGACGCACGACCCTCAGGTCCTCATCTGGGACGTGCCGCCGCCGTACGACCTCAACTGGGTGTTCCTGCAGCTCGTGCGCTCGAGCCGGGCGATGGAGGGCCGGGTGGTGATCGTGACCACCACCAACAAGCAGGCCCTCGAGCGCTTCGTCGGCCCCACCGATGCGATCGAGATCTTCACCAAGCCGTACGACGTCGAGATCCTCATCGACACGATCACCCGGACGCTGCGAGCCGCCTGAACGTCGATGAGCTCTCAGCCGTCCTTGTAGCGGTCGGCGAGCGCCATCTGATCGACGGCCCCGATGAGGCGGTTGAACTCGGCGAACGGCATGTAGCGATCGCTCATCGACAGGACGTCGTCACGCTGCTTCACCTGGCCCAGGAAGTCCGCGATGGCGCGGACGCCGACGAGAAGGGCGTCGATCGGCAGGAGGATGATCGCGTAGCCCAGCTCGCGCAGTCGCGAAAACGGGAGAAGCGGCGACCGTCCGCCCGGCGCGTAGTTGTACAGCAGGGGGGTGTCGAAGGCGCCGGCCACGCGCCGCACCTGCTCCTCGTCGCGCGGGGCCTCGATGAAGAGCATGTCGGCGCCCGCCTTGGCGGCGGCCTCGCCGCGCCGAAGCGCCTCGTCGAAGTCCATCGCCGAGATGGCGTCCGTGCGGGCGATGACGAGCATATCGGGGTCCGTCCGCGCCTCGGCGGCGGCGCGGATCTTTCCGGCGAACTCGCCGCGCGGGATGATCTGGTGTCCCGAGAGATGGCCGCAGCGCTTCGGAGCCACCTGATCCTCGATGTGCAGCGCGGCGACCCCGGCCGCCTCGTACGCCTGCACCGTCCGCCGCACGCTGAGCGCGTTGCCGTAGCCCGTGTCGGCATCCGCGATCAGCGGAATGGTCACCGCGCTGGCCAGATTGCGCGCGTGGTCGGCCATCTCCGCGAGCCCGGCATAGCCGAGATCCGGAAGGCCCAGGCGCGAGGCCGACGTCCCGTAGCCGCTCATGTAGACGGCAGGGAAGCCGCTGCGCTCCACGAGCCGGGCCGAGATGCCGTCGTAGGCGCCGGGCACGACGAGGCCGTTCTTGCGATTGACGAGCTGGCGAAGGGTGGTCCGGGCGGCCATGGGCCTCTCCTTGTCATGGAAGCGCCGCGCGGGCGCGGGCGATGCGACGGTCGAGCGCGGGGTGCGAATAGAGCACGAGCTCTTTCAGGCGGTGCGGGCGACGCTCGGCGAGGTTCAACGAGGCGAGCCGCTCCATGGCGTCGATGAAGCCGCCCGGGTTGCGCGTGAGCGCCAGCGCGAAGTCGTCGGCCTGACGCTCGAGCAGCCGTGAAAAGCCGTTGGCGAGCGGCGCGGCCAGCAGACCGAGCACGAGCGTGATGAAGGCCAGCCAGGGGAGGCCGGCCGGGTCGGCGACGCCCGACAGCGCCCAGAATCCGATGCCGGCGCGCAGGGCGAAGTCGGCGAGCCAGAACATCACCAGGCTCAGCGAGGCCTGCACGAGGAGGCCGCGGCGCATGTCGCCGTGCACGTGGTGGCCCAGCTCGTGCGCCAGCACAGCCTCGATCTCCTCCGGCCGGAACGATGCGGTGAGCGTGTCGTAGAGAAGGATCCGTCGCGTCCGTCCGAGCCCGACCACGGCCGCGTTCGCGGTGCGGCTCTTGCGCGACTGGTCGGCGACCCAGACGCCGACGGCGGGGACACCGGCCTGCCCGGCCAGCGCGAGCAGCCGCGTGCGCAGCGATTCGTCGGCGAGCGGCGTCAGACGATAGAACAGCGGCAACACCCAGACGGGCAAAATCGCCGTGACGACGATCGCGAACGCGAAGGCGAGCGCGGCCATGCCGAGCCACCAGAGGGGTGTGATGCGGAGCAGCGCGTACACCGCCTCGACGCCGGCGAGAGCCACCAGCCCGCCGAGCGCGGCCGCCTTCGCGCGATCGAAGAGCCAGCTCCGCGGCGGCTGGTGCAGGAGGCCGAAGCGCCGCGGCCAGTGGTAGCCGCCGAGCCAGCCGAGCGGGAAGCCGAGCACGGCATGCGCGGCGCCGAGCACGATCGCCACCGTCGCAACGTGCAGGACCGGCACGGCGCTGACGGCGGCGGCCGCCTCCGCGAGCCGGTGCGCCGCGCCCGTCGCGAGCACGGCGAGGAAGAAGGACGCGGTGAGCGCGAGGCGGACGAGGGCGAGCCGGAGCTGAAGCCGGTGGTAGCGCGCGGCCTCGCCCCTGTCCGTCATCGAAGCATTCCTCCGCCGATCACTGGCACATCGTCACGGTGCCGGCGGCGTAGAACTTCAGCTCGCATGTCGCTCCCGGCGCGTACTGAAACGCGCGGCGGACCTGCGCGACGGCGCCGGCGCTGTCGCTGTCCGTGGGCACTTCTCGATCGGAGAATTCCTCGTCGCTCAGCGCCTCATCGAGAGGCTCTTCGGCATCGGTGTCGTCTGCAAACCATGCGTTGGCGAAGGCGTGTCCCGGAATCGGAGAGGCCATATCGAGCAGCAGCACGGACAGCGACACGGCAATCAGAAATCTCATCGTGACAATATCTCCGATCAACTGAAGGCACTGCAAAGCACAGCCACGACCCGGCCATGCGCACGGCATTATATAGGGCCCCGTGGGCGTGCGGCTACCAAGAGGCGTCGCGTAACACCTTGCCGCAGCGGCAGAAATGGCGGTATGCTCGACGGGCTACACAGAACGCGGGTGCAGTCAGGGAACTTCCTGTCCGACCAACGGGGGCGACATGTTCGATTCGGTCGAGGACGTCCAGCAACGGTTCAAGAG
>DATBJF010000041.1:0-31589 GCA_036556545.1 Candidatus Methylomirabilota bacterium
ATGTTCTCGTCGGTCGACCGCGAGCGGTCGGTATCCTCGATGCGCAGGATGAAGGTGCCGCGGTGATGCCGCGCGAACAGCCAGTTGAAGAGTGCGGTGCGAGCGCCGCCGACGTGCAGGTGGCCGGTCGGGCTCGGCGCGAACCGTACGCGGACCGGCGCGGCCATCGTCAGTATTTCTCGAAGAGCCGGCCCCACGGCGTCCCGGCAAAGGCGCGGATGCGCGACCGACCGACGGTCGGATACCAGAGCAGGTCGTGGTAGACGTTCGACGCGAACGGCGCCCACACCATCAGCGGCGAGTGCAGCAGGAGCCGCTTGAGCGGCCGCAGCGGGCCGCGCCGGATGAGCTGATCGCCCCAGATCACCAGCGAGCGGCTGGTCTTGAAGCCCATGTTGGTGGCCGCCGCCTCGACGTCGCCCACGATCTCGATGTCACGCGGATCGGCCACGCCGAGCCCGCGCTCGTGGCACATCGCCAGATAGCGGATCGACAGCGGATCGAAGCCCATGATCCTGGCGGCAATCGCATCGATGGCCACCTGGTCCTTCGAGGCGAGGATCAGGTTGCCGACCCGCGGAATCATTGTGCGCGGGCCGGCGCCGTCGCCCATCACCGTCCCGTCCATGACGGCAAGGATTCCGGGGTGCAGCTCGCGCTGCATGTACATCAGGTCGACCATGACTTCGTGGATGAACTCGTGGGCGTAGTGGCGGACTTCCTTCAGCAGTCCGCCGAACGAGTTCTTGATGGCGCCGGTGGTTACCGAGTGACCGTGGGTGTTGTGGAGGACAATTCCGTTGCCGACGAACGACCGCGTGCGCTCGACCGACACATCATAGAAAAACGGGACTTCCACTGGGGCCTGGCGTGCTTCCTCGATCCGATCCCAAGCAATGTCCTCACTCGCCAGAAAGCGGAGGTCGTCGATCTCGCTCGTAAACTGGCGCAGGAGATCCGCTTCCGAAAACACATTGACGAAATGTCTGACGATCGGCCGCGTCAGCTCGCCGTAGCCTCTCTCGATCGTATTGACCGAGCTGGGCTTACCAGAGTCCGCATGAGTCAGGCCCAGCCCCTCTCGAACCATGCGAAACAACCGAGGCGGGACTGGAATCGTGTCCCAGTTACTTGGCCGTCGCCCCGCCGTGCGGCGTGCGACGAGGCGTTCCAGATTGCGCTGCTTGTGCGCACAGCGAAATTGCACGTGACGGCTGAGCGTTACGACATCATCTGCGCAAATCGCGATCTGCTTATAGTTCTGCTTCTCCGTCATTCGCCCGTTTGTAGCCCGCGACCGCGTCGTCCGAACGAACGAAATGATGCCGAGCCGCGACAGCAACATCTGGATTTGCGATGCAAGACGCGGACTCTTGGTCGTCGCGTAGGCGGCCGTGCGACCATCCACGGTCCCGTCGCCATCGAAGTACGCCTGCAGGAACGCGGCGATCTCGTCATCGGGGCATTTGAACAGCAAGGAAGGCAGCGCCTTCGTCGCTGAGTTCGTCGGCATCGTGACACCGAGGGCCTCGAAGAACGGCCGCAAGTTGAACGCGTCGAAGTAAATGTCGTTACCTCGCGTGCGCGGCTCGACAGAAAAAAGCGAGCGGCAGAGCGCGATGTAATCCGCGCGGACTTCGCAATCGGTGTTCGCAATCGAAATCCGACACGAACCGTTTGCATCGTACGCGTAGCCTTCGGCGACGAAATATCCAAACCATCTCCAGAAATCAGGAGAAGTCGTCTCGGGGGCCGTCGCCCAGATGCGCCGCCGGCGCGACTGAACACCGTATCGATGGATCACAGACCGGATCGATTCCCAGTGGACGCCTCGCTCGGCGGCAAGCGCAGTAACCGACTTCCCGGCGATGTACTCGGAGATGATCTGTCGTTGCTCTTCGACTGTGTAGCGCCGCCCCGGCCGAATCTCTAAGGCAGCCACGTCTACCGCCTCATGCCCGAGGCTTCGGACACGCGGCAGAGGCTGACTCAGCCCCTGGATACGAATTCGCCGGGCGATCGCGATGCGATCGCCGGGCTTGAGCTCCGAGGCCTTGACCCACCCTTCTGGCGTGAGAAATGGATGGATCCGCGAAGTCGTGACCTGACGACCCGTTCGCGTCCTGACCGTCCAGGCGGCGTCCTGGGTAACTGGAGTCCGCCAGAAGTGTGTCGCGTGGCCTGCCGTCAAGGCAGCACCGTCGAGGGACACCAGACGCACGTCCCCTTCGCTAACGACATCTCCGTCGGGAAGTCCGAAGCTCGGTTCGCGAAGCTGCCACTCTTTCACCAGACCTTCGGCGGAGACGACGCTCCCATCCGCCAGGACGATCTCCGTGTCCGGATGCACACACTTCACCGTCGGGCAGTGCAGCACATTCTTCCCGACGTACATCTTCGGAATCTCGATGCCCTCGGGGAAAATCTTGTTCAGCTTCAGCAGCGGGCTCTTGAACCGGTAGACCGTCCACTCGACGTCGGGTAGCGGGACGAACGGCAGCCCGTGCCGCTCGAGCACCGGATACCACTTGTTGTTCCGGCACCCCGCCGCGGGATCGGTGACGACGGTCTTGTTCTCGACGGGAAAGATCCGCCGCCTCTCGTAGCCGTCCTCGAGCAGCGTCGTCAGCACGCCATCCACCTGCCACGGCTGGCTCGAGCAGGCGGGAAAGTACTTCGTCCACGACAGGTTCAGCTTGACGATCAGGTCCTGGTCGCGGGGCAGCACCTGGTCGTACTTGACGAGGCGCATGAGGCGTCCGTAGTCGCTGACGACGGTGTCGGGACGCGTACGGAGGACGGCGACCTGGCTGGCCATGACGCTTCGATTCTACCGCACGGGTATGCCGTAAATGATCAACAGAACCGCGACGATCCAGCCGATCGTGTTGAGCAGCAGCGCGCGATCGTTGAGGAACAGCTCCGACGGATTGCCGCCGAGCTGGCGGCGATAGAGCAGATAGAGGTAGCGGAAGATGCCGTACAGCACGAACGGCAGCGTCGCCGGCAAGAGCCGGGTATCGAACTTGGCGACCGTCTCCGGCGACATCGTGTACAGGGCGTAGGCGGTGACGGTGGACGCCGTCACCACGGCGATCATCTGATCCAGCAGGCCGGCGCTGTACTCCGCGAGGATCGGCCGGTGGCGCGCGGCGTTGTCCTCAAGCGCGAGGTATTCGTGCCGCCGCTTGCCGAGGGCGAGGAACAGCGCGAGGAGGATCGTGCAGATCAGGAGCCAGCCCGAGATCTCGACGTCGATGGCGAGCGCCCCGCCGACCGCGCGCAGGACGAAGCCGATCGCCACCGTCAGCACGTCGACGATCACGACGTGCTTGAGCACCGCGGAGTACGCGCTCAGGAGGCCGACGTACGCGAGCGCGACCACGGCGAACCCGGGCGACAGCGCCACCGCCGCCGCCAGGCCGGCCACGATCAGCACGGCGGCCCCCGCGAGCGCGACCGGCACCGACAGCAGCCCGGACGCGACCGGCCGCTCGCGCTTGCGCGGATGCAGGCGGTCCTTCTCGCGGTCGGCGACGTCGTTCAGCAGGTAGATGGCGCCGGAGAGCGCGCAGAAGATCGCGAAGGCGCCCAGCGCCGGCCACACCGACGACGTGAACAGACGCTGGGAGAAGACGAGCCCGCCGAACACGAACAGGTTCTTCACCCACTGCCGTGGGCGCAGCGACGCGAGCAGGCCCCACAGCATGGAGCTACAACCGAATGATGTTGTCGGCGTCGACGCCTGCGGTGGCGTTGCGGGTGTCGATGAGCAGCGTCGCCTCGGCGGCGATCCGAGCCCAGTCGTAGCCGTCGTGCGCGGTCAGCACGAGGACGACGTCGTAGTCTCCCGCCCGCACCGCCGGCACCGACTCGAGCCGCCCGCTCTCGATGGCGACCGCGGGGACGTGCGGGTCGTGGTAAGCGACCTGTGCGCCCTTCGCCCGCAGCGTCTCCAAGATCTCGAGGGCGGGCGAGTCGCGCGTGTCGGCGACGTTGGGCTTGTAGGCGACGCCGAGGACGAGCACGCGGGCCCCGCGCACGGCGCGTGCCCGGTCGTTCAGCGCATCGGCGACGAGATAGACGATGTAGGCGGGCATGTGACGGTTGATCTCGTCGGCGAACGTGATGAAGCGCGGCTCGTAGCCGGCCAGCCGCACCTTCCACGAGAGGTAGTACGGATCCGACGGCAGGCAGTGACCGCCGAGCCCGGGCCCCGGCCAGAACGGCATGAAGCCGAACGGCTTCGTCGCCGCCGCCGACACGACCTCCCACACGGAGATGCCGAGCTTGCGACACATGATCGCGAACTCGTTGACGAGCGCGATGTTGACCGAGCGGAACGTGTTCTCGAAGAGCTTGACCATCTCCGCCGTCTCGGGGCCGGACACCGGCACCACGCGCGGCGTGATGCGTCCGTAGAGCGCGGCCACGAGCTCGCGGCAGGCGGGCGTGACGCCGCCCACGACCTTGGGAATGTCGCGCAGCGTCCACTTCTTGTTGCCCGGATCGATGCGCTCCGGTGAGAAGGCGAGGAAGAAGTCCTCTCCGACCCGGAGATTCCGGGCGGCGAAGCGCGGCAGCAGGATCTCCTGGGTCGTCCCCGGATAGGTGGTCGACTCCAGCACCACGAGCTGGCCGGTGTGGATGATCGACGCGACCGCATCCGCGGCGGACACGATGAAGGAGATGTCGGGCTCCTTCGACTTGCCGAGCGGCGTCGGCACGCAGATCACGATCGCGTCGGCTTCCTTGAGCGCGCCCACGTCGCTGGTGGCGCCCAGCCGTCCGCTGCGCACGAGCGGCCCGAGCGTGGCCGTCGGCACGTCCTCGATGAACGACTCGCCCGAGCCGACGCCGGCCACGCGGCGCGCGTCGAGATCGACCCCGATCACGGTGGCGCCGGACTCGGCGAAGGCGACGGCGAGCGGCAAGCCGACGTAGCCGAGCCCGATCACCCCGATGGTCGGCGCGCCGGCCAGACGGTCGCGGAGCCGCCGCACGGTGGCGCTCATAGCGCCTTGCACGCCCGGCGCACGGCGTCGATCACGCCGGTCACCTCGGCCTCCGTCATCTCCGGGAAGCACGGCAGCGAGAGCACCTCGCGCGCCGCGCGCCACGCTTCCGGCCAGCGCGCCGCGCCCTCCTCGCCGAACAGCGGCTGGCCGGGTACCGCGCGCGGATAGTGGACGGCGGTGCCGATCCCGAGCTCGGTGAGACCGGCCGCCAGGGCGTCCCGGTGCGCGTGGCGCACCGTGAACAGGTGATAGACGTGGCGCGCGCCCGCCCGCTCGACGGGCAGCTCCAGCGACAGGTGCGCCAGCGCGTCGAGGTACTCCGCGGCGATCGCGCGGCGCCGCTCCTCCCACGCGCGCAGGCGGCGGAGCTTCACCCGCAGGAGCGCCGCCTGCAGCTCGTCCAGGCGCGTGCAGTAGCCGAGCTCGACGTGGTGGTAGCGACCCGAATCGCCGTGATGGCGCAGCCGCCGCACATGGTCGGCCACGTCGTCGCGCGTCGACAGCAGCATCCCGGCGTCGCCGCAGGCGCCGAGGTTCTTGGTGGGATAGAAGGACAGGCACGCCGCGTCGCCCCAGCCGCCGACGGGCCGGCCCTGCCACGTGGCGCCGACGGCCTGGGCCGCGTCTTCCAGCACGGCCAGCCCGCGCGCGCGCGCAAGGCCGATGATGCGATCCATGGCCGCCGGATGCCCGTACAGATGGACCGGCATGATCACCTTCGTCCGGGGCGTCAGCGCCCGCTCGAGCGCGGCCACGTCGAGGGTGAGCGTCTCGCGGTCGACGTCGACGAACACCGGGCGCGCGCCGGCCATGACGATGGTCGTGGCGGAGGCCACGAAGGAGAAGGCGGGCGTGATGACCTCGTCGCCGGGGCGCACGCCGAGCGCGGTGAGCGCGAGCCGCAGCGCGTCGGTGCCGGAGCCGACTCCCACGCCGTGCCGGGCGCCGCACAGGCCGGCCAGCTCGGTCTCGAGCGCGCGGCCTTCGGGGCCGAGGACGAAGGCGCTGCTGTCCAGCACGCGCTCGGCGGCGGCCATGAGCTCCGCCTTGAGGGCGGCATGCTGCCGCTTCAGGTCCAGGAACGGAATCATTTCTGTCCCCCGGGCGCGATGGCGCCGACACCGACGCTGGTGCCGATGGGGCCACCGACGCCGAGCAGATTGATGGCAAAGCGGATCTCGTCGTCCTGACGGGCGCGATTGACGTACTCGACCGTCAGCGCCCAGCACTGCCAGTGGATGTCGGCGGCAACGCGCGTTTCCGTGAAGTCGCCGCGATACAGGTCCCAGTTCACCTCCGATCGCACGGTGACCCGGCGCGACACGGCGGAAGTGAAGCCGGCCTGCAGGAACGTGATCTTGCCGGGCTGGTCGCTGTACCGGATGCCGACGTTCGCGGTCGTCGCCCACGGCAGCACCGCCGACACGTCGGCAGTGGCGTTGGGGATTCCGCCGGTGACGGGGCTGTAGCTCACGTCGCTGCGGAAGCGCACGTCAGGCTTCGGCTGCACGATGAGCGTGCCGAAGACGTCGCCCACCCGGTCGAATCTCATGTCATAGCTGTGACCGAGCGTGAGCCGCAGCATCTCCCAGCGCACGGCCTCGGCGTCGGCGTAGGCGGCCGTCCGCGCGCGCACGCGGTTGGTGAGCGAGTAGTCGATGCGGCTCGCGTCCGGGATGTTGTCGACGCCTTCCGTCCACTGCGGCAAGCGGTCCTGGTCCCAGCCGGTCACCCAGCCGTAGCGGATGCGCGGCTCGATCGTGTGGAGCAGCGCTTCCGTGCCCCACCAGCCGCCGGTGTTGAAGACGCGGGAGATCTTCGTCTCCATGTCGACGCCGGCCTCCAGCAGGCGCCGCAGGCGGGCTTCGTCCCTGGTGTCCTCCACGAGCACGCCCCCCCGGCCGATGTGCGTACCGGTCACCGTTCGATCGTAGCCCGTGAGGCGCCCTCCGACGAAAGGAGTCAGCGTGAGGTAGCCGAGGGGGATCGGCCGGGAGATCTGGGGGTTGAAGTCGAACCGGCTGCCGCTGGAGCCCACGTAGCGGACGAAGTGCACGAATCCGGCGCTCGACTGGAAGAGCAGCCCGGAGTCGCGCCACAGCGGCTGGCGGGTGCCGATCAGGCTGATGTCGGGCAGCCGCCACAGCTCCACCGGCCGCGGCGTGGACAGATCCTGGTACACGAAGAGGTCGCCGACCAGGTTCCAGGTGTCCCAGCTCTTGGTGGCGAAGGCGTGGGACTCGACGCGCTGGGTGGCTCGTCTCAGGATACTGTCACCGTAGT
Organism: Candidatus Methylomirabilota bacterium; assembly: GCA_036556545.1. Classification (GTDB taxonomy): domain Bacteria; phylum Methylomirabilota; class Methylomirabilia; order Rokubacteriales; family CSP1-6; genus AR12. The sequence continues at coordinate 7,302 of DATBJF010000041.1, forward strand.
CGCGGATGACCGTGTCGTCGGACACGCCGTTGGCGTCGATGCGCAGCCAGGCGCGATGGCCGAGGGCGTGGTCTTCGCGCAGGCTGCCGACGAAGCGCGCGTCGTGGCCCTCCTTCAGGAAGAACCCCTCGAAGTGGCCGCGGTTCTCCGGGCCCTCGATGTGGCGGAACTCCGTCCGCAAGCCCCACCCGCGCTCGGTGTAGAAGAGCGGCGCGATGGTGGCGTCCCGGCTGTCGTCGATGGCCCAGAAGAACGGCGTCTCGCCGTAGAAGCCCTTGTCGCTCGAGTGTCCGAACTTCGGGAAGAGGAAGCCCGTCTGCCGTTCGCGCCGGATGGCGGCCGCGAAAAACGGAAAGAACGGGATCAGCGGGATGTTCTTCACCCAGAAGGAGGCGCCGGTGCCGTAGAGATAGTCGTTGAGGTCCGCGGTGGCGCGGTTGAAGCGGAACGACCACGCCGGCGGATCGTCCTCGCACGTCGTGAACACACCCTTGCGGACGCGGTAGACGCTCTCGCCCAGGCGCTCCATCTGCTCGCCGCCGACGCGGTAATACGGCTCGGCCTTCGCGTCGGCTTGATAGACGACGCCCGTCCCGGTGTTCAGGTTGTACTCGACGCGCTGGCCCGTGAGCTGGTCCTCGCCGTCGTAGAAGACGACGCGGCCCTGGGCGATGGCCTCGCCGGTATCCCGGTTCAGCTCCACGCGATCGGCCAGCAGGCGAGCGCGCCCGCGCGTGATCTCCACGTTGCCGGTCGCGATCACGCGGTTCTCGGCGCCGACCTGCTCCAGCCGGTCGGCCACGATGGTGACGTCACCGGCGGCGGTCCCGATCGTCACCGGCGTTGGCGCCGGCTGCGCCGCCGCCGGGCCGCTGAGCGCCGGGAGAAGCGCCGCCGACACGAGCAGGACGCGCCACCACGATAGGGTGCTCAAGTGTCGTGAAAGTCCTCGTCAAGAAAGGGAGCCCATGCTATCAGCCAGCTTTTCGATCGGGCAAGGGTTATCGCCGCCGCCGGAGGCCAGTCGCAACACGTCGCCGATCAGCGAGAGCGACCCGGCGACACAAAGGATGGGGGTGCGAGGCGCGCGCTCGGCGAGTGCTAGCGCTTCGGCCGCCGAGGCCGCCGTCTCCACCGGCTCCACCCCTGACGGCACGTGGACGCGGAGGGCGTCGGGCGCCGCCGCCCGTGGGCTCGAGGAGGCCGTGAGGATCACACGCTCGGCCCGCGCCGCCAGCGGCCCGAGCATGCCGGCGGCGTCCTTGTCGCGAAGGGCCCCGAAGATCAGCGTGACCGGCGCGTCGGCGAACCACTCGGTGAGCGAGGCGGCGAGGGCGCGCGCGCCGGCGGGGTTGTGGGCGCCATCCAGGACGACGTGACGATCGCGGTAGCGCAGCACCTCGAACCGGCCGGGCCAGCGCGCCCGCGCCAGCCCCGCGCTGATCCCCTCCGGCGCGACCTCCAGCACACGCGCCGCGGCCGCCGCCAGCAGCGCGTTGGACGGCTGAAAGGTTCCGAGCAGCGGCAGGCGCGCGCCCTCGATCCGCCAGCCGGGGCCGGCGAGATCGACCGTCTGGCCGGACAGCTCGCGCGCCGTCACGCGGACGGAGAGGTCGCGGCCCTCCAGCAGCAGCGGAACGCCGGTCGCCGCCGCGCGCTCCTGCAGGACCGCTTCGGCCTCGGGCGCCTGCGCCGACGCGATGGCGACGCCGGCGCGGCTGATGGCCGCCGTCTCCCGGGCGATGGCGGCCAGCGTCGAGCCCAGGACCTCCTGGTGATCGAGATCGATGCGCGCGATCACCGTCGCCGCCGGCACGCCCACGGTGGTGGCGTCGAGCCGGCCGCCAAGTCCGACCTCGAGCACGGCCACGTCGACGGCTTCGCGCGCAAAGTGATCGAGCGCGAGCGCGGTGGTCGCCTCGAACATGGTGGCGTCGACGCGTGCCACCAGCGTGGCGATGGCGTCGTAGCCGTCGGCCACGTCGTCCTCGCCGATCGCCTCGCCGTCGACGCGGATGCGCTCGCGAAAGGAAATCAGATGAGGCGAGGTGTAGAGGCCGACGCGGCGGCCCGCCGCTTTCAAGATGGCCGCCAGCATGGCGGCGGTGGAGCCCTTGCCATTGGTGCCGCCGACCTGCACGAGGGTGCATCGCTGCTCGGGGTTGCCGAGGGCCTCCAGCAGCGTCTCGATCCGCTCGAGCCCCGGGCGCATCCCTGCGTGCTCGCCGCCGCGAAGGGCGAGCAGCCGGGCCAGCGCCTCGGCGTAGGTCATGGAGCCGCGGGCTGGTCGGCGAAGAAGACGAGCAGGCGGCGCAGGGTGTCCTTGAGGTCCTTTCGCTCCACGACGAGGTCGAGCTGACCGTGCTCCAGGAGGAACTCCGAGCGCTGGAAGCCCTCGGGCAGCGGCTGGCGGATCGTCTCGGCGATCACGCGCGGGCCGGCGAAGCCGATGAGGGCGCGCGGCTCGGCCATGATGACGTCGCCGAGCATGGCGAACGAGGCGGTGACGCCGCCGGTGGTCGGATCGGTGAGCACGGAGATGTAGGGCAGCCGCGCCGCCGCCAGCCGCTCGAGCGCGGCCGACGTCTTGGCCATCTGCATGAGCGAGAGGATGCCCTCCTGCATGCGCGCGCCGCCCGAGGCGGAGACGATGATGACCGGCAGCGCCTTGTCGATCCCGAGCTCGATGGCGCGGGTGAGCTTCTCGCCGACCACGGAGCCCATGCTGCCACCGAGGAACGTGAACTCGAAGACGCACAGGACGGCCGGGAGACCATCGATGCGCGCGATGCCGCTCACCACGGCGTCGTCGAAACCCGTCTTCTGGCGGGCGGCCTTCACGCGGTCGGGATACTTCTTCGAGTCCTTGAAGCGCAGCGGATCAGCCGAGGTCAGCCCCGTCTGGTGCTCCTCGAAGGTGCCGGGATCGGTGAGGAGCGCGATGCGCTCACGGGCGCCGATGCGGAACGGATAGCGGCACTTCGGGCACACGCGCCCGGCCCGCTCGACCTCGGCACGGTACATGATCTCCTTGCACGAGTCGCACTTGATCCACAGCCCTTCGGCGATGTTCACCTTCTTCGGCGTGCCCGCGGTCTCTTCCGGCTTGCGACGAAACCAGGCCATGCTCAGGCCCCCCGCAGCGGCTGCTTGAGCGCCGCGATGAAGTCGCCCACGTGCTTGACCATGCCGGCGGTGCCGGTGTGCTCCTCGATCGTCCGCACGATGGCCGAGCCGACGACGACGCCGTCGGCAATGCGGCCGACGGTGGCCGCGTGCTCGGGCGTGGAGACGCCGAAGCCGACGCAGATCGGTTTCGTCGTCACCGCGCGCACGGTCCGCACCTGCGCCTCGAGGTCGGGCGGCACCGCGCGCCGCTCGCCGGTCACGCCCAGCAGCGACACGAGGTAGATGAAGCCGCGGCTCGCGCGCGCGAGCGTCTTGGCGCGCGCGGGCGGCGTGGTCGGCGCCACCATCTGCACCATGTCGAGCCCTGCCGGCTCCGCCTCCGCGCGCAGCGGATCGGCCTCCTCGTACGGCAGGTCGGGCACGAGCACGCCGTCGGCGCCGGCGTCCACGGCCGTGCGGGCGAAGCTCTTGAGGCCGAACGCGAGGACGGGGTTGTAGTACGTGAAGAGGACGATGGGCAGCCGCACCTCGGCCCGCAGCGTGGCCACCAGCTCGAGCACGCGCGCAAGCGTCGTGCCTGCCCGCAGCGCGCGCGTGCCGGCGCGCTGGATCACCGGACCGTCGGCGAGCGGATCCGAGAACGGCACGCCGAGCTCGACGATGTCGGCGCCGCGCCGCTCGGCCTCGACCACGAGGCGGCGCGTCTCCGTGAGCGACGGATCGCCGGCCATCACGTAGACGACCAGCGCCCGCTCGCCGCGCTCGCGCAGCGTCCCGAACGTCTCGTCGATCCGGCTTGTTGTAGCGGGTGACGCTTGCCCCACTAGAGCCGAGGGTGGCCTGCGCGAGATGCGGCGTGGCTCCGTCACAGGTCTTTGCCTAACGCCTTTGCGACCACGTGGACGTCCTTGTCGCCGCGGCCGGAGAGGCCGACGACGATGGTCTTGCTGCGCGGCAGCGTCTTGGCCAGTCGCATGGCGTGGGCGATCGCGTGCGAGGACTCGAGCGCCGGCATGATCCCCTCGAGTCGCGTGAGCGCCTGAAAGCCCTCCAGCGCCTCCTCGTCGGTGATCGAGACGAACTCGAAGCGGCCCGCGTCCTTGTAGTAGGCGTGCTCGGGACCGACGCCCGGGTAGTCGAGCCCGGCCGAGATCGAGTGCGCGACGGCGACCTGGCCGTCGTCGTTCTGCAGCAGGTAGCTCATCGAGCCGTGCAGGACGCCGATGGCCCCGGCCGTCATCGAGGCACCGTGCTTGCCGGTCGCGATGCCGCTGCCGCCCGGCTCCACGCCCACGATCCGGACCTTGCGGTCGCCGATGAACGGATGGAAGAGGCCGATGGCGTTGCTGCCGCCGCCGACGCAGGCGACGACGACGTCCGGCAGCTTGCCGAACGCGCGGCGCGACTGCGCGCGCGCCTCCTTGCCGATCACGGTGTGGAAGTCGCGCACCATCATCGGATATGGATGAGGCCCGAGCGCCGAGCCGAGCACGTAATAGGTCGTGCGGACGTTGGCCACCCAGTCCCGCAGCGCCTCGTTCACGGCGTCCTTCAGCGTCCGGCTGCCGGATTCGACCGGCACGACCCGTGCCCCCAGCAGCCGCATGCGGAAGACGTTCAACGCCTGCCGCTCGATGTCCTCGGTGCCCATGTAGACGTCGCACTCGAGGCCGAGGAGGGCGGCGGCGGTGGCGGTGGCCACGCCGTGCTGGCCGGCGCCCGTCTCCGCGATCACGCGCGGCTTCTTCATGCGCTGGGCCAGCAGCGCCTGGCCGAGGACGTTGTTGACCTTGTGGGCGCCGGTGTGGCAGAGGTCCTCGCGCTTGAGCCAGATGCGCGCGCCGCCGCAGTGCTCGCTGAGGCGGGCGGCGAAGTAGAGCGGCGTGGGGCGCCCGGCGTAGTCGGTGAGCAGCGCGGCCAGGCGGCGCTGGAAGCCGCGGTCGCGCCGCGCCGCCTGATACGCCTTGTCGAGCTCGATGAGCGGCGTCATCAGAGTTTCCGGCACGAAGCGGCCGCCGAAGCGGCCGAAGTGCCCGCGCGCGTCGGGCAGCGTCTTCATGCGCGCCTGGCCGCCTCGATGAAACGCCGGACCTTCTGTGGATCCTTCTTGCCGGGCCGCGCCTCCACACCGGAGTTCACGTCAACCGCGAACGGACGGACGATGTTCACCGCGGTGGCGACATTGTCCGGCGTCAGGCCGCCGGAGAGCACGATCGGCAGCTGGGCGTCGCGCGGCTGGACCTCGCGCATCAGGCGGATGCCTCGCCACTCGAGGGGCTCGCGGCCCTCACCCTCGCTCCACCGCGCCTGGCTGTCGAGCAAGTAGGCGGCCACGACCTTTCGGTACAGGAAGGCGCCGAACCGCTCGCTCACCCGGTACTCCGGCAGGCCGTCGATCGTCGTGGCCGGCGGCAGCTTGATGGTCTTGATGACCGGCACACTGTAACCCTGACAGTCTTCGGGCTTTTCGTCACCATGAAATTGGACCACCCGCAGCCCGCAGGCCTCGATGACGGCTTTCACGTGGCCGGCCGGATGGTCCCAGAAGACGCCGACCGGCGTCACGAACGGCGGCAGCCGCCGGACGATGGGCGCCACCTGCTCCGGCGTGACGAACCGCGGCGTGTTCTCGACGAAGATGAAGCCGAGGGCATCCGCCCCCGCGTCCACGGCCATCCGCGCGTCGTCGAGATTGGTGATGCCGCAGACCTTGACGCGCGTCATGCGAGCTTCAGCTCCCGCACCTTGGCGCCGACGTCGGCGGCGCGCACGAGCCCCTCGCCCACCAGCACCGCGTGAGCGCCCGCGTCCACCGCGCGGCGCACGTCGGACCCCGTGAAGAAGCCGCTCTCGCTCACGACCACCGGTCCCGGCGGAATCCGCGGCAACAGCGCCAGCGTCGTCTCGATGCGCGTCTCGAACGTACCGAGGTCGCGGTTGTTGATGCCGATGATGCGGCTGCCGGCGCCGAGGGCGACATCGAGCTCGGCCTCGGTGTGGCACTCGACGAGGGCGGCCAGGCCGAGCCCCTTGGCGGCGGCGGCGAGGTCGCGCAGCAGCGGCGGCTCGAGGATGGCGACGATGAGCAGCACCGCGTCGGCGCCGGCGGCCCGCGCCTCCCAGAGCTGGTACTCGTCGATCGTGAAGTCCTTCCGCAGCAGCGGCACGTGCACGGCGGCGCGGGCGCGGCGCAGCGCCTCCAGGCTGCCCTGGAAATATTTCGCGTCCGTGAGGACGGAGATGGCGTCGGCGCCGTGCGCGGCATACGTGGACGCGAGCGCCACGGGGTCGAGGTCGGCGGCGAGCACGCCGCGCGAGGGCGAGGCCTTCTTGACCTCGGCGATCAAGCGTACGCCGCCGCGCGCCGGAGTCAGCGCGCGCTCGAAGTCGAGCGGCGGCGCGACGTCCTTGCACATCGCTTGCAGGGCCGCGCGCGGCTGTCCGAGCTTGAGGCTTGCCACCTCCTGCCGCTTGTGACGAACGATGTCGGCGAGGATCGACACCGCCGACCTAGAAGTCCCGCCGCTGGGCCTGCCGCCTGAGCGTCTCGAGCGACACCGGCCCGAGCTGATCCAGCACGAAGTCCCGGATGGTGCGCGGCGGCGGCAGATCGCGCACGATGCGACCGGCCTTCGTCAGCGGCTTCAGCAGCGGATCCCACGGCCCGGGGCCGGGCGGCGTCGCGCCGGCCGGGACCACGGCCGTCTCGAGACTGCCGCGCCGGCGGAAGACCTGCTTGGCGCCCGACCACTTGCCGCGCTTGGCGCACGGACGCCCCTCGATCTCCGTGATGTCGAGCGCAAAGCTCACCACCGGCGCGTTGGCGATCGAGGTGCCGACACCATAGGCGTCGACGACGGGGTTCAGCCGGAGGATCTCGTACTCGTCGATGCCGCCGGAGGTGATGATCTTCACGTGGCCGAAGCCGCGGAGATTCAGCTCCCAGCGCACCTCCTCGACGATGCGGTAGAGGTCGCCGCGGCGCGACGACGGGGTGTCGAGCCGCACGGCGTAGAGATCGTTGCCGAGCGCCTGGGCCACGCGGATCGCCTCGAACTTCTCGTCCTGCAGCGTGTCGATGAGCGCCACGCGCCGGACCTTGCGGTCCACCACCTCGTGGAACGCCTTCAGCGCTTCGACGGTGTCGCCGATCATGAGCACGAGGGCGTGCGGGATGGTGCCGGTGGGGTCGGCGTCGATCAGCTCGGCGGCCTTCGTCACCGCCACGCCGTCGCAGCCGCCGACGAACGCGTTGCGCTCGATCATCGGCGCCAGCGCCGGATGCATGCGCCGCGCGCCGAAGGAGATCACCTGCCGCTCGCCCGCCGCCTTCTTGCAGCGCGCCGCCTTGGTGGCGATTCCGGACGCCTGGCACAGCACGCCGAGCAGCGCCGTCTCGTACTGCGCCCAGTCGACGTAGACACCCTCCAGCACCATGACCGGCTGGTAGGGAGCGAACAGCGTGCCCTCGTCCATCGCGTGGACGTCGACCGCGACGCCTTCCAGCAGCGCCGCCGCTTCCTCGATCCCCGCCAGCACGCCCCAGTCCCAGTCTTCGGGAAGGGCCTTGAGGTAGACCTCGGCCTTCACATTCTTGCGATCGCCGCGAGACTTGAGGATCTCGACCGTCCGCTCGAAATAGACGTCGTAGACCTCGCCGCTCTTGATCTCGGCGTCGGACGCGGTGTGGAACGGTCGTCTGGAAGCCATGTCGGTCAGCCCGAAAGTTGCCGTAAATCCTCGCAGAATCGACCGTTCAAGTCAACGCACGGAGCGGAGCGGTAGTGGCATACTGCGCCCATGGATCCAGAGACCGAGCGCCGCCTCATCGCTCTGGTAAGGAAAACCGCCGCCGACATCATTGCCGACTGGAAGTGGCCCGTGTGGCGCAGGGACGACGAGCAGCCGCGCCCCGAAGGGGACCCCCCACGCGGCTGAGCGTCGGCGTGCTGGGGCTGAGTCACGATCACGTGTGGGGCAATCTCGCGGCGCTCCACGCGGGCGAGCACGGCCGGCTCGTCGCCGCCGCCGACCCCGATCCGCTGCTGCGCGAGCGCTTCCAGAAGCTCTACGGCGGCGCCGCCACTCACGACACGTTCGAGGCCCTGCTCGAGCGCCGCGACCTCGACGCCGTCCTCGTCTTCTCCGACAACCGCGGCTCGGCGGAGGTCGGCGTGCGCGCGCTCGAGCGCCGGCTGCCCGTGATGATCGAGAAGCCCATGGCCGCCGACCTGGCCGGTGCCCGCGCGCTGCTGCGCGCCAGCCGCGCGGCCGGGGTGCCGCTGATGGTGAACTGGCCGACGGCGTGGCGGCCGGCGCTGCGTCACGGTCTCACGCTCGCGGCCGACGGCGTCGCCGGCGAGCCGACGCAGCTCAGCCACCGCGGAGGCCACGCCGGCCCACGGGAGTTCGGCTGCTCGCCACAGTTCTGCGACTGGCTCTACGATCCTCACCGCAACGGCGGCGGCGCGCTCGTCGACTACTGTGGATATGGCGCCGTCCTGTGCCGGCTCGTGCTCGGCCGGCCGCAGGCGGTCACCGCCGTGACGCCGCCGCCGCGCAAGCCGGGACTCGTCGCCGAAGACCGCGCGATCGCCATCCTGTCGTACCCGCGGGCGCTCGGGCTGCTGGAGGCGAGCTGGATGCAGATCGGCGGCGAGCCCGCGTTCGCGATGATCGTGTACGGCGATCGCGGGACGCTGATCGTCCACCAGCCGCGGCCGACGCACGAGGGCGACCGCGTCGGCGTGGGCCGGGTGCAGATCATCGGCGCCGACGGCTCACGCTTCGTGGACCCGCCGGCCCTGCCCGCCGACCAGCGCGACGGGCCGACGCACTTTTTGTCGCTCGTCGCCGCCGGGCGCGACGTCACTCCGTTCTGCTCCCCCGACGTCGGCTGTGACGTTCAGGAAGTGATCGCCGCCGCGCAGCATTCCGCGGCGACGGGCGCGCGCGTCGCGCTACCGCTGCCCTGATCGCACCGACTCTCACACCCTCCGGCTCGGCCGACAGGCGAGCGGGTGCAGGACCGAGATCGCCCATTCGAGGTCCAGCCGCTCACCCAGCCAGGCCGGTGTCGACGTGTACGCGTCGATCTCGAGGCCGAGCGCATCGCTATGCGCTCCAAGCGGGTCGAGGTCCTCAGCAGGCACTGCCGCCGGTGGCGGGACCGCCGCAAGCAGCAGTCCGGTCGGCCACCGAAACATCAGCTCGCCGTCATCGACGCGTCTCCTTCTCGTGATCTGCGCCGACTGTACACCTTGATTTCTTGCAACCTGGGCGCAGCCAGGCGGGTGCTGTGGAGGGTATTGCGCGGTGCTCTCTTCACCGACCCAAATCGCCGGTGCACGAAGCCGTCAAGTGAGATCTTTTGGACGCACTCCAGATCGATACGCCAACAGGACAAAGTCCTGGCTGCTGCTGGGCGCCCAAGACGCAATGCGCGGACCCGTGGTACCGTCCCCGATGCTCGAAAACGAGCAGCGGGGGGACGATGAAGCACGCCGCGTTTCTGATCGCGTTCCTGCTCACGGCTGTGTCGTGTGCCACGATGCAGCAGCAGAGCCGGAGCCACGTCGACCGCGCCGTGCAGGCGCTGGGTGGGGCGGAGGCGCTCGGCAAGATCCAGACGGTGGCGACGAAGGGCACCGTCAAGCAGTGGGAGCCCGAGCAGTCCACGACGCCCGGTGGCGAGATGCGGTTCGCGTGCGAGTCGACGTTCGAGGCGGTGACGGACGTCGGTGCCCGCACGACGCGAATCGACTGGGTGCGCAACTTCGCGTACCCCTCCGCGCGCACCTTCCGGTACAGCGAGGTCGTGACGCCGGAGGCCGGTTACGTGGCCGGGATCGACAGTAACGGCCGGACCAGGCAGAGCCTCGACGCCAATCCGCCTGCCCATTCGATGTCCGGCCTCCGGCTGACGGCCACCCAGCGCGAGCTGCGCCGTGCCTCGCCGGTGCTCTTGCTCGACATGCACAAGAATCCGGATCGCCTGTCCTGGGGCGGGGACGTGATGGTGGAGGCCGTGAGCTACCCCGCCGTCAACTACCGGCTCGGCGGTCAGACCTTCACCGTGCTGTTCGACCGCACGAGCGCCCTGCCGGTGCGCACCCGGACTCTCGACTACGACAACATCTGGGGCGACGTGACGTTCGACGTGGTGCTCTCGGACTGGCAGGTCGTGGACGGCGTGCGGACGGCCGGCACGCTCACCTACGAGCTGAACGGGCGCAAGGTCGCCGAGGTCAAGGCGACCGAGACAAGGGTGAACGTGCCGGCGGGCGCCGAGCGCTTCGCGATTCCCGGCGTCTTCCGGACGGGCGCGTCCCGACCGGCGGCGACCGACCGCGTGCCGTACCAGTGGGTCATCCGGCGCCAGTTCATCGGGACCTATCTCGACTCCGACGTCCCCAGCTACGACGCCCGTGGGTCGAGCGGTCTCCAGTTCGTGGAGCTCTCCCCCGGCGTGCAGCACGTGACCGGCGGCTCACATCACAGCCTTCTCGTGGAGCAGCGCGATCACCTGATCGTCTTCGACGCGCCGGTGAGCGACGCCCACTCGAAATGGGTCCTCGATGCCGCCAGGGCGAAGTATCCGGGCAAGCCGGTGAAGTTCCTCGTGCTGACCCACCACCACATGGATCACGCCGGCGGCCTGCGCGGCTACGCGGCCGAGGGAGCGACGCTCGTGGTCGGACGAGGCACCGCCGGGCACTACCGCCGCGTGCTGGCGGCGCCGTTCACGCGGAATCCCGACCTGCCGGCCCGCGATCTGCGCAACACGCCGATCGTCGAGGTCGCGGACAAGCACGTCTTCGCCGACGGCATGCGCGAGGTGCACGCATACGCCATCGACAACCCGCACGCCGACGGGTTCCTGATCGGCTACGTGCCGGAGACGCGCCTGGGCTTCGTGACGGACATCTGGAGCCCCGGCGCCGGCGCCCTGCCCGACAAGCTGAACCCGCAGCAGGCGGCGCTGGTGGCCGGCGTCAAGCGCGCCGGGATCTCACCGCTCCGGTTCGCCGGCGGCCACGGCTCGGTCGCCGACTACGCGCCGCTGGCAGCCCTCGAAGGCAAGTAGCCGCTCAGTGCGCCGCGGCCGCCTCCGGCATCCGGTCGACCACCACCGTGGGGTGCACGGCCGGCGAGTAGATCTCGAGCACCTCGACGTCGTCCGAGCAGTCGAGCTCGTTGTGGACGATCCCCGGCGGCTGCAGGATGCAGTCGCCGGCGTGGAACGTGTGCTGCCCCTCCGTCTCGTACACGAAGCGGATCCAGCCCTTGAGGACGTAGAACATCTGGAAGTCGCACTCGTGCCGGTGCAGCCCCGTGGTGTGCAGCTCGTGCGCCCCGCCCGCGTCGTCCTTGATCCGGATCACGTGGGCGCGGAACTTGCCATGGGTGGCCTTCTCGATGCCGAGGTCGCGGTACTCCATGAAGCTGCGGAGGCCGGGTCGGTACACGGCATCCTTCGCCAGGCTCGCGCTGAAGAGCTGCTCGGGTTCGCTCATCGCGGTTCCTCCTGTGACGTGTCGGCCGGGGGCCGTGGCGAGCAAAGTGTAGCAGGAGACGTGAAAGCAAGGAGGCAGCGCGCATGAGGACGATCGACGTTCACGCCCACGTGGTGCCGCAGGCGGTGTGGAAGGCGGCCGACGCCGGCAAGGACTGGTATGGCTTTCGCCACGAGCCCGGCGAGGGCGTCGGGACCTTCGTCGGCGGCGGCAAGCGCACGCTGTTCAGCTCGCCGAAGGTGCGGCTCACGCCCGACGAGCGGATCCGCGACATGGACGCCCAGGGCGTCGACGTGCAGGTGCTGTCCATCCACACGCCGTTCTTCGGCTACCACCTCGATCCCGCGCAGGGCCGCCAGCTCGCGCGCGAGGTCAACGACGAGATCGCGGCCACCGTGCGGGCGCATCCAGAGCGCCTGGCCGGCTTCGCGACGCTGCCGGTGCAGGACGTGAAGGCGGCCATCGACGAGCTCGAGCGCGCGGTGACCGTCCTCGGCCTGAAGGGCGCCGAGCTGGACACGGTGGTGAACGGCGAGAACTGGGACGACCCGAAATTCCTGCCGCTCTTCAAGGCGGCGGAGGCCATGGGCGCCGTGCTGTTCTTCCATCCGCAGCCGCAGCACAACTTCATGATGGAGCGCGCGGGCCGCCACAACCTCTCCAACAGCCTCGGCGTCATCGTCGAGGACGCCATCCTCGTGGCCGTCCTCATCCTGGGCGGCGTGCTGGAGGCGTGCCCACGGCTGAAGGCGTGCGTCGCGCACGGCGGCGGCCCCGCCTGCTACGCGATGGGACGCATCGATCGGAGCTGGCATGGTATGCCCGCCGCGCGGCGCGCCATCCCCAATCCGCCGAGCAGCTACCAGCGCCGCCTCTTCTATGACACCGTGGTCGGCAGCGAGAAGGCGCTGCGACTCCTCCTCGACGAGGTGGGCGCCGACCGCGTGGTGCTCGGGAGCGACTGGCCGTTCGTGCCGTGGCATCCCTCGCCGGTCGCGTGGGTGCAGGGTCTCAAGAGCGTCAGCCAGGAGGACAAAGAGCGGATCCTCTGGCGCAACCTCGAGACGCTACTGCAGATCTAGCGACGCGAGGAATCGGCGCCAGGCCGCCCAGTAGTCGGTCCAGGCCGCTTCGAGATCGTAGTGGCGGCTGCCCCGCAGCGTGACGAATGTCTTGGGCTCCGGCGCGGCGTCGAAGAGCGCGCGCCCCTGCGCGAAGGGCACGACCTCGTCCGCCTCGCCGTGGATCACCAGCAGCGGCGCCCGTAACCGCCCGATCTTCGCCAGCGAGTCCCAGCGTGTCCCGAACAGGTAGCCGGCGCCGGGCAGCACGCCGTTGGCCATGGCACGCACCGACGTGAACGGCGACTCCAGCACGACGCCCCGCGGCGGATGCGCGAGGGCGAGGTCGACCGTCACCGCCGAGCCCAGCGAGCGGCCGAAGTACACGACGTGCTCGGGGCTCACGCCCTCGCGCACGAGGGCGGTGCGCGCACCGACGGCGTCACTGACGAGCCCGGCCTCCGACGGCGCGCCTTCGCTGCGGCCGTACCCGCGATAGTCGTACATGAAGACGCCCACGCCGAGCTGGTCCACCAGCAGCCGCGCGATGCCGACGCGATCGCCGATGTTGCCGCCGTTGCCGTGCGCGTAGAGCAGCGTGGTCGGCGTGCGGCCGGCGATCAGCCACCCGTGGAGCTTCACGCCGTCGGCGGCCTCGAAGGTCACGTCGCGGAATCGCAGGCCGACGCTCGAGGGATCGGCGGCCAGCGCGCGCGACGGATAGTAGATGAAACGCGCCTCCACCGACTCGCGACATCCGGCCACCAGGCTCGCCAGCGCGATCACGGCGAGCAGATGTCTCATCCGCCGGGCTGGCGCCGCGCCACCGTGTACGCCTCGTCGATCAGGCGGACCACGCGCAGCAGATCGTTGACGCCGATGGGCGGCGGTGCCCCGCGCCGGAAGCGGTCGAGGAGATCGCGCAGGCAGTCGCGATAGAGCGGCGCCGGCTGACCGGGGAATCGCTCCTCGCCCTTGGCATCGAGCAGGCGCATGGCACCGTCGTCGTAGGCGATGAGGATCGCGTCGCGCCCCGCGACCTTCCACTCGCCGTCGGAGCCCGCGTAGGGCACCGTGTTGCCGACCTCGACGCTGCCGAGGATGCCGCTCGTCGAGCGCAGCTGCACGGCGGCGTAGTCCTCGACCGCCTGCCGGTGGACGCTGGCGCTGAGCTGCGCCGCCACCACGCGCGCCTCCTCGCCGGTCAGGAGGAGGAAGAGATCGAACAGGTGCGATCCGAGATTGCGCAGGCAGCCGCCGCCCGCCCGCGCAGGATCGAGCATCCACCCGGAGTGCCAGGCCGGATAGCGCGCGGAGGTGGGACGGTTCAGCCGGAAATAGAGATGCGAGAGCGGTCCGAAGCGGCCGGCGTCGAGGAGCTGGCGCGCCCGCGCGACGAACGGCTGATATCGCTGCGAGAGCGGCACCGCGACGAATGCCTGCTTGAGGGCCGCCTTCTCCGCGATCCCCTGCACCTCGGCGGCGCTGACGCCCATCGGCTTCTCCATCATGAACGGATAGCCGTGGTCCAGCAGGAAGTGCGCGGTCTCGGCCATGCGGTTGTGCTCGCCGAGCGCCACGACGAAGTCCGGCCGCGTGCGCTCGAGCATCGCGCGATAGTCGGTGAACACGGGCAGGCCGCCGAGGACGGCCGCGCGCTCGCCCGCGATGGCGGCGTTCGCGTCCTGCAGCCCGACCAGCTCGACGTCGCCCATCTCCGCCAGGAGGCGGAGATAGGCGGCGTCGTGCAGCGAGTGCCAGTGGCTGACGCCGAGAGCCGCGATGCGAGTCCGCGTCACCGCTTGAGCGTCACGTCCTCGTAGGGTCCGGAGTACGCGAAGCCCGGGATGACCCCGAGGCCCGAGTGCTCGATCCGCGGCCCGACGCCGTTCAGGAACGCGAGCTGCCAGATCGGCGCGTAGACCGCGCGGTCGTGGAGGAGCTGCTGGATCCGGTGCAGCGTCGCCTCCCGCCGCTTGAGATCGGTCTCCGCCGCCTGCTCCAGGAAGAGGCCGTCGATGTCCGGGTAGCTGCCGTAGACGTAAGTGCCGCCGCGCGCCACGAACGCCTCCAGCCGCGTGGCCGCATTGCCGAAGGCGCCGCTGGCGCCCTGGATGATGTTCTTCAGCTTTTTCTCACCGTACGCGCTGAAGAAGGCCGCACGCTCGAGCGGGCGCAGCTTGACGCGGATCCCGATCGACTGCAGATCGTTCACCACGGCCTCCGCGAGGTTCCCGTAGGCGATGTCGCAGAAGTACTCGCCGGCGTCGAAGCCGTTCGGATAGCCGGCCTCGGCCAGCAGCCGCTTGGCGCGCGCCGGATCGTGGACCGCAGCCGGGGCTTTCCAGAAGAAGTCGAAGATGTCCGGGATGATGCTGTTGGTCAGGCGGGAAAAGCCCAGGGTCTCCGCCTGGTTGACGGCCTGGCGATCGATGGCCAGGTTCACGGCCTGGCGCAGCTTCACGTTGTGCCAGGGCGACTTCGCGTCCCACTGCTCGGGAAAGTAGACCCAGAACGACGCCTGCAAGACGGTCGGCACGAGCTGCAGGCCGGCCGTGCGCCGGAGATCCTCGGCCAGCGCGCCGCGGATCGAGTAGACGATGTCCACCTCGCCGCGCTTGAGCGCCGCGAAGCGCGTGGCCTCGTCCGGAATGACCTTGAACACCGCACGTCGGACGGCCGGCTTCTTGCGCCAGTAGGTGTCCGACGCCTCCATGACGAGCTCCACGCCCGGCGTGAACGAGACGAAGCGGTACGGCCCGGCGCCGATCGGCGCGCGCTTGAACCCCTCGTCCCCGACCTTCTCGACGTATTTCTTCGGCACGATCCAGGCGGCGCCGGTGGCCGTCGCGTAGAAGGTGAGGAAATCCGGCCACGGCTGCTTGAGCCGGAACCGGACTCGATCGGCGGCCACCGCCTCGACGGCAGCGACGCGGTCCTTGAGCGTCTTCGACGCGGCGCCCCGGTAGCGCTCGAAGGAGAACTTCACGTCCTCGGCCGTCATCGCGTCGCCGTTGTGGAACCGGACGCCCTTGCGCAGGACGAACTCGTAGGCGAGGTGGTCCTTCGACACCGTCCACGACTCCGCCAGGCTGGGGGCCATCGGCTGGCCCGGCATCGGCTTCACGAGCGCGTCATGGAGCGCGTAGTAGATCATGTACGGCGTGATGATCCCCTGCGACTCCGCGGGGTCGAACCACGTCGGAGCGAGCGAGATGTGAACGCCCCATGTGACCTGATCGCTCTGGCCGGCGGCTGCGGATGGGAGCGTCAGTACCGAAACGGTGAGCAACAGGAGAGCGACGGCGAGCGAACGGCGCCACTGGAGCATGCAGAGCCTCCTTTGTATTCGCGGGTGGGACGGACGGATGATACTCTCCCCCGGCGCCTCATGCTCGACCAGACAGCCCGCTGATGCCGCTCTTCCTCACCACCGACCAGGCCGCCCTCGTCCGCGAGCGGTTCGGGACGCCGTGCTACGTCTACGACGCGGCGGCGCTGGAGACCACCGCGCGCCGGCTCCTCGCCTTTGCCGCCCCGTACGGCTTCACGCTGCGCTACGCGATGAAAGCGAACCCCAGCCGGCGCATCCTGCATCTCTTCCGCGACCTCGGCCTGCACATCGACGCCTCGAGCGACTGGGAGGTCGAGCGCGCGGTGCGCGCGGGCTTCGCGCCCGCGCAGATCCAGCTCAGCTCGCAGATGCCGTCCACGCGGCTCGGCGAGCACGTCCGGCGCGGCGTGCGCCTGAACGCCTGCTCGCTGCACCAGCTGGAGGCCATCGGCCGCGCGGCGCGCGGCCAGGCGATCGCCGTGCGGATGAACCCCGGCCTCGGCAGCGGCTCGACGAAGCGCACCAACACGGGCGGGCCGGCCTCGAGCTTCGGGATCTGGCACGAGTACCTGACCGACGTGAAGGCGCTGGCGGCGCGCCATCGCCTGACGCTCCGCACGCTGCACACCCACATCGGCTCCGGCACGGACCCGGACGTCTGGCGCCGCGTGACGCGCATGAGCCTCGACCTCGCCGCCGCGCTGCCCGACGTCGGCATCGTGAACCTCGGCGGCGGCTTCAAGGTCGGGCGGATGCCGGAGGAGCCGACCGCCGACATGACCGACGTG
Organism: Candidatus Methylomirabilota bacterium; assembly: GCA_036556545.1. Lineage (GTDB taxonomy): Bacteria > Methylomirabilota > Methylomirabilia > Rokubacteriales > CSP1-6 > AR12. The sequence goes on from DATBJF010000041.1 coordinate 24,130, forward strand.
GCCACGCACGTCGCGCGCGAGCTCGTCGCCTTCCGCGAGCGCCACGGCCGCGCCCTGCACCTGGAGATCGAGCCGGGGACGTTCCTCGTGGCCAACGCGGGCGCGGTGGTCGCCACCTGCATCGACGTCGTCGACACGGGCAAGGACGGCTACCTGTTCGCGAAGCTCGACACGGGCATGACGGAAGTGACGCGCCCGTCACTCTACGGCGCGCAGCATCCCATCGACGTGCTGGCCACCGGCCGCGAGACGGCGCCGACGATCTTCGTCGGTCCGTGCTGCGAGTCGGGCGACATCCTGACGCCCGCGCCCGGCGATCCCGAGGGTCTCGCGCCGCGCTGGGTGCCGCGACCGCAGGGAGGCGATCTGGTGGTCGTCGGCGGCGCCGGCGCGTACTGCAGCGCGATGTCGACGCTGAACTACAACTCCTACCCGCAGGCGCCCGAGGTCATGCTGGAGCACGACGGCAGCCTGACGCTCATCCGCGAGCGGCAGACGCTCGACCAGATGCTGCAGAACGAGGTGCCCTGAGCCCTACACGCGCGCGGCGCGCGTCACCCAGCTCACCTGCCGCCCTTCGGCGTCGATGCGAAGACTGACGAGCGCGGCCGCCACCAGGACCGCGCACGCGATCGCGTACATCAGGCCGTAGCCGCCGGTCGCCTCGAACAGCGCGCCGGCGGCGTACGAGCCGATGGCGGCGCCGGTCTGGTGGACGAGAAAGATCGCGCCGAGGATCGTGCCCACCGAGAAGCGACCGTAGATGTCGGCCGTGAGCGCCGAGGTCATCGACATCGAGCCGGCCAGCGTGAGGCCGCCGATGAACGCCACCGCCAGGATGACGGTGGGGTTGTCGCGGATCGAGAACAGCGCGGCGAACACGAGCGCGCGCCCGCCATAGATCGCCGCCAGCACCGGCCGGCGGCCGAAGCGGTCGGAGGCGGGCCCGAGCAGCAGCGTGAAGAGGATGCTCCCGCCCCCGAGCACGCCGAGCGTCCACGAGGCGAAGAGCGGCGTGTAGCCGTGATCGGTCAGCATCGGCACGCCGTGCGAGGAGATCAGGCTCATCGAGAAGCCACACGTGAAGAACGACCCGGAGAGCTGCCAGAAGGCGACCGTGGTGGCGGCCGTGGTGATCGGCGTGCGCGTGATCTTCGGCGGCGCCGCGGAGGCGGCGCGCACGCCGTCGGGCCCGAGCCCCATCGATTCCGGCGAGTCGCGCAGCACGAGCACACAGAGCGGCAGCAGGCACGCGAGCACGAAGCCGCCGATCACGATGTACGTCGTCCGCCAGCCGACGGTGAGGATGAGCCAGGCCAGGATCGGGACCATGAGGCTCATGCCGGCCATCGCCGCGCTGCCGAGCACCGACACGGCCGTGCCCCGGCGCGCGATGAACCACCGCGAGACCACGGCGTTGGCGACGACGGGGCCGGTGGCGGCGAGGCCCACGGCGGCCAGCACGCCGTAGACGGCGGCGAGCTCCCAGATGGTGCGGCAGAACGCGGTCAGGACGAGCGAGCCGGCGAGCACGACGCAGCCGGCGGAGGTCACGAGCCGCGCGCCCAGCCGATCGACGAGCGCGCCGACGACCGGCATGAACGCGCCATAGAGGAACAGGCCGAGCGCGATGACCAGCGAAAAGCTCGCGCGGTCGACGCCGAGGTCCGCCACCATCGGCTTGAGGAAGGGGCCGACGGCGTGGCGGATGCCGGCCGAGGCGAAGACCATCACTGCGAAGGTGGCCGTGATGCGCCAGCCGTAGAACATGCGCTAGGCCGGGAGCTTGTCGCCGTCGGGCGGCGGCGCGATCTCGAAGGCGTTGGCCACGCCGGCCACCATCGCGAAGTAGAGCGCGGCCGCCGTCACCTCCACCATCCACGGGGCGCCGTGACGCTCGTTGAGCGTGTCGAACAGCGTCTGGTCCACGCGGTTGCCGCGCATGAGCTGGCGCGCGTAGAGGACGACGTCGCGCTCCTCCGGCGAGAGCTTGCCGGGATCCGCCTTGGCGCGGATGACCTCGATGACCTCCTCGCGAATGCCGTTGCGACGCGCCAGGTTCACCTGCGCCGCCCAGGGGTACGCCGACTCCCGCTCGCGCACGGCGGTGAGGATGGCGATCGAGCGGAGCGGCGTGGCCACCACGCTCTCGTCGCGGAAGAACGTCACGAGCGGCAACAGCCGCTCGGCCAGCTTCGGGCTGTGCAACAGCATGCTGAACGGCCCGCGCACGTTGCCGAACACCTTCACGACGGCATCGACGACACCGTGATGCTCGGGCGGCACCTCCGCTTTCCCGGTGATGGGCATGAGGCGCGGCATGTGGGACCCCCCTTTCTAGTCGGTGAGTGGAACGATCGCGTAGCAGCGGGGCTCGGAGCCGACGACGCGGGTGACGTGGCCGCGGCCGGTGAGATCCTCGGCGAGCACCACATCGCCGGGCTCCACGCGGACGACGGTCCCGTCGCCGACCTCGATCTCCGCCGTGCCCGACAGCGAGATGGAGTACTGGCGCCGCGGCGCGCAGTGCCAGTCGAGCACGTAGCCGGCGGGCGCGACACGGAAGACGATGCCGCTGGCCGCGTGCGGCGCGCTGCTCTGGCCGTGGGCCCCCTCGACGTCGACGAAGGGCTTCAGAGACAGCTCGAGCTCGGCGACGTGCGACTGCCCGTCGGCGCCGCTGTAGACGCGCCAGAACTTCGGAGAGCGGTTCACCAGACCGGCATCATACTGCCTTCACGGCCTCCGCACCCGCTTGACTTGCCCCGCACCCCGGCTAGAGTTCTGCCACCGTCTAGCCGTGCGGAGCCGTGTACCACCTCTCTCGGGCCACCCACGGCGGAGGCGGAAACAGCGCTCCGATACAGAGGAGACACCATGGACGCTCGTGACCTGTTCCTGCAGCAGCACGCCGCCGTGCACTCCGCCGCCGTCGGCGGCAACAAGATGTCGATGGCCGACCGGACCTTCGCCGGTCTCACGGATGCGCAGATGCGCGTGCGGCCGCGCGAGGATCTGAACTCGCTGGCGTGGCTGATGTTCCACATCGCCCGCGCCGAGGACGTCTTCGTCAACACGTTCCTGGCGGGCCGATCGCAGGTTTTCGACGACGCGTGGTCGAAGCGCCTGGGCATCACGCGGCGCGATTTTGGCTTCGGCATGACGAGCGGCGAGGTCAGCGACCTCACCCAGCAGGTGGACGTCGCGGCGCTGCGCGAGTTTCGCGACGCCGTCGGTCACCGCACGCGGGAGATCGTCGGCGGCTTCAGCTCACGAGATTGGCAGGGCGTCATCGAGGCGCAGGCCGTGGAGCGCGCCGCCGCCGACGGCAGCCTCGGCCGTGCCGCCGAGCCGTTCAAGAAGATGATGCCCGGCCGACCGCGGTCGGCGGCCTTGAGCGGCATCGCCCTGATGCACTCGGCCGCCCACATGGGCGAGGCGGTGACCGTACGAACGGCCGGCGGTTTCGGCACCGGCATGTGAGCGGCGCCGTGAGCGGCGTCGCCTTCGTGGGGTGCGAGGTCACGGCGGCCGCGGCGCCGCAGACGCAGACGCGGCGGCGGGAGATCGTCGTCAGCGGGCGCCGCGCGAAGGTGGTGGACATCCACGCGCACTGCGCCGTGCCGGAAGCCATGGCGTTGATGGGGTTGAAGCTCAGCGCCCCCGGCACGCAGTTCCCGCCGGTGCTCCACATGGCGACGCAGGTCGCCGAGCGCCTGCGCGCCATGGATGCCCAGGGCATCGACGTGGAGGCGCTCAGCATCAATCCGTACTGGTACAAGGCCGACCGTGACCGCGCCGCGCAGCTCATCACGCTGCAAAACGAGAAGCTGGCGGAAGCGTGCGCGGCCAATCCCGACCGCTTCGTCGCCTTCGCGTCGGTCGCCCTGCAGCACCCCGACCTCGCCGCTCAGCAGCTCGAGGAGGGCGTGCGACGGTATGGCCTGCGCGGCGCCGCCATCGGCGGCAGCGTCGACGGCGTGGAGCTGAGCGACAAGAGATTTCATCCGTTCTGGGCCAAGGCCGAGGACCTCGGCGTCGTCGTCTTCATCCATCCGCAGGGCACGGCGGAGATGAACGCGACCACGCGGCTCAAGGGCAACGGTCTGCTCGAGAACGTCATCGGCAATCCGCTCGAGACGACCATCGCGCTCTCGCACCTGATCTTCGAGGGCACGCTCGACAAGTTTCCCGGGCTCAAGATCTGCGCGGCGCACGGCGGCGGCTTCCTGCCCTCGTACGCGGCGCGCTCGGATCATGGCTGCCGCGTCTTCCCCGAGCGCTGCACCGGCGGCCAGGACGGCCCGCTTGAGAAGAAGCCGACGGAGTATCTGAAGCAGATGTACTACGACAACATCGTGTTCACGCCGGAGGCCATGCGCCACCTGGTGGCCGAAGTCGGCGCCGGGCAGATCGTCGTCGGCACCGACTTTCCCTATCCGTGGACGAGCACGGCGGCCGAGCTGGTGCTGGAGACGCCGGGGCTGAGCGACGACGAGCGCCTCGCCATCCTGGGCGGCACCGCCGCCAGGCTGCTCGGGATCAAGACGTCCTGACGCTGCGCGCGTGCTGGCATCCCGTCGCGTATGCGGTCGACGTCGCGGCCGCCCCGCGCGCGACGACGCTCCTCGACGAGCCGCTGGTGCTCTGGCGCGACACACGCGGCGACGCCCACGCCTTCCGCGATGTCTGCGTTCACCGCGGCACGGCGCTGTCGCTCGGCCGCGTCGAGGGCGACGAGCTCGTCTGCGCCTATCACGGCTGGCGGTACGACGGCGGCGGCGCCTGCACCGCCATCCCGCAGCTCGCCGAACCGAGACGGGTGCCGGCCCGCGCACGCGCGGTCGCCTATCCCGTCACCGAGCGATACGGCATCGTCTGGGCGGCGCTCGAGCCGCCGCGCTGGCCGATCCCGGACGTTCCGGAGCTGACGCAGAGTGGCTGGCGCGTCGTGAGCACGGGGCCGTTCGCCTGGGCGTGCGACGCCTCCCGCCAGGTCGAGAATTTCACCGACTTCGGTCACTTCGCGTTCGTGCACGCCGGGCTCCTCGGCGAGGCCGACAACGCCGTGGTGGCGCCGCACGAGGTCGTCGTCGACGGCCCCGTGCTGCGTTACGCGTACGGCCGGCCGGACGCGCCGAACACGGAGGCGTTTCCGGTCTTCGCGCCCGAGGAGCGCAAGGACTCGACGCGCCGCACGCGTTACGCGCTCCACCTGCCCTACACGATCGTCGAGCACATCGACTGGGGCGGGCGCGACGGGCTCCTGTACTTCTTCGCCTCGCAACCCGTCTCGAAGGATCGCTGCGTCGGCTACTGCGTGGTGGCGCGCAACTACAACGTCGAGCAGGAGGACGCGGTCATGCAGGCCTTCGAGCGGACGATCTTCGCGCAGGACGAGCGCGTGGTGGAGTCCCAGCGGCCCGACCGCGTGCCCTTCGACCTGGCCGCCGAGCTCCATCTGACCTTCGACGCCGTGGCCGTCGCCTATCGACGGGCGATGCGCGCGCACGGCCTCGGCTGACGGGGTCTTGACGAAGCGCCGCTTTTCCGACCATTCTCCCGCCATGAATACCTGGATCCGCTTCCTTGCCGTGCTCTCGCTCGTCCTCGCCGTGACCTCCGCCAACGCCCAGGAGGTCCTCAACAACGATGCCGTCATCGCGATGAAGAAAGCCGGGCTCTCGGAGGGCATCATCCTGGCGAAAATTCGGGGCAGCCAGGCCAAGTTCGACACCAGCACCCAGGCCCTGGTCGGGCTCAAGCAGGCCGGGCTGTCGGACGCCGTGATCGAGGCGATGGTCACGCACTCGGGCTCGGGGGCCGGTTCCGCCGGTGCGCCGGCGGCCGCCGTGAAGCCCGGCGGCGCGGCCGGAATGCCGCAAGTCCGCGACGCGATCGTCCATGTGCGCGGCGCCGAATACGTCGAGATGACTCCCGCCATCGCGTCGGTGGAAACGAACTTTCAGGTCTTCACCTCGAAGAGCGAACTGGTCCTGAAGGGCCGGAAGGCGCCCTATCGCGTGGCCGACCCGCAACCCGTCTTCTTCAGCGCGTGGGCGCCGAACGAGGTGCCGCTGGTGAAGCTCAAGCCCGGCGACAAGCACGACGACCGCAATCTGAAGTTCTCGAGCGGCGCCTTCATGCCGTACGGCGGCACCCAGAAGACCGGCGTGCGGTCGGAAGACATCATCGGCGTCGACTCCGAGAAGGATCCGCGCGGCTTCTACCGGCTGAAGCCCCGCGAGCCTCTCAAGCCAGGCGAATACGGGTTCGTCGTGACGTCCGGCTTCGCCGGCAGCGGCGGCAAGATCTTCGACTTCGGGGTGGATTAACCGGATGGGGGGCCCCGAAATGGCCCCCCACACCCCCCAGCGTTCGGGGCGCCCCGGCGGAGCCGTGACGCCCCTCTATCTTGCGGCGCGCCGTTCCTATTCGATAACGCGGTAGCCGCGCGCGTCGCTTTTGGCGCCGTCCTTGTAGGAGACGATGCGCCGGGGCGACGCGTGGGTGCCGAGCAGGCGCAGGACCTGGTTGCCGCGCACCCGGAAGCTGTGCACGGTGTGAGCCGGGATCGCGAGCGTGTCGCCGCGCTCGAGCACGATGGGCTGGTGCTCGCCGCCTTCCATCCACGCCTCCGCCGTGCCGTCGAGGATGTGCAGGACCTCGACGTACGGATGCGAGTGGAGCGGCGCCTCGTAGCCCGGCTGCGCCGTCTGGATGCCCGTGCGCAGCGGCGTCGTGCCCTCGTCGTCGCCGATGATCAGCTGGTAGTGCGAGAGCGGCCCGAAGCTCACGTGCTCGGTCTCGGCGAGGCGAACGACCGTCGGCTCCTTCATGACTCAGACCCTCCGCTGCAGAAAATCGGTGACGAGCGGCCACGCGAGGTCGGCGTAGTGCGGCTGGTAGCCGTCGTTGTCGGGATGGCGGAAGCCGTGGTTGGCGTCCGAGAAGTAGTGCCACTCGACGGGCTGTCCGTTGGCGAGAAAGGCCTCCCACAACGGGCCCTGGATGGCCGGAGTGGCGATGAAATCCTTGCCGCCGCAGAACACCAGCGACGCGCACTGGAGCGTTCGCGCCAGGTTGAAGGCGTGGCGCGGCCGGTGGGAGGTCTCGGGCTCGTCGCGCACGGACGGATAGTAGAGGACGATGGCGCGGACGCCCGGATGGTCGGCCGCGAACGGGATGAGGAGCCGCCCGCCCATGCAGTGGCCGATGCACGCCGTGCGCGCAGGGTCGGAGCCCATGCGCGCGACGAGGTACTGCCACGCCTCGTCCATCTTGCCGAGAAACTCCGGATCGGAGTGCTTGGCCTGCAAATCGGCGCCCTGCCCGATGTGGCTCGTGCCCGGGATTCCGAACATGTTGAAGAGGCTCGGCACCAGCACGTTGAATCCGAGCTGCGCCAGGCGATAGGCGTCGATCTTGTAGTCGGCGGTGACGCCGTGCGCGTGGTGAAC
>DATBJF010000042.1:0-69681 GCA_036556545.1 Candidatus Methylomirabilota bacterium
CGGCCACCCGCGACGCCAGCTGAAGGTCGCTCCACGGCTCGGTAACGACGACCTTCACTCGCTCGTCCTTCATCGTCCGGATCAGCTTTGCCAGGTGTGCCGGCGACGGAGGAATCCCGGGTCGTTCCTCGATCGTGCCCAGCTGTGTGACACCGAAGCGCGTGAAGAGGTACACGAGGTTGTTGTGATACGCGACCGCCTTGGCGCCGCGAGCCGGCGCCAGCGCTTCTGTCCATCGCGCCATCGCGCGCTCGAGGTCGGCCAGAAACGCCTGGCGATTCCGCTCGAACGCCGGCCGACGATCCGGCGCCAGTCGAGCGAGGCCGTCCAGGATGGTGCCGGTGACCGTCGGTGCCTGACCGGGGTCGAGGGTGTAGTGCGGGTTGCCGGCGGGATGGACGTCGCCCATCGAGCGGTCGATGCGACCAGTGGGGACTTCGAGCACCTGCACCCCCCGCGACGCATCGATGAAGCCCGGCGAGCCGGGGACGATACGGTCGTTGTTCGAGCCGCGGAGGGCGGCGTCGGCCCATCCGTCGAGGTCGAGGCCATTGACGATGAGCGCGTCAGCCCGCCGCAGCTTGACCATGAGGCTCGGGCGTACCTCGAGATCGTGCGGGTTCTGGGTGGCCCGGGCCAGCGAGTCGACGTCGACGAAGTCCCCACCGACAGCCTCGGTCAGCGCTTTCAGATCTGGAATGGTCGTCACGACGCGTAGCTTGGACGCGGCCGTCCCGCTCGGGCCCAGTAGCCCGAGCAGGACGAGACTCGCGATCACGACGGACAGATGCCTTCGCATACGGACCTCCTAGAACGGATGCACAGGATGCGCGCCCAGAAAGAACGTCGCCTGGAACAGCACTTCGTCCATGAGCCGTGCGCTTCCGCCGTTGTCCCCGAACCCATCTCGGTGCGAGCGCTCGGTGTGCTTGTACGCGAGCCGGAAGCGAAGGAACTCCGACGGCATGAAGGCGATGTACGGCTCCACCGCCCACTCCCGTCCAGGGTTCAGCGGAAACTGCGTGTTGTCGTACCGAACGCCGCCGAGCCACCGACGCCACGGCTGGACTTCGGCATAGGTGTACCAGCCCATGCGATTCCGCCTGCGCTGCTCGGTCGTCTCGATTCCATCCTCGTCGGGATCGCCGACCACCGTCGCGCGCCGCCGCGACATCAGCGCCTCGGCGCCGAGGGTCACGAGCGCGTACCGCCACCCCTCCGGCGTGTACTTGTACTTGACGTCGACGCCCCAGAGGATGTTGCGATGGGTGTCGGTGAGGTCGAGCGTCGCCGGAGTGACCGCATCCGTTACGGTCACACCTTGTGTCGCGTACCCGGCCGCCGCCGAGCCACCGAGCTGCAGCGCCCCGAACGTGCCGAACTCGAAAAATGTTCGCAGGCGTCCAGTCAACAGCGGATGTTTGAGGCTTCCGCGGCCAAAGGCCACGTCGTTGTCGCCATCGAACACGCCGACGAGGCCCTCGAGAAAGAATGGTAACGGTGCCACCCACGTCACTTCTGCGCCGTTCTCGGTGAGACCTTCCTCACCAATGAAGCGGGTCAAGACGTTCGGCTGATCGATCTGCGGTAACGCCTCGCGATGGCGTTCGTTGAATAACCCGAACCGGTTCCGCATGCGGCCGAGTTTGGCCTGGAAGCCGCCCGGCAGGGTGAGGAGCGTGATATGGGCCTCGGCGAGGCCGAGGTGGAGGTCACGTTCGCCATCCTCGAATTCTTCGGCTGCCTCGATCCGCATCTCACCCCGCGCATAAGGATCGATCTGCCCGAAGAGCAGCAGCTCCACCTCGCGCGGAAAGAACCGGTTCTCGCGGCCGGCGAACGTGCCGGCATCCGCCTTGTCCACACTGCGCTGTGTGATATTGGCGACGAAGTCACCGACGATGCCGATGTCGAACAGCAGCTGGCCGGGCCCGCGCTGCCCGTACAGTGAGAACGGCTGCCGCGGGCGGGCCAGATCCTCGAGCCGCAACGGCTCCGACGCCGGCGGCGCCTGGACGGTCACCGGCGGCGGGGCCGCCGTCTGCGGGGCGGCCGTCTGTGGCGCCGCCTCCAGTCGCTGCAGGCGCTCGGCCATCTGCTCCATGGCCTTGCGGTATTCCTGCTGGACCTGCTCGAACTGGCGGCGCATCTGCTCGAGGTCGCGGCGAAGCGCCTCGGCATCCTGCGCGGCGCCGGGCCGCGCGGGCAGGGCGAAGATGGACGACAACACGAGCGCACCGATCAATGCGCGCATAGATTCCTCCGTCGAAGGATTGGGTGGCGACTGTGCGACGCGACGGAGCGAGGACTAGCGCGCGGGGGGAGCGCGAGAGGCCGCGGCGCGGGCGGGGCTGCTGACCGGACCGGTGCGGCCGCCGCCGGCCGCCGCGACCACGACGAGCGTCAGCAGCACGGCCGGCGCGGCGGCGGCAAGCGAGGCGACGGTGCCGACGAGGGCCAGGAGCGTGAGGTCGTGCTCCTGGTTGAAGAAGCCGTCGGGGGCGCCGAAGTGCGTGTGCGGCAGCGTGGCGCCCTGGAGTAGCAGGGGCACCATCAGCAGCAGGACGAGCAGGGCGACCCGGAGCCGACCGTTCATGCCGGAGCGAGTCTGCCGCGACTGTCGGACTAAAATCAAGCTTTCGGCGCCAGCACCTCGAATTGCCGCAGCACCGAGGTCAGCTCGGCGCCACCCGGCTGGAAGTTCGGCTCCAGGAAGAGCTCGGTCACCCCGGCGTCGCCGTAACGCCGGATGTCGTCACGGATCTCCGCCTCCGAGCCCGACAGCGCTCGCCGGCCCGCGCCGAGCGGCTCGGCCGTGAGCCGGAACGAGCCGCGGCAGACGATGGGAAACCGCTCGGGGTCGCGGCCGGCGGCGCGGGCGGCGTTCTTGACGCGCGCGACGACGCTCGCCAGGTCGGCGAGCGGGATGTTGCCGCCGGTATAGCCGTCGGCCAGGGTGGCGGCGCGGCGCAGCACCGGCTCGCTGTAGCCGCCCACGAGCAGCCGAGGCCGGGGCCGCTGCACCGGCTTCGGGCGCACCGACGAGCGCGGGATCCGATAGAACTCGCCCGCGAACTCGACCGGGTCGTCGGCCCACGCGGCGTTGAGCACTCTCAAGAACTCGTCGGCGCGCGCGCCGCGCCGGTCGGCCGGAACGCCGGCGGCCTCGAACTCGTCCAGCGACCAGCCGATCCCGACGCCGACATCCAGGCGTCCGGCCGCCATCACGTCGAGCGTCGCCAGCTGCTGGGCCAGCACGAGCGGCTGGTAGAACGGCATGATCAGCACGGACACGCCGAGCCGGATCGTGCGCGTGTGGGCGGCCGCCCACGTCAAGGCGACGACCGGGTCGAGCGCGGAGCGAAACGCCTCGGGCCACGGGCCGGGCGACCCGTAGTACTCGTTGCGCGGCGCGAGAGGATAGAAGAGACGCTGGAACGTCCAGGCCGACGCGTAGCCGAGCTCCTCGGCGCGGCGGGCGACGGTGGCCAGCGCGTCGGGCGTCGCCCACGCGCCCGCGGTCGGCAGACCGACTCCGAGGCGGATCAGGCCCGCCAGTTCGCGCGCGTCGGGAGCAGCCGGTCGGCGATGAGGTTGCGCATCATCTCGAGCGTGCCGCCGCCGATGGCGAACATCCGTGCGTCGCGCATCATCCGCTCGAGCGGCAGCGAGCGGCCGTAGCCGGCCGCGCCGTGGATCTGGAGCGCCTCGCTGGTCACCTGCTGCGCCGTCTCGGCGGCGAAGGTCTTGGCCTTGGCCGCCTCCAACGCGTCAGGGAACCCGTGCCCGGCGCGGGCGGCCGCGCGGTGGATCAGCAGGCGCGCGGCGTCGATCTTGATGGCCATGTCGGAGAGCTTCCAGCGGATTCCCTGGAAGTCGCCGATGGCCTTGCCGAACTGCTTGCGCGTCGCCGCGTAGGCCAGCGCGCGCTCGAACGCGCCCTGCGCGAGCCCGAGCGCCACCGTGGCGGCGCCGAGGCGCTGGCCGTTGTAGGCGGCCATCAGCTTCTTGAAGCCGTCGCCGGGCCCGACGAGGAGGTGCTCGCGCGGCACCACGCAGCCGTCGAAGTGGAGCTCGCCCTCCGGGATGCCGCGCAGGCCCATCATCAACTCGCGTCGCCCGATGCGGAAGCCCGGCGTGTCGCGCTCGACGAAGACGCCGCCGATGCCGTCGGCGCCCGGGCGATCGCCGAACCGCCCGTACACGAGATAGAGTCGCGACGTGCCGGCCCCGGTGATCCAGCACTTGTGGCCGGTGATGCGATAGCCGCCGGCCGCCTCGTCGATGCGCGTCTCCATGTCGGTGGCCGCCGAGCCCGCCGCCGGCTCGCTGATGGCGATGGCGGGCTTCTCGCCCTCGAGGACCCACGGGAACCAGCGGCGCTTCTGCGCCTCGGTGCCGTAGGCGTTCAGCGCCCCGACGGTGCCGAGGTTGCCCTCCACCACGATGCGCCCGGTGATGCCGCACGCACGCGCGATCTCCTCGATGACGAGGACGACGTCGAGGATGGGGCGGCCGCCGCCGCCGTACTCCGTGGGCACCGTCATGGCCATGAAGCCGGCCGTGGCCAGGTCCTTGACGTTGTCCCAGGGATACTCCTCGCTCGCGTCCCAGCGCGCCGCGCGCTCCGCGAAGGCGCCGTCGGCGAGCTCGCGCGCGCGGCGTTGCAGCGCCTGCTGCTCGGGGCTCAGATCGAAGCCGGCGGCGGCCATCTAGATGTGGATGGCGTGGCCGAGGGCGGCCAGCGTCGCTTCGAGGGCGGCTTCGGACAGCGTCGGGTGCGCGTGGATCGTGTGCATGAGCTCCTCGAGCGTCGCCTCCAGCGTGCGACCGACCGCGAACTCGTGGATGACCTCGGTGGCCTCGGGGCCGATGATGTGCGCGCCCAGGATCTCGCCCGTCTTCTTGTCGGCGACGACCTTGACGAAGCCGTCGGTCTCGCCGAGCGCCACCGCCTTGCCGCTGGCCGTGAACGGGAACTTCCCGACGCTGACCTCGCGCCCGCCCTCACGCGCCTTGGCCTCGGTGAGCCCGATCGAGGCCACCTGCGGCCGGCAGTACGTGCACGAGGGCACGTTGCCGTAGTCGACCGGTCGCGGATTCTTCCCCGCGATGGCCTCGGCGGCGACCACGCCCTCGGCCATGGCCTTGTGCGCGAGCAGCGGCGGCCCGGCCATGTCACCGATGGCGTAGATGCCCATCACCGACGTCTCCATCGTCGGCGACGCCTTCACGAAGCCACGGTCCATCGCGATTCCGAGCGCCTCGATGCCCACGCCCTTGATCCGCGCGGCGCGGCCGACGGCCATCAACACCTGCTCGGCCTCGAGCTTGCCGCCGTCCGTCTCCACCACGACGCCCGCTCCGCCGGACGTCACCGCGCTCACCTTCACGCCGGTCTTGATCTGGATGCCGCGGCGGGACAGGTTGCGCGCGAGCTGAGCGGAGATCTCCTGGTCCTCGAGGGGCACGACGCGGTCGAGCGCTTCGAGAATCGTCACCTCGACGCCGTACGCGCGGTAGACGTCCGCGAACTCGACGCCGACGGCGCCGGCGCCGATGATGACGATCGACCTGGGCTTCGCCTCGTTTCGTACAGCGCCGTTCGACGAGATGACTCTCTTTTCGTCGATGGTGACGCCGGGCAGCGACTTCGGCTCCGAGCCCGTCGCCAGGATCACCGCGCGCTTGGCCTCGAGCGTCTCCGTCCCCGACGGCCCCTTGACCTCGACCGTGGTGCGGCTCTTCAGCGCGCCCGTGCCAGGAAACAGCGTGATCTTGTTCTTCTTGAAGAGGAACTCCACGCCTTTCGCCATGCGATCGGCGACGCCGCGGCTGCGCTTGACCGCCGCCGCGTAGTCGGCCTGGAGTCCCTGGACGGTCACGCCGAAGGTCTCCGCCCGTTCGAAGAGATGCACGACCTCGGCGTTGCGCAGCAGCGCCTTGGTCGGGATGCAGCCCCAGTTCAGACAGACACCTCCGGGGCGATCGTCCTCGACGACGCCGACGGACAGCCCGAGCTGCGAGGCCCGGATGGCCGAGACGTACCCGCCCGGACCGGTCCCGACGACGACGACGTCGAAGGCGTGGGCCGCCATCAGACGAGCAGCCGCAGCGGCTCCTCGAGCAGCCGCTTGACGTCCTGCAAAAACCTGGCGCCCATCGCGCCGTCCATCACGCGGTGGTCACACGAGAGCGTGACCGCCATCCGGCGTCCGACGCCAAGCCCGCCCTCGGTGACGACGGGCACCTTGCGCACCGAGCCGACGGCCAGGATGGCCCCCTCGGGCGGATTGATGATGGCCGAGAAGTCGGCGACGTCGAACATCCCGAGGTTGGAGATGGAGAAGGTCGCCCCCGACAGCTCCTGCGTCCGGAGCTTGCGCTGGCGCGCGCGCTCCGCCAGATCACGACTCTCGGCGGCGAGCTGCGCGAGCGACTTCGCGTGCGCGTCCCGCAGCACGGGCGTGATGAGCCCCTCCTCAAGCGCCACCGCGATGCCCATGTGCACGCGATGGAAGACGCGGATCGACTCTCCCTGGAAGGATGCGTTGACGCCCGGATGCTGCAACAGCGCCAGCGCGCATGCGCGCACCACCAGATCGTTGACCGAGATCTTCGGCTGGCCTTCCAGGCCGTTGAGCTGCTCGCGCAGCTCCCACGCCGCGTCCATCGCGACCTCCGACGTGACGTAGAAGTGCGGCACCGGCCCCTTGCTGAGCGGCATGCGCTTGGCGATGGTCGCCCGCATGGGCGTGAGGGCCACGTCCTCGAACTCCACTCCGGGCTGGCCGGCGATGCGCTGGGGCGCCGCGCCCGTCGCCCGCGCCGCCGGCGCCGAACCGGCCGCCTCGACATCCCGACGGACGATCCGCCCGCCCGGGCCGCTGCCCTGCACCAGCTTGAGATCGACGCCGGACTGGGCCGCGATCTTTCGCGCCAGCGGGGAGGCCTTCACCCGTCCCCCGTCGTCGGCGCCCACGGTCACCGGTTGCGGCGGCGCGGTGGGCTGCGCGGGGGCGGTCGGCCGCGCCGGCGCCTCGGGCCCGCGGGACGGCGACGGCGAGCGCTCGGCGTGGTCCTCGCGGCGCGGCTGCGGCGGCACCGCGGCCGGGCGTCGCGATTCCTCCGCCGGCGCCGGGGCCGACGCCTTCGGCGCGGCCGAGCCGGACTGCGCGACGACGGCGCCGATGTCGTCGTTCGGCTCGGCGATCACCCCGATGAGCGCGCCCACGGCCGCCTTCTCGCCGTTGCCGACCAGGATCTTCCGGAGCACGCCGCTGCCGAACGCCTCCATCTCGACGTCGGCCTTGTCCGTCTCGACCTCGGCCAGGATATCGCCGCTCTGGACGCGGTCGCCCTCCTTCTTGAGCCATTTGATGATCTTGCCGCTCTCCATCGCCTCCGAGAGCTTGGGCATCTGGACTTTCGTGACGGCCATGGTCAGCCCCCGTTGGCGTAGCAGACGCGGCGGACGGCGTCCATGATCTTGTCCCTGGTCGGCGTCTTGGCCTTCTCGAGATTCTTCGCATACGGCATCGGCGCCGAGGCGCCGGTCACGCGCTCCACGGGAGCGTCGAGGTCGTCGAACGCGTGCTCGGTGACGAACGCGGCGATCTCGGATCCCATGCCGGCGAACCCGGCGCCCGCCTCCACCACGACCGCGCGATGGGTCTTCCGGACGGAGCCGATGATGGTCTTCGTATCCATGGGTTGCAGCGTGCGCGGGTCGACGATCTCCACCGAGATCCCTTCCCTGGCGAGCTCCTCGGCGGCCTCCATGGCGCGGTACATCATGCCCATGTAGGCGATCACCGTCACGTCGGTGCCTTCGCGGCGAACGATGGCCTGCCCCAGCGGGATGACGAAGTCCGGATCGTCGGGCACCTCGCCCTTGACGTTGTAGAGCGTCTCCGACTCGATGAAGATCACCGGGTTGTCGTCGCGGATGGCCGACTTCAGGAGCCCCTTGGCGTCGGCCGGCGTCGATGGCCGCACCACCTTGAGCCCGGGCACGTGGTAGAAGTACACCTCCATCGACTGCGAGTGCTGGGCGGCCAGCTGGTGCGCGGGGCCGCCCGGACCGCGGATGACGATCGGGACGTTGAACTGCCCGCCCGACATGTAGAGGAGCTTGGCGGCCGAGTTCACGATCTGATCGAGCGCGAGCAGGGCGAAGTTGAACGTCATCATCTCGACCACCGGCCGGAGCCCGGTCATGGCGGCCCCGATGCCGACGCCGGTGAATCCCGACTCGGCGATGGGCGTGTCGACCACGCGCTTGGCGCCGAAGTCCTTCAGGAGTCCCTGCGTCACCTTGTAGGCGCCCTCGTAGAGGCCGACCTCCTCGCCGATGACGAACACGCGCGGATCGCGGGTCATCTCCTCGCGGAGGGCCATGTTGAGCGCCTCGCGATAGGTCATCACCGCCATCTCACGCCTCCTTGAAGATGTCGGTGAAGAGCTCCTCCAGCGGCGGCTCCGGCGAGGCATCCGCAAAGGCCACCGCCTCGTCGACGAGGTCGTTGACGTCCTTCTCGATGTGCTTGAGCTCCTCCTCGTTGAGGAGGCTCGCCTTCAGCGCACGATCGCGGAAGAGCACGATCGGGTCGCGCAGCTTCTCGCGCTCGACCTCTTCCTTGGTGCGATAGACGGCGCCGGCCGGGTCGCGCATGGAGTGGCCGCGGAAGCGATAGGTCCGGGCCTCCAGCAGGGCCGGCGTCCTGTCCGTGCGGGCGCGCGCCACCGCGCGCACCGCGGCCTCGCGCATGGCGAGCACGTCCATGCCATCCACCGCTTCGCTCGGGATCCCGTACGTGGGACCGAACTTCCAGATCTCCGGCTGAGCCAGCGCGCGCTCGAGCGACGTGCCCATGGCGTACCGGTTGTTCTCGCAGACCCAGATCACCGGCAGCTTCCACAGCGCCGAGAGGTTCAGCGCCTCGTGGAACTCCCCCTCGGGCACGGCCCCGTCGCCGAAGTAGCACACGATGACCTGGTCGCCGCCCTCGTACTTGATCTTGAACCCGACGCCGGCCGCCAGCGGCAGGTGCGCGCCCACGATGGCGTGGCCGCCGAGGAAGTTCGTGGACTTGTCGAAGAGGTGCATGGAGCCGCCCTTGCCCTTCGACAGGCCGTCGACGCGCCCGAACAGCTCGGCCATCACGCGCCGCGGGTCCGAGCCCTTCACCAGGCAGTGGCCGTGCTCGCGGTAGGTCGAGATCGCGTAGTCGTCCGGCCGCAGCGCCGACGTCACGCCGGCCGCCACCGCCTCCTCACCGATGGAGAGGTGCAGGAACCCGCCGATCTTGCCGAGCGCGTAGGCTTCGGCCGCCTTCTCCTCGAATCTTCGGATGAGCACCATGTCGCGGTACAGCCGCCGGGCCAGCTCGGCGTCGATGCCGAGCCCGGCCCTGGCGGTATGTGTCGCAGTCTTTTGGGCCATGCCCCTGCCTCCTACCACCGCATCACGGATAGGTCGTCGACGGACAGCCGCTGCCGCAGCCGGAAGATGGCCACGATGATGGCCAGTCCCACTGCCACCTCGGCCGCTGCCACGGCCATCACGAAGAACACCAGCGCCTGCCCGTCCGGCGAGCCGAGCCGGTGCCCGAACGCCACGAACGACAGGTTCACTGCATTCAGCATCAGCTCGATCGACATGAAGATCACCAGCGGATTGCGGCGCACGATCACGCCGACCACGCCGATCGAGAACAGCACGGCGCTGAGGGCAAGGTACCAGATGTCGGGGACCATCAGGTCGCTCGCCGACGCGCCAGCACCAGCACGCCCACCATGGCGGCCAGCAGCAAGACGCTCGTCAGCTCGAATGGAAACAGGTAGTCCGTGAACAGCAGCCGGCCGATCGCCTCCACGCCGCCCGGCGTCGTCGCCGCCGGTGCCGCGCTGCGCCCCGCCCGCGAGCTCAGGATGACCGCCAGCTCCACCAGCAGACCGGCCGCCACCGGGATGGCGAGGAGCCGGTAGGGGCGCCGCGGGTCGGGCCCCGTCTCTTCCTTGCCCGGGATCAACACCATGATGGCGAAGACGAAGAGCACCATGATGGCGCCCGCATAGATGATCACCTGCGCGGCGGCCAGGAACTCCGCGCGAAGCGTCAAGTACAGCGCCGCCACCGTCCCCAAATTGACGACGAGGAACAGGGCGCCGTGGATGGCATTCCGCCGGAGCACGAGACCGAGCGCCGAGCCGACCGCGATCACCGCGAGCACCACGAAGGCGGCCATGCTCACGGCCCGACCACCCTGCGATCGGCCGGGATCGGGACCGGCGACGTGGGCACGCCGTCCGGCCCGGCCGGCTCCAGGCTCAAGAGCGTCTCCTTCGTGTAAATCATGCCGTTGCGGGTGTAGGACGAGAACTCGAGGATTCCGGTATCCATGCGGATGGCGTCCTCGGGGCACGCCTCCACGCAGAAGCCGCAGAAGACACACTTGCCGAGATCGATGTCGAAGCGCGCGGGCATCTTCTCGATCTCCGGGTTCGGGTGCTCGTCGGCGACGATATAGATGCAGCGCGCCGGGCACACCGTCTCGCACATCATGCACGCCACGCAGCGCGGCGAGCCGTCCTCGCGGCGGACGAGCCGGTGGAGCGAGCGGAGCCGCGGGGAATACGGACGGCGCTCCTCCGGATACTGGATGGTCACCGCGCCCTGGGCGTCCCTGTGCCCGAAGGCGCGGGCGGCGTGCCGGCCCATGTTCCGGAAGAAGTGCGCGGCCGTCAGGCCGAGGCCCGACAAGACTTCGCGGAGGTAAAACCGGTTGATAAATTGGTCGCGGCGCTCCGCGGTCATTGTTGAGTGCCGATCATCAAGAGCACGAGGCCGGTCAGGACGATGTTGAGGATCGACAGCGGGAACAGGCCGAGCCACCCCAGGCGCATGGCCTGATCGTAGCGGAAGCGCGGGAGGGTCCAGCGCACCAGCATCATCAGGAAGATCATGACGACCACCTTGAGCGAGAAGGAGCCGACCTGGAGCAGCGCGACCAGGCCGTGCGGCAGCGGCAGCGTCGCGCCCCACGGAAACACGAAGCCCTCCGGCAGCAGGTACGGCACCTGCCAGCCCCCGAGGAACAGCGACGTGGTCAGCCCCGCGATCACGACCGTCTCCAGGAAGTCGGCCATCGCGAACATCCCGAACTTCATCCCGCTGTACTCGACGAAGTAGCCGATGATCTCGGACTCGCCCTCCGGCATGTCGAAGGGAATGCGCTTGGTGGCGGCGATGCCGGCGGTGACGAACAGGAAGAAGGCCAGTGGCTGCGTGAGGAGACCCCAGGCCGGAATCCAGTCGCCGAACAGCCCGGGCAGCAGCGGGGCCCCTTGCGCGCGCACGATCTCCTGGAGATCGAGCGAGCCGTACACCATGATGACGCCCATGATCGAGGCGCCGATGGCGATCTCGGCCGAGATCATCAGGGCCGCCGCGCGCTGCCCGCCGAGCAGCGCGAAGTTGTTCGACGACGACCAGCCCGCCATCATCACGCCGTACACGCCGAGCGAGAGCATGGCGAAGACGTACAGCACGCCGACGTTCAGCGTCACCGCCTGCAGCGGCACCACACGGTCGCCGATGCGCAGCGTGTCGCCGAAGGGGATCGACGCGAAGGCGACGAGGCCGAAGAACACCGAGACGAACGGCGCGAGCTTGAACAGGAAACGATCCGCGCGCGCCGGCAAGAAATCTTCCTTCGTGAGCATCTTGATCGCGTCGGCCAGCGGATGGAACAGCCCCATGATCCGGAAGCCGAGGATCGAGGCCCGGTTGGCGCCGATCCGGTCCTGCATGATGGCCGACTGCTTGCGCTCGACCCACGTCAGGAGGCCGCCCAGGTTGAGGATGAACATCATCACGAACGCCACCCGCGCGAAGGCGATGCCGAAATCGGTGAGCGTCGCGGTCACGCCGTGACCCTCGTGTCGGCGCGGCGGCCCGGCGGCGCCGGTGCCGCGGTGGGCGGCGCACCGGCGATCATGGCGCCGCCGTCGCCGATCGTCTGATACGAGAGGCCGGCGAACGCGGGTACCGCCTTCGCCAGCTCGCGGAACCAGTGCTCGGCGCGGGTCCCCGACGGCGGCGCGCCGAGCGCGCCGAGAACACGGCCGACGACATCCCATCCCGCGAGCGCCCCGCCGAGCGGCTCCACCGCCGCCCGGAACCGCTGGACCCGGCCGAGGAAGTTGGTGTACGTGCCGTCGCGCTCGACCCACGCCGCGAGCGGCAAGACACAGTGGGCGCGCGCGCTGGTCCCGTTGGCGTTGGCGCCGCTCCACACGAGCCTCTCCACGCGCTCGAGCGCTTGCGTGGCGTCGGCCGCCGGCCAGCCGCCGGCGAGGAGGTCGTGCTCGAAGACCCACAGGAGCTTGATCCGCCCGGCGCGCGCCGCGCTCACGATTCCCGCCGCGTCGCCGTCGAGGCCGATCAGCTCGGCGCCGCGCGTGTTCGGATGCCGGTCGGCACGCAGCAGGAAGTCGTCGTCGGCCGTGGCCGCCGCCGGCGGCACACGGAACGCGACCTGGCGAATCCCGACGCGCTCGCACAGCTGCTTGACGGCGAAGAGATCCTCGTTCGACTGGGCGGGCGACGCCAGCACGGCCATCTCGTCCGGCGAATACCGGCGCAGGGCGTCGACCACGGTGGTGAGCGCATCGCCCCAGTCGGTGTCGAGGCTCTCGGCGCCAGCGCGGCGCTGCGGCGCGGTCACCCGCGTCGCGTCGTCCACGTCCGTGAAGCCGTAGCGGCCGACGTCGCAGATCCACCACGCGTTGACGGCCGCGTTGAAGCGCGGCTTGAGCCGGGCCACGCGCCGGCCGCCGGCGTGATGCGGCCGCTTGCGGTTCACGTGCACGTCGACGTTGCAGCCACGCGCGCAGCCGGGACAGATCGACTTCGTCGTGTCGAGGTACCACACGCGCACCTGGAAGCGGAAATCTCGGTCCGTCAGCGCGCCGACGGGACAGATGTCGACCACGTTACCGGAGTAGTTGTTCTCCAGATCCTGGCCGGGAAAGAGGCCGATCTCGGAGTGGTCGCCGCGGTTGAAGATGCCGAGCTCGCCGGTGGCGGTGATCTCGTCACAGAAGCGGACGCACCGCGAGCAGAGGATGCAGCGCTCGGCGTCGAGCATGACGTGCGGTCCGAGGGGGACGGCCTTCGGCTTGTGCACCTTCTCGTCCGTCATCCGCGGGTCGTAGAGGCCGTGCTTCATGTAGTAGATCTGCAGCCAGCACTCCCCCGCCTGATCGCACACCGGGCAATCCAGCGGGTGGTTGATCAGGTGGAACTCCATCATCGACCGCCGCGTCTCCTTCACGCGGTCGGTCTCCGTGTGCACGACCATGCCGTCGGCCGCCTGCGTGTTGCAGGCGATGGTCGGGCGCGGCGCCTTCTCGATGTCCACCATGCACAGCCGGCACTGGCCCGCGATCGAGAGCGCGGGGTGGTAGCAGTAATGCGGCACCTCGATGCCGAGCCGACGGGCCGCCTCGATGAGGTTCGTCCCGGGCTCTACTTCGATCTCTCTGCCGTCGATCGTCAGCTTCGGCATAGGGCCTCGAACTCGGAGCGGAACTTCTGGATGTAAGAGATGTAGGGGCCGACGGCGCCGTCGTAGAAGGCGCAGATGGTGGTGCCGGCGCCGCGGCGGGCGACGTCGACGATGGTGTCGAGGTCGTCCTTGCGGCCGTGGCCGTCGACGATGCGATGGACCATCTTGTAGATCCAGCCCGTCGACTCGCGGCACGGCGTGCACTGGCCGCACGACTCGTGCGCGTAGAAGCGCGCGAGCACCATGAGCGCCTCCGGGATCGAGGCGCTCTCGTCCAGCACGATCACGCCGGCGGAGCCGATCATGGAGCCGGCCGCCTTGAGTCCGTCGACGTCCATGACGACGTCGATCTCGTCGGCGGTCAAGATGGGAGCCGAGCCGCCCCCCGGGACCACGGCCTTGAGGCGTCCGGAATGGCTCACGCCGCCGGCCAGCTCGATCAGCTCGCGCAGCGTGATCGATACCGACGTCTCGTACACGGCGGGCTTCTGCACGCGGCCGGAGACCGAATACATCCGCGTGCCGCCTTGGGTCTTGCTGCCGAGACCGGCGAACCAGGCGGCGCCGCGGCTGATGATGGGCGGCACGCAGGCCAGGGTCTCGACGTTGTTCACGATGGTGGGCTGGGCGAAGGCCCCTTTGATCGCCGGGAACGGCGGCTTGACCTTGGGCCAGCCCTTCTTGCCTTCCAGCGACGAGATCAGGCCCGTCTCCTCGCCGCAGATGTAGGCGCCCGCGCCGCGATGTACGACGATGTCGAAGCCCTCGCCCAGCAGGCGCGCGTCGTAGGCCTCCGTGACGGCGGCGCTGAAGCGGCGCCACGGCTCGACATACTCGCCGCGGATGTAGACGAAGCCCAGTGCCGACCGGATCGCCCGCGCGGCGATGAGCATCCCCTCGATGAGCGCGTGCGGATCCTTCTCGAGGAGGTAGCGGTCCTTGAAGGTCCCCGGCTCGCCCTCGTCCGCGTTCACCACGAGATAGACGGGCCCCGTGTGGGTCTTCGGGATGAAGGACCACTTCGCGCCCGTCGGGAAGCCGGCGCCGCCGAGGCCGCGCAGGTTCGACTGCTTGACCTCCTCGACGAGCGCCGCCGGCTCCATCTGGCGCGCCTTGTCCCACGCCGCGTAGCCGCCGTGCTCGCGATAGACCGCCAGCGTGTGCGAGCCCGGCCGCTCGAAGTTCCGCATCAGGACGCGCTCGGCCATCAGCGCAGCGCCTCGAGGATGCGATCGACCTTCGCGGGCGTCAGGTTCAGCTCGTAGCGATCGTCGACCTGCGCCATCGGCGCCGCCTCGCATGCGCACAGGCATTCGACGGCCTGGAACGTGACGCGCCCGTCCTCCGTGGTCTCGCCCGGCTCGATGCCCAGGCGCGCCTTGACGTGGGCGAGGATGTCCGGCGCGCCGGCCAGATGGCAGGAGAGATTGTGACAGACGGCGATGACGTGCCGGCCCTTCGGCTGCTGGAAGAAGAGCGTGTAGAACGTCACCACCTCGTGCACGTGGGCGGCCGACAATCCGAAGAGCGTGCCGACGTATTCCTCCACCTCGAGCGAGATGTAGCCGAAGGTGTCCTGGGCCATGTGGAGGACGGGCAGCAGGGCGCCGCGACGATCCGGATAGAGCGACTGCAGGCGGCGAACCTCGGCGAGCTGCCCGGGCGAGAACTGCATCGCGCTAACGGTCAAGCTCGCCCCCGATCATGTTGACGGAGCCGAACGTCGGAATCAGATCGGCCACCATCTCGCCCTCGATCATCCGATGCAGCGCCGCCATCGGCGGCAGGCACGGCGGCCGGCAGCGCACGCGATAGGGCCGGTCGCCGCCGTCGGAGACCACGTAGAATCCGAGCTCGCCGTTGGCGCCCTCGGAGGCGAAGTACGCCTCGCCCGCCGGCGGCCGGATGCCGTACCCCTCCATGATGAGCATGAAGTGGTTCATCAGGCCCTCGATCGACCCGTACGTCGTCTCCTTGGGCGGCAGCACGACGCTCTTGTCCGCGGCATTCACGCGATCCCACGCGGGCTTGTTCTGGCCCTGGAGGTTCGGCGAGAGGCGAATGGGCACCAGCAGCAACCCCTCGGTCTTGCCCTGCTTGCCCTGGTCGACGTACGCGGCGGGATCGATGGCGCGGCCCTCGAAGTCGACGTTGATCGGCCCGCCCGGGATGGTGGCCAGCGCCTGCTCGGCGATGCGCATCGACTGCTCCATCTCGGCCATGCGCACGAGATAGCGCGCGTAGTTGTCGCCGGCCTGCTGCGTGACGACGTCGAACTCCACGCGGTCGTAGGCCCAGTGCGGGGCCGCGCGGCGCACGTCGTACGGCACACCGACGGCGCGCAGGAGGGGGCCGGTAATGGCGTAGGCGATCGTCTCCTCGCGCGAGAGCGCGCCCACGCCGACCATGCGGTCCATGAAGATGCGGTTGCCCGTCAGCAGGCGGTGGACCTCGTCGAGCACCTCGCGCGTCTGCTTGAAGGCCGTCCGGACCTTGGCGTCGAAGCCGTCCGGCAGGTCCGCCTTGACGCCGCCGACACGGCCGTAGGAGATGGTCAGCCGCGCGCCGGTCACGTCCTCCACCAGCTCCCACAGGAACTCGCGGGCCTTGATCATGTAGAGGAAGACGGTGAAGGCGCCGAGCTCCATCGAGGACGCCCCCACGCACGTCAGGTGATCGCAGACGCGCGAGATCTCCGACATGATCGTGCGGATGTACTTGCAGCGCTCGGTCACCTCGATGCCGAGCAGCTTCTCGACGGCGGACGCGTACGCGAAGTTGTTGATCAGGGGCGAGACGTAGTTCAGCCGGTCCGTGTACGGGATGGCGTTGTTCCAGCCGCCGACCTCGCAGTCCTTCTCGAAGGCCCGGTGCAGATAGCCGATCTCGACGTCGGCCTTGCGGATGATCTCGCCGTCGAGGTCGGCCACGATGCGGATGATGCCGTGCATGGCCGGATGCGCCGGCCCCATCCCGAGCTTCAGGTCCTGGCCGGTGCCGGTGCCGGCGCCCTCGCCCAGCATGATCTCGCGCCGCGTGGTCTCGGCCACCGTCAGACCTTGGGACCGATCAGCGGCTGTCGCCGGTTGATCGGGTAATCCTTGCGAAGGGGGTGGCCCACGAACTCCTCGTACATCAGGAGCCGGCGCGGATCGGGATGGCCGGCGAAGCGGATGCCGAACATGTCCCACACCTCGCGCTCGAGCCAGTTGGCGATCGGCCACAGCTCGACCGCGGTCGGCACCACGGCGTCGTCCTCGTCCACGCGCACCTTGAGGCGGAGGCGGTGGTTGTGCGGCAGCGAGTAGAGGTGGTAGACCACGTCGAAGCGCGGCCCGTCCTCCCGTCCCGGGAACTTCAGGTAGTCGACGGCCGTCAGGTCCATGAGCACGTCGAAGCCCAGCGCGGCGTCGTCCCGGCAGAACCGGAGCGCGTCGACGATGGCCGCGCGATCCACCACGGCCGTGTGATCGCCGTGATGCGCGTGCGTCTCCCCCACGGCCGCCTCGAAGCGCGTCCGCAGCCGGTCCAGGATGGCGGCGCCGTCCATCAGTAGCGCTGCGCCCCGGCCGCGATCCGATCTTGAAGCTTCATGAGCCCGTCCAGCACCGACTCGGGCCGCGGCGGGCACCCGGGGATGTAGACGTCGACGGGAATGATCGTGTCGATGCCCTGCACGGTGGCGTAGTTGTCGTAGAACCCGCCCGTGCAGGTGCAGACGCCGAAGGCCACCACCCATTTCGGCTCGGTCATCTGCTCGTAGATGCGCTTCAGCACCGGAGCCATCTTGTGGGAGATGGTGCCCACGACGAACAGGACATCCGCCTGTCGTGGCGAGAAGCGCGGAAGCCCCGCGCCGAAGCGGTCGACATCATAGTGCGAGCAGGCAGTCGCCATGTACTCCATGCCGCAGCACGCCGTCACGAACGGGTACTGGAAGATGGAATACTTGCGCGCCCAGCCGATCGCCTCGTCCAGCTTCGACGTGAAGAAGCTCCCTACTCCCACTCCAGTCCTCCCTTGCGCCAGACGTACAGGAAACCGAGCATCAGGATGCCGAGGAACACCATCATCTCCACGAAGCCGAACACGCCGAGCTTGCGGTAGAGCATCGCCCACGGCCACACGAACAGCAGCTCGATGTCGATCAGGATGAAGAAGATGGCGATGGTCGAGAACTTGATCGCGAACCGGCCCTCCGACACGCCCAGCGGGTCCTTGCCGCACTCGAACGGCGCGGCCTTCACCGGCGTGAGGCGCTTCGGCGCGATGAGCGTCGGGATGAACAGCAGCGCCCCGGCCACGACCGCCGCGAACGCGAAGACGAGCAGGATGATGCCGTACTCGGTCATGGGCGCGGATGCGGCGAGGACGCGCTGTCGGCCTGCTTCTTCGCGTGATACGAGCTGCGGACGAGCGGACCGGACTCCACGTGGGTGAAGCCGAGCGCCCGGCCGTCCTCGGCCAGCGCCGCGAACTCGTCCGGGTGGTAGTACTTCGTGACGGGCAGATGCGCGGCCGACGGCCGCAGGTACTGGCCGAGGGTCAGGATCGACACGCCGGCGTCGACCAGGTCGCGCATCGCGGCCAGCAGCTCGTCGCGCTCCTCGCCGAGCCCCAGGATGATCCCCGATTTCCGCGGCAGCGCCGGCGCCAGCGCGCGAGCGCGGCGGAACAGCTCGAGCGTCCGCTCGTAGCGCCCGCCGTGACGGGCCAGCTTGTAGAGTCGCGGGACCGTCTCGGTGTTGTGGTTCAACATGTGGGGTCCGGCGGCGACGACGGTCTCCAGCGAGGTGCGTGAGCCCTGGAAGTCGGGAATGAGGACCTCGACGCGGCAGGCGGGCGCGCGGCGGCGCACGGCGCCGATGGTGGCCGCCCAGTGCGCGGCGCCGCCGTCGGCGAGATCGTCACGATTGACCGAGGTGATGACGACGTACTCGAGCCCGAGGTCGGCGACGGTGCGCCCGATCCGCTCGGGCTCCTCGCGGTCTTCCCACACGGGCCGGCCGTGCGCGATGGCGCAGTAACCGCAGTTCCGCGTGCAGACGTCGCCGAGGATCATGAACGTCGCGGTGGCGTCCTCCCAGCACTCGCCGATGTTGGGACAGCGCGCTTCCTCGCAGACCGAGTGCAGGTTGGCCGCGCGCATCAGCGACTTCAGACGCATGTAATTCGGGCCGCCCGGCGCGCGAACCTTCAGCCACGAGGGCTTGCGGACGCGGAGCGCCGCGTCGGGGTCCAGCAGCGGAAGCTCGATTCTCGCTTTCAAAACCTGCTCATTATGCCACGCCGGGTTGGGCGTCGCACGACCGCGCCCGGCGGTTGGCGGCGGTGCCGCCCTTCAACTGGCATATCCGTTGCTCCAAGGAGGGCCCCATAGCTCGTGAGCGCCGAGTGCGCAGTCTCGAAGGAGGATCTCGATGAAAGCGATGATGGGAATGTTTTCTCTGCTGCTGGCGATCGCACTGGCGATTGGCCCGCTGGCCGTGGGTATCGCCGATGCGCGTGGCGGCGGCAGTGGCAGCGGCTCGGGGGGCAGCGCTTCCGGGAGCGGCGGTAACGGCAGCAGCGGATCGTCGGGCGGCAGCGGGGCGTCGGCCAGCGGCGACGGCTCGGGAGCGAGCGCGGGTGCGGCAGGCTCCCCGTCGGCGGGCGACGCAGGGGCGACGAGCGGCGTGGGGGTCGGAAGCTCCGGCTCGCCGTCGACGAGCGGCAGCCCGAGCGCGAGCCCGGGCGTTGGCAATCCTTCAACGTCCCCCTCGGCGTCGCCGCGAATGACGACCGGCGAGGTCGTCGCGCCGGCGGCGAGTCCGGCGGTGGTCAGCAGTGACGTGGCCGGCCGGCAGATGCTCACCGGTCAGATCAGCTCGATCGACCACAAGACGGGTACGTTCACCTTGCAGACGGCCCAGGCGGGGACGCTCTACCTGTCCGCGCCGCCGTCGTCGGTGGCAAATCTAAAAGCCGGCGACACGGTCATGGTGGAGGTGGCGGCAGTCCCCGCGCGGTAGCCACCACGTTGCGCAACATCCACGGCGCGGCCCGCCTGGCGGCGAGCCGCGCCGTGGTGCGTCAGCGGCCCAGCGTCTTTCGGATGCTGCCGAAGTGATCGTCGATGTGATTGATCAGGATAGCGTTCACGATCGCCTCGACGCTCATCGCCGCGTTGCCGGCCAGCACCGTGCCCGTCCTCGCCAGGTCCGCATCGGTCAGGCCTCGGACGACGGCCGCGGCCGCGGCTGCGTTCTTCTTGTGGAGAGCGAGCGTCGCGGCCTTCGTGCAGCCCGCGTGGTCCTTGGCGTGCTGCGCGTTCATCTGGTGGAGCATGTCCATCGTGAAGTGCGGCATGGGCTGTCCCGAGGCGACGGTCTTGACGATCCGCGAGATGCCCTCGTGGCCCTGGGCGACGTGATGGGCCACCACGCCGACCGGCCACTGTTCCGCCGCCGTGACCTTGTTCCAGTCGGCATCGCTCAGCTTCTCGATGACCGCGGTCGCGTCCTGCACCTTGCTTTCGAACTGCTTGGCCAGCGCTTCGGCCTTGGCTGCCATGGCGCCTCCTCCTACGAACGTGAATGCACCGGGTAGTCCCTTAGACGAGGAGACGGGGCGAAGAGATACCGGCGCCGCCGGCGAGCTCGTTCAGGCTGGTCGTCGCTCGGAAAGATGGTGCCGAAGGGGGGACTCGAACCCCCACGGGTTGCCCCACACGCCCCTCAAACGTGCGCGTCTGCCAGTTCCGCCACTTCGGCCCGGGACAGCGACGAAGTATACCTCAACGCCCGCGGCCGCCAAACCGGCCGACGCTCTGTCGCAGCCGCGGATCGAGCGCGTCGCGAATGCCCTCGCCGAGCAGGTTGTACGAGAGGACGGTGATCAGGATCGCGAGGCCCGGATAGAGCGATTGCCACCACGCCAGCTCGATGGCGTCGCGGCCCTCGTTGAGGATGTTGCCCCACGTCGCGTACGGCGGACGGACGCCGAGGCCGAGGAACGACAGGCCCGACTCGGTGAGGATGGCCGCCGGAATGCCGAGCGTCATCGCCACCAGCACCGGGCCCATGGCGTTGGGCAGGATGTGCCGCCAGATGATCCGGATGGCGCTGGCGCCGATGGACTGCGACCAGAGCACGAATTCGCGCTCCTTCAGGGTCAGGAATTCCGCGCGCACCAGCCGCGCCACGCCCATCCATCCCGTGAGGCCGATCACGGCCATGATGGTCCAGATCGACGGCGTCAGGAACGCGAGCACGGCCAGCAGCAGGAAGAAGCGCGGGAACACGAGCATCAGATCGACCAGCCGCATGACGGAGCCGTCCACCCAGCCGCCGTGATAGCCGGCGGCGGCGCCGAGCAGGATGCCGATCGCGGTGGCGATCCCGACCGAGACGAAACCCACGGCGAGCGAGACGCGCGAGCCGTAGAGCATGCGCGAGAGGACGTCGCGTCCGATCTGGTCGGTGCCGAGCCAGTGCTGCTTCGACGGCGGCTCGAGGATCTTCTTCACGTCGGGCCGGTGCGGATCCCACGGCGCGAGCAGCGGCGCCAGGACCGCGATGACCACGAGGAACGCCACCACCGCGCCCCCGACGAGCGCGAGCCTGTTGCGGACGAACGCGCGCCAGAACGCTCGCATCGCGTCAGCGGCGGCCGCGGCGGCTCACGCGGATGCGCGGATCGACCAGGCTGTACGTGAGGTCGGCCAAAAGGTTGGCCACCAGCGTCAGCGTCGAGACGATGACGAGGTTGCCCATGATCACCGGGTAGTCGCGCGCGAACACCGACTGCACCATGAGCAGGCCCATCCCCGGGATGGCGAAGATCGTCTCCACGATCACGCTGCCGCCGATGAGGCCGGGCAGCGAGAGGCCGAGGATGGTGACGATCGGCATCAGCGCGTTGCGCAGGGCGTGCTTGCCGATGACCTTCCGCTCGTCGAGCCCCTTCGCCCGCGCCGACTGGATGTAGTCCTGCCGGATCACCTCGAGCATCGACTGCCGCATGTAGCGCGAGAACCCGGCGAGGCCGCCGAACGTCGCCACCGCGATGGGCAGGATGAGGTGGCTCGCGAAATCCCACTGCTGCCGCCAGAACGGCAGGTACTCC
The DNA here is from genome assembly GCA_036556545.1 of Candidatus Methylomirabilota bacterium. Classification (GTDB taxonomy): domain Bacteria; phylum Methylomirabilota; class Methylomirabilia; order Rokubacteriales; family CSP1-6; genus AR12. Next base: position 21,681 of record DATBJF010000042.1, read on the forward strand.
CACATCGGATGCCGCAGCTGCGACATCGGCAGCCACCCGAGATGGACGCCGAACAGGATCTGGAGCAGCACGGCCAGCCAGAAGTCCGGCGTGGCGAAGCCGATGAAGACGAACAGCGTGGTGACCTTGTCGAACATCGAGTACTGGTGCGTGGCCGACCGCACGCCGATGGGGATGGCGATCAGCAAGATGATGAGCATCTCGATCAGGTTCAGCAGCAGGGTGACGGGCAAACGCTCCTTGATCTTGTCGAGCACGGGGCGCCCGTCCGGCTGGAACGAGCGCCCGAAGTCGAGGAAGACGACACGCTTGAGCCAGTTCCAGTACTGCACGTGGAACGGCTGATCGAGACCATACAGCTTGCGCATTTGCTCGACGGACTGCTGCAGGACGGGATCATCGGCGCCCGCCAGCTCCGTCGGGTCGCCGGGCGCCAGGTGGATCACGAGAAAGGAGATGAAGGTGATGCCGATCAGGAGCGGAATGGCGAGGAGGAGCCGCCGGACCGCGTAGCCGAGCAGCGCTCAGCCCGCCGTGTACCGGTGCAGCTGCCTGGGCACGAACCACTTCGTGAAATTGAAGCTGATGCCATTCGGGCCGGGATCGATGCCGTGGATGCGCGAAGAGACGACCGGCAGCGCCTCGCGGAAGTAGAGGAACACGATGGGCTGGTCCTCGGCGAGGATCGCCTGCAGGCGGTGGTAGTGCTTGACCCGCTCCTGCTGCACGCAGGCCATGCGGCCCGCCTCGAGGGCGGCGTCGGCCTCCGGGTTCGAGTAGCCGATGTGGTTCATCTGCTCGGGCGCCATCTGCGAGGAGTGCCAGATGACGAACTGGTCGGGATCGACGCCCGTCCCCCAGCCGAGCACGATGGCCTCGAACCGCCGCTTGCGGATGTGCTCCTTCAGCAGCGCCGCCCACTCGAGGATGCGGATCTCGACGCCGATGCCCAGCTCGCGCAGCTGCGACTGGAGGATCTCGGCGATCTTCTTGCGCTCGTCGTTGCCCTGGTTGGTCAGGAGCTCGAAGGCGAACGGCTTGCCGTCCTTGACCAGCAGCCCCTCGGCGTTGCGCTCCTTCCAGCCCGCCTCGGCCAGCAGCTGGCGGGCGCGATCCATGTCGTACGGGTACGTCTTCACGCGGTCCGTGTGCGCCCACGTCCCCGGCTTGTACGGCCCGGTGGCCTCCCGACCCATGCCGAGGATGACGCCGTCGATGAGCTCCCGCTTGTTGATGGCGTGCGCGAAGGCCTGCCGCACGCGGCGATCGGCGAAGCGCGGATCCTTCAGGTTGAAGCCGAAGTATGTGTAGGCGTTGCTCGGATAGTGGAACTTCCGGAAGGCCCGGGCGAAGGCCGGGTAGTCGGTCTGCCGCTTGTACTGGAGCGCAGTCAGGGCAGCCGAGTCGACGCCCCGGGCCTTCAGCTCGAGGAAGGTCGTGGCCTGACTCGGAATGACGCGATAGACCACGCGCGAGAGGTTCGGCCGCCCGTCCCAGTACTCCTGGTTGGCCACGAGCACGATCCGTTCGCCGGCCCGGCGCGACACGAAGCGATAGGGTCCGGTGCCCACCGGCGCGTTCCAGTTCTGCGGCGCCTCCCGGATACGACCCTCGCGCACGAACGGCTCGAGGAGGTGGCCCGGCAGCATCCACGTCGCCCAGCTCGTGAGCGCCTTGGCGTAGGGCTGGCGGTAGTAGACGTGCACCGTGTGCGGTCCGTCCGCCTCGACCTTCTCGACGTCGAGATAGTCGGCCTTGTAGGGGCTCGGCGTGCGCGGATCCACGATCGTCCGCCAGGTGAACACGACGTCGTCCGCGGTGAACGGATGGCCGTCGTGCCAGCGGACGCCCGGGCGCAGGCGGAACGTGAGCTGCCGGCAGTCCGCGCTGAAGGCCCACGTCTCCGCGAGGTCGCCTTCGGGCGCCAGGTTCTTGTCGTAGCGCACGAGCCCGCTGTAGATGAGGCCGCCGACCGCGTGGGAGGAGGCGTCGCTCGTGATGGTCGGGATCAGGCTGGAGATGTCGCCGAGCAGCGAGTCGATGTAGGTGTCGCCGTAGGCGGGGGTGGCCGCGCTCGCCGACGCGAGGAGCGGCGGGTTCCCCTCGCCCGCGCGGTCACCGTCGCCCATGCAGGCCGCGAGCAGCGCGCCAACGACCCCGAGGGCGACGAAGCGCTTCACTACTTCGACGGCGCCGGCGTCGGGGCCGCGGGCGCGGTGGGCGTGGACGGGGCGGCCGGGGCGACCGGCGCGGACGCCGGCGCCGGCTCGCGCACCACGGAGGAGGATCGCTCGCCGCCGAGGAGCGCCAGCGAGAACGACGTGATCGTGAACACGATGGCGACGGCGCCGGTGATCTTGCCGAGCACGGTCGGCGTGCCCATGGAGCCGAACACCGCCTGGCTGCCCGCGCCGCCGAACGCCGAGCCGATGTCGGCGCCCTTGCCGGCCTGCAGCAGCACGATGGCGATGATGGCCAGGCACATGAGCACGTGAACGATGGTGAGCGCGATGATCATCTATTCTCCCCTCGCGGCCCGCGCCGCCTTCCGGACGATGGCGATGAATCCCTGGGCGACGAGGCTCGCGCCGCCGACCAGCGCTCCGTCGATCTCCGCTTCGGCCGCGAGGGCGTCGACGTTGTCGGCCTTGACGCTGCCGCCGTACAGGATGCGGACGGACTGCGCGACTTCCTTCGACCCGAGCTCGGACACGAGCCCGCGCAGGTAGCCGTGCACCTCCGCCGCCTGGGCGGGCGACGCGTTGACGCCGGTGCCGATCGCCCACACCGGCTCGTACGCCAGCACGACCTTGCCGAGCGCGGACGGCTCGATGCCGGCGAGGCCGGCGCGCAGCTGGCCCTCGACGGTCGTGAACGTGAGCCCCTGCCGGCGCTCGTCCGCGGTCTCGCCGACACAGAGAACGGGGACGAGGCCGTGAGCCGCGGCCGCGATGACCTTGCGGTTGACCTGCGCGTCGTTCTCGCCCATCTCCCGGCGGCGCTCGGAGTGGCCGATCAGCACGAAGCGGCAGCCGAGATCCACGAGCATCGGGGGCGAGATCTCGCCGGTGTGCGCGCCCGACGGCTCGTGATGGCAGTCCTGGGCGCCGAGAGCGATGGGCGTGCCGTTGACGATCTCGCCCACGGCGGCCAGCGCCGTGAACGGCGGGCAGATGGCCACCTCGACGCCGCGGGGCCGCTTCAGGCCGTCGCGGATGCCGGTGGCGAGCGCGCGCGCCTCGGGCACGGTCCCGTGCATCTTCCAGTTACCGATGACCAGCGGCGTTCGCATCACCTGGCCTCCGTCAGCGCCTCGACGCCGGGCAGCGTACGCCCCTCGAGGAGCTCGAGGAAAGCCCCTCCCGCCGTCGAGATGTACCCGATGCGGTCGGCCACACCGGCCATGTTCACGGCCGCGATGGTATCGCCGCCGCCGATGACCGAAAAGGCCGGCGCCTCCGCCACCGCCCTCGCCACGGCCACCGTGCCCGCCGCGAACGGCGCCTTCTCGAACACGCCCATCGGACCGTTCCAGACGATGGTGCGCGCCGTCTTGAGGACGGCCGCGAACCGCTCGGCCGTGCGCGGGCCGATGTCGAGTCCCATCTGGTCGTCCGGAATCTCGCGGATGCCGACCGCCCGCCCGACGTCGCTGTCGAGGCCGTCGGCGACGACCGCGTCGACGGGCAGCGTCACCTGCACTCCGCGCCGCCGGGCCGCCTCGAGCGCCGCGCGCGCCGTCTCGATCCGCTCCGGCTCCACGAGAGAGCGGCCGATGGCGTGGCCGAGTGCGCGCAAGAACGTGAAGGCCATGCCGCCGCCGATGACGAGCGCATCGACCTTGCCGATGAGGTGCTCGACGAGGGCGACCTTGTCCGACACCTTGGCCCCGCCGAGCAGCGCGACGAGCGGCCGCTCCGGCGCGTTCAGGATGCGGCCGAGCGCCGCGAGCTCGCGCTGCATGAGCAAGCCGGCCGCCGCCGGCTGCAAGTGGCGCGTGATGGCGGCGATCGACGCGTGCGCGCGGTGGGCGGCCGCGAAGGCATCGTCGACGTAGCACTCGGCCAGCTCGGCGAGCTGCCGCGCGAAGCCGTCGTCGTTCTTCTCCTCCTCCGGATGGAATCGCAGATTCTCCAGGAGCAGGACCTCACCGGGCTTGAGCGCCTGCGCCTGGGCCCGCGTCTCGGCGCCGATGCAGTCCGGCGCCAGCGGGACCGGGCGACCGAGCAGCGCGCCGAGCCGCTCGGCCACCGGCCGGAGAGAATACTTCGGATCCGGGCCGCCCTTGGGCCGTCCGAGGTGGGAGGCCAGCACGACGGAGGCGCCGGCGTCGAGAGCGTGGCGCAGCGTGGGGATCACGGCCGACAACCGCGTGTCGTCCGTGACCTTGCCACCCTCCAGGGGCGCATTGAGGTCGGCGCGGATGAACACGCGCTTGCCCGACAGCGGCAGCCGCTCGATCGTCAGCTTCGGCAACGTTACAGCGTCTTGCCGATGTACTTGATGAGGTCGCGCACCCGCGACGAGTAGCCCCACTCGTTGTCGTACCAGGCGAGCACCTTGATGAGGTTCCCGTCGACGAACGCGGTGGAAGGCAGATCGACGATCGACGAGTGCGGGTTGCCGTTGAAGTCCGACGAGACCAGCTCCTCCTCGGTGGCGTCGAGGATGCCGCGCAGCGCGCCGCCGGCCGCTTCCCGGAAGGCGTCGTTCACGGCCTGCGGCGTGGCGGGACGCTCCAGCTCCGCCACCAGGTCGACCACCGACACGTTGGCCGTCGGCACGCGGATGGCGATGCCGTCCAGCTTGCCCTTCAGCTTGGGCAGCACGAGGCCGACCGCGGTGGCGGCCCCGGTGGTGGTGGGGATCATGCTCACGGCGCCTGCACGCGCGCGGCGCAGATCCTTGTGCGGGAAGTCGTGGATCGGCTGGTCGTTGGTGTACGAGTGCACGGTCGTCATGAAACCGCGCTTGATGCCGAACCTGTCGTCGAGGACCTTCGCCGTGGTGGCCAGGCAGTTCGTCGTGCACGACGCGTTCGAGATGATGCGGTGCTTGGCGGGGTCGTAGCTCTTCTCGTTGACGCCGAGCACCACCGTGACGTCCGGATCCTTGGCGGGCGCGGTGATGATGACCTTCTTGGCTCCGGCGGCGATGTGCTTGCTGGCCGTCGCCGTGTCGCGGAAGATGCCGGTGGACTCCACCACGACGTCCACGCCCAGCTCCTTCCATGGCAGTGCCGCGGGATCCTTGATGGCGCACACGCGGATCTCGCGGCCGTTGACGAAGATCGCCTCGCCCTTCGACGTCACCTCGGCCCTGAGGTTGCCGTGCACCGAGTCGTGCTTCAGCAGATGCGCCAGGGTCTTGGCATCGGCCAGGTCGTTGACGCCGACCACCTCGATGTCACTCGCCTCGAGCGCGGTGCGGAAGAACACTCGCCCGATGCGGCCGAAACCATTGACGCCGACTCGAATGCTCATAAGGGCTCCTTTGGCTGGGTTCAGCCGAAATTATACGGCCACTTACAATACACGGGCAACTGTGAGAACGCCGACGCTGCGGGCGCCCGCGCGGCGCAGGGCGCGCGCGCATTCGGAGGCCGTGGCGCCCGTCGTGAGCACGTCGTCCACGAGCGCGAGATCCTGGTTCGCCACGGCCCTGGAGGCGCTGAAGGCCCCGCGGACGTTCGCCCGCCGCGCGGCGCCGTCGAGATCGGTCTGCGGCGAGGTGTCGCGACTGCGCGCGAGCCAGCGCGATTCGAGCGGCGCGCCCAGGCCGCGCGCGAGCCGCTCGGCCACCAGCGTCGCCTGATTGAATCCGCGCTCCCGCTCGCGCGCCCGCGCCAGCGGCACCGGCACCAGGGCATCGACGGCGGGCAGCCCGGCCGCCCACTGCTCGACGATGAGCTCCGCCAGCGGGCGCGCCAGCGCCGTCTTGCCCGCGAACTTCAGGCGCTGGACGGCCTCGCGGAGCGGGCCGGCGTAGACGCCGCCCGCCCGCGCCCAGTCGAACGCCGGCGGAGCGACCGCGCACTCCCCGCAGCGGCCGGCGGCCATCTCACCGCGCGCCGGCTCGAGCATCAGGAACGGCAATCCGCACACGTCGCAGACAGGCGGCGTCACCCGCTCGATCGCCTCCCAGCACGCACCGCAGAGCGGATCGCGCCGGCCCGCGCCGAGGGGCGTGGCGCACACGGGGCAGAGTGCGGGGAAGACGAGATCGAGCGCGGCGACGGCCCACTCGCGCACCGGCATTTATAGGATTACGTTCGCGTCTGGCTGGGGCGCAGCGTGTTCCAGCGGCGGCAGCTGCCACAGCGATCCTGCCAGCGCGGGGCGACGGCCCCGCACGCGCTGCAGCGATGCGGCCAGTCGAAAGCGTGGCCCAGGCGCAGGGCACGACGGTACTCCTCGAAGGCCTCGCGCGTCTCGCCGCGCCGCTCGAAGACGGCGCCGAGGAACGCATGCACGACCGGCAGCTCGGGCGCGCGCACCTCGAGCTTCTCGAACTGGTCGGCCGCCTCGTCGAGCATCTCCAGCTCGAAGTACACGCGGCCGAGGGCAGCGGCGAGGGCGAGGTCGTCGGGCGCGCGCTCCGAAGCGCTGCGGTAGAGCGCGATCATCTTGCTGGGCCGGGCCTGCTCGCGATACGCGCGCTCGAGCCGCGCGAGCAGCGGCAACGCGGGCTGCGTCTCCACCGCGCGCTCCCAGGTGCGCAGGGCCTCGCGGGTGTCGCCGACGGCCTCGTAGGCGTCACCGAGGGCGACCACGGCCGGGGTGAAGGTGGCGTCCGCCCGCAGGGCGGCCTTGAAGTGCCCGATCGCCCGGGCCGCTTCGCCGCGGGCGAGCTCGAGGCGGCCCAGCTCGTAGTACTCGACGGCGAGCCAGGCGGCCTCGGCGGCCCGATCGGAGGGCGGCGCCAGGGCCATGAGCTGCTGCTGCACGTCGATGGCCTCGTCCCACTGGCGCGCCTCCACGGCGAGGTCGCGCAGCTCGTGCAGCGCGCCGCGATGGGCGGGCCAGCGCTGGGCGACGTGACGGAACAGCGTGCGCGCCTCGTCGAGCCGACCGGCCCGCCGTGCCTCCTGTGCGCACTGCATCGCCTCCGCCGCCTGCGGATCGTGCTCACCGGTGGCCGGCGCGCGCTCGACGCCGAGGGCGCGGAGGACGCGATGACCGAGCGCGGTGAGCGTCGGGAGCGACGAACGGAGCGTGAGGGGCATCGGTGCGGACGGTGCCGGGCCGGCGCAGCGAGGACGAGCGCGACTACCCGGCGGCCATCCGCTCCTCCTGCTCGATCACGCGCTGGCAATCGATGCAGTATCGCGCGAACGGCAGCGCTTCCAGACGCTTCTCGGCGATGTCCTCGCCACAGCGCTCGCAGCTGCCGAACGAGCCGTCGTCGATCTTCTGCAGGGCCGAGATCACATCGCGAAGGAGCCGGCGGTCACCGTTGCCGAGCTCGAAGAAGAACTCGCGCGTGTAGGCGGTGTTCGCCTGATCGCCGAGATCCTTGATGGAGTCGTCTTCCTGATCCTTGACGTAGAGTGCCGTCCGCCCGACCTCTTCGGACAGCTGCCGGTGCTTCTCGACGAGACGCTTCTTGAACTGCGCGACTCGATCTTTTCGCATCGAGCCTCCCCCCGATCGCCACGACGCGGCGAATTTCCGTACGCTAGCATGCGGCGCGGAGGCGCGCAAGACGCCGGCGCGCGCACATGTCACACTCCGTCGACGGGAACGGACGGCGCGTCGCCCCAGAGCCGCTCGATCGCGTAGTAGGCGCGAGTGTCCTCGAGAAAGACGTGCATGAGCACGTCACCGTAGTCGAGCAGCACCCATCCGCTTTCGGCCTGGCCCTCCGCGTGCAGCAGACGGATCCCGTCTTCCTTCAGCTCCTCGCGGATCGCGTCGGCGATCGTCTTGACGTGGGGCGCCGAGCGGCCGCTGCAGACCACGAAGTAGTCGGTGACGGTCGACACGCCCTGCACGTCGAGCACGGTGAGATCGAGAGCCTTCTTGTCCAGCGCCGCGCGAGCCGCCCGCCGCGCCTTGTGCTCGGCCGATGGCCGCGGCGTCACACCGCGGGCTCCCGGTAAAGCCCGTGCGCCGCGATGTAGTCGGCAACGGCGGGCGGCAGCCGGAACGCCAGCGAGCGGCCCTCGCGGACACGGCGGCGCAGCTCGGAGGCCGAGATCGGCATCGACGCCGCGCGGGACACGATGACGCCCTGCTCGGGCACGTGACCGTCGGCGGCGACGTGCGTGAAGCCGCCGTCCACGCCGATCTCGCGCAGCACCTTCTGCGCGGCCTCGCTGTCGGCGTCGAACGGGCTGCCCACGCGCGGCACGATCACCAGCCGCGCCAGCTGGGCCACGCGCCGTGGCTCGCGCCACGACAGCAGATCGAGGAACGTCTCGGAGCCGACGATGAGGAAGAGACGCTCGCGCGCCCGGCTCAGCGCGGCCAGCGTGTCGACGGTATACGACGGTCCGGGCCGCGTCAGCTCGATGTCCGAGACCGCGAAGCCGCGATGACCCGCCGTGGCGAGCCGCACCATCTCGAGCCGATCCTCGGGCCGGGCCAGCCGTGACGGATCCTTGTGCGGTGGATGCTTGGCCGGCACGAACAGCACGCGGTCGAGGCGCAGGATCTCCAGCAGATCGTCGGCGAGCAGCAGGTGACCGTAGTGGATGGGGTTGAACGACCCGCCGAACACCGCGGTGCGGGTCAACGGGCTAGTCCGCCCGCTGACATGGGGGGCCCCGACATGGCCCCCCATACCCCCCGACGTTCGGAGCGCCCCGGCGCCGCCGTGGCGCTCCTCTTTCTCGGGCATCCTGTTAGTCCCGCACCTGGCCGTCGCCCTGTACGACGAACTTCGTCGTGGTCAGCGCTCGCACCCCGACCGGGCCGCGCGCATGGACGCGCGACGTCGAGATTCCCATCTCGGCGCCCATGCCGAACTGGTGCCCGTCGAGCAGCCGCGTGGACGCGTTCACCAGGACGCCAGCCGCGTCGACCTCGCGCGTGAAGCGGCGCGCGCGCGCCAGGTCGTTGGTCACGATCGCCTCCGCCAGCCCCGTCCCGTGGCGACGGATGTGCGCGATCGCCTCGTCGAGGCCCTCCACCACCCGGATGGCCAGGATCAGGTCCAGGTATTCCTCGTCCCAGTCTGCCTCGGTGGCCGGACGCGCCGTGGGCACGAGGGCCCGCGTGCGCTGGCACCCGCGAAGCTCGACGCCGGCCTCGGACAGCCGCGCCGCCACCGCCGGCAGGAACGGCTCGGCCACCGCGGCGTCGACGAGGAGCGTCTCGAGCGCGTTGCAGACGGACGGACGGTGCGTCTTGGCGTTGAGCACGATGGCCGTCGCCATGTCGAGGTCCGCGGCGGCGTCGACGAAGACGTGCACGAGGCCCTTGTCGTGCTTCAGCACGGGGATCCGCGAGCGCTCGGCCACCCACCGCACGAACTCCTCACCGCCGCGTGGAATGACGAGATCGAGATAGCGGTCCTGCTCGAGCATGAGGGCGACCGCCTCGCGATCGGTCACGTCGAGGAACTGGATGGCGTCGGGCGGCGCACCCGTCTTCTCGAGCGCCTTGGCCAGCACGCTGGCGAGCAGCGTGTTGGAGTCGATGGCCTCGCTCCCGCCGCGGAGGAGCACGGCGTTGCCGGACTTCACGCACAGGCCCGCGGCATCCGCCGTCACGTTGGGGCGGGACTCGTAGATGAAGCCGATCACGCCCAGCGGCACCGCCACCCGCGAGATCTCGATGCCGTTCGGCCGCCGCCACGACTCCACCACCGTCCCCACCGGATCGGGAAAGGCGGCGATCTCACGGAGCCCTTGCGCCATCTGCTCGATGCGCGCCTCCGTCAGCGTCAGGCGGTCGATGAACGCCCGCGTGAGGCCCTTGCCGCGCGCCCGCTCGACGTCGCGCCGGTTGGCCTCCAGCAGCGCCCCGGTCTTCTCCTCCAGGGCGCGCGCCATCTGAGCGAGCGCCTCGTCCTTCACCCGCGTGCTGCAGAGCGCCAGCGCCTCGGCCGCCCGCCGCGCCGCCCGCGCCTTGCCCTCGACCAGATCTCGGAGGCTCATGTGCTCCTTACTATAGTCGGGGTGGATAGAGGAGCGGCCCGGCTACGCCGGGCTGCTCCGAACGTCGGGGGGGTATGGGGGGCCATCTCGGGGCCCCCCATCGCCATGACCGCCCCACATGACCAAATTATCGCGATGAATGACCTCGTCGACGCTCTTGTAGCCGAGACGCTGGGCGATCTCGCGGGTCTTGGCGCCCTGGATCCGGCGCAGCTCGTGGGCGTCGAAGTTCACGAGCCCCCGCGCGAACTCGCGGCCGTTGCCGTCGGCGACGAGCGCGACAACCTCGCCGGCGGCGAAATCCCCCTCGACCTTCGCGACCCCGGACGGCAGCAGGCTCTTTCCCTGCTCGGTCAACGCCTGCTGCGCTCCCGCGTCCACCGTCAGCCGGCCCTGAGGCGCCACCGCGAACGCGATCCAGCGCTTGCGGGCGGCGAGCCGATCCGCCTTGGGGGCGAAGTACGTTCCCACCGACTCGCCCTTGAGGATGCGCGCAAGGACACCCTGCTTGCGACCGCTGGCGATCACCATCGGCACCCCGGCGGCAGCCGCTTTCTGCGCGGCCTGGAGCTTCGTCGCCATGCCGCCGACCGAGCCGGCGCCGGCGCCGTCCCACACCAGCCGCTCGATCTCCTCGGTGATCGTTTCCACCGCGTCGAGCTTCGTGGCCGCGGGATCCTTGGCCGGATCGCTCGTGTAGAGCCCGTCCACGTCGGTCAGCACGACGAGCAGGTCGGCGTCGATGAGCGAAGCCACCAGGGCGCTGAGGTTGTCGTTGTCGCCGACCTTGATCTCCTCCACGGCGACCGTGTCGTTCTCGTTGACGACCGGCAGGACACCGAATTTCAGCAGGGCGAGCAGCGTGTTGCGGGCGTTCAGATAGCGGGCGCGATCGGCGATGTCGTGTGCCGTGAGCAGGACCTGGCCGACGGGCAGCCCGTGACGCTTGAAAGCGTGCTCGTAGTGCCACATGAGCGCGGACTGCCCGACCGCCGCCGCCGCCTGCTTCTCGGGGATCGAGCGCGGGCGCGCGGTGAGCGCCAACCGCGCCATGCCGGTGGCGATCGCCCCGGAGCTGACGAGCACGACCTCGCGGCCCTCACGGACGGCGGCGATGTCGCCCGCCAGCGCAGCGATGCGATCGGGGTCGGGGCCCAGGCGGGGCTGCGTGATCAGCCCGGTGCCGACCTTGACCACGAGCCGCCGGACGCGACCTAGCTGGCGGCGCGCAGCCATCCTGTCGTATCCAGCCGCGCCGCGATGGCGCGGACGAGCTCGCTGAGGCCGCGACCGGTGGCGGCGGAGATCACGAGGAACGGCTGGCCGGCGTCCGCGCAGCGCCGCCGGACCGCCTCGACGCGAGCCTGCGTCTCGGGCCCGGCCCCGTCCAGCAAGTCGGCCTTGTTGACGGCGACGATCTGCGGCCGTGCGGCGAGGTCCGGTGAGTAGGCGGCTAGCTCGGCGTTGACGGTGTCGAGATCGTCGCCGATGTCGCGGCCGGTGTTCGGATCCGGGTCCAGCAGGTGGACCAGCACGCGCGTGCGCTCGGTGTGTCTCAGGAACTGGTGACCGAGCCCCTTGCCCTCGGCGGCGCCGGGGATCAGCCCCGGGAGATCGGCGATCACGAACGAGCGGTCGCCGTCCGCGCGGGCGATGCCGAGCGTCGGCGCGAGCGTCGTGAACGGATAGTCGGCGATCTTGGGCCGGGCCGCCGACAGGCGCGAGACGAGCGTCGACTTGCCCGCGTTCGGAAAGCCGACCACGCCCACGTCGGCCAGCAGCTTCAGCTCGAGGTGCAGCCAGCGCTCCGGCCCCGGGCGGCCGAGGTCGGCACGGCGCGGGGCCTGGTTGGTCGACGAGGCGAACCGCGCGTTGCCGCGACCGCCGCGCGCGCCGGCGATGGCGAGCACGCGCTGGCCGCGCTCGGTGAGGTCGCCGAGGACCTCGCCGGTGTCGCGGTCGCTCACCACGGTGCCGACCGGCACCCGGAGCACGAGATCGTCCCCGCTCGCCCCCGCGCGGTTGTTGCCCTCGCCGTGCCGTCCGCGCGGGGCGTGGTAGTGGCGCTGATAGTGGAAGTCGAGGAGCGTCGTGAGGGCCGGGTCGGCCTCGAGGTACACCGAGCCGCCGTCGCCGCCATCACCGCCGTCAGGCCCGCCGCGCGGGACGTACTTCTCCCGGCGAAAGCTCACGCAGCCGGCGCCCCCGTCGCCGCCCTTGACGAAGATGTCGATCTCGTCGACGAACATCTCGGTGGCCGCGGGCCGGGGTGGCCCGCCTGAGGCGTCAGGCCGGGTTGGCGACGATGCTCACGTAGCGGTTGTCGCCTCGACGCTCGAACCGCACGTAACCATCGATCTTGGCGAACAGCGTGTCGTCGGAGCCGAGACCGACGTTCAGCCCGGGATGAAAGCGCGTCCCGCGCTGACGGACGAGAATGCTGCCGCCGGTGACGAACTGGCCGCCGAAGCGCTTGACGCCGAGCATCTGCGGATTCGAGTCGCGGCCGTTGCGAGAGCTGCCGACACCTTTCTTGTGAGCCATGGACCTCTAGACCTCGATCTTGGTGATGCGCACGTTGGTCACCGCCTGGCGGTGGCCACGGTGGCGACGATAGTTCTTCCGCCGCTTGAACTTCACGACCTCCACCTTGCGGCCCCGTCCCTGGGCGACGACCTCACCGGAGACGCGGGCCTTCGCGACCTTCTCGCCGGAGAGCACTTCGCCGTCGCGATTGACGAACAGGACCGAGTTGAACGTAACGGCTGCGCCCTTGTCCCCGGCGACCTTCTCGACCGCGATGACCGTGCCCGGCGCCACGCGGTACTGCTTGCCTCCCGTCGCGATCACGGCTTCCATGCGCTTGCTGCCTTCCCTGAGTCGTTGAATGACGGCCGTTCATAAGACCACGAAGCCCGCGGACGCGTCAACTCGCGGGCCGCCCCAGGTAGTCGGCGAGCTGCTTGCGCACGAACAGCCGCGAGCGGTGCACGCGCGACTTCACGGCCGGCAGGCTGATGCCGAGCGTCTCGGCGATGTCGGGGTTCGACAGGCCCTCCACGTCGTGCATGACGAGCGCCGTCCGGTAGTCCGGGGGCAGGCCGTCGATGGCGCGCTGGAGCACCTCGCGAAGCTCGCCGGTCAGCGCCTGCTCGTCGACGCGCGACGACCAGTCGGCGATCGGCTCGAAGTGACGGCCGTCGTCGTCGAGGGCCGGCAGCACGTCGTCGAGCGAGATCTCCTTGGCCTTGGCGCGCCGCGTCCGGAGCTTCTGGTACGCCGCGTTGGCGGTGATCCGGTACAGCCAGCTGCCGAACGCCGACTCGCCCTTGAAGCTGCCGATCTTGCGCGCGGCCGTCCAGAGCGCGTCCTGCGCGGCTTCCTCGGCGTCCTCGTTGAGCCCGGTGATCCGCATGGCCAGGCGATAGACGCGGTCGCCGAAGCGCTCGACGAGCTGCTCGGCCGCGTCCGGATCCTCGCGGCGGAGCGCCTCGACCAGCTCGGCATCGACGTCGACGCGCGGGCCTGACGACACGGTCATGCGCGCACCTCGTGCAGCGAGAGATACCGCTTCAGCTCCGCTACGCACTGCTCCATCACCCGGATGTCCTTCGACACCTTCGCGAGCAGGATGGCGCCCTCGAGCGAGGCGACCACGAACCGCGCCACCGTCTCCGGGTCGGAGCCGGGCCCCAGCTCGCCGCGCCGGCGCGCCGCCTCCAGCGCCGTCGCGAGCCGCGCGTGCCAGGCCGTGAACAGCGTCGCGAGTCGCGTCCGGAAGCCCTCGTGGATGTCCGACAGCTCGGAGGCGAGGTTGCCCATCACGCAGCCGCCGACGCAGTTGCGCTCGCGCTGCGCCTCCAGCACCCGGTCGAGGAAGCAGCGGATCTGGCCCAGCGGCGCGCCGTCGGGGTCGGCGAAGCACGGCGCCAGCGTCCGCTCCAGGAAGCCGTCGATGATCTGGTCGAGGATCGCGTGGCCGAGGTCTTCCTTGCTCTTGAAGTGGTAGTAGAAGTTGCCCTTGCCGACGCCGCTCTCGCGGAGGACGTCGTCGAGCGCCATCGCGTTGTACCCATGCACGTGAATCAGCCGCATGGCCGCCGCGATCACCGCCTCCCGCGTGCTCCGGCCATCCCGCGGCCTGGGTGAGGCGCTCGGGGCTTTCGTCGTTGTCATCATTTGTACCAACCGGTCGGTACAGTACCCGAGCGGTCCGCGCCAGTCAAGCAGGGCCAGGGGGCCGCGGAGGCCCCCCTCCGATTCAGAAGAGCGGGGCGGCGACGCGGAGCGCAGCCATGACGACGGACTTGGGATAGACGCCCAGGGCGAGGATCCCGAGGACGCAGAGGATCAGCGACGCCGCCAGGGCCGGAGCCACCTTCACGCCGTCGGTCCGCGGCGACGTTTCGATGTACATGCTCTTGGCGATGACCAGGTAATAGAAGAGCGCCACGACGGTCAGGATGGCGCCGACGAGCACCAGCCAGTAGAGGCCGCGCTCGGCGGCGGCCCAGAGGACGTAGAGCTTCGCCCAGAAGCCGGCGACGAACGGAATGCCGCCGAGCGACAGGAGGAACAGCAGCATCGCGAGGGCGAGGAGCGGCGAGCGCTGGGACAGGCCGCGAAACGCCGACGTCGACTCGGAGCCCTCCGAGCGCGCGATGGCCTCGACCACGAGGAAGGCGCCCATGTTGCCGAAGACGTAGGCCACCAGATAGAAGAGGACCATCGCCGTCCCCGACGCCGAGGCGGCCGCGATCCCCACCAGCATGTAGCCGATCTGGGCGACGCCCGAGTACGCGAGCAGCCGCTTGGCGTTCTTCTGCGGCAGCGCCATCAGGTTCCCGGCGAGCATGGTGACGGTGGCGAGCCCGGCCGCCGCCGGCCCCCACACCCCGGCCCGATCACCAGCCCCCTCGAAGTAGATCCGGAAGAGCGCGACGAACCCGGCCGCCTTGGGCGCCACGCTGAGCCAGGCGACGAACGGCGTCGTCGCCGCCTCGTAGGTGTCGGGAACCCACATGTGGAACGGGAACGCGGCGATCTTGAACGCGACACCGGTGAGGACGGCCAGCAGCCCGAGCGTCAGCCACGGATCGGCGGGCGCCTTCGCGATGACGGCCAGGCTGGTGCTGCCGGTGGCGCCGTACACGAACGACAGGCCGTAGACCATCACCGCCGAGGATACCGAGCCGACCAGGAAGAACTTGAGCGACGCCTCGAGCGCCTCGGGGGCGCGCTTCGCGAAGCCGGCCAGCACGTAGAGCGGAATCGACATCAGCTCGAAGGCGAGAAACAAGAGGATCACGTCACGCGCCGAGGCGAGCGTGAGCATGCCGAGGAGCGAGCTGAGGATGAGCAGGTGGTACTCGGCGCTGCGACGGGCGAACTGCGGTGAGCCGAGCGAGGCGAGGAGGCCGATGAACGTCGCGGCCAGGAAGACGCGCTTGACGAAGATCGCCAGGCCGTCCTGCACGAACATCCCGCCCATGGCCGCGCCCGACGGCGCGAGCAGCATGGCGAGCGCGCCGAGCAGAAGGACGCCGGCGGTGGCGACGATGCCGGCGAGGCGGCGGTCGTGGGTCGGGCCGAACAGGCCGACGCCGAAGACGAGGAGCATCAGCAGCGCGGTGCCGAGCTCGAGGACGAGGGGCGGCGCCGTCATGGCTCGAGGATCCGCGAGAGCAGCGGCACGGTCGCGGTGTCGACGGGCGCGAGGGCGATCCCGGGCGCCACGCCGAAGAGCACGAGGACGAACACCAGCAGCACGATGGCGACCCACTCCGTGCCCCGGGCGTCCTCCAGATGATGGAAGTGCGGTGACGGCGGTCCCCAGAAGATCTGCTTGGTGACCCGCAGCACGTACACGGCGGTGAGGAACGTTCCGGCCACCGCCGGCACGAGCCACCAGCTGTACGCCGACCGCCAGGCGCCCATGAAGGTCAGGATCTCGGCCACGAACCCGGACGTCGCCGGCAGCCCGAGCGAGGACAGGCCGCCGATGGTGAACGCCGTCGCCACGCCGGGCATCACGCGACCGAAACCGCCCATCTTGCCGATCTCCCGCGAGTGCGCCTTCTCGTACACGAGGCCGACCAGGGCGAAGAACAGTCCGGTCATCACCCCGTGGGCGAACATCTGGAACACCGAGCCGTTCAGCCCCGCCTCCGTGAGCGTGGCCGCGCCGAGCATGACCAGGCCCATGTGGGAGACCGACGAGTACGCGATGACGTACTTGAGGTCGCCCTGCGCCATGGCCGAGAGCGCGCCGTACACGATGTTGATGCAGGCCACGCCCCCGACCAGCCACGCCAGGTCCGCGGCGCCCTCGGGCAGCAGGCCCATGCCCATGCGCACGACGCCGTAGGCGCCGAGCTTCATGAGCACGCCGGCGTGCAGCATCGAGACGGCCGTCGGCGCCGAGGCGTGGCCATCGGGCGACCAGGTGTGGAGCGGCCAGATGCCGGCGAGAATCCCGAAGCCGACGTAGAAGGCGAGGAATACCCAGCGCTGGAAGGTCGGCTCGAAGGCCGCCGCCTCGAAGTCGAGGAACGAGAACGACGCGGTGCCGGCGCTGACGTAGAGCGCGAAGATGCCGACCAGGATGAACGCGGACCCGAAGAGCAGATACAGGGTCAGCTTCATCGCCGCGTATTCCTTCGAGCCCACGCCGGTCTCCCGGAACGCCCACGCGAAGATCCCGCGCGGCCGCACCTCGCCGCTCGATCCCCAGATGCCGATGAGCAGGTACATCGGCAGCACGGCCAGCTCGTAGAAGAGGAAGAAGATGAAGAGGTCGAGGGAGACGAACACGCCGTAGACGCCGGTGACGAGGGCCAGCAGCAGCGCGTAGAACTCCTGGCTCCGCGAGGCGACCGTCCACGACGCGAACACGCCGGCGAAGATGATGATGGACGTCAGCAGGACCATGAGGAGGCTGATGCCGTCGACGCCCAGCTCGTAATTGATCCCGAGCGGCGGCACCAGCGAGACCTTCTCGTAGAACTGGAAGTTCGTGCCCTGCAGCGCGGCATCGCGGTCGTAGGCGCCGTAGAGCCACAGCGAGAGCACCGTCGAGATGCCGGTGGTCACCGTCGCGATCACGCGGACGGCGAGCGGCCGGTGGCGCGCGGTGAACATGATGAGCACCGCGCCCAGGAACGGCATCCACGTGATGACGGAAAGGATCGGAACTCTGGTCATGATGCGGTCAGGTGTGCCCAGACGAGGAGGAGGAGGACGCCGACCGCGACGCCGTAGACGTAGTCTTGAGGCTGGCCCGTCTGGAGGCGGCGCAGGGCGTCGCCGGCGCGCAGCGACGCGGCGCTCAGCACGTTGAGGACGCCGTCGACCACGTAGCGATCGACCCAGCCGACGGCGGCGGACATCCCGAGCAGGACGACGCGATACAGCCCGGCGTAGAGCCCGTCGAGGCCGTAGCGACGGCGCGCCATGTAGTCGATCGGCGCCAGCGCCGACGACAGCTGCGAGGCCGCGATGGCCTCGCGCTGGTAGGTCGCCCAGGCGAGCGCGATGCCCGCGCCCGCCAGCAGCATCGACACCCACGGCAGCCATGCCGGCGCTTCGCCATGATGAGCGCCGAACGCGAGCACGAGGCCGTAGACGACCGTCACCACGGCCAGGAGCCGGCACACGCCGTCCATCGCGAGCGGGACAGGGTGGCCGTCGGCGTGGCCGTGCGCGCGGCCGAAGAACACCAGGAACACGGCGCGGAACATGTAGAAGGCCGTCAAGAATGACGTGATCGCCAGCATGACGAACGCGAGCCGGAAGCCGCCGTTCAGGACGGCGGCGAGGATGGCCTCCTTCGAGAAGAAGCCGGGGAACGGCGGGATCCCGGCCAGCGCCAGCGTCCCGATCAGAAACGCCACGCCGGTCCACGGCAGCCGCGCGAAGAGCCCGCCCATGCGGAACATGTCGTTCGTGTGGAAGACGTGGATGATCACGCCGGCGCCGAGGAACAGCAGGGCCTTGAACACGCCGTGCGTGAGCAGGTGGCCGACGCTCGCGTGATAATCGCCGGCGCCGGCGGCGGCCATCATGTAGCCGAGCTGCGAGACCGTGGAGTACGCGAGCACCCGCTTGATGTCCGACTCCACGCACGCCATCGTGGCCGCCAGCAGGGCGGTGAACGCGCCGATCCAGGCGATCAAGGACAGGACGTCCGGCGTCAGCGCGAACAGCGGAAAGGCGCGCGCCACCATGTAGACGCCGGCGGTCACCATGGTCGCCGCGTGGATGAGCGCGGACACCGGAGTCGGCCCCTCCATCGCGTCGGGCAGCCACACGTGGAGGGGGAACTGCGCGGACTTGCCGACGGCGCCGAGGTAGATCAGGAACATGATGGTCGGCAGGCCGGCGACCGCCGCCAGCACGCCCGTGTCGGCCAGCCCGAACAGCGTCCAGAAATCGAAGGTGCCCGTGGCCGCCCAGAGCATCACGATGCCGGCCACGAATCCCAGGTCGCCGAGCTTCGTGATCCAGAACGCCTTGACCGCCGCCCGTGCCGCCGAGGGCTTCTCGTACCAGAAGCCGATCAGGAGGTACGAGCAGACGCCGACGAGCTCCCAGAAGATGAACATCTGCAGGAAGCCCGGTGCCAGCACGAGGCCGAGCATCGAGAACGCGAACAGCGACTGGTAGGCGTAGTACCGGCCCAGGGACGACGGCGGCTCGTCGTGCAGGTACGCGTACGAGTAGACCTGCACGAGGAACGAGACGAACGTGACCAGCACGCACATCGGCATCGACAGGCCGTCCACCATGACGCCGACGGTGGCCATGGGCCCGCCGTCAGCCGGAATCCACGACCAGGTGGCGGAGGGATTGTGTGGCGGTCCGTCGATGACCGACCGGCCTGCCTGCCACATGACGATGGCGACCGCCAGCGCCGCGCCCATGGCCGCCACCGAGAGCGCGGCCGCCGCCTGACCGCGCCGGCGCAGGGGCGGGATCACGCCGATGAGGAGGAAGCTCGCCGCGGGCAGGCCGAGGATGAGGAGCGCGAGCTCCGGCGAGCCGACCTGCATCGGCTAGCCCCGCAGCAGATCGAGGTGATCGGCCTCGATCGTGCGTCGCACGCGGAAGATGGCGATGACGATGGCCAGCCCCACCGCGACCTCGGCCACGGTGATGGCAATGGTCAGCATCGTGAAGACGAGCCCGCCGACGTCGGCGCGGTACCGCGCGAAGGCCACCAGGTTGATGTTCACCGCGTTCAGCATCAGCTCGATGCCGAGCAAGATGCCGACGGCGTTGCGCCGCGTGAGCACGCCGAACAGGCCGATGGCGAACACGAGCGCGGCCAGTATGAGGTACGCGTGCAGCGGCACCTAATCTTCCGCTCGCGCGAAGTAGAGCGCGCCGAGCAAGGCGACGACGAGGAGCACCGCGAGCAGCTGCAGCGCGGCGCCGAAGGGACCGACCAGCGCGCGGCCGAGCTCGACCATCTGCTCGCCGGCGGGCGCCGGCACGGTGGGCAGCGGCGCCCGCTGGATGACGAAGCCGACGACGCCGACGAACACGGCGGCGGCGAGGACGGCGCCGTTGAAGACGAAGCGGTTGGACTGGCGGATCGACTCCCCCACCAGCCGCTCCGTGAGCATGATGGCGAAGACGACGATGGTCACCACGCCGCCCGCATAGAGCAGCAGCTGGACGCCGAAGAGGAACGGGGACTCGAGCAGCCAGAACATCGCGCCGGTCGCCACCAGCGCCACCGGCAGATAGAGGACGGCCGCGTGAAAGAGGTTGGGCGTCAGCACGACGCCGAGGCTGCCGCCGACGAGGAGCACCGCCATCACCCAGAACCCGACCGTCTCGGCCACTATGTACTTGCCGATTCTGGATTGGCCGATTTTGGATTTGCCGTCGGAGCGCCTTCGGAGGCCTCCGGCGCTCGACGGTCGGCTGCAGAACCCGCAGAGACCTTCGCCGGCTTCGGGGGAGCCTGCATGTCGCGCAGGCGGTTGCCGGTCGCCCACGACGGCGCGAAGGAGAGGCCGAGCGCGTGCAGGCGATCCTTGTCGAGCAGGAGCTCGCGGCGGTCGGCGGTGGCCAGATCGAACGAGCGCATCATGATGATGGCGTCGGTCGGGCACACCTGCACGCAGAGCTCGCAGAACTCGCACGCGTAGAGCTCCAGCGTGAAGGTCTTGGCGAAGTTCCGCTTCTCGGCCTTGAGCATCTCGACCTTGATGACCTGCGGCGGGCAGATGTACTCGCAGAGCCGGCACCCGATGCAGTTCTCTTCCCCCGTCTGGGGGTCGTAGGTCAGCGCGAGAATGCCGCGGAAGCGGTCGGGATAGACGCGCTTCACCGTCGGATAGCGCACGGTGATGGGCCGGCGCAGCAGGTTCTTGAACGTGACGCCCATGGCGCGGCCGACGGCGCGGACGAGCTGCCCCGTCTCCGTCCAGAAGCCGGGCCGCGCCTCAGCCGCCATGAGGGCCTCGCAGCGCCACCCAGAACCCGGTGGCCAGGAGCAGCACGAGCGTGGCAGGCAGCAGCAGCTTCCACGACACGGCCAGGATGTGGTCGACCCGGATGCGCACGAAGCTCCAGCGCACCCACGTCACCACCAGGAAGATCAGCATCGCCTTCAGCAGGAACCACAGGGCGCCGATGAGCGGCGTGTCCGAGCCCGGCCCCAGCCAGCCGCCGAGGAACAGCAGCGCGCCGAGGAACGACGTCCCGATCATGTGCGCGTACTCGCCGAGCTGGATCAGCGCGAACTTCATCCCGCTGTACTCGACGCGGAAGCCGGCCACCAGCTCCGACTCCGCCTCCAGGATGTCGAACGGCACGCGGTTCTCGGCGGCCAGCGTGGCCACCAGGAACATGACGAACGCCAGCTGGCCGATGACGGGATAGGCCACGAACCAGAGTCCCTGCTGCGCGTCCACGATGGCCGACATCTGCAGCGAGCCCGCCAGCAGCACCGGCACGAAGGCGGCGAACACGAACGGCAGGTCGTAGGAGATGATCTGGTTCACCGCGCGCATGGCCGACAGCAGCGCGTACTTGTTGTTGCTGCCCCACCCGCCCATGAACAGGCCGACGATCTCCAGCGACGACACGGCCAGGAAGAACAGCACGCCGATGTTGAGGTCGGCCACGCCGAGGCCGGGGGCGAACGGCAGCGTGGCGAAGATGAGGATGCAGGGCACGAGGAAGACGATGGGCGCGAGATTGTAGATCCAGCGGTCGGCGCTCGCGGGGACGATGTCTTCCTTCAGCATGAGCTTGAGCGCATCCGCGATCGGCTGCAGCAGCCCGCGGGGCCCGACGTAGTACGGCCCGATGCGCGACTGCATCCGCGCCGCGAACTTCCGCTCGAGCAGCGTGACGTAGGTGACCATCCCGATCACCACGTTGAGCACGATGAAGCCCACGAGCGCGTGATAGGCCAGCGTCATTGGAGCGGGGCCCGCGAGGCCGGCTTGGGCCGTGGGTGGCCTGCCCTAGATGGTTTCCGGCTCCGTTCGGCTCCTGTTGGCCACCGTTCGGCTCGTGTCGTCCATCGGCCGGCTCCTCTCATCGGTCGACTTCCCCGAATACGGGGTCCACGGAGCCCATGATGGCGACGACGTCGGCGACCTTGTGGCCCGGGATGATGTGCGGCAGGACGGCGAGGTTCGAGAAGGAGGCGCCTCGCCACTTCAGCCGGTAGGGTTTCGCCCCGCCGTCGGCGACGAGATAGCAGCCGACCTCGCCGCGCGCGCCCTCGATGCGGGAGTAGCCCTCGCCCTTCGGGATACGCACCTGGCCCACGGACTTGACGCCCGGCCGCGACGAGATCGCGCCCTCCGGCAGGCCGTCGAGCGCGGCGCGCACGATGCGAATCGACTCCCGGAACTCGGCCATCCGGACCCGATAGCGGGCATGACAGTCGCCCGCGTGCTCGACGGGCACCTGCACACCGAAGTCCTCGTAGCCGGAGTACGGCGCCACCGTCCGCAGATCGTAGGCGACGCCCGAGCCGCGCAGGAGCGGCCCCGCCACACCGAGGTCCTCCGCGAGCTCGCGCGAGATGACGCCGACGCCCTGGGTCCGCACGAGGAAGAACGCGTTGTCCTCCAGCATGGCCTCGTACTCCTCGAGCCGCTGCGCGACGACGTCCAGCGTCTCGCGGCACTTCTGCGTCCAGCCGGCGGGGATGTCGTAGCGGGTGCCGCCGACCTGGTGGAAGCCGTAGAGCAGGCGGGCGCCGGTCAGCGTCTCGAACAGGTCGAGGATCAGCTCCCGCTCGCGGATCGCGTACAGGAAGATGGTGGCCCCGCCCCCGAGCGCGCCGCCCATGTCCATGCACCAGGTTCCGAGCCAGAGGCAATGCGAGGCGATCCGCTGGAGCTCCGCGCAGATGACGCGGAGGTACTGCGCGCGCCTGGGCACGTCGATCTTGCCGACCAGCTCGACGGCCGACACGTAGGCGAGCTCCGCCGTCATGGCCGACACGTAGTCGGTCTTCGAGGCGATGGTCGGATACTGCACGTAGGTCAGCGTCTCGGCGAGCTTCTCGTGGCAGCGATGCAGATAGCCGATCACGGCGTCGACGGCCACCACCGTCTCGCCCTCGAGCGTCAGGATCGCGCGGAACACGCCGTGAGCGGACGGATGCTGCGGCCCCATGTTCATGGTGAGGCGCTCGCTACCTCCGTAGCCCATCTCGACGGTCGTGCGCTGCAGCGTGTCGGTCAACTTATTTCAGCGGCGAGTGGGCGACCGGAATGAGGACGATCGACTGCATCTGCTGGAGCAGCGGCGCCGACTTGGCGACGAAGGCCGGCCACGCCGGATCCTGACCCATCTTCGCGCGCGAGGCGGCGCGGTCGTTGAGGTCCTTGTAGACCCACATGTGCACGACCTCGTTGAGCTGGCCGGACTCCGTCGACCAGAGCCCGACGCGCCGGGTGTACTTGTCGCGCATCGGCAGCATGGCCTTGAACATCTCCAGCCATTCGTTGGCACGGCCGACGTGCGCCCGGTACCAGCGCAGCTCGTAGATGTTGCCGGAGTCCGACGGCGGCGTCATGGGCACCACCGGCTTGAGGATCTTGTTCTCCTGCGCCAGCATCAGCGGGCGCGAGATCGGCAGGTACTCCTTGCTCCACGCCTCGTTCTTCGCCAGCTCACCCCGCAGCCGCTCGCGCTCGTTGAGGTCGGCGAAGCTCCAGAGGTGGACGTACTGGTTCAGCGTGCCGAACTCCGTCGTCCAGCCGCCCTCGAACTTCCCGTACTTGTCGCCCCGGATCCTGCGGCCGACCTCGCCCGACTGCTTGACGTACTGCGGCTGGGTGCCGGGTTGCAGCGTGTAGGTGCGCAGCTCGTAGATCATCGCTCCACTCCTATCGATACGGCGTGTGCGGCGTGTCGACGGCGTAGTCCTTGCGCAGCGGGTGGCCTTCCCAGTCGTCGCCGAGCAGGATGCGGCGATGATCGGGGTGCCCCTCGAACGTGATCCCGAACATGTCGTAGCACTCGCGCTCCATCCAGTCCGCCCCGCGCCAGACGCCGGTGAGCGTGGGACAGCGGTCGTCGGCGACGCGGGTTCGCATGAGCGCGGTGAGGGGCGCGTCGAGATTGTCGACGCGGCAGACGACCTCCCGCCCCTGCTCCTTCCAGTCGATGGCCGTCAAGAAGTTGAAGAAGCGGCACCCGAGCGCCTCCCGCGCGAAGCGGCCAAACGCCTGCCAGCGATCGACGGGAAGGACGACGGTGAGGCTCTGCCCGTCCACGGTCGGCTCCAGACCGAGCTCCTGACGTACCCGGGCGGCGGCGGCGAGGGCGGAGAGCGCGGTCACTTCGCGCCGGTCTTCTGGAATTCGGCGACCTTCTCCTGCAGCTTCAAGAGACCGTACATCAAGGAGTCCGGCGTCGGCGGACATCCCGGTACGTAGACGTCGACGGGCACCACCCTGTCGACGCCCTTGACGACGTGATAGCCGTGGCGGAACGGCCCGCCGGAGTTGGCGCACGAGCCCATCGAGACGACCCACTTGGGGTCGGGCATCTGGTCGTAGATGCGCTTCAGCATCGGCGCCATCTTGATCGTCACCGTGCCGGACACGATCATGAGATCGGAGTGGCGCGGGGAGGCCCAGGGCACCATGCCGAACCGCTCGACGTCGAACCGGGAGGCGAAGGTCGCCATCATCTCGATCGCACAGCAGGCGAGGCCGAAGGTGACCGGCCAGATCGACGACTTGCGCGCCCAGTTGAAGATCTTGTCGGTGGAGGTGGTGACGATCCAGCCGCCCGGCATGTGATGGATGGCGTCCGCGATCGAGGCCAGGGCGTTGGAGGTCTTGTCGTCGTCGGCGCGGTGCTGGCGGTACTTCTCGAACTCCTGGAGATCCTTGAACTCCGTCCAGACGGGCGCCGGCACCTGCGGCACCGGCGGCTTCACTTCCACTCGAGCACTCCTTCCCGATACGCGTAGAGCCAGCCGAGGCCGATGATGGCCACGAAGGCCGCCATGGTCCAGAAGGCGGGCAGGCCGAGCGGTCGCACGACCAGCAGCCACGGCAGCAGGAAGACGGCGAGCGCGTCGAACACGATGAAGATCAGCGCGACCAGATAGAAGCCCACCGGGAACTGGATCCACGCCGAACCGATCGGCTCCGCGCCGCATTCGTAGTTCATCAGCTTCACGATCTGCGGTCGGCTGGGCCGCAAAAGTTGCGCGGCTGCAAGGGAGACCACACCGAAACCGACGATCAGGACCGCGAAGATGGCCACCGGGACGTACCCGGACTCCATGGAACCTCCTTCGAAAAATCGATCCAAGACGCGAGTATAGCATGCGATTTTGGGCGGAAATCTTCACCTCATTCGAGGAAGGCCGGTGCGTACACCGCCCGCGTGGCGCCGCGTCGTCGCGCGGCTCTGGGTCGGGCACGCGCCTTGCCTTTTGGAGGGAGCATGAGCCCCGGAGGACATCTTGTCACGACGGCCGTGGCGTGCGGAGTCACCGCCGCCGCCGGCGGCGACGCCATCCTGACCGCCGCCATTGCCGCCGGCGGATTCTTCATCGACGTGGATCACGCGTTCGATTACGTCGTGTTCGAGCGCCAGCGAGACCTGAGGCCCGGCGCGTTCCTGCGGTATTACCTCGAAGGCCGAACACGGCGCGTCGTGCTGGCGCTGCATTCGTACGAGTTGTTCGCGTTGATCGCCCTCACCGCCTGGTGGACGGACGCCGTCTGGCTGTGGGGCTATCTGCTGGGCGGGCTCATGCATCTGACGCTCGATCTGATCTTCAACGGTGAGATCACGCCCAAGTCCATCGTGCCCTTCTACAGCTTCGCCTATCGTCTGGCTCATCGCTTCGACGCCCGCGCGATACTCGGCGAGCCCAACGTGGCGCCGGCGTCCCGGCAATTCTGGACGGCGTTCTTCCAGGGCGCCAAGGCGGCCGACCGTCGCGTCCGGCCCGCCGCACGGCCGGTCCGGCCGTGAGCGCCACCGTGCTAGACTCCCGGGCGATGCGCGTCCTGGTGGTAGAGGACGAGGAAGTCCTGAGTGAGGTCTTTCGCGACTTCCTCACGGAGCTCGGCCACCAGCCGCTCATCGTGCGCAGCGCCGAGGCTGCGCTCGGCAAGCTGCAGACCGAGCGTCCCGACGCCATCATCCTCGACATCCACCTGCCCGGCATGAGCGGGCTCGACTTCATGCAGCTGCGCCCCGTGCGGGAGTCCGGACTGCCCATCGTGGCCGTCTCCGGCATCGTCACGGAGAGCCAGGCGCGGGAGTGCCTGCGCCTGGGCGCCCTCGACTTCGTCGGCAAGCCGGTCCCACTCGAGCGGCTGCAGGACGTGCTGACCTACCTCGAGCCGCACGCGATCCACCGCACGCGCGAGCCGGCGACGCAACGGGTGGAGCGCCGTCAGGCGCCGCGCGTGCGCGCCACCATCCCCGTCTCGATCCGCGAGTACCGGGGGTCGGCGTGGGAGGGAACCTCCGTCGAGATCTCGGTGAGCGGGATGAAGGCCCAGACCGACGCCGCGCTGGCCGTCGGCACGGCGGTGAAGTGCGCGTTCACGCTGCCCGATGGCGGTGAGCCGATCGACGTCATCTCCATCGTCGGCCGACGCGACACGACCGGAACCGTCCTCGCGTTCGTCAACCTGCCGGACCACGAGCAGCGCCGGCTAGCCGACTTCGTCCGTCGCACGAGTCGCTGATGGAAAGCGCTAGGACATTGTCGCGACGAATTTTCCCTCCTTACCATCGTGTCGAAACGCCGACACGCCCGACGACACGGCCTGGCGTGATTCCCTGCGCGCAGGCCTGGCAGGGGAAATGCTATTTCGTCGGGGGCGGAGGCGTCGTATGAGGTTCTTTCGACCCGAAGTGGAAGCGGCACTGAAGATGATGGGGGTCGCCGGGCTCATCACGCTGATCGTCCTGCCCGTCGCCTGGGGGTACGAGCAGCGCAAGCAGGCGCGCAGCTGGCAGAACGTCGCCTGCGCGTACCGGATGAAGGAAGTGACCCGCCAGACGCCGATGATCGCGACCGCCGAATATCGTCGCGACGCCTGCGTCGCCCTGGAACGGCTCGGCCTGGACCTCGACGTTCCGCGCTGAGGCGGGCTACCCCGCCGTCGCCGCGTGCGCTCGGGTCAGGTCGTCGGCGGCGAGATGCCCGCGGACCGCCGCCGACAGCGCCTCGGCACGCGACTCACCCTCCGGCCCTTCCAGCACGAGCGTTCGCACACGCGCCGCCAGTGCCGTCGCCAGCGACGGATCGGCGGCGGCCGCACGCTCGAGGGTGGTCAGCGCGCCGTCGAAGACGCCGAGCAGCCGCCGCCGGACGTCCCCGTAGCCCTTCACGAGCTGAGCGAGCGCGGCCAACTCGCAGGCGAGCCGCTCGTCCCGCGCCGCGGCCGCCCCCACCGCCGCAAGCCAGCGCTCCATTCGCGCGTGCTCCTCATGCGCGCGCCACGAGATCGGGCGCAGCGGCCGCAGCCAGGTCAGCATCCACACGCGGAGAAAGCCGGTGATCGTCGTCGTCCGCACGTGCTGGCCGAGGGTCGGCCGCCCGTGCGGCCAGCGCCGCTGCGCCCAGCGGGCGAACGGCGCCACCAGCCGATGGGGGAGCACGCCCCAGATCTCGTCGAGGTCGGGCTTGAGATAGTCCGTGACCTCGACCTCTCCCTGGCCGGCACGGGTCTCGGCGCGGATGCGGGCAAACCGGCTGGCGCGTGTCTTCGCCTGCGCCACGCGAATCGCGTCCTCGTATGTCATCCACAGCGCCAGCTGCCGGGCGACGAGCGCCGCCACGCGCGGCCGCCCGAGAAAGGGCCGCAGCCGCTCGAGGTAGCGGCGCGCGTATGCGTCGTCCTGGTAGTCCACGAGCCGGGGAATCGCCAGCGCCACGACGTCTCGGATCTCGGCCGGGAGGGCCGCGATGTCTCCGGCGAACGCCGACGGTACCGGCGCCCACGGCTGTGCGGCGACCGGCGCGGTGACGGGCGCTCCGCCGGCCTCGGCCATCGCGAGCCCGACCTCGAAGCCGGCGACGTTGGCAGCCACCGCGACGCCGCGTGACTCGATGGCCTTGCGGAACGCGCTCGGCGTGACCGGCAGCACGCCGCTGCCGGCGAGGGCGCCGAGGAGGACGGCGTTGACCTCGGTGCCGCGGTCCCGGGCAATCGCCAGGGCGTCGAACGCCACGAGACGGCGCGCCGACGCGCGCGCCAGCGCCTCCAGGTCCTCGCGCGGATAGATGCCGCGCCCGGTGGCGATCTTCTCGTGGATCGAGTACAGCCGGTGGGTGCTGCACACCACGGTCGTGCGCGACGGCGATACGAAACCGGCCTCGGCCATGCGCCCGACCTCGAGGAACTCCGGAGCGACGAGCACGTCGAGGGCTCCGGGCACCGGGTACAGCGAGAACGCCGGCTCCTCGCCGCCGCCGCGGTCGGTCGCGAGCTCGACGTAGTAGGTGGTCGAGCCCGTCCGCTGCGCCACGCCGGGGATCGACGTGCCGTGCACCCGGTAGCCGTCGAGCGACGCCGCCTCGACGATCCACTCCGACAGGACCCCGCCGCCCTGCCCTCCGACGGCCGGAATCAGAACCGAGAGAATGCCAGCGGCGCCACCATCCATCTTGGTCAGCCCACCCACGGCTCGCCCCGAGCTCGCGCCGTCGCTACAACAGCGCCACCATCCGTCTTGGTCAGGCCCACCCACGGCTCGCCCCGAGCTCGCGCCGTCGCTACACCACTCACGCGAGGGCCGCGATGACGCGACGGCGGAGTCGGCCGAGCGCGCGCTGCCACCAGGTCGGGTTGGTGATGATTCGCACCTGGTAGAACGACGGGCACAGCACGGCCGCGTGCGCCACTTCACCGCACACGCCGCACCCCACGCACGTCTCGTCGACGTGAGCGATCGGATCCTGTCGCAGCGGGTCGGGGCTCTCGCGCAGCGTCAGCGACGGACAGCCGTTGACGCGCATGCACGAGTGGTCGCCGGTGCACACGTCGGGATCGATGCCGAACCGGGGCTGGACGACCGTCTCGCCGGCCGCGGCACGCCGCCGGTTCTCCGGACGCAGCCGCCGCTGCCGTTCGAGCTGGCACTCGCCGCGCGCGATGACGACCTTGAGGCCCTGCGCCCGCGTGGTGAGCGCCTCCCGCAGCGTGCGCAGCATGGCGCCGATGTCGTACGAGTCCACGGTACGGATCCACTTCACGCCGACACCGCGCAGCGCGGTCGGGATGGTCATCCCCGTCGGCTGCTTGCGCGCGTTCGTCCCCGTCGACGGGTTGTGATGCTGTCCCGTCGCCGAGGTATAGAAGTTGTCGAGAATGACGAGCACCGAGTCCTGCTTGTTGTACATGGCGTTGGCCACGCCGTTGGTGAGGCCGTTGTGCCAGAAGCCGCCATCCCCCATCACCGACATCACGCGCTTGCCGAACAGCGGCGCCACCGCGCTCGACGACGCCAGGCCCATGCCGTAGCCGAGCACCGAGTTGCCGACGTTGAACGGCGCCTGCGTCGAGAAGGTATGGCAACCGATGTCCGCCGACACGTGCGTGTCACCGATCTCGGGCGACTTCGTCCGCAAGATCTTCATCGCGCTGAACACTGGTCGTTCCGGACATCCGGTACAGAACGAGGGCGGCCGCTTGGCGATCGGCTGGCGGATCGTGGCACGCACGGTGTCGAGGTGGCCGACGAGCGCCGCGTAGCGATCCTCGATGGCCGTCACCGACTGCGCGGTCGGCTGCGCGGACGTCAGGAACTTCCGGAGGCCGCCGGTCACGAGCGCCGGCACGTACTCGCCGTGAGGCGAGAGCAGCTCCTTGCCCTGGATCTCGACGTCGAGCCGCGCCTCGTGCGCGAGCGCCTTCAGCTCGCGCTCGATGTAGTTCGGCATCCCCTCCTCGACGACCAGCACGCGCGTCTTGCCGCGCAGAAAGGCGAGCAGCTCCTCGGGCACGAGCGGGTGGATGGCGTTCAGCACCAGCAGCGGCACCGGCGTGCGACCGTGGATGTCGGCCATGCCGAGCAGATGCAGCCCGCGCACGGTCGTGTTCCACAGTCCTCCCTGCATCACGATGCCGAGGTGGGACTCCGATCCGGGCAGGTGCTCGTTCAGCCGCCGCTCGGCGATGAAGCGCCGCGCCGCCGGCAGCCGCTGCTCGAACTTCTTCGCCTCCATCGCGTAGGTGAACGGCGGCAGGTTGATGCGCTCGAGGCTGAACGAGGGCGCCTCCAGGGGGGCGCGCATGCTGACGGCCGGCCGGACGTTGTCCTTGCAGACGAGGGTGCCGCGCATGTGGCAGGCGCGGATGCGGATGGAGAAGAGCACCGGCTCGTTGCACGCCTCCGACAGCGCGAAGCCTTCCTCGACGAACCGGGCGAACGACTGGAGGCTGTTGCGCGGGTCGAGCAGCGGCATCGACGACTTCAGGGCCGCCGAGTGCGTGCGCTCCTGGAGGATCGAGGCGCCCTCGCCGTAGTCCTCGCCGATGATGACCAGGGCGCCGCCGGTCACCCCGGCCGAGGCCACGTGCGACAGCGCGTCGGACGCGACGTTGGTGCCGACGACCGATTTCCAGGTCACCGCCCCGCGCGTCGGGTAGTTGATGGAGGCGCCGAGGAGGGCGGCGGCGGCAGCCTCGCTGCCCGACAGCTCGAAGTAGATGCCCATCGGCGCCAGCAGCGAGTCGTTGGCGTCGGCCATGACGTCGAGGAGGTGCGAGATCGGCGCGCCGGGGTATCCGCCGACGTAGCTGACGCCGGACTGCAGGAGCGCCTTGGTGATGGCGAGGATGCCCTCGCCGCGCAGGATCTGACCCGCCCCGTATCCGAGCTGCTTGACGTCCTCCGCGAACGACCGCTCACCCATCGGCCTTCACCTCGGCCGTTATTCTGTCACACCTCTCAGGAGGCGTGTTCCGCCGAGGCGGAGGTGTCGCGGCGCCGCTCCTCGTTCCAGATCGCATAGCAGCTCGGGTGCAGGAGCAGCGTGAGGGGTGGGCTGAAATCGAGCTCGTACTCCGTCGCCGTGCGGATCGGCTCGCCGCACACGCTGCAGGGCTTGGCCATGCTCGGCCCCGCCCACAGCTTCACGGGATCCGTGGTCGGCAGCCGGCCGGTCGCGAGCATCTCTCGCACTCGCTGCCGGACCAGCGCGTCGTCCACCTTGCTCCTCCGCCATAGGTCATCACGTCCTCGGAACGAATCGGTTGCTGAGTGTACGAATTCGGCGACAACGGCGTCAAGGATGGGATGTGTCACGGAATCTGGACATTGACGCATCGGCGATCAGCGCTCCATCTTGAGAGATGCATCCCGATTACGTGAGGATCGATCCCGAGCGACTGCGACACTTGTACCTCGACGAGCAACTGTCGACCGCCGCGATTGCGGCGCAGCTCGCGTGCAGTCCGATCACGGTGCTCCGGCGTCTCCATCGACTCGACATCGCAGTTCGCCCGCGCGGACCGAACCCGAAGCGCCGCCCGTATGACCTCGTCCGTCGAAAGTCATTCGAAGAATGGTCCACCGACCTCGCGTACGCTGTTGGGTTGCTGGCGACCGACGGCAACCTCTCGCCCGATGGTCGCCATCTGGAGATCCCCTCAAAGGATCACGCCTTGCTCGAAACACTCAAATCCTGTCTCGGTCTCGGCAATGCGATCACGCCCCACTCGAGCGGTAGCGCGATTCATCGTCTGCAGTGGGGTGACCGGCAATTCTATGACTGGCTGATGAGCATCGGCCTCACGCCGGCGAAGAGCCTCACCCTGGGGCCGCTCGCTGTACCGGACGAATACTTTGCCGACTTCCTCCGGGGCTGCATCGACGGGGACGGGTCGATCACGACGTACACCGATCGCTACAATACGTTCAGGAATCCGCAGTATGTCTACACGCGCCTCTACGTCTCGCTCGTCTCCGCGAGTTTCCGCTTTGTCGACTGGGTGCGGGCAACCGTTCAGCGGCTTATCGGCCTCTCTGGTTACGTCAGCGCAAGACGATCGCCGATGCGAAACCCCATCTGGCGGCTCGCATACGCCAAGCGGGAGTCACTCGCGCTACTACGGTGGATCTACTACAACGCCGATGTGCCGTGTCTCGCTCGCAAGCGCGACATCGCCGCCTCGTTTCTCGTTTGCCACGCGGCGCCGCGCCGTCGTGGGCCAGGCCGGCCGATGGTAATATGAGATGCGCTGCCGACAGGCCGGAGTGGAGGAACTGGCGATACTCGGAGGTCTCAAAAACCTCTGCCCGCAAGGGCGTGCGGGTTCGAATCCCGCCTCCGGCACCATTATGTCGTCAGAGCTCGCCTTGACATTCCTGACATAGCCCCTGTACCGTGACCCCTCGCGTGGGGCTGTAGCTCAGTTGGGAGAGCACAAGGCTGGCAGTCTTGGGGTCAGGGGTTCGAATCCCCTCAGCTCCACCATTTCTCTCCTCGGGATTCCCCGAGATGATCGTCGTGCTTGAAGTAGCCCATCCCGGGCGCTAGACTGCCCTTCCCACGTGGATCACGATATGGCGTTGCTCGCCACGCTCTGCCAGGCGTTGATAGCCCATGACGAGTGCGCCACCGTGGTGCTGGACCTCAACGAGCGGCTCGTCGCCTGGAACGCCGCGGCCGCTGGCGCCTTCGGCTTCGATCCCGATCGTCTGCGTGGCGCCTCCCTCGTCGCCTCGAAGTTCACGCGAGGCGGCCCGGCGATTCACCACGCTATCGACGCCATTCGCGCCGAGGACCTCGCCGACCTCCAGCGGGTGGAGATGCCGGACCGCGAGATCACCGTCGCGCCGCTGCGGGCGGACGGGGCCCTGCAAGGCTTCGTGCTCCGGCGCCCGGACGCCGTCGCGGCCGCGGCGCTGGCCGCCGAAGTCGCCGTCCTTCGCTCGGAGCTGGAGGCGACACGACTCGAGCTGCAGACGTCGATGGCGGAGATCGCCACCGCCAACGAGGAGCTCCGAACGGCCAACGAGGCTCTGCAGAGCCGCGTGGACGAGCTGCAGGAAGCGGAGATGGCCGACCGTCACAAGAACGAGTTCCTCGCCATGCTCGCGCACGAGCTGCGGACGCCGCTGGCCCCCATCCTCAGCGCCGTGCAGATCCTCGGTCGGCAGGCCGGCGACGATCCGGTCGTCCAGCGCGCGCGCGAGGTCGTCGAGCGGCAGGCGCTGCATCAGGCGCGCTTGCTGGACGACCTTCTCGACGTGTCCCGCATCACCCGCGGCAAGATCGAGCTGCGGCGGCGAAAGGTCGATCTCGGCGCCGCCGTCAGCGAGGTGGTCGAGGCGACGCGGCCGCTCGTCAACGCGAAGGCGCAGAGCATCTCGGTCAGCGTTCCCGACGAGGCCGTCTATGTCGACACCGACCCCACGCGGCTCACGCAGATCCTGACGAACCTGCTGAACAACGCGGCGAAGTACACGCACGCGGGCGGCCGCATCGCGGTGGCGTGCCGCCGCGAGGGAGAGCAGGCAGTCGTCCTCGTCCGCGACAACGGCGTCGGGATCCCGCGCGAGATGCTGTCACGGATCTTCGATCTCTTCGCGCAGGCGGAGCCGCTGACCGCCCGCACTCAGGGCGGCCTGGGCATCGGCCTCACGCTGGTGAAGAATCTCGTGGAGATGCACGGGGGCACCGTGGTCGCGCGGAGCGGGGGCCGCGGCACCGGCAGCGAGTTCGAGATCCGGCTTCCCAGCGTGGCTGCGCCGAGCGCCGAGGCACGGCCGTCGGCGAGCGCCGTGCCCGGACGGTCGCGGCGTGTCCTCATCATCGAGGACAACGTCGACACGCGGGAGACGCTTCGTCGCGTGCTGGAGCTCGATGGACACGAGGTCCAGGAGGCCGGCGACGGCTCGGGTGGTCTCGCCATCGCGCTGGCCACGCGGCCGGAAGTCGTGATCGTCGACATCGGGCTTCCCGGACTCGACGGGTACCAGGTTGCGCGACGGATCCGCGCGGCGCTCGGCGCCATGACGCTGCTGATCGCCGTCACCGCATACGGTCAGGCCGAGGATCGGCAGATGTCGCGCGAGGCGGGCTTCGACGTCCACCTGGTGAAGCCGGTGGCGCCCGAGCAGCTCGCCGCCGCGCTGCACGCGCGCGGCAGCGGCGAAGCGGCCTGATCCTACGGCGACGTCGGGGCCGTCATGACGACGGATTCCCCGCGCGCGAGCTGGGTGAGAACGTCGGCGAGGTCGCTGACGGGCAGCGCCGCCTGCACCCGGTCGTTGATGATCGCGCTACGCGGCATCTGCGGGTAGGCGGCCTCGACCGGGTCCTGCACGAGCGTGATCCCGCCCCCGGCCGTGATCGCGATCAAGCCCGACACGCCGTCGTCGCCGGTGCCGCTCAGGAGCACGCCGACGACGCGGCTCCCCAACGAGGCCGCCGCGGACTTGAACAGCGGATCGATGGCCGGTCGCGTGTGCTGCTCCTTCGGGCCGCGCGACAGCTGCAGCGTCTTGCCTTCGATGCGAAGGTGCTGGTCACGCGGAGCGACATAGATATACCCGGGCTCCAGAAGCCGCGCCTCGATCACTTCCAGCACGGGGATCGCGGACCGCCAGGCCAGCACGGGAGCGAGCGCGCTTTCCACGACCGGGCTGCGATGAAGGACGACGGCGATGGCGGCGTCCAGGTCGCTCGGCAGCTTGCCGAACAGCTCGCGAAGGGCGCTCACGCCCCCCGCGGACGCGCCGATGACGACCACGTCGCGGCGCACGCGCTCGGGGTTGATCACGCAGCTCACGCGGTGTCCTGTTCCGGCACGACTCCGTTACCCAGGTCGATCGGCTCGTTGTCGTCCAGCAGCTGACGGAGGCGCCTGGCCTGATCGTGCAGCCGGTCTATCCGCCGATGGGCCGGTGGCCAGTCCTGGTGAAGACCATCCGGACCGCCGCGCGCGGTGAGATCGACGAGGAGGTCCGCGAGCTCTTCCAGCAGATAGACGCCCGACCAGAGCACCTCTTCGAGACGCTCCTCTTTCTCCGCCAACAGCGTGGTCACGGAGTAGGAGTGGCCGACCTGGCAGACGAACAGAAGGTACTCGGCATCGCCCTCGGCCTGCACGGAGAGCGCGCCGCCGCAGTCGGGGCACACCAGCGAGGTGGGCTGGGGAGCCCTGCCGATCCGAGGCGGCAGCCGCATATCGCCTGGCGAAGCATTTCCTACGCCACCGACTTCGGCGTATCGTCGTACGGGCGTGGCGTTTGCACAGAACACGGGAGCATGGGGGCTCCCGAACTTCTCACCGCCACGATCGCCGCCCTACCGCTCGCCGCCCTGGTCATCTCCCGCACCGGAGCCGTCCTGGTCGCCAACGCCGCCGCCCGACGAACGCTCGGCTTCGAGCACGGTCCCGACGATCCGCCCGAGGCTCCCACCAGCGAGTCGCTGCGAGCCATCCGGGCGTCCGTTGTCGAGGCCCGGCGGCGCGGCGCCGTCCCCGAGCCGTTCGAAACCGTCGATACGACCGGGGCGGCCATCCTGGTCCACTTGAGCCCCCTCACCATCGCCGGCATCGACGCCTTGCTGGTGGTGGCCGAGGAGCACGGCGAGCTGAATGCGCTGAGGGCGCAGGTGCGCCTCCTGGAAGAAGAGTTGCGAGCGAGACGGATCGACATGGACACGGCGAACGCAGAGCTGATGGCGACGAACGAAGAGCTCAACGCCACGAATCACGAGCTGCAGGCCCGGCTTGCCGAGCTGCGGGATGCGGTCGAGGCCAGCCGGCACAAGGACGATTTTCTGGCGATGCTCGCGCACGAGCTGCGCAACCCGCTGGCGCCGATCCTCAGCGCCATGCAGGTGATCCGGCGTCACCCCGACAACTCCGACGTCGTGCACCGCGCGCGCGAGATCGTCGAGCGTCAGGTCCGCCACCAGGCGCAGCTTCTGGACGATCTTCTCGACGTGTCGCGGATCACCCGCGGGCTCATCAAGCTCCGCAAGGGAGCCGTCGATGTGCGCTCGGCGGTAGCGGCGGCAGTGGAGGCCACGCGGCCGGTCATCGACGCCCGCAGCCATACCCTTTCCGTCCTGCTTCCGGACGAGCCGCTGCGACTCGAAGCCGACCCCACCCGTCTGACGCAGATGGTCACGAACCTGCTCGACAACGCCGCGAAGTACACGAATCCCGGCGGCCACATCGAGGTCGGCGCCCGTCACGAGGGCGACCATGTCGTGGTGCGGGTCCGGGACACCGGCATCGGCATTCCGCTCGACATGCAGACGCGGATCTTCGATCTGTTCACCCAGGGCGACGTGCCGATCGCGCGATCGCTGGGCGGCCTGGGGCTGGGCTTGAGCCTCGTCCGCAGCCTCACCGAGCTTCACGGCGGCGCCGTCGAGGTGAAGAGCGACGGTCCGGGCCGCGGCAGTGAGTTCACGATCCGCCTGCCCGGCGGCGACGCCGCGAGTCCCAGCCGTCCGGAGACGGCGAGCACGGCGGGCAGCCGGCACGTCCTGGTGATCGAGGACAACGCGGACGCGCGCGAGATGCTGCGGCTGGCGCTCGAGCTCGATGGCCATCGAGTCGAGACGGCCGCCGACGGCACGAGCGGCGTGGACGTCGCGCTTCGCACCACGCCCGACCTCGTGCTGATCGACATCGGGCTCCCCGGGCTCGACGGCTATGCCGTCGCCCGCCGCCTCCGGGCGGCGCTGGGGCAGCGGGTGACGCTGGTGGCGCTCACGGGCTATGGGCAGAGCGAGGATCGGCGTCGCACCAGCGAGGCCGGGTTCGATGCGCACCTGGTGAAGCCGGTCGACCCCGACGTCCTCAGCCGCGCCCTCGCTACGGGATTCCGGACAGCCGCGTAGCGCGGGCGGGCTACCGGGGGCGTGCGAGACCCAGAAACCCCTGGAGCGTGCGGTCGCCGTTGAGGATCCGCACGAATCGCAGGACGCCGCGCGCGGCGCGCCCCTCGGCGTTCGCCGCCTCGAGCTCGATCTCCTCGGCCTCGTTCGAACTCGTTGCCTCGCTCAGGCGCGCGAGAGCCGCCCGCGCTCGGTCGGTGTCCGCGCCAAGGGGCAGCGCCACGAAATCCCGGCCGATGGCGGCACTCGCCCGGACACCGAAGAAGCGCTCGGCGGCCGGATTCCAGGCGGTGACGGTCAGGCCTGTGTCGAGAACGACGAGCGCGTCGCTGACGCTGTCGAGCACCGTGGAATGCGCCAGGAGGAGACGGCGCACCTCCGTGGACCGGGCGGCCAGCTCCGCGTTGGCGGCCTGCAGCTCGTCCACCGTGGTCACGAGCTCCTCGTTGGTCGACTGCAGCTCCTCGTTGGTCGTCTCCAGCTCCTCGTTCGTCGACTGTAGCTCCTCGTTGGTCGTCTCCAGCTCCTCGTTCGTCGACTGCAGCTCCTCGGTCGCCGTGGCGTGCTGCTCGCCGAGCCGGACGATCTCGTCGCGGAATCGGGCCACGGCCGTATTGTCGAGGGCGGCCACCACGATGGCGGCGGAGCGGCTGCGCTCGTCGAAGACCCGCGAGACCCAGAAATCTACGTGCACCGTCTCGCCCGAGCGGCGCCCGAACATCACGTTCTCCAGACGAACGCTCACGACGGCGCGCTTGACGTCTTCGATACGAGCGCGCAACCCCTCCGCACGGTAGCTGATGTCCAGGTCGCGGAACTGCCGGCCGAGGGCGTTTTCGGACGGGATCTCGTAGAGCGCGCTGGCCGCCTCGTTCCATTCGCGCACGGAGTCGTCCAGCCCAATCAGCATCACCGGGTACGGCAGCGCCCGCACGATGCCGCCGGCCGTGATGCGGGGCGGCTCCACCGCGGCCGCCGGCGCGGTCCGGAGCTCGCCCGAGGGCATGATGTCGTGACGTCGCGTGGCGAGATCGGGCTCCATCGACAGGTCGGTCGCGCGCCGGAACAGGCGCCATTTCTGGCTGATGGGCACGAACCCGCGCGACCGGGCCATGACCGACTCGGACCGGCCCAGGAAGAGCACGCCGCCCTCGCGCAGCGCATAGTGAAAGCGCGTGAGCAGACGCTCCTGGAGCGGGCTCTTGAAGTAGATCAGCAAGTTCCGGCACATCAGCAGGCTGATCTGCGGCAGCGGCGGGTCCTGGGTGAGATTGTGCCGGCCGAAGATGCACCAGCGGCGGAGCTCGCGGCGGACGCGGAACACGTGGCCTTCCGGCGTGAAGTGCTGCTCCAGCACCTCGGCGGGCACGTCCTTGAGCTGATCGGTGCGGAAGACCGCCTGCCGCGCGGTGACGAGCGCTTCCTCGTCGATATCCGTGGCGTAGATCTTCACGTCGACGTCGGCGGCCCGCGGGCCGAGGGCGTCGGCGAGCATGATGGCCGCCGAGTACGTCTCCTCGCCGGTGGAGCAGCCGGCCGACCACACGCGGAGGCGGCCGCTGGTGGTGGCCGTGGAAACGAGGGCCGGCAAGGCGTCGCTCCGCAGGGTCTCCCAGGCTTCGGGGTCCCGGAAGAATCCGGTGACGTTGACCAGGATGCTGTTGAACAGCGCCGTCGCCTCCTGCGAGTGCAGCCGCAGGTAGTCGATGTAGGTGTCGAAGCCCTCGATGCGCACGTGCGACATGCGAGCGCGAATCCGCCGCAGGAGGGAGACCGTCTTGTACTCGCGAAAGTCGAAGCGGTGCTCCGTGTGCAACATGTCGAGCAGCCGGCGGAACGCCGCCCGATCGCCTTCCGATAGCTCGACGTCGTCGTCGACCTCGGCGCCGTCGCTCATCAGGCGGCTCGGCCGCTCGCGGCGGCCACCGCACGAGCCACGGCGGGACCGATGGCGGCCAGCGGCAGCACGGAATCCACGAACCCGGTGGCGATGGCGGCTCTTGGCATGCTCGGAAACTCCGCATCGGTCGGGTCCTGGGCGATGGTGCAGCCTCCGCCGTGCTTGATGGCGGCGATCCCGGATGCCCCGTCGGAGCCGTTGCCGGTGAGCACCACCCCGACGGCGCCCGCCAGCCAGGTCAGGGCCACGGACTCGAACAACCGATCGATGGACGGACGCGCGTGATGCACGGGCGCGGAGACGGCGAGCCGCAAGCGACCCTCGGCAATCAGCAGGTGGCGGTCGGGCACGGCGACGTACACGGTTCCGCTCTCGATCAGGCCGTCGTCGCGTACGTCGCGTACGCGGAGCCGCGTGGCGGCGGCAAGCAGCGCCGGCAACAGGCTCCGCCCGTTCGGATCCAGATGCAGCACGACGAACACGGCCGCCTGAAGCGTGGCCGGCAGCGCGGCGAAGATCGTTCGGAGGGCCGGCACCCCGCCCGCGGACGCACCGATCGCGACAGCACAAACAGGAGCGTGCAGGTCGGTAAGCGTATGGATCACAGCGACCCCGCCGCCATCCTACACTATCCGCGAGGTTCCGGTCGGCCGCGCCTCACAGATATAAAGGATGTGGGGATACGGCAGGATGTCGACCATGAGATGGCGACGCACGTCGAAGCCGGCGCGCTCGAGCGCGCGCGTGAGCTCCTCCCCGCTCCAGTAGCGCACCGGCGTTCCGGGCGCCATCAGACGATCGAGCGCCCACGTGAACCACCGCTTCGGCGCCGGTCGCGTGTCCACGTCCTTGACGAGCAGGCGCCCGCCCGGTGGCAGCGATCGCCGCAGGCCGGCCAGCAGTGGCGGCACCGCGGAGACGGGCACGTGATGCACGATGTCGAGCATGTACGCCGCCGCCACCTCGCCGTCGCCCTTGAACTCGCAGGCATCGCCGTGCTCGTACACGACGTTGTCGAGGCCGAGCCGCGCGGCCGCGCGCCGCGCGATGCCGATCCGCCGTGCGTTGACGTCGAGCCCGCGCACGAAGCGGCCGGGTGCGCTGGCCGCGTAGTAGAGCGAGAAGAGGCCGAAGCCGCATCCGATGTCGAGCACGGCGCCGGTGGCGGGCAGGTACTGGCCGATCTCGTCGAGAAACCGCTGGCGAAGGATCCAGAACCGCGCCCAGCAATAGGCGCGGACCACCGGGTCATCGTAGGCGCGGATGATCTTACGGATCGTCTCGTTTCGCATAGACGCGGTAGCCGTCGGCGGCCTCCAGAATCTCGTATCGGGTGGAAAGGCGCTTGGCCAGCTCCGGGAACGCCTGGACACGCTCGTAGCCGCCGGAGGGCCACCCCTGCTCGAACAGCACGACGAACCGGGGCGGCCGCGCATCCAGCCCGTGGATGAGCTCGGCACGCAGGGCCGCCACGACCGGCGTCCCGACATCGTGAAAGAAGTGGAAGTCGTACACGAAGCGGGTCGGCTGCCGGAGTCGCAGCCGGAACAGCACGTGCGCGCCGCCGTCGCTCGTGTCGAGCATCTGCACGGTGTCCCCCGGCCGCAGCCGGGAGCCGAGCTGGCGCTCGAGCGCCTCGACGCGCGCGGCCTTGTCCCGTTCCCAGCCGGCCGGTGACGCTTCGACGCCCTTGAGGGCGACCATCACGAATGCCGCGGCGAGCGCGAGCATCAAGGCCGCCGTCGTGAAGCGCGTCGGCGTCACCGCGCGGTCGAACCCGGCGAAGAGCAGAACGGCCACGAACGCGGCGAGCGGGTACAGGTGATACTCCCAGTACTTCCCCTGCCCGACGTAGTGCACGACGCCGTAGGCGACACCCACCAGCGCGAGCGCATGGCGCGTCGTGAGTGGCCGGCTCTGCGCGACGCGGATCAACGACACGCCGACGCCGGCCGTGAGCGCAATCCACACCGGCCAGCGATGCACCGCCCAGGCCGCGTCGCGCCCGAGGCGCGAGTAGAGCGGCAGCAGGTAGTCGAACACGGCCTCGCGCCAGGCGCCGAGACCGCCGGCGGCGGCGACCCAGATCAGCGCCGCGAGCGGCGCCGCCGACGCCGCCGCTGTATACGTGAGCACCGCCGCCAGCGCACCGGAAACACCGCCCGCCCGCGCCGCGGCGACGACGACGATCACGCCGAGGGCGGCGGCAAGGATGCCGGCGTGCGGCTTGACGATCACGGCGGCGCCCATGGCCGCCCCGGACCACGCCAGGCTCATCAGGCGTCCGCGACCTTCGAGCCACCGCGCGGCGCCGAGCACGCCGCCCAGCAGGAACGGACACAAGAGGAAGTCACGCTGTCCGGCCTGCCATGCGCCGCCGGCCAGATGGTAGGTCGCGAAGGTGAGCGCGCCGCCGAGCGCGGCCGTCAGGCCCCAGGGCGCGGCCAGCGCGCCCACGGCGAGCGCGGTGAGCGTCAGCCACGCGAGATCGAACGCCCGCCAGGCGCCGTCGCCGGCGCCGAAGGTCTTCAGCACCGCCAGGTGCAGCAGGTATACCCCGGGCTGATTCATGTCGAAGAGATCGCGATAGGGCACGGCACCGTCGCCGATGCGCCACGCGATGTAGTGCATGATCGGCGCGTCGTGGACGAGCGGCCACGACCGAGAGCGCCACGCCAGCACGAGGGCCAGGGTGGCCACGCCGCCGACGGCGACGGCGCCCAGGATCGACGGACGCTTCATCCGCCGGATTCTACGCGTGAAGCCGCCCGGCGCGCGTGGTAGGGTGAATGTCCGACATGGCGCAGATCCTCCTCATCGAAGACAACGTCGACGCGCGCGACGCGCTGCGCGTGCTGCTGGAGCTCGACGGCTATGACGTCGAGGCCGCCGGCGACGGCCCGCAGGGCATCGAGATCGCTCGCGCGAAGATGCCGAGGGTCGCGTTGATCGACATCGGCCTGCCCGGCATGGACGGCTACGAGGTGGCGAGGCGGCTACGCACGCTGACCGGACCCCGCTGCTATCTGGTCGCGCTGACCGGCTACAGCGATCCGGAGGATCGGCGACGGGCGGAGGAGGCGGGCTTCGACGCGCACGTCGTGAAGCCCGTCGATCCGGACGAGCTCACCCGGCTCCTCGCTCGTCTGGGAGCTCCTGGTCCAGGATCTCGCGGATGAACCGGTCGAGCGAGACGGGATAGAAACGCGCGTCCGGCGACGAGATCACCGCCGTGTCGATGATCTCGCGCTGCGCGAGCTCCTCGAGCACGCGGTCGAGCTGCGACGGCGCGTCCCGCTCGTAGCGGCGGATCTTCAGCTCTTCGGACTCGAGATTCACCCGCGAGGCATACCGGAAGCTGAACAGGCGGGCCACGATGCGGCTGTCCATCAGCGCGTGCTCGCCGAAGAGCTCCCCGTAGGTCGGCCCGCCGCCCCCGATCACCAGCCGCGGCGACACCCGGATCCTCCCCCGGACCTCCACCGCCTTCGACGCCTCGTCGTAGGCGCCGGGACCGACGAGGACGTAGGGCAGCACGTGATAGCCGCTGATGATCCCGCGCAGCGGCTTGCGGAGCACGCGCGTCTCGTCGAACACCGTCTGCAGGAAGCGTTGATCCGACCACTCCGGCATGAAAGGAGTGTATCGTAACGCCATGACTGCTCCCCGCTCGACCTCGTCCACCACGCACGTCCCCCGGACGTGCGCGCGCTGCGGCACCGAGATGGAAGAGCGCAAGTGCAAGATCGTCTGCGGCAATTGCGGGTTCTATCATGACTGCAGCGACCCCTGAGACGCCGGCCGCAGCAGGGGTCACGCCGACGCGCCAGCCCTAGCCCGATGGCCCGCGTCTTCCTGCTCTCCCCCGCCAACTGCGGCGGCGAACGCGCCCAGCTCCTCTTTTCCTCCCGGGCCAGCTTCCCCCTCGCGCGGCGACTGCGGGCGGACGCCGGAGCGCCGATCGGCGAGATCATGACGTTCGTCTCCGGTCTCTACTTCCGCGGCAAGCTCGCCTATGCCGAGACCTTCGGCATCCCGCTCGTCATCACGCCCGACGCGGGGCTGCGCCCGGCGGAAGCGCCCGTCACGCTGGCGATGTTGCGGGCGAGCGCGCGCGTGGATATCGACGCGGCGAATCCGCGGTACCGTCGCCCGCTCGAGCAATCGGCGCGCGCGGTGGCCGCGCTGCTCGCCCCGGACGACGCGGTCACGCTGCTGGGCTCCATCGCCTCGGACAAGTACGTCGACGTGCTGCTGGGCGTCTTCGGCGAGCGGCTGACCTTCCCGGCCGACTTCGTGGGCCGCGGCGACATGAGCCGGGGCGGATTGCTGCTGCGATGCGTGCGCGCGGGCCGGGAGCTGGACTACGTGCCGGTGGCGGGCGCGATCCGTCACGGCGTGCGCCCGCCTCGGCTCGCGCGCCTTCGCTGATGCCGCGCGCGCAGCCGACGCGCGACTACCATCCGTCCACCCGCAAGCGCGCCCCGGCGCCCGCGGGACGGGCCGGACGGGTCGAGATCCCTCCGCACGTCAACGACGTCGAGGTGGCCGTCGGGGATCGGACGGTGAGGCTCACCAACCTGACGAAGGTCTTCTGGGCCGACGAGGGCATCACCAAGGGCGATCTGCTGCGGTACTACGCCGAGCTGGCGCCCGCGCTGCTGCCGCACATCCGCGATCGCGCCATGGTGATGAAGCGCTATCCCAACGGCGCCGCCGGCGACTTCTTCTTCATGAAGCGCGCGCCGACGCCACGTCCCGACTGGATCGAGACGTGCTCCATCGAGCACTCGTCGGGCAACGTGATCGACTTTCCGGTGATCAACGACTTCGCGTCGCTGCTGTGGGTCGTCAACCTCGGCTGCATCGACCTGAACGAGTGGTACGCGCGCTGCGACGACGTCGACCGTCCCGACTACCTCCACTTCGACCTCGATCCCGGCGAGCAGGTCCGGTGGCCCCAGGTGGTGGAGACGGCGCACGTCGTCAACGCGACACTGCGCGATCTGGGCATGCCCACCTACGTCAAGACAACGGGCAGCCGCGGCCTGCACGTCTACGTCCCGATCGTCCGCGGGCCCACGCAGAAGACCGTCTGGACCGTCGCCAAGACGATCGCGACCGACATCGCGCGCCGCCATCCGCGGCTGGCCACGGCCATCTATCGCAAGGAGGCGCGGCCGCAGGACCGCGTGCACGTCGACTTCAACCAGAACGCCTGGGGCCACACGCTCGCGTCCGTCTACTCCGTCCGCCCGCGGCCGCGCGCTCCCGTCTCGACGCCCGTCACCTGGGACGAGCTCACCGCCGGCATCGCCATCGACGACTTCCGCATGGATAACGTCCCCGCCCGCGTCCGTTCCCTCGGAGACCTCTGGGCTCCCGTCACGTCCCGCGCTCGCCGCGGCCGCTTCGATCTCTCTACCCTCGCCCGCTAGCCTCGCGCCACTCTGGGCGGCGGGTGGCCGGTCCGGGCAGCGGGGCGGCCCCGTTCGACCACGCAAATCGACAACGGGTTGCGCCTGTCCGGGGACAACGCAACCTGGCCGGGTCCGACGCCTTGCCCTGAATCACGGGTCTCACGAGCCCGCCCCGCTGCCCGGACCGGCCACCCGGTCTAACGTGGCTACCCGATCTCACGACCGGTCTGGTCACGACTCCATTTCCGTCCGCCTTCCGTCCGCGCCCTTCTGACTCACCGACGCGGGAAGGTTACGACGTGTTCGAGGTGGATCTCGATGCGCACGCGGTCGCCGACGGCGGCGGTGGCCCAGGAGGGTTGCGACGAGTAGAGGCGGCGGCCGCCGCCGAGGGCCAGGCAATACATCGTCTCGGTGCCGCGGAAGTCGCGGTGGACGACGACCGCATCGCCGTCGGTGGACGGGGTGAAGGTCACGTCGTCGGGGCGGATCATCACGTCGACGTGGGCGCCGGGCGCGGCGGCGCCGTCGAGGGGAAAGGAGCCCACGTCGGTGACGACGTGGCGTCCGTGGATCTCGCCGGCGATGAACGTCGCGGCGCCGACGAACTCCGCCACGAAGGGCGTCGCGGGGCGGTGGTAGATCGTCTCGGGCGCGTCGAGCTGCTCGAGACGGCCGTGCAAGAGCACGCCGACCCGGTCGGCGATGCCGAAGGCCTCGTCCTGACCGTGGGTGACGAAGACCACCGTGGTCTCCGTCTCGCGCAGGATCTTCTCGACATCCTCGCGCATCTGCCCGCGAAGGTCGGCGTCGAGATTCGAGAATGGCTCGTCGAGCAGCAGCACCGCGGGCGCCG
Organism: Candidatus Methylomirabilota bacterium; assembly: GCA_036556545.1. Classification (GTDB taxonomy): domain Bacteria; phylum Methylomirabilota; class Methylomirabilia; order Rokubacteriales; family CSP1-6; genus AR12. The sequence goes on from DATBJF010000042.1 coordinate 66,294, forward strand.
GCGCGAGCGCGCGCGCCAGGGCCACCAGCTGCTGCTGGCCGCCGGAGAGCTCGTGCGGATAGCGATGCGCCAGTGCCGGCAATCCGACGAGCTCCAGGAAGCTGGCCACACGCTCGTGACGGCGCCCACGCGGCAGCGCGTGGAGGCCGAAGGCGACGTTGTCCTCGACCGTGAGATGCGGGAACAGCGCGTAGTCCTGAAAGACGATCCCCACGCCGCGGCGCTCGGGCGGGATGGCGAAACCGGGGCCGGCCACGACGCGACCGTCGATGGCGACGGAGCCGGCGTCGGGCGTCTCGAAGCCGGCGATCAGGCGCAGCAGCGTGCTCTTGCCCGAGCCGGAAGGACCGAGCAGGGCGAGGATCTCGCCCCGGGCCACCGTGAGCGAGACGGCATCGACGGCCGGCGGCTGCTCGGGGCGATACGCCCGCGTCACCGCTGAGAGCTCCAGCACGCTCACCGGCGTCCCCGGTCGAGGCGGGTGGCGACGAGCAACGGCACCAGCCCCACCGCCACGATGGCGAGCGCGGGCAGTGCGGCTTCGGCCCACAGCGATTCCGAGGTGCGCTCCCAGACCTCGACGGCGAGCGTCTTGATCCCGAACGGCCGCAGGAGCAGCGTCGCCGGGAGCTCCTTGATCGTCTCGACCCAGATCAGCGTGAGCGCCGACAGGATCCCGCCACGCATGAGCGGCACGTGCACGCGCCGGAGCGCCGCGCGCATGGTGACCCCGAGCGAGCGCGCAGCCTCGTCGAGGCTGGGCGGGATTCGCGCCAGCGCCGCCTCCGTCGCCTGATAGCCCACGGCGAGAAATCGTACCGCGTACGCGAACAGCACCGCGGCCGCCGAGCCGGTCAGGACGAGCCCGATGCGATGGCCGAAGGCCCATTCGGTCACGGCGGCCACGGCGCCGTCGAGCCAGGCCACCGGCGCCAGCACGCCGACGGCGATGACGGCGCCCGGCAGCGCGTAGCCGAGCGAGGAAAACTGCGCGGCCAGCGTGGCGGTGCGCGAGGGGCGCAGGCGGCGGGCGTACGCGAGGACGAGGGCGAGGACGCAGATGAGGACGGCGGAGCCGGCGGCCAGCAGGAACGTGGAGGTGACGAGGCCGGCGAATCCGCGGCTGGCGCGCTCTTCGGGGCTGAGGCGGGCGGCCCAGATCGTCAGCTCGGCCACCGGCAGCACGAAGGCGAGCGCCAGGACGCCGCTGCACGCCGCGACGGCGCCGGCCGCCCACCTGCCGCGCAGGGGGATGCGCGGAAATCCCGCGCGCCGGTCACCGCCCGTGAAGCGCCGGCGGCCGCGCAGCGCGCGCTCGAGCAGCAGCACGCTGAGCACCAGCGCCAGGAGCACGCTGGCCACCTGCGTCGCCGCCACGCGGTCGAACATCCCCGTCCACACGCGGTACACCGCCTCGGTCAGCGTCCGGTAGCCGAACGTCGAGACGGTGCCGAAGTCGGCGAGCGCCTCCATCACGGCCAGCGCCACGCCCGCGGCGAGCGAGGGCCGGGCGAGCGGCAGGATGACGGCGACGAACGCGCTCCCCGGCGAGTGTCCCAGACTGCGCGCTGCCTCGAGCGCCGCGCCGCCGTGCTCGCGGAAGGCGACGCGGGCGAGAACGTACACGTAGGGGTAGAAGACCAGCGTCATCATGGTCATCACCCCCCAGCCCGAGCGCAGCTCCGGCAGGCGGAGGTCGGGGCCGGCCAGCCGACGCAGCGTGGACTGGACGGGGCCCGCGAAGTCGAAGAGAGCGAGGAAGGCGAAACCGATCACGTAGGCGGGCATCGCGAGCGGGAGCACCAGCGCCCATTCGAAGAGGCGGCGGCCGGGGAACTCGAACGCCGCCACCAGCCACGCCAGCCCTGCGCCCACGATCAGCGTGCCGGCGCCGACACCGGCGGCGAGCAGCAGCGTGTTGGCGACCAGCTCGACCAGCTGCGTGCGCCAGAGATGCGTCCACACGTCGCCGGCGGGGTGCCGCCAGGACGCCAGGACGACCAGCAGCGGCAGCGCGACGGTGGCCGCGATCGCGGCCGCCGCCACCGTCCACGCTGACGGGCGGGCTCGAATCGTCGCGTTCCTCCCGGTTGGATGGCGAAACCGGAGTTAGGCTCACCTAAAACTGGGAGAACGTCAACCTGGTCCTAGAGGATCGCGATCGCCTCCACTTCGATCAGCCAGTCGGGGTGAGCCAGCGCGGACACCTGCACGAGCGTCGACGCCGGCCCCTTCTTGCCGAGGAACTCCTCGCGGATCGGCACGAGGTCGGCGCGATACCGGATGTCGGTCAGGTACGTGTTGATCTTGACGATGCTCTCCATGCGGCCGCCGGCCGTCTCCACCAGCGACTTGATGCAGCGGAAGACCTCGCGCGCCTGCGCCTTGAAGTCGCCGGCGTGCTTCACCGAGCCGTCCTTGTCATATGCGACCTGGCCGGCCAGGAAGAGCACCGTGTTGGACTCGGTGACCTTGATGCCCTGGCTGTAGCCGGGCGGGTCGTACATCCCGACCGCGGAGAACTTCTCGATCTTCGGCATTCCAGCACCTCCCGGAGTGGATGGCCGACGATTTTACGCGATCAGGCGGCTTGCAGCGCCCCCGGGGGGCCGTCGTTCGCGATGCCGGCCGTCCACGTCTCGGCTTCGTGCTCGGTGAGGTTGCCGTGTGGCGCCAGGCGCGGGTCGAGATAGCCCCAGCGCTCGACGTCCACGAGGTACTGCGCGCGGGACAGGATCGTGCCGCGGCACACGCGCTCACCCGGCTCCGGCGCCCGCAGCTCGCGCTGCAGCCGGGTGGAGAGCTCGCCCATCACGCCGGCCGGAATACGATGGCGCTCGCCCGGATAGATGAAGCCGAACATCACGAGGTGCGCCAGCAGGATCCGCCAGGAGTCGCCGAAGCGCGCCACCAGCCGTGGCCAGTCGATGCGCTCGGCCGAGGCGCGAACGATGTGCGCCACGTCGGCGCCGTCGAACCGCTCGCGCTCCATGATGAACGACTTGGACCAGATCATCTCCTCGGCCGGGATCAGCCGCGCTGGCGTGTCGAGGACGTGATCCTCCGGCGCGTGGGCGAACCAGAGGTCGTCGACCTCGGCCACCCCGTTGCCGGAGCTGAAGATCAGGTCCACGAAGTCGTCCCCGCAGTAGGCCTTGGCGAGCCAGTGGGGGAACGTCAGCTCGGTCCGCCAGCCCGCGCCGTGGAGCGCCCGCAGCGCGTCGCCGACGTCGCGGCGGTGGAGGAAGATGTCGAAGTCCTTGGTGTGGCGCTCGATCCCCGTATAGCGGGCGAACGCGTAGGCGCCCCCGACCAGGGCCGGGATGCCGGCGCCGGTCAGGGTGGCGAGCACCCGGCAGTAGAAGTCCCGGGCCTCGGCGGTGAGCAG
>DATBJF010000043.1:0-34118 GCA_036556545.1 Candidatus Methylomirabilota bacterium
GGCCGCGGGCGTCATCGGCACGTGCGGATGCCGGCGGACGAGCACGGTGGCGACGGCGAAGCTCGTGGCCATGACCACGGCGAGGAGATCGCCGAGAAGCGCGCCGCGTCCGTACGAGCGCGACACCATCACGACGGCGCCGGCAAGGGCCACGCCCATCGTCAGCCACGTGCGCGGCGGCACGCGCTCGCCGAGCACCAGCCAGCCGAGGAGCCCGACGACGTACGGGCTCGTGGACATGAGCAGCAGCGTGTTGGCCACCGAGGTGTGCGCGAGCGAGAAGATGAAGCACGTGGAGGCGATCGCCATGCATGCCGCCACGGCCGCCACGGGGCGCCCACCGTCGCGCCACTGCGCGACGATGCTGCGGCGCCGGGTGATCGAGAGCAGCACCGCCAGGAACACGGAGGCGAACAAGCTCCGCCAGAGGTTCGTCGTCCACGGGCTCGTGGCCACGAGCCGGGCGATGAGCGCCCCGCTGCTCCAGCACACGGCGGCCGCGGCCACGAGCAGCGCGCCGCGCCCGGAGGTCCTCGCTCCGGCGGTCATACCCCGCTTGCCTTCGCCGCTTGGATCGCGGATAGTCCCCCCACCGCAACCTGGGAGGACACCGCCATGGCGCGCTTGACGATCAACGGCAAGACCATCGACGTGAACGTCGACCCGAACACGCCCTTGCTGTGGGCGATCCGGGAGCAGGCCGGCCTCACGGGCACGAAGTATGGGTGTGGCATCGCGCAGTGCGGGGCGTGCACCGTGCACCTCGACGGGGCGGCGACCCGGTCCTGCATCGTGCCGGTGGTGGCCGCCGAAGGCAAGAAGATCACGACCATCGAGGGCCTGGCCACCAACGGGGTCCTGCACAAGGTGCAGAAAGCCTGGGTGGAGCACGAGGTGCCCCAGTGCGGGTACTGCCAGGCCGGGATGATCATGGCCGTGGCCGCGCTCCTCCGGGACAAGCCCAAGCCCACCGACGCCGACATCGACAAGACGATCACGAACATCTGCCGCTGCGGAACGTTCCAGCAAGTGCGTCAGGCCATTCACGCGGCTGCGAAGGCATAAGGGGTGGACGCCATGCTCACCAAGAACGTGAAGCTCGCTCGCCGCTCGTTCATCGTCGGCTCGGCTGCGGTCGGCACCGGCCTGGCTGTCGGTCTCAAGATCCCCTTCGGCCCCGCCGTCGTGCGCGCGCAGGATGGCTCTCCCGAGGTCAACGCCTGGGTGGTGATCCGGCCGGACGACACGGTGGTGATCCGCATCGCGCGGTCCGAGATGGGGCAGGGCACCATCACCGGTCTCGCCCAGATGGTGGCCGAGGAGCTCGAGTGCAACTGGTCGAAGGTGACCACGGAGTATCCGACGCCGGGCCAGAGTGTGAAGCGCAAGCGCGTGTGGGGTGACTTCTCGACGGGCGGCAGCCGCGGCATCCGGCAGTCACAGGACTACGTGCGCAAGGGCGGCGCCGCCGCGCGCATGATGCTCGTGCAGGCGGCCGCCAACGAGTGGGGGGTGCCGACCGCCGAGTGCAGCGCCGCCAACAGCGTGATCACGCACAAGCCGTCCGGACGGACGACCACGTACGGCAAGGTCGCGGAGGCGGCCGCGAAGCTGACGCCGCCCTCGGAGATCACGCTGAAGGATCCCAAGGAGTGGAAGCTCATCGGCAAGTCGGTCGCGCGCCTGGACACGCTGCCCAAGGTGACCGGCGCCCAGGTGTACGGCGCCGATCTGAAGCTGCCCGGCATGCTGAACGCGGCCATCAAGGACTGTCCGGTGTTCGGCGGCAAGGTGAAGAGCTTCGAGGCGGCCAAGGTCACCGGCATGCCCGGTGTCCGGCACGTGGTCCCCGTGGGCGAGTCCGGGGTGGCGGTCGTGGCCGACACCTGGTGGCAGGCAAAGACGGCGCTCGACGCGCTGCCGATCGTGTGGGATGACGGCCCGAACGCGAGCGTGTCGAGCGCGACCATCGACGCCATGCTGAAGGCGGGGCTCGACGCCGAGCAGGCCTTCGTGCGCAACCAGAACGGCGACGCCAGGGCGGCCATCGCCGGGGCGGTGAAGAAGATCGAAGCCGTCTACTCGTATCCGTTCCAGAACCACGCGCCGATGGAGCCGATGAACGCGACGGCGAAGTACACGCCCGATTTCTGCGAGGTGTGGGTGCCGACGCAGAACGGCGAGGCGGCCTTTGCGGCCACCACCGCCGCCGCGGGGCTGCCGCCCGAGAAGTGCGAGGTCTACAAGATCAACCTCGGCGGCGGATTCGGGCGCCGCGGCGCCTTCCACGACTACGTCACGCAGGCGGTGCAGATCGCCAAGCAGATCCCCGGCACGCCGGTGAAGCTCTTGTGGTCGCGTGAGGAGGACATGCTGCACGGTAAGTACCACCCGGTCATGCAGGCCAAGCTCAAGGGCGGCCTCGATGCGGCCGGCAACCTCGTCGGCCTGCACTGCCGGCTCTCCGGTCAGTCGATCCTGACCGTGGTGTTCCCACAGTTCCTGCAGGACGGCCGCGACAACCTCACGTTCCAGGGGCTCGATCCGACGGGCGACTTCGCCTTCGGCTACTCGGTGCCGAATCTGCTGATCGACCACGCCATGCGCAACACGCACGTGCCGCCCGGCTTCTGGCGCGGTGTCAACATCAACCAGAACGCGATCTTCATGGAGTGCTTCATGGACGAGCTGGCGCACGCGGCCGGCCAGGACCCGCTCGCGTTCCGGCGCAAGCTCATGGCCAAGCATCCCAAGCATCTGGCCGTGCTCAACGCCGTGGCCGATCGCGCGGGCTGGGGCAAGCCGGCGCCGAAGGGCGTGCACCGCGGCCTCTCCCAGATGATGGCGTTCGGCAGCTACGTCGCCGCCTGCGCCGAGATCTCCGTGAGCGGCGGCAACAAGGTCAAGGTCCAGCGCATCGTCTGCGCCACCGACCCCGGCCACGTCGTGAACCCCGCCCAGGTGGACCGACAGATCGCCGGCTCGTTCGTGTACGGGCTGTCCGCGCTCTTCATGGAAGAGTGCACGGTCAAGGACGGGCACATGGTGGAGACGAACTTCAACACCTACGACTCGATGCGGATCGCCCAGATGCCGAAGGTCGAGTCCATCATCATGCCGTCGGGCGGATTCTGGGGCGGCGTGGGCGAGCCCACCATCTGCGTGGCGGCGCCGGCGGTGCTCAACGCGTTCTTCGCCGCCACCGGCAAGCGGATTCGCAGCGTCCCGCTCAAGAACCACGGCATCACGATGGTGTGACCGGATGCGGAAGTCGGCGGCCGCGGCGATCGGGATCGGCGTGATCGCCGCGGCCGCTGTCGTCTCGGCGGAGCCGCCGCCCGGCGCCGCCTCGTGCTCGGGCTGTCATCCCACCTCGGCCCGCGTGGCGTCGCCGGTGCCGCGACTCGTCGGCCTCGAGCGCGCCGCCATCGTGCGCGCCATGCAGGAGTTCCGCTCGGGCCAGCGGGCGGGCACCGTCATGGATCGTCTCGTCCGGGGCTTCACCGACGACGAGATCCAGGCCATCGCCGCCTGGTACGCCAGCCAGCGATGATCGCCGGCCGGCGGAGCTTCCTTCGCGTCGCCCTGGCCGCCACCGCCTCGGCGGCGTTCCGCCCCGTGCGGGCGGCCGCGCAGAACGCGGCGCCGCGCGTGGTCGTGGTCGGGGGCGGCTTCGCCGGCGCAAGCTGCGCGCGGGCGCTGCGGCAGGCCAATCCCAAGCTCGCGGTGACGCTGGTCGAGGCGAGCGCCATCTTCACGGCGTGCCCGTTCAGCAACGCCGTGATCGCGGGCCTGCGCGAGCTGACGGCGCAGCAGTTCACCTACGGCCGTGTCGCGGCCGGCGGCATCGCGGTCCTGCATGCCACCGCCACCGCCGTCGACCCGCCCGGCCGCACCGTCACGCTCGACGACGGCACGCGCCTGCCGTACGACCGGCTCGTGCTGGCGCCGGGCATCGATATTCGCTGGGGGGCGCTGCCCGGCTACGACGAGGCGGCGGCCGCGCAGATGCCGCACGCCTGGAGAGCAGGTGAGCAGACGCTGCTCCTGCGACGGCAGCTCGAGGCGATGGACGACGGCGGGCTCGTGGTCATGGCGGCGCCGGCGAATCCCTTCCGCTGCCCGCCGGGGCCGTACGAGCGCGCCAGCCTCATCGCCCACTATCTGAAGACGCGCAAGCCCCGCTCGAAGCTGATCGTGCTCGACGCCAAGGATCAGTTCTCCAAGCAGCGGCTCTTCCAGGCGGCGTGGGCCGAGCTCTACCCGGGGCTGCTCGAGTGGGTGCCGCTGTCCAAGGGCGGCAACGTGACGGCCGTCGACCCGGGGACCCGTACGCTGGTGACGGATTTCGGGCGCCACCAGGCGAAGGTCGCGAACGTGATCCCGCCGCAGCGTGCGGGCCGGATCGCGGAGCTGGCCGGCGTGGCGGACCGCAGCGGCTGGTGCCCGATCGATCCGGTGACGTTCGAGTCGAAGCTCGTGCCCGGCATTCACGTGATCGGCGACGCCGCCATCGCCGGCGCGATGCCGAAGTCGGCGTTCGCCGCCAACTCGCAGGCCAAGACGTGCGCCGCGGCCATCGCGCTGCTTCTGACCGGCGCCACGCCGTCTGCCCCGAAGCTCATCAACACGTGCTACAGCCTCGTCGCGCCCGACTATGGAATCTCGGTGGCCGGCGTCTATCAACCCTCCGGCGGGCAGCTCGCCGACATCCCCGGCGCGGGCGGCGTCAGTCCCGCCGACGCGCCGCGCACGGCCCGGGCGGCGGAGGCGGTGCTGGCCGAGGCGTGGTTCCGGACGATCACCGCCGAAGTCTTCGGGTGAGGGCGGCGCTGGCGCTCGTCGCGCTCGGCGCGCTGGCCGGCGTGGCGAGTGGCGAGGACGGAATGTCGCAGCCGCTCACGGGTGCCCGAGGCGATCCGGCGCGCGGCCGCGCCATCGTCGCCAACCGCCAGGTGGGCCTGTGCCTGCTCTGTCACAGCGGTCCGTTCCCCGAGGAGCGCTTCCAGGGCAATCTCGCGCCCGATCTCCGCGGCGCGGGCCGCCGGTGGTCCGAGGCGCAGCTCCGGCTCCGGATCGTCGACTCGAGCCGGATCAATCCCGCCACGATCATGCCGGCGTATTATCGAACCGAAGGGCTGACGCGGGTGGCCCCGGCCTGGCGGGACAAGCCCGTGCTGACCGCCGAGCAGATCGAGGACGTGGTGGCGTTCCTGGTGACGCTGAGGGACTGATGGCGCGATCGACACGACGGGAGTTTTTGCAGCGGGCGGCGGGGCTCGGGCTCGTCATTGCCCTGCGTCCGGGCGTGGGCGAGGCCACGCCGGCGGCGATGCAGGACGCGGTCCGCCGCGTGGTCGGCTCCGCGCCCGTGACGCCGGGGCGCGTCAAGCTCGAGATCCCGCCGCTGTCCGAGAACGGCAACACGGTGCCCCTCACGGTGACCGTCGAGAGTCCCATGAGCGCCGCCGATCACGTGCGCGCCATTCATCTCTTCACCGAGAAGAACCCTCAGCCCGACGTCGCGAGCTTCCGCTTCGGCCCGCGCGCGGGCGTCGCGCGCGTGTCGACGCGCATCCGCCTGTCCGACACGCAGGCGGTGCTCGCCGTCTCCGAGCTGAGCGACGGCTCGTTCTGGTCGGCGAGCGCCACGGTCGTGGTGACGCTCGCCGCCTGCCTCGAGGAAGCGTAAAAGTGGCCAATGCCCTGATCAACGTGCCCGAGCGCGCCCGGCGCGGCGAGATCGTCGAGGTCAAGACGCTCGTCTCGCATCCGATGGAGACGGGGTTCCGGCGCACGCAGCTCGGCGCGCGCATCCCGCGCGACATCATCCGGACGTTCGTGTGCACGTACAACGGGACCGAGGTGTTCCGCGCCGAGCTCCATCCGGCCATTGCCGCCAACCCGTTCCTCGTCTTCTCGACGGTGGCCACCGAGAGCGGGACGCTCACCTTCCAGTGGAGCGGCGACAACGGCTTCTCGCTGACGGAGACCGCCGCCCTCCGCGTCGAGTAAGTGCGGCGCCTCGGCGCCGTCGTCCTCGCCCTTCTCAGCGCCGCCTCCGCTCTCGCCGCCGACATCGCGCCCGGCGACCGGCGCTCCGGCTACGAGTTCATGAGCCGCGAGACGCGCGCCATGCAGGACGACGACACCGCGAACCCCGCCACGCTCTGGGTCCTGGAGGGGGCCGGACTGTGGACGCGGAAGGCCGGCGCCGCCGGCCGCGCCTGCGTGGACTGTCACGGTGACGCGCGCGCGACGATGCGAGGCGTCGCCGCGCGGTACCCGGCGTTCGACGCCGCGCGCGCCCGCCCGATCGCCCTCGAGCAGCGCATCAACGCCTGCCGGACCGACCGCCAGCAGGCGCCGGCGCTGGCGTGGGAGAGTCGCGAGCTGCTGGCGCTGACGGGGTACGTGGCGCGCCAGTCGCGCGGCGTGGCCATCGACGTCGCCATCGACGCGCGGACGCAGCCGTTCCTCGACGCCGGGCGCGCCACCTTCCATCGCCGCCAGGGCCAGCTGAATCTCTCCTGCGCGCAGTGCCACGACGCCAACTGGGGACGACAGCTCGCGGGCAACGTCGTTCCCCAGGCGCATCCGACCGGCTACCCCCTGTACCGCCTCGAGTGGCAAGCGGTCGGCTCGCTCCAGCGACGGTTGCGTGGCTGTCTGGTGGGGATCCGCGCCGAGCCGTACGCGTACGGCGCCGCGGAGCTGGTCGACCTCGAGCTGTTCTTGAAGTGGCGGGCACGCGGCATGCCCATGGACGCGCCCGCCGTCCGTCCCTGACGCGTCAGGTCTGCAGGTCGCCCACCGCCGCCTGCAGCGCCTCCAGCTCCTTGCGCCACGACGCGGGCGCGACGAGCGGACGCACGACGAACTTCGAGAACCCGACCGCGATGAAGGACTCGATCGTGGCCCGGAGCGCCGGGTAACCGACGGGCGTGAGCTCGAGCGCGCGCGGGCGACGGGCGGCCAGCGTGCGGGCGGTGGCCGGGTCCAGCGGCACGCTCGCATAGCCGACGCTCACGCCGAAGTGCTCGCGACTGATCGAACGGCCCGCCTTCGCGGCCGCCTCGTCGATCACGCGGCGTCCGGCCGCGGCTTCTCCCGGCGTGCAGAGCGACGGCAGCCAGCCGTCCGACAGGCGACCGCAGCGCTCGAGGGCGGCCGGCGCGGTGCCGCCGAGCCACACCTCGAGCGGCTGCTGCACGGGGCGGGGCGCGAGCGTCACCTCGCTGAACGTGCCGGCGGCGCCGGCGTGACTGACGCGCTCGCCCGCCCACAGGCGGCGCAGCAGCGGCAGCGTCTCGTCGATGAGCGCGCCGCGCCGCCTGGGATCGGCGCCGATCGCCTCGCGCTCCGGGGCGTAGGTGAGCCCGGGGACCAGTGTCACCAGCAGTCGCCCGTCGCACAGGACGTCGAGGCTCGCGAGCTGCTTGGCCAGACGGACGACGTTCCGGCCGGGCAGCAGCATGGTCGTGCCCAGCTTCACTCGCGAATTGCGGGCGGCGGCCCACGCGAGGCCGACGGCGGGGTCGAGCACGGGGCCGGTGAGGACTTCCGAGAGCCACAGCGAATCGAAGCCCAGCTCGTCGAGGCCGGCGACGATCTCGCCCAGCGTCCCCGGCGTGGCGGCGGCGACGGCGGCGCCGACCCCGATGCGGATCTTCATCGAGCGACCACGCCGGGCAACGCCGTCACCAGCTCGCCGAGGCACTCGCGGATGCGCGCGATGTTGGCGTCGGCCTTCTTCGGAGTCTCGCCCCGGCGCACCTGGGCGATGAACTCCTCGGCGCTGGTGGTGATCAGCAGAGCGGCGTTGACCTCGATCTGGAGCGCGTGCACGCGGCGCCCGGCCGGCTCGCCATAGCTGGCCACGATGTTGCCGCCGGTGTACCCGCTGACGTCGCGGTGCACCTCGAGGCGGTGGCGCGTGAAGATGGCCTCGGCGGCGGCGGCCAGCGCCGGGTCGCACGTCGCGCCGCGGCAGGTCCCGATGATGATCTCGTGATCCTTCATCCGCCGCGGGCTGCCCGTGTGGCCGTCGAGGAGGATGACGTGGCCGAAACCGTCGCGGAGCTCGGCGAGCAGCCGGTCCAGCGTCTCGTAGTACGGGTCGTAGAGCGCCTGCAGGCGGGTTTCCAGCTCGGCCGGCCCGAGCGGGCGGGCGAAGATCGGCGCGCCGCGCATGGTGTGGGTGCGCACCACGCCGCGGCACGAGCGGATTTCGCCGTCGAGCTGCTCGAAGTCGTCGCGCCGGCGATTGACGTCGACGAACATGCGCGAGAACGGCGTGGCGAGCACGGTGGCGCCGTGGGCATGCAGATCGGCGTACAGATCGCCGACGAACGTGTCCGCGAAGCCGTACGCGAACGTCTCGAACGACGGATCGTGATAGTCGGCGCGCGTGACGTGCGGCAGGGCCTCGGTGCCGTAGTGCGGCACGCTGACGAGCACCGGGCGCGGTCGGGCCGTCTCCGGTCGCCGCACGATGGGGAAGGCGTCGCGCATGCCTCCAAGATACTGTGGCGATCCGGCAAACCCAAGGACCGCGTGTCTGCTACGCTGGCGCATCGTCCAGCTCGCGCTCTTCCGCCTCGGCGACTTCCGCTGGCTCGGCCTCTCGATCGTTCTCAACTCGGTCGGGATGATGGGCGAGATCGTCGTGCTCGGCTGGCTGACGCTCGAGCTGACGAACTCGCCGTTCATGGTCGGCGCGGCGATGGGCATGCGCATGCTCCCGCTCTTCTTCGTCGGCGTGCCGGCGGGCGCGCTGGCCGATCGGGCTCCCCGCCGGCGGCTGCTGGTGCTGACGGGGGTCGGCCAGGCGCTCACGGCGGCGACGCTGGGCGGCGTCGCGCTGACCGGGCGCGTGACGCTCGCCCACGTGCTGACGCTCACGCTGGCCGCCGGTGTCCTGCGGGCCATCGAGCACGCGGCGCGCCAGGGCTATGCCCACGACATCGTCGGCCCGGCCGCGCTCGTGCACGGGCTGGCCATCCTCGGTGTGGCGATGCGGGGCGGATGGCTCCTGGGCTCGCTCGGCGTCGGCGCCGTCATCGCGCGGTTCGGCTCGGGCGCGGCGTACCTTGCGGTGGGGCTCGGCTTCCTCGCCGGCGCGCTCGCGCTGCTGCCGGCCACGGCGCCGCCGCCGGGGAGGGCGGCCGTCGGGGGCTCGCTCTGGCGAAGCACGCTGGAGTTCCTGGCCGCCCTCCGCCACGACCGCACGCTGCTGGTGCTGATGATGCTGACGGCCGGCGCCGAGATCCTCGGCTTCGCGCATCAGGCGCTGCTGCCGAGCCTCGCCCGGGACGTCCTGCAGACCGGGCCCGAGGGCCTCGGGGCCCTGAGCGCGGCGCGCGCGGTCGGCGGTATCGTGGGGCTCGTCGCAGGGCTTCGCGGCGCCGCCAGCGGCGGTCGCTTCCTCGCCGTGCTGCTGGCGTTCGGCGTCAGCCTGATCGCCCTCGGCGCGGCGCCGTTCGTGGTCGGCTTCGTCGGCGTGCTGCTCGTCCTCACCGTGGTGAACGCCGCGGGCGCGCTGGCCGACCTGCTCGCGCAGAGCCTGCTCCAGCTCGGCGTGCCGCCGGCGCTGCGCGGCCGCGCCGGCGGCGCCTGGGTGGTGGCCATCGGTCTCGCGCCCGTCGGCCAGCTGCAGATCGGCGCGCTCGCCTCGCTCTTCGGCGTCAGCGTCGCGTTCGGCGCCAGCGGTCTCGCCCTCGCGCTGCTGGCCGCCGTGACCGCCGTCGCGTTCCCCCGGCTGAACCGGCGGTAGCGCGACTATACTCTTCGGCATGATCGCTCCACGGCCCGCGATCGAGTCGGCCGAGCCGGATCCCTCGCTCGTCACGATGACGCACGTGATCTACGCGCTTCACGCCTTCAGCCTCCTGGTCGGCATCGTGGGCGCGGCCAGCGTGGTCGGCGCCTTCCTGCTGGGCTGGCCGTCGCTGATCGCCGTGGTGCTGAACTACGTCAAGCGCAGCGACGTGCGCGGCACCTGGCTCGATTCGCACTTCCGCTGGCAGATCCGCACGTTCTGGTTCGGGCTGCTGTGGGTCGCGATCTGCATCCTCTTCGTGGTCGTCACGCTGGGCGTCGGCATCCTGCTCGCATGGATCCCGCTGGCCGTCGTCGGGCTCTGGTTCATCTACCGCATCGCCCGCGGCTGGCTCGCCCTCCTCGATCGCCGCCCTATGTACCTGACATCGTAGTCCTGTATCATCGGCCAGCCCTGTGCGTCATTCGAGGCGCGCCACGGCTCCGCCGGGGCGTGCCGAGCGCCTGGGGGGTGTGGGGGGCCATGTCGGGGCCCCCAACGTTTATAGGAGGTCGCATGCCGTTTCCCCATGAGACTGCCACTGCGCTGGATCCGCAGGCCAAGGCCGCCATCGACCTCGCCATCAAGTCGGGGCGACCGCCATACCATCACCTCTCGCCGAAGGACGCGCGGCAGCTGTTCCGCGACACGCGCCCGGCGTCCACGCCGCCCGCGCCGGAGATCGGCGAGGTGAAGGATCTGCGGGCCGACCAGGTTCCGTTCCGCCTCTACCGTCCGAAGGGCGCGTCTGTCTCGACGGCGCTGCCGGCGCTCATCTACTTTCACGGCGGCGGCTGGGTGATCGGTGACCTCGAGACGCACGACGTGCTGTGCCGGCAGCTCACGGCGGCGGCGGGCATCAGCGTCGTGAACGTCGATTACCGCCTGGCGCCCGAGCACAAGTTCCCGGCCGCCGTCGACGACGCGTGGGCGACCACGCGATGGGTGGCCGCTCACGCCGCCGAGCTGGGCATCGATGCCGGGCGGCTCGCGGTGGGCGGCGACAGCGCCGGCGGCAACCTGGCCGCCGTCGTGGCCCTCCTCGCGCGCGATCATGGCGGGCCCTCGATCGCGCTGCAGATCCTGACCTATCCCGTGACCGACGTGGCCGCCGAGTCGGCGTCGTATGCGGAGTTCGCCGACGGCTTCTCGCTCACCCGCGACTCGATGCGCTGGTTCATCGCGCACTATCTCCGGAGCAAGGAGGACGTCCTCGACTGGCGTGCCTCACCGCTGCGCGCACCGTCGCTGGCCGGCGTGGCCCCGGCGCTGGTGGTGACCGCCGGCTTCGATCCGCTCCGCGACGAGGGCGAGGCCTATGCGCGCCGGCTCCGCGAGGCGGGGGTGCGCGTGGAGATGATCTGCTACGGCGGGATGATCCACGGGTTCGTGCCGATGGGGCGGCTCATCGAGACGGGCAATCGCGCCGTCGCTCATGCCGCGGCGTCGCTCCGGCAGGTTTTCGGCGCCTGACGTCAGCGCCGACTCACCCGAGGTCGAGCCACTCGAACCACACCGGGTGATGCGCCTTGTACCACTTCAGGACGCTGCGGATCGTTTCCTGCTTGGCGGGCGGCAGCACGCGCTCGTTGATCTGCTCGAAGCGCACGCGGATCCGCTCCCCGTCGTGCTCGAGAGCCTGCGGGATCATCGTCTGCAGCTCGTTGCGAATCCGTCCCGAGTCCGAGACCTTGACCGGCCGCGTGGTGTGATCCACGCCCGAGAGGAAGCGCACGAGCAGGGGGCTGAACACCTGACGCGTCTGCTCGAACGACTCCATCAGCCGTAGCGTGAAGGTGACGCGGCTCGAGGCCTTCCGCGTGGCCAGCCGCGTGGTCACGCGATAGATGTTGTTCGCCACCTGGGTGACGCCCGGCGCGCCGGTGTAGGGATCGTCGCCGATGTAGCCGACGCTGGCGAGCACGTGCCAGTCCTTCCCGGGCAGGAAATCGTCGGCGCGGAGCACCGGCTTGCCGAGCGGCATGTTGGAGGCCGCCGCCTCCTCGATCGCTTCGCGGTACATCCGCACTTTTCCGGCATCCACGGCCTGCGCGCCGAGCACGTGCGCCAGGCGCGCCGCGAAGTCGGGGGCCTTCGCATCGAGCTGCATGAGCCGAGCCTCGACGTCGACGGGCAGCTCGAAGGTCGGGGAGAACAGCGACATCGTGCTGTGCACGTCGAGCACGTCGGAGAGGCTGGCCGCCTGCATCGCCTCCGCGGTGGCGGCATAGCCGTCGCAGAGAAACACGTGCGTGGCGCCGTCGGCGTCGCGCCAGCTGCCGACGAGGAAGGTCGGCGCGTACGTTCCCGAGTCGGTGAAGACGGCGAGGCCGGACGGCGCCTTCCAGCCGTCGTCGACGAGATGGACGCCGGCGCGCTCCCACTCCTCCCACAGCTTGCCCAGCCGGTGGACGCGGCTCTTGCCCCGGAGCGTCCACACGTGAATGTGCTCCCGCCGGATCCCCGGATATGCGGCCTCGATGGCCTCGGCGACCTGCTTGCGGGGCGTGCGGTAGTCGAGCAGCACGGAGGCGCTGGCGGCTGCTTCCGCCACGCGCGCCGGCACGGTGAGGCAGCCCATGTACGACTCGTAGGGGCGCGACAGACGCAGCGGCGAGTCGAAGAGGTGGAACACGGCCATCGGCCCCGTCGGCTTGCCGTCGGCGAAGCGCGACGTGTTCTCGAGCGTGTCGATGGCGGCGCCCCACAGCGTGATGCCGCGGCCCTGGAGCCACTCGTGGAACTGCTCGAACGTGTGGCCGGGCTCGTTGAGCAGCCGCCGGACGCGCCGGTCGACGGTGCGCGCGAGCTCCGGGCGGGCGTAGACGCGCCCGAATCCCAGCATCGGATTGGCGCCCATCTCCGGCGTCTCGCCCACCTTGGGCATGAGGCCCTCGCCCAGGCACACCATCAGCGCGTGGTTCTCGGGCAGCGTGCGCGTGAGGTGCCAGAGCCCCTCGCTCATGACGTACGCGCTGACGGCGTCCGCGGCTTTCTTGACCTGGTTGGCGATCGCCTTGTCCTTGCCGGCGGCCGCGCCGAACTCGCCGAAGAGCCGGGTGCCGAGGGCGGTGGCGGCGGAGGTCATGGCCAGACAGCGCGCGATGCCGCGCGGAGCGAAGGTGTGGGCGGAGACGGGCTCCGCCTGCGCGCGCTCCACCTCGACGTCCTCGAGCCAGAGGTGGAAGCGCAGCAGCACCGGGCGCGTGTCGAAAGCCCACTGCGCGACGAGATTCCGCTTGCCGCTGTCGGTCATCAGGGCCTCCCCACCGGGATTCTATCCGAGCCCCGCGGCCTTGACGCCATCCGGCGTTCGCGGGACGCTTCTGGCGCGGCTCCAGTCCATCGCGGAACGGGAGGGCCCCATGAGCACTCAGACGCTGTTGCTCATCATCCTCATCCTGTTGCTGCTCGGCGCACTGCCCCTCTGGCCCTACAGCAGCGGCTGGGGCTATTACCCGAGCGGCGGCCTCGGGCTCCTCCTGCTGATCCTGATCATCGTGCTGCTCGTCCGGCGCGTGTAGCGCGCATGCGGTGGGAGCGCACGATCACGGTGGTGGGCTGCCACGTCGGCGGCGAGGACAACCACGTGATCGTCGGTGGCGTGCTGCCGCCGCCCGGCGCCACGATGCTGGAGAAGAAGCGTCATCTCGAGACGCACGCCGATGAGCTGCGCCGCTGGCTCCTCCTCGAGCCGCGCGGCAAGCCGACCCTCTGCGTGAACCTCCTGACGCCGCCGACGCGCCCGGACTGCGACGTCGGCCTGATCATCATGGAGTCGACCGACTACCCGCCGATGTCCGGCTCGAACACCATCTGCACCGTCACCGTGCTGCTCGAGACGGGCATGATCGCCATGCGGGAGCCGGTGACGACGCTGACCCTGGACACGCCGGCGGGTCCGGTGCCGGTGGAGGCGCGCTGCCGCGCCGGCAAGGTGGAGCGCGTGCAGTTCACCAACGTGCCGTGCTTCGCGACGCATCTCGATGCGAGCGTCGAGGTCGACGGCCTGGGGACGATCGTGCTCGACGTCGCCTACGGCGGCGCATTCTTCGCGATCGTCGACGCGCCGTCCCTCGGGTTCGCCATCGAGCCGAAAGAGGCGCGTGAGCTGGTGGCCGTCGGCAATCGGATCACGGCGGCGGTGGCGGAGCAGCTGCCGGTGGCGCATCCGGAGATTCCCGAGATCCACGGCGTGACGTTCACCCAGCTCGCCATGCCGTTCATGGGGCCGGGGACGGTCAGCCGGAACGCCGTGGTCGTCGCCCCCGGTCGCATCGACCGCAGTCCCTGTGGCACCGGCACCTCGGCGAGGCTGGCCGTGCTCCACGCGCGCGGCCAGCTCCGGCCCGGGCAAGGATTCGTGCACGAGTCGATCATCGGCTCGCGGTTCGAGGCCGGCATCGCGCGCGAGGTTGCCGTCGGTGGACGACCGGGCGTGGTGCCGACGATCGCCGGGCAGGCCTGGATCACCGGCATTTTCCAGCACGGCATCGACCCCTCCGACCCGTTCCGCGGCGGCTACACCCTGCCCGATCTGTGGTGATGGGAGGCCCGAAAACGCATGGCCTCATCTGATTTCTTGACCGTGCGGGCTCGCCCTCCGTAGGGTCGATAACTATGGAAGGTCAGGTGCCGCCGGCGGTCCGCGACCGGATCCTCCGCGACGCGATCCTGGCCTGGCGGGCCTCCGGCATGCTGACCGTCGAGCAGGGCGATGGCCTGCTCGCGACGCTGTCGCCGGCGGCGGCGCCCGCCCGGGCGGCGGCCAACGAGCGCAAGCTCGGCCGCGGCGTCACCATCCTCATCAACCTGGGCGCCGTCGCGCTGGCCGCCGGCCTGCTGGTCTTCTTCGCCTCCAACTGGATCGAGTTCGGGCGCGGGGCCAAGGTGGTGAGCCTCTTCGCCCTCACGGTCTTCTTCTACGTCGCCGGCTTCGAGCTGACGCGCGATGGCCGCGGTGGCTTTCCGAAGCTGGGCGTGGCCCTGATCTTCCTCGGCTGCGTCATGTTCGGCACGGACATCGTCCTGCTGGCGCTGATCTACGACCTGACCGCCGAGCACGCGTGGTCGCTGCTGATCCAGTGGGTGGCGTGGTTGTCGATCGCGTACGTCGTGCGCTCGCGGCTCGTCCTGTTCCTGGCGCTGCTCGGCATCGTCGCCTGGTTCGGCGCGGAGGTCGGCTACTGCTGGGGCGGGTACTGGCTCTATCTCGGCCGGCCGTTCCACTTCGTCGGCGTCGGCGCGTGCCTGCTCGCCGTGGGGGGCGTTCACGCGTGGCGCGGCCAGCGGGAGTTCGGTGCCGCGTGGGCGCTCGTCGGCCTGCTGCTCGTCTACCTCTCGACGCTGATCCTGTCGATCTTCGACGTTCAGAAGAACTTCCGGCTCGACGCGGCGACGGCGCCGTCGCTCGTCTGGCTGCTGTTCGCGGCACCGTACGTCGTCGCCGTGGTGGCGCTGGCCGTCATCCACCGGCGCTGGCGCCGCGCCACCCTGACCGATCCGCCGGTGCTGCTGGTGCTGTTCCTGCTGATCGTCATGACGCTGGCCAGCGTGATCGCGGCCACCCATCAGTCGCGGGAGCTGTGGTTCATCCTCCTCCTGACGGCGCTCTCGTCTGCCGGTATCTATCTCGGTATCGCGTGGGAGAGCCCGGTGTTCCTCAACACGAGCCTGGTGTTCTTCGCCGTGAACCTCTACACCCGGTTCTACGAGTACTTCTGGGACGCGATGCCGAAGTCGCTGTTCTTCATCGTGGGCGGCGCGGCGCTCATCCTGGGCGGCATCTGGGTCGAGCGGATGCGGCGCCGGCTCGTGCGGCAATTCGCGACGGTGGGGGCATGAGGCGCCCGCGGCCATCGCGGCGCGTCGTCATGTACGGCCTGGTGGCGGCACAACTGCTGATCCTCGCCGCCATCGTGGCGCCGCACGAGCTGAACATGGCGCTCGATCCCGGGCCGACGGTGGAGCTCGAGCTCGTGCAGGCCCGCGCCGCCAGGGATTCCTTCCGCGGCGCCTACGTCACCGGACAGTCGGCGCTCGATCTCGACGGCAGCGGCGTGCCCATGCCCGCCGGGCTCCGTGGCGGCGATCGCGTCCTCGTGAAGTTCGATCTCCAGTCCGGGCGGCGCCCGCGCATGGTCGCCGTCGAGCGCGAACGGCGGACGGCGCCCTTCACCGCCACGAGCTTCACGATTCCGGGCCGCGTGGTCGACGAGAGGCCACGGATGTCCGGGCGGCGCCACGAGCGAGGCCTGCGCGTGCACGTGGGCAAGCCGGCGGTCGCCATCGACCTCGACCTCCCCGCGTCCATCGCGCTCGACGAGGCCGCGTTCGCCCGGTTCAGCGGCCCGAGCATCGTGCGGGCCAGCCTCCACCCGGGCTTTTTCGGACACCGCTACTTCACGGACGTGCGGCTCGCCGGCCGCGCGTGGCCGGCGGACGTGCGGTTCGCCTACGACGACGCGCGCCAGCGTCTGGTCGTGGCGGCGCCCCACGAGTGGCGACGCGGCTCCCGCGGCGGGGCGGCGGACGACGCCGTCCGCAGCGACCTCTTCTTCTTCGATGCGGCCGGCAAGGAGCTCGGTGCCGCCGAAGTCCAGGGCCGCGTCACCGACGCGATCGTCGAGGCCGACGGGCGCGTGCTGGCGCTGGTCGTCGCGCGGCGCTGGAGCTCGGAGGCGTCGCTCGTGCGGCTCGGCGACGATGGCCAGGTGGTGGAGCGCAGCGTGCCGGTCGCGCTCGATCGCGTCCTGGGCTTCGATGCCGCGACGGGCAGCGTGTGGACCGTGGCCGGCCCGACGTCGGCGCCGGCGCAGGGCCCGCATTTCATCCAGCGCTTCGGCGTGGCCGGCCTTCGCGAGCCTCGCCTGGGTCCCTTCGAGTCCGTCCCGCGTGCCGTCGTCTCGGCCGGCGACGACGTCTGGGTGCTGGAGAACCAGCGGCATCGCATCACGCGGCTCGATGCGGCGAGCGGACGCGTGGTCCGCGAGTACCGGGATCTCAACGATCCCGTCGACGTCGCCGTGGCGCGCGGCACGCTCTACGTCATCGAGGCGCATCGCACGCAGCTCACGGCCGTCGCGGAGGACGGGCGGATCCTGTGGCGGGCGCCGCGGTTTCACGGACTCGCATGGGCGGTGGCCGATCCGACCGGCGGCGGCTGGGTCGGCGCGTCGACCTTCGAGGGCGCCGCGGGCGGCGTGCTCCGCTTTCAGCGAGACGGCACCGTGACGCGGCTTCCGGCGACGGTGGGGACGGCGCCGCGCCCCGACTGGCCGCGGCGTGTGGGCGCCGACGTCGCCCGGTCCGCGCACGACGGGCGGCTCTTCTTCCTCGCCCCGGAGGCCATCGCCGTCATGAGTCCCGACGGCGTCTCCGTCACGCGTGTGACCGGCTTCCGGTTTTCCACCGAGCGGCGTCTGCGCAGCTGACGTCCGGCCGGTCGCGCGCTCGCCGCGATGTACAATTCGCGGCGGGAGGATCGCCATGACCGACGGCGCTGCACCGACGAAGCTCGAGCTGTCTCACACGCTCATGACCGAGGCGGAGGCGCTGCGCGTCGTCGACGGCCACCGCATCCGGCGGGGCAGCCGCGTCATGGATCCGAAAGCGCAGATCGTCGGCGAGTTCGTCAAGTCGATCCGCGTGCCCGGCTATTTCCCGCCCCTGCCCGAGCTGCGGCAGCAGCTGCGCACGATGGTCACCCTGATGGACGAGCCGGCGCCTCCGCTGGCGCGCGTGGAGGACATTCGCATTCCCGGCCCGGCGGGGCCGATCCCGGCCCGCGTGTACGCGGCGCGGGCGACAACGGCGCCGCCGCCGACCGTCGCCTACTTCCACGGCGGCGGCTGGGTGCAAGGCGACCTCGAGACACACCACGGTCTGTGCGCGCGGCTCGCGAAGCACGGCGACGTCGCGGTCGTCGCCCTCGACTATCGCCTCGCGCCCGAGCACAAGTTTCCCGCCGCCGTGGAGGATTGCTTCGCCGCGTACCGCTGGCTGCGCAGCCATGGACGCGACGTCGGCGTCGACCCGGAACGCGTGGCGGTGGCCGGCGACTCCGCGGGCGGCAACCTGTCCGCCGTCGTCTCGCAGCTCGCCGCGGCCGGCGGCGTGCCGCTGCCGACGTGCCAGGTGCTGATCTACCCGGCCGTCGACTTCTCGCTCGACACCGAGTCGCACCGCGAGCTGACGGACGGCCACGTCATCCCGCGAGACCGCATCCTCTGGTACTCCGAGCAGTATCTGCGCGGCGAGCCCGACAAGGCCGACCTGCGCGCCTCGCCGCTGCGCGCCCCCAAGCTCGCCGGCCAGCCGCCGGCGCTGGTCGTCACCGCGGGCTTCGATCCGTTGCGCGACGAAGGGCACGCGTACGCCGAGAAGCTTCGCGAGGCGGGGGTCGACGTCGTGTATCGCGAATTCCCTGGCCAGATCCACGCCTTCGTCTCGCTCACGAAGGCGATTCCCCAGGGCATGGCCTGCACGCTGGAGATCGCCGAGTACCTGCGCCAGCGGCTGCGCTGACGCCGGTACTCGGAACGCCAGAACCGCACCCTCAGGCCGTGGGAGGCCGGTGTTCCGCGATGTCGCCGACGACGCGCACCCGGACGCGCAGCGAGTTGCCGGGCAGGTAGGCGAGCGGAAGGTCTTCGACCTCCACGACCTCGAGCGTCCGCGCCTCGGCGCCGCCGGACACCGCGCGTTGCTCCGCCACGCGGCGGGCCTCGGCGATGGCCGCCTCGCGCGTGAGGTTCTGGAAGATCTGGTCGACTTCGCCGCTGACCTGCGCGATGGCGGCGCCGACGGCGTTGGCGACCGCCTGGTGGCGGACGTGGACGACCTCCGAGACGCCGGGCACGCGCTCGGGGACGAGGAAGCAGCCGCCGCCCACGGCCACGAGCGGCTCCTCGCGCGCGTCGGTCTTCATGCGATCGACGCCCTCGTCGATCGTCGCGTGGACCCGTGCCAGCGCCGTCTTCACGACGTCGGCGGGCAGGGACGCCACGCGACGCCGGTCGCCGAGGTCGATGAGACCGGCGGCGACGGCGACGTCGGTGGTCGTCAGCGTGGCGCCGCCGAACACCAGGCCGTCCTCCACCAGGCGGTAGCCGACGCTGCGCGGTCCGATACGCCGGCCGTCATCGGTTACCAGCGAGCCGCCGCCGAGCCCGAGCGACAAGATATCGGGCATGCGGAACAGCGTGCGGACGCCGCCGATCTCCACGACGTTGTTGGCCTCGCGGGGGAACCCGCGCCGCAGGCTGCCGATGTCCGTCGTGGTGCCGCCGACGTCGATCACGATGGCGTCGCTGAGGCCGGAGAGAAACGCGGCCCCGCGCATGCTGTTCGTCGGGCCCGAGGCGAAGCTGTAGACGGGAAACACCTCGGCGGTGGCGGCGAGCATGACGGTGCCGTCGTTCTGGGTCAGGTAGAGCGGGGCGGTGAGCCCGCTGGCGGCGAGCGCGTCGGTGAACGCCCGGGTCGTGCGCCGCGCCAGCTCGCTCAGCGCCGCGTTGAGCAGCGTGGCGTTCTCGCGCTCGAGCAAGCCGATGCGCCCCAGCTCATGGGACAGCGTCACCGCGACGTGCGGGCACTCCTCGCGGAGGATGGCGGCGGCGCGCGTCTCGCACTCCGCGTTCAGCGGAGAGAACACGGACGCGATGCCGACCGAGGTGAGACCGGCCGCGCGGATCCGGCGCGCGGCGTCTCGCATGCCGAGCTCGTCGAAGGCGACGATCGGCCGTCCATCGTACTCGTGTCCGCCCTCCAGCATCACGACCTCGCCCCGCACGAGCTCGGCGAGGTCGGCTGGCCAGTCCACGAAGGGCGGCAGCGAGGCGCTGGCCGGGAGCCCGATGCGGACGGCGGCCACGCGGGTGAGATCGCGGCGCTGGACGACGGCGTTCGTGAAATGCGTGGTGCCGATCATGACCGCGTCGATGGGCCCGGGCGGCCGCGCCGCCGCCAGCAGGTCGCGAAGCGCCGTGGTGATTCCGCGCGTCACGTCGGCGGTGGTGGGCGTCTTGACGGCGTGCACGACGGCGTCGCCGTCGAGCAAGACGGCGTCGGTGTTGGTGCCTCCGACGTCGATGCCGATGCGCCTCACGCGAACACCGAGCGAAAGTCGAGGTCGTACCCGAACGCGCGCGGCCCGACGTGCTCGAGGCCCTTCGGGGTCAGCAGCACCGGTGGCGCCGGCAACGCCACCACGCTGACGCGCTGGCCATAGCGCAGCGTCTCCGTCCCGATCGCCTCGCCGGAGACGGTGTCCATCACGCAGATCAGGTCCGGCGTCATGACCCGGGGCGCGCCGTCGAGCCAGCCGACCGCGAACTCGTTCTGGAACGCCAGCTCGAACCGCCGACCGCGGTCGGCGCCCAGCCCGTCGAGCCGGGCGGTGCCGCGCAGGAATCCTTCGGTGGTGCGCCGCGCGACGTCCGCGATCTTGCCGGTGAAGATCAGGCGTGCGCCTTCCGACTCGATCAGCGCCTCGATGGGATCACGATGGGCGCGGCGGGCCGCCTGCACCGTCTGCCCCAGGCGGATGGCCTTGCTGGTCGAGTAGAGGATCGCGCACTCCTTGACCTCCTTGCCCGTCCGCGGGGCCTTGCAGGTGGCGGCGATGGAGCCGACCGCCACGCAGGCCGTCCGCGACAGCCGCTCCATCCACTTCCAGGACGCCGCCTGCGCCACCACGACGGCGTTGTCGCGCACGTCGACCAGCGTGAGGGGATACATCCGGAGATCATGGATCGCGAACGAGGTCATCTGCGCCTCGGGGAAGGCGCGGCCCATGCAGTCGGCGTCGACCACCGGACGATCCAGCAGCGCCGCCGCCATGAACGGCTGGATCGCGTTGCCGCCGCCGATCTCGAGCGACATGATCGCGCGGAAGCGCTGGCCGAGATACTCCTCCATCATGGTCACCGCGCGCGCGATGGTGCGCGGGTCGGTGAGCCGCTCCTGACCGACCAGCGGCGCCCCCATGTTCGACACGACGGCGACCAGGTCGTCGTCGGCGAGATCGAGCGGGTCCATCAGCGACACGCAGGCGCCCTGCGCGTAGAGGGCGCGCATGTTCAGCAGGGCCAGGTAGGGGCTGCCGCCGCCGCCGGTGCCGAGGATCCAGGCGCCGATCGCGAGCGACTCGATCTCCTCGGCGGACACGGGCCGGAGTGGGGCCATCGCGCGCGTATGTTATCCTGCCGCGCAACCGTAGACCGCTGCGCTCGTCTCGGAGGCTGCCATGAAGCGTGCCATGACGCTGCTCTCGACCGTGCTCATCCTGTCCCTCGGCGCGCCGGCGTCCGCCTTCGAGCGCGTCGGGGACAAGAAGATCCTCGTCTTCGCCGGGCGGCAGGAAGTGCCGACCATCGATCCGAGCGTGAAATACGACTGGTCGATCCGCATGATGCAGCAGGCGCTCTACGACGGCCTCGTGAAGTACGTCGGCAACCCGCCCGAGATCGTGCCGTGGCTCGCCGAGCGGTGGGACGTCTCGCCCGACGCGCGGACGTGGACGTTCCACCTCGTGAAGAACGCGCGGTTCCACAACGGCGACCCGGTCACGGCCGAGGCTGTGCGCTGGTCCTTCGCGCGAACGCTGAAGCTCAACCAGGGGCCGGCGTGGATGCTCTCGGACTTCCTGAAGGAAGACGGTATCAAGGCGCTGAACGAGCACACCGTGCAGTTCACGCTGACGCAGCCGTACTCGCCGTTCCTCTCCTTCGTGCCCTGGTGGTACGTGATGAACCCGAAGCAGGTCATGGCCAACGAGCAGGGCGGCGACCTCGGCCAGAAGTGGCTCACGGACAACGCGGCGGGTAGCGGCCCGTTCAAGATCAAGCGCTGGCAGCAGGGCGTGCTGTACGAGCTGGAGGCCGTCGACAGCTACTGGAAAGGATGGCCGTCGAAGGACCGCGTGGGCGGCGTCATCTACAAGCTGGTCCGCGAGTCCGCGGCGCAGCGAGCGGCGTTGCTCCGGGGCGAAGCCGACATCGTCGAGGGCCTCTCGGCCGACGACTACGATCAGGTGGCGAAGATGCCGGGCATCGTGGTGCCGAACTTCCCCGGCATGACCACCTTCGGCCTCAAGATGAATACGCAGAAGGCCCCGACCAGCGACGTGAACCTGCGCAAGGCGGTGGCCTATGCGTTCGACTACGAGTCGCTGATCAAGATCTACAACGGCAACGCCGTCCTCCAGACGAGCCCGTTCCCGAACGCAACGCGCGGGCACATCACGGTGCCCGGCTTCCCGCGGCAGGACCTGGCGAAGGCCAGGGACTTCCTCGCCAAGAGCGCGTACCCCAGCGGCGGCCTCGAGCTCGAGTACGTGTACGTCCAGTCGCTCGAAGAAGAGCGGAAGATGGGCCTCGTCCTCATCGACAACCTCGGGAAGCTGAACATCAAGGTGAAGATGGTGCCGCTCACGTGGCCGAACATGGTGGCGCGGGGCTCGAAGGTCGAGTCGTCGCCCGACATGCTGGCCGTGTTCACGACGCCGGTGTCGACCGATCCCGACGCGGTGGCGTACCAGTATCACAAGAACTCCTGGGGCAAGTACTACGGCTCGCACTTCTACCAGAACCCCGACCTCTGGGGCGTGATCGAGCGCGCCCGCACGCTGGCGAAGTGGGAGGAGCGGGCGCCGCTCTACGCGGACATCCAGCGGAAGATCGCCGCCGATCAGCCGGAGATCTTCGGCATGCTGGCCAACCGCCGCTGGGGTATGCGGGATCACGTGAAGGGCTTCCAGTTCAGTCCCGTGCGCTTCACCGGCGAGGTGGACCTCTACCCGCTGGCGATCGTCGCCAAGTGAGGCCCGTTCTCCGCTGACGCAGTACGTCCTCCAGCGCCTGGCCTTTCTGGGGCTGATGCTGTTCGGGCTCCTCTGCCTGACGTTTGCGATCTCGCACGTGGTCCCCGGCGATCCCGCGCGGCTGGCCGCGGGCCCCGACGCCAACGAGTCGATGGTGCAGACGCTCCGCACGAAGTACGGGCTCGACCGGCCGCTCGGTGTGCAGTTCGTTCGATACCTCGGCGGCATCGCCACCGGCGATCTCGGTCAGTCGCTGCGCAGCCGCAACGCGGTCGTCGATGACCTGCTGCGGTATTTCCCGAATACGTTCGAGCTGGTGAGCCTGGCCCTCCTGCTGGCCGTCGTGGTCGGCGTGCCCCTCGGCATGCTGGCGGCGGTCCATCAGAACACGTGGATCGATCACGTCACGCGCGTGGTGTCGGTCTCGGGTGTGGCGTTGCCCGCCTTCTGGCTGGGGCTGATGCTGCAGCTGCTCGTCGCGCTGCATCTCGGCTGGCTGCCGCTCGGCGGCCGGCTGCCGTTGACGGCAACGCCGCCGGCGCCCATCACCCATCTGCTCTTCGTCGACGCCGTGCTGCGTGGCGAGTGGCGCACGCTCGGCGCCGCTCTCGCGCACGCGGTGCTGCCCGTCGTCACGCTGTGCTTTCCGGCGCTCGCCTCCATCATGCGCGTCAACCGCGCCGAGATGCTGGAGACGCTGCGGCAGGACTACATCGTCACCGCGCGGGCGCAAGGGTTCTCCGGCTTCCGTGTGGTGACGCGCTACGCCCTTCGCAACGCGATGATTCCGACGCTCACGATGATCGGCCTTCGCTACGGCTGGATGCTGGGCGGCACCGTGCTCGTGGAAACCGTCTTCGACTGGCCCGGCATCGGCCTCTACGCCGTCAACGCCGCCGTGTCTTCCGACTTCCAGCCGATCATGGGCGTCACGCTGCTGATCGGCCTCAACTTCATGCTCGCCAACCTCCTCGTCGATCTCGCCTACGGGTGGCTCGATCCTCGTATCAGGCGGCCGGCATGAGCGCACGCGTTCTGTCCCTCGAGCAGTCCTTCGAGCGCGGTGGCGCCGGGCGCGAGTTGCGCCGGTACGTCCGCGCCTATACCCGGAGCGCTTCGTCGATGCTCGGGCTGGCGATCGTCGTGCTCTTCGTACTCGTGGCGGCAGCCGGCCCGTGGATCGTGCCGTACCCGGAGGACGCGCGCGGCGCCGTGCACCTCGACCGGAAGCTCCAGCCGCCGAGCGCTGCGCACTGGTTCGGCACCGACGAGGTCGGCAACGACGTGTACACGCGCGTGATCCTGGGCGCCGGCGTGTCGCTGCAGATCGGCCTCATCATCACGGTGGTCGCCGCGCTGCTCGGCGTCCCGCTCGGAATCGTCGCCGGCCACGCCGGCGGGCGGCTGGGCGAGAGCATCATGCGCGTCACCGACGTGTTCTTGTCGGTGCCCGCGCTGGTGCTGGCGCTGGCCGTGGTCGGCGCCCTCGGCCCCGGCATCGTGAACGCGATGATCGCGCTCTCGCTCGTGTGGTGGCCGGGCTACGTCCGGCTCGTGCAGGGCAAGACGCTTGCGCTCCAGCAGGAGACGTTCGTGGAAGCCGCGCGCGCCGGCGGCGCCGGCCGGCTGCGCGTCGTGCTCGTGCATCTGCTGCCCAACTGCGTGTCGCCCATCGTGGTGAAGGCGAGCATGGATATGGGCACGGCCATCCTGGCGGCTGCCAGTCTCGGGTTCATCGGGCTCGGTGCCCAGCCGCCCTATCCGGAGTGGGGCGCCATGATCAGCCACGGTCGCAATTACTTGCCGACGTGGTGGTGGTACTCGACGTTTCCGGGGCTCGCCATCTACCTGACCGTGCTCGGCTTCAACCTGGTCGGGGACGGCCTGCGCGACCTGCTCGACCCGAAGAGTCGGAGCGCGACCTAGCCGGCCGTCTCCGCGAGCACGCGCGCCAGCAGCAGGTTCGCGAGCAGGACAGGCACGCCGGTCAGCGCGCGAAGCTCGTCGCGCGTCTTGCGGCGAAACCCCATGCAGTCCATCACGATGAGGCCGGCGCCGCCGTCGGTCATCGCCGTCGCCGCACGACGAAGCGCGGCCGGATCCTCCTCTTCGTACGGCGACAGGGGCGCGACGACCGCGTCGAAGCCGTCGCCCCGCCAGCGCGCCTCGGTCTGCGGGACGTGGCGCACCGACGGCGTGAGGACGCCGAGCCGGCCCGGCCAGGACATCCCGCGCAGGAGACCGAGCAGCACCGGCTGCGGCTGGATCAGCGGTCGGGTCGCGCGGAGTCGCGGGAAGGCGCCGGTGCAGAGCAGCGCGGTGAGGCCGGCGCCGTCGCGCTCGAGCGCGGCGATCCGGTCTTCCACGAGACGCACGATCTTCGGCTTGCCGAGGAATACCGGCGCCCCGTCGCGAAGTCGGGTCACGAGGATCTCGTCGTCGCCGCTGGGCGCCAGCGCGTCGATCTCGGTTTGCGCCAGGCCATCGAGCGCCCCCGCTTCGCGGATCTCGACGGCGGGGTCGAGGATCGCCGCCATGTCGGGGACGACGTCGGAGCGTGGGGACTGGCCGATCGTGACGAGGCCGATGATCGACCCAGACGTCTTCGCCATGGGCCGGAGTATCCCACGCATCGGTGCATGAAGCGCGAGCCATTGGCGAGCCACACGCGGACGGCGCGGCGGCGTTCGGCTGGCGGTACACGCGCAGTGAGACGCTCGGCCGCGACGCAGCCGCTGCACCGCTCGCTGCGCCGGCGGCGAGCATCCCGATATCGCAGCTTCTGCCATGACGTACTTGCCGTGCGTCGCGTGCAGGCCGGCGTGGAATGCGACCCGAGTGCCTACGCCATGGCGCTCGGGCGACACGCGAGGGGATGCAGCACGTCGATCGCCCACACGAGGTCGAGTCGCTCTCCATCCCACCTCGGTGTAGACGAGCGCGCGTCGATGTGGAGCCCGAGCGCGTCGTTCCGCGCGCGCATTTCTCCGATCGGATCGGCGGGCACCGCGGCGGCGGCCGGGACGCCGGCGAGCTTTCGGCCTTGCGGCGTGCGGAAGCGGAGATCGCCGTTTGCCTCGCGTGTCAGTCCATAGCCCTCCTCGTGTACCGCACGATGGTGGCGGCGACAGAGCGTTGCGAGATTCGACAGGGTCGTAGGACCACCGTGCGCCCAGTGGCGGATGTGATGGCCCTGCCCGAACCTCGAGCCGCATCCGGGGAAGCGACAGCCCTTGTCGCGGTGCTCCAGCGCTCGCCGTAAGGCCGGCGGGATCGTGCGGGTTCGTGCGCCGACCTCGGTGACGTTCCCGTCGGCGTCATGGCGCATGACGACCCGGCTCGCATCGCAGGCGAGACGCTGCGACGTCTCCGCGGAGACGCGCGCGCCGTCGAGGATCGATTGACCGGGCGCGTCGACATCGGCCAGCACCGCCGCGTCGATGTGGACTACGATCTGATAGCGTTCGCCGGGCGCGCCCGGATCCATGCCATGGTGGAGTGCGGTCTCGGCGACCAGGGCGAGCGCGTCCGCCTGCTGCTGGCCCCAGGTCGGGATGTCTTCGTCGATGATGAGTCCGGTGCGCATTCTCGCCGGTGCATCGGTAGGACCAGACGTTCCCGCGGGAACGTCGGCCCGGCGGCGCTGGACCAGCGTGTCTCGCGCCGCGGCCAATGCCTGCATGAGCACGGCGCCGGCTTCGGGCTCCAGCCGCCCGCGGATCACGACCATGCCGTCGTCATCTTGATACACGTGCAGCGCGCGGGCGCGATTGCGCTCGGCCGTCTCGCGTACTTCCGCCTTGCGATCCACGGCGCGCCAGGCGCGGACGACGCGCTCGACGTGCGCGGCGGTGCCACCGCGGCCCACGGAGAGCAGACGCTCTTCGGTCTCGGGCGTCGCCACCCGCGTGATCGCCCGCACCTTCGAGTACGACAACTCGCCTCGCGCGAGAGCCTGCGCCAGCCGCGGCAGCGTCCCGAGCGCGCGCGCCACGCGGACGTGCTCCCGTGCCGCGCCCGGGGCAAGTCCGATCCGCCACGTCAGCCACTCCGCGCAGGAGCGGAAGCCATTGCCCCAGCCGCCGCGGGTATCGAAATCCCGAATGAGGTCGAGGAGCCGCGCCATGGCAGCATCGAGGTGCGCTGCCAACTCGGCGATCTCGTCGCCGAGCCGCTCGAGTTCGAGCTCGCGCTCGGGGGTCGGGTGAATGCCGCACTTCCAGGTCGCCATCGGCGCAGTCCCTCTCGGGTTCTTTACGCCGACTCTACATCCCGAATGACGAGCCGCCGGCGTGGCACCTGGATCTGCGATCGCGTGGCATCGGGTGTTTTTTCGGGGCGGGCCCTCGCTCGATGATCCACGCGGCGCTACGGCCCGCACGAATACAATCCGCGAGACGCCGAGCCATCGCCGGCGACCAAGCGTGGAAACGCGTCAAGAGAGATCTCTTAGATACACTCCTCTTCGCAAGAATCGGACTTCGCCGCGTGCGCTGTCCACCGTCGAACGCTTCTGGCCGCGCGGATCCTCGAGGAGCTCCAGCCACCAGCACTCCTGGCTATCCGGGCCGGCCCGCCAGCACTGAAACTGCATCCACCAGGAGTACACCGTCGGAACTCCAAGGATCGCGGCGCCGAAGGCGACGCCCGAGATGAGGAGGACCAGCGTGATCCAGGCGGCGAGTCGCAGCCGCTCGCGCATCTACCCCTTGACCGAGCCCGCCGTGAGCCCCTGCACCAGGTACTTCTGAAAGAACAGCACCAGCAGCACCGCCGGGAGCGCGCCGAGGAATCCCGAGGCGGCGATCACCGAGTAGTCGATGTTGATCTGGCCGTTCATCCCCGCGATGACGGGCGGTAGCGTGGTCGTGCCCGGTTTCGTGTTGAGCACCTGGGCCACGATGAACTCGTTCCAGCACAGCATGAAGGTGAAGGCGCCGCCGGCCATGAGGCCCGGGCCGGAGACGGGCAGCACCACGTGGGCGTACGCTTGCAGGCGATTGCAGCCGTCGACGAGGGCGCTCCGGTCGAGCTCGGCCGGCACCGTCTCGAAATACGCCTTCATGATCCACACCGTGAACGGCAGCGTGAACGAGCAGTAGGCGACGACGAGGCCGGTCAGCGTGTTCTGAAGACCGGCCGCCCGCAGCATGAGGAAGAAGGCGGGGATGAGGACCACCGTCGGGAGCATGCGCGTGAAGAGCAGCGCGAACAGCGAGGCTGTCTTCAACGGAAAGCGGAAGCGCGCATAGGCGTAGCCGGCGGTGGTGCCGATGATCAGGTTGACCGCGGTCACGAGCCCGGCCACCACCAGGCTGTTCAGCATCGAGGGCAGGATCTTCGCGGCCTGGCCTTCGGCGTGGAACCGGATCAGGCCGAGGATCATCTTGTAGTTGTCGAGCGTCGCCTCGGGCGGGATCAGCGCCAGCGGGCGCGCGAGCAGGTTGCGCTGGTAGGACACGCTGGTGATGAACAGCCAGATGAAGGGCCCCACGAGCCAGAGCGCGACGACGGCGATCAAGCCGTAGAGGACGACGCGGCTGCCCACCGAGCGGGCGCGATAGCGCCCGCCACGGTATCCGCGCTCGGCCGCGGTCGCGAGGCCGGCCATCGCTCAGCCTTCCGGCTCGAAGCGGGCCAGGATGAGGCGGTGGTAGACGAACGTCAGGAGGAGGCAGAGGGCGGTCAGCGTGTACAGGATCGCCGTGCCGGGACCGAACTTGAAGAAGGCGAACGTCGTCTGGAAGCCGAGCCACGACAGCGTGGTCGTGTCGTTGGCGGGGCCGCCCATGGTGAGCACGTAGATGAGGTCGAGCATGAGAAAACCGTTCACCGTCGCCAGCACCAGCACGAGGAACACGATGGGCCGGAGGGCGGGCAGCGTGACGTAGCGAAAGCGCTGCCAGTAGCCGGCGCCGTCCACCTCGGCCGCGCTGTAGAGGTCCATCGAGATCGACTGCATGCCGGCCAGGAACAGCAGCGTGGCAAACGGCGCCTGGTTCCACATGTACACGGAGACGAGCACGTTGAGCGCGGTGAAGCCGTCCTTCAAGAACGAGATGTAGCCGTCGATCAGGCCCAGGCGCGCCAGCACGCCGTTGAGCATGCCGAACTCGAAGTCGAGGATGCCGATCCACAGCAATCCGACCACCACGCGCGACAGCGACCACGGGATCAGCAGCAGGCTGCGCATGAGCGGGCGGCCGCGGAACCGCTCGTGAAGCACGAGGGCCATGCCCATGCCGACCACGGTGGCCTCGAGCACGAACGCGCCCACGAAGTAGAGCGTGCGCCAGAGCGAGCTCCAGTAGAGGGGGTCGTCGAAGATCCGCAGATAGTTGCCGAGCCCGATCCAGCGGAAGAGCGGGATCCGAACGCCGAAGATCTCGATGGCCGGCCCGGTGGTGCGCAGCAGGTTCACGTCGGTGAACGACAGCCACAGCGAATAGGCGAGCGGGAACAGGACGACGAGGAAGATGGCGGCGAGCGTGGGCAGGACGAGGAAGACGGCGAACCGCGCCTCCGAGACGCGCAGCGACGCCCGAGGACGGCGCGCCGTCCTCGGGCGGGCCGCTTCGGCGAGGCCTACACCAGCGATCGCTGGAGCGCCACGAGCTCCTTCAGGCCCTTGGGCACGGTCGTGACGCCTCGGATGATGTTGTGGACGATGGCCACCGCCTTCGTGTCGTACTCGCCGTACCACGGCTCCTTGTAGGCGGCGATGACCTTGCCCTTCTTGTACTGCTCCCGGAGCAGCTTCAGATCGATCCAGCGGTCGTACGACGAGATGATCTCCGGATGGTCGTACATCTCGGGGTACGGATTGTCGAGGCCCGAGATGAGACACCACTGCCGCTGCACGTGCCAGTCGCCGTTGAGGTTGCCGCCGAGGAAGCGCGTGAGCTTCCACGCGTCCTCGAGCACCTTTGTCTTGGCGTTGACCGTATAGGAGTCCGTCCACATGTAGCTCGCGCCGTTGCCCGGGTACATGGCCATCCGGGCCTTCTTGGGCGCGAGCTTGGAGTTCTCCGGCTCGCCCGCGATCGTCTTCAGGTAGTAGGAGTGGTTCGTGTGGTACGCGTAGCGGCCGGTCCAGAAGAGCCGATGCGTGTCCGTCGACGACGTCTTCGTGAGCACCTCGGGATTGACCAGCTCGGCCTTGTAGACCTTCTGCCAGCGCTCCATGGCTTTCGCCACGCCCGGCTCCTGGTCGACGATGACGCGGTTCTTGGCGTCGAAGACCTGCGCGCCCTCCGAGAAGCAGTCGCTCATGAACTGCGGCATCGTGCCGGAGGGGCTGTTGTTCCAGTTCGGCAGGAACGGCGTGTCGCTGACCTTGTCCTTCTTCAGCTTCGCGCAATGCTCTACCAGCTCGTCCCAGCTCTTGGCCGGCGCCTTGATGCCCGCCTGCTGGAGCATGGGCTCGTTGTAGATGAGGATGAACAGGCTCGTGAAGTACGGCAGCCCGAGCAGCTTGGAGCCGTCCTTGCTCTTGAGGCTGTCGAGGTTGGCCGGCGTCATCTTCTTCTTGAGCTCGTCGATGCCCGGTAGATCGTCGACCGGACGGATGAGTCCGTTCTCGAACCAGCGCTCGCGGTTGTTGTGATTGCAGTACATCACGTCGACGATCTCGCCGGCGAGCGCCCGCGTCTCCATCGTCGGGTGGTACTGCGCCCACGGGATGGCCTCGTACTTCACCTGGCCACCGTGCTTCTGGTTGTAGAAGTTCACGTAGTCCTTGACGGTGTCCGGCTTGAAGACCCAGCCCGAGAAGCTGACCGGTTTGCCCGTCTGCGCGAGGGCGCGGGAGGCGTCGCCGAGCGCGAGGCCGGCGCCGAGCGCGCCCGAGGTGCTGAGGAATGTCCGCCGGCTCATCGCTGTCATGGAGGCCCCCTGTCAGGTCCGCGGTGCTTCGATGAGTGGCGGCATGGTGGAGGCGCGTGCGGGGATTGTCAAGCGGCCGGCGCCCGGTACACGAGCTCGCCGGCCACGAGCGTCATCAGGGGCCGGATCTCGGGAATCCGGCGCTCGTCGCAGGTGATGACGTCCTCGGACAGGACGACGACGTCGGCCTGCTTGCCGACTTCCAGCGACCCGAGGTCGCGTTCCTGCCGGGACGCGAAGGCGTTCCACGTCGTGAAGGAGCGCACCGCCTCCTCGCGCGTCATGCGCTGCTCGGGCTGCCAGCCGTCGTCGTCATTCGTGCGTGAGCGCCGCGTGACGGCGGCGTGGATGCCGTGGAACGGATTGGGGCTCTCCACGGGAAAATCCGAGCCGCCGGCGATGATGACGCCGGTGGCGAGCAGCGAGCGCCAGGCGTAGGCACCGCGCAGCCGCTCGCGGCCGAGCCGCTCGGCGGCCCACGCCATGTCCGAGGTGCAGTGCGTGGCCTGCATGCTCGGCAGGACCCCGAGGCGCCTGAATCGCGGCACGTCGCGCTCGGTGAGGATCTGCGCGTGCTCGATGCGCAGACGGTGGTCGGGGCGCGGCGTGCGCGCGAGCGCGCGCTCGAAGGCGTCCAGGACGAGCGTGTTGGCGCGATCGCCGATCGCGTGTACGCACACCTGGAAGCCCAGGCCGAGGGCCTCGAGCGTCAGCCGCTCCACCTCGACGCCGTCCATCAGCACCAGGCCCGTGTTGCCGGGATCGTCACAGTAGGGCTCGTGCAGCGCGGCGCCGCGCGAGCCCAGCGCGCCGTCGGCCATGAGCTTCAGTGCACCGATCGCGAGACGCCCGTCACCGAGGCGCTCGGGCCCGCGCTCGCGGTGGTGCTCCCACGCGGACCGGGAACGGCCGGCGACGGCGACGTAGTTGCGGAACGGGAACTCGCCGCGCTCGAGCAGCCGCCGGTAGGCGGCGAGCGCGTAGAGCTCGGCGCCCATCTCGTGGATGCCGGTCAGCCCGGCGGCCAGGCAGTCCGCGATGCACTCCCGCACCGCGCGATCGAACTGCTCGTCCGTGGGGCGCGGCTCGACCGCGTGGAGCAGCCGCTGCGCGGCGTCCACCAGCAGTCCGGTCGGCTCGCCGCGCGCGTCGCGCGCGATGAGGCCTCCCTCGGGATCGCGCGTGCCGCGGTCGATGCCGGCGGCGCGCAGCGCGGCGGAGTTCGTCCACGTCGCATGCCCATCGATGCGCACGAGCGCGGCGGGATGATCGGGGGCGACCCGATCCAGCGTGTCCCTGGCCGGAAAGCGCGCGCCCGGCCACAGATTCTGGTCCCAGTTGCGCCCGCTGATCCACTCGCCGCGCGGGAGCCGGGCCGCCCGCTCGCCCACGCGCCGGGCGGCCGCCTCCTCCGACCCGGCGCCCCGCAGGTCCAGCGTGAGACGAACACGCGCCAGGTGCATCAGGTGGCCGTGCGCGTCCACGAGCCCGGGGAGCGCGGCGCGCCCCCCGAGGTCGACGATCGCTTCGCCGGGGGCGGGGTTGACGTCGGCGCGCCGGCCGGCGAACGCCACGCGGCCGTCGCGCACGACCAGGGTGTCGGCGATCGTCCCCCGCGCATCGAGCGTGTAGATCCGGCCGTTGGTCAGCAGCATCGGGCGTTCATCTTACAGAGCCGTCGAGCTCGACGTGGGTCTGGCTGAAAGTGCTGCTCCGCGATAAGCTCGGCCGGCGCGCAGGACGAAGACGGGCCCGAACTTCTGAGAGATGCGAGGAGGATCACAATGGTCATCACTGCCCTTACCAGAGCCGCCGTGGTTGCGGCGGTGTCCGCCACTGTGGCGTTCGCCGGCCCGGCGCTCGCCCAGCAGTCTCGAACGCTCAAGGTCCAGTCGGCGGTGCCGCCGGCGACCACGACGCAGGACGCTCTCAAGTTCTTTGCCGACCGGGTAGACAAGCTGACCGGGGGCCAGCTGAAGATCGATGCGCTGCCGGGCGGGGCCATCGTGCCGCCGTTCGAGATTCTCGACGCCACCCACAAGAAGGTCATCGATGGCGCGTACGGCATCTCCTACTGGTGGTTCGGCAAGAACAAGGCGGCGACGCTGTTCGCCAACACGCCGGCCGGCATCGCCGGCATGGATGCCATCGACTTCATCGGCTGGCTCTACGACGGCGGCGGTCTCGAGCTGTGGAACGAGTTCTATCAGAAGGAGCTGAAGCTCAACCTGGTCGCGTTTCCGAGCATCCCGCCGAGCCCGCAGGCGATGGGCTGGTTCAAGCGACCGATCAAGGACCTCGCCGACTTCAGGGGCATGAAGTGCCGCCAGACCGGTATCGTGGCCGAGCTGTACTCCAAGATGGGCATGGCCGTGGTCAACATGCCGGGCGGCGAGATCCTGCCGGCGGCCGAGCGCGGCACCATCGACTGTGCGGAATGGGTCGGCGGCGTCGAGGACCAGCGGCTCGGTCTGCACACGGTGTGGAAGTTCCACTACACGCCGGGCATGCACGAGAGCGCGTCGGTGGCTGAGATCGCCATCAACAAGGACGTCTGGGACAGCTTGCCGGCCCAGCAGAAGGAGGCGATCAAGTCGGCCACGTCGGAGACCTTCCTGCGCTGGTGGGCGACCTGGCAGAGGCAGAACGCGGACGCCATCGCGGAGTTCGTGGAGAAGCACAAGGTGCAGCTGCTCACGACGCCGCCCGAGGTCAACAAGGCATTCCTCAGAGTGTGGGAGGAGTTCGCGGCGGCCGAATCCGCCAAGAACCCGTTCTTCAAGAAGGTTTACGAGTCGCAGCGGGCGTATGCGTCGAAGGTGGTGCCGGCCAAGCGCTTCATGTTCCCGCCCTATAGCTTCCAGGCGGATCACTTCTGGCCGGTGAAGAAGTAGCGCTGACTCCGACCGGCGTCGAGACCCCGAGAAGGGCGGCCTCGTGGCCGCCCTTCTTCGGTTCACCGCGGCGCCGGCGCGCCTATCTCACGGCGTACACCAGCCACAGGGCGATCTGGGGATAGAGCAGCAACACGATGAGCACGAAGACCTGGATCACCATGTAGTCGGCCATGCCCTTGTAGATGGTGGCCAGGCTCCACTGCGGCACCACGTTGCGCAGGTAGTAGGCCGACATCGCCACCGGCGGGCTCAGGTAGGCGGTCTGCATGTTGACGGCGGTGAGCGCGCCGAGCCAGATCAGCAGGTCGAGCTTGTTGAGGCCCAGCTGCAGCTTCTCGATCACGGGCAGCACGATCGGCAGGAAGACCAGGATGATCACGGGCCACTCGAACGGCCACCCCAGCACGAAGAAGATGAGCATGATCAGCGCCAGCTTCCACAGGTCGCTCAGAGGCACGGCGAGCAGCGTCTCGGTGATCAGGTTGGCCGTGCCGAGCTTGGTGAAGACGGCGCCGAACACGTTCGACGCCACGGCCAGGAACAGCACCATGGCCACGGTCACCATCGTGCCCATGGCCGCGTTGGTGGCCGCCTTGAAGTCGAGCCGGCCATAGACCAGCGCCAGCAGGGTGGCCCCGAAGGCACCGCAGGAGGCGGCCTCCGTCGGCGTGGCCAGCCCGCCGATGATGGTGCC
>DATBJF010000044.1:0-7200 GCA_036556545.1 Candidatus Methylomirabilota bacterium
TGCCGAATTGCCCATCGGCGCCCAGATCGCGATTCGTGATCAGCCCGCCGGTCGAGACCGGGTCGCCC
Source organism: Candidatus Methylomirabilota bacterium (assembly GCA_036556545.1). Classification (GTDB taxonomy): domain Bacteria; phylum Methylomirabilota; class Methylomirabilia; order Rokubacteriales; family CSP1-6; genus AR12. Next base: position 69 of record DATBJF010000044.1, read on the forward strand.
GCGGCGTTCAACTCGTAGGCGCGCAGGAACACCTGGTGCGACGGGTGCGAGCTGTAGGTCTGGTTCTGGTCGATGAACGGCGAGGTCTGGTTCGTGTGCTCGTGGATGTCGTCGGCGGTGCCCAGGATGCCGTCCGCTCCCGGCAGGTTGGTGGCGCGCGTCAGCACCATGAAATTGGTGGGGCTGCCCTCGACGAACAACGGATCGTCCGGCTGCAGCGGCATGAACACGTTGCCGTTGCCGCCCTTGTTGACGAGATCCAGGCCGTGGTCGAAGAACTGGCCGAAGAAGGTCATCCACGCGTTGAAGGGCGCGGACAGGCCGACGTCCGGCGCGACGTTAGGAATGAAGAACGTGTCGAAGGGGGTGCCGTCGGTCCGCGTTCCGGTGACGATCTCCGAGCCGTCGGTGGCCGCCGCGGCCGCTACCGCCGCCGGGTTGTTGGCGGTCTGGTCGACGATCAGGTTCGAGATCGTGCGCGGATCGGCATCCGCCACGTTGCCGGATACGGCGTAGTCGGTGTTCGTGATGGGTCCGAACTGGTCGCCGTCCTGATCGTTGCGGAACTCGGCCGGCAGGAGGCGCGGGAAGACGTTATCCGAGGCGCCGAACTCCGTCTGGAGCGCCACCAGGTTGTTGAAGGAGCCGTCCACCGTGCGCAGGCCCTCCGACATGCGCAGGTTCTGCACCAGCGTGAGGGGATCCTCGCCGGCGGCGTGCCGCTCCGCGAGCTTGATCTGGGTGAGGATGAACTGCAGGTCGGAGCCGAGGAAATGCACGCCGGGGCTCTCGATGCCCGTTTGCGCGCCGGTGAGCAGCGGCGTGGGCGGCGGCGGCGGCGTGCCAGGTCCGACCGCGGCAGTCGGCGTCGAAAATACGGTCTCCTGAGTGCCGTCACCGTCCACGTAATGCGCCTTGACCCGAAGCGCCAGGCCGGCGAGGTCCTCGCTCACCGTGAAGGTCGCGCCGAACGCGGTCGCGAGCTGAGCCGCGGGCCCGCCGTAATCGCGGAACAAGCCGGAGCCGGCGGCGGTTTCCTGCTGCCAGATGTAGGTGACGCGGCCCGGGATGCCGTCCGCATCGGCGACGCTGCCGAGGGTGACAGTCAGCGTCTGGCCGACGTTGGGCGTGCCGTCCGACACGGCGAGCAGGCCCGTGGGCTCGGCGTTGAGCCCGGCGACCAGGACCTGGGCCTGGTCGTTGAACTGCAGGCGCTCGACGCCGGTGAGCCGGTCGGTGCCGTCGCTCACCGCGATGCCGGTGCTCAGCGTGTTGTGCGTGACCGTCGTCACGCCGTTGAGCGTGGTAACGGTGTAATTGGCGCGCACGTCCGAGAACATGGCGGTGTCGAAGCTCGGGGCGCCGTTGAGGATCTCGCGCACGATGACGAGCTGGCCCGGATTGACCGCGCCCGAAAGCATGTCGGGAAACAACTCCTCCATGGTGTTCGCGGTGCGCAGCTCCGCGCCGGTGCCGTCGCTGTTGGCGCGCACGCTGATGCGCACGTTGAGCCAGCGCTCGCCGTCGATGAGATCGTTGCCGCCGCGGCCCTCGAGGATGTCGCTGCCCGAGCCGCCGATCATGATGTTGCCCGCGGCGAACTCGTCGTCGGCGTTGCCGAGGATGCCGTCCGGGCCGGCGCCGGCGGTGCCCACGAACGCGCGCAGGCCGCTGACGAGGTCGAAGTTGGTAAGTACGCTGCCTTGGGGGCCGGCGACGCGCAGCTGGTCTGCGGTCGTGTCGTCGCCGCGCAGGATGTCGGCGTGCGCCGAGCCCGACACGCCCTCCACCTGGAAGAAGCGAGAGAGGCCGGCCACGGAGCCGGGCAGCGGCGCGGCGTTGAGGCCGCCGGGCGAAACGACGCCGTGGAAGAAGTCCGAGAGGACGCCGAAGCGGTCGTCCTTGAAGGTGACCCAGTCGAAGCCCGAATTGCCGTCGTACTTGTCGCCGCCGTCGCTGCCCACCGCGATGTCGTCGCCGCCTTCTCCGAGCGTCTCGTCGAAGCCGCCGTCGCCCAGGAACACGTCGTTGCCCGCGACCGTGTCGAGGCCGAGCGGGTCGAAGTTGTCGCCGGCCGCGCCGTCCTGCAGGCCGCGCTCGAGCCAGTCGTCGCCTTCGTTGCCGTTCGGGAAGGCGTCCAGCCGATTGCCGTGGATGAAGTCGTTTCCGGGACCCGCGAAGGTCTCGGTCGCGCCTTCGCCTGCAATGACGAAGTCGTTGCCCGGGCCGGCAATGGCGAGGTCGATGCCGTTGCCGCCGCTGATGACGTCGTTGCCCGGACCGCCTTTCAGCACGTCGTCGCCGCCGATGTCGGTGAGGATGTCGTCGCCCTCGCCGCCCTGGATGTCGTCGTTGCCGTAGCCGCCGTCCAGGCGGTCGTTGCCTTCGTCGCCGTAGAGCGTGTCGTCGCCTTCGCTGGAGACGAGAACGTCATTGCCCGCGGTGCCGCCGAGCACCACGTGCTCGGGACCGGTGTACTGCAGGTAATTCGTGTCCAGCCCCGGCGTCTCGGGGTTGTCGCGGATGACGAGCGGGATCAGCGCGCTTTCGCCGAGCGGATCCTCGGTCGGCGTGGCGATGTTGTCGGCGCTCTCGTCCGCAAGGGTTGCCGGATCGTCGAACAGGATGCCGTCCGGGCCGGGATCGTTCGCCACGCCGGCATTGAACTGGTTCGTGTCGACTTCGAGCGTGAGGCCCGGGGTGGTGAACACCAGCGCCGGCAGGTGCCTTGCGTCGGTGTTGTTCATGATGAGCTGGGCGAACGAGTTGTTCTCCAGCTCGGTGAGGAAGTTCATCCCGGCGGTGCGGTGCAGGTAATAGAGCCGGTCGCCGTTCTGCAGCGCCTCGAGCTGCGTCTCGAAGACGAAATTGAAGGTCGAGCCGAGCATGCCGCCGAAGGGCATCTTCTCCTCGGCCAGGCCGCCGATCCAGAAGTCGACGTCGTTCAAGCCGGTTTCGACGCCTGCGTAGGCGCCGCTGCCGTTCAGGAATTCCAGGCTGTCGGTGGGCGCGCCGGCGCCGCCGAGAACGATCAGCGTGGCGGCGGCGCGCTTGTCCGCCATGGTGGTGGCGCCGGTGATCGTGCTATGCGTGCCGTAGGCGGCGATGAAGTTGATGAGCGACTCTTCGTGCTTCAGGTGCTGGGCGAAGTCGACCCAGCTCGTGTAAGGAGCAAGCTGGCTGTCGCCGGTCGCGTCGAAGAAGGTGCGGCGCGCCTCGTTGAGCGAGGGGATGCCGGCATCGCGGCCGCGCGCGAGGTTGATCGCCGGCAGGTCGAGCGGCAGGCCGAGCAGGTTATTCCGCAGCGCTTCGGTGACGAACTCGTCGATCTCGTTGCCGACCTGGCGGGTCGTGCCGCGCACGATGGCGCCGGCCGCCTGCTCCGCCGTGAGCGTGCCGTTCTCGTTGAACGACAGCGGATTGAGGAAGGCCTGGACGAGTCCGATCTCGGACGAAGCGAAAGTCGGATCCAGGCGCTCGATGCTCTCGAGCAGCATCGAGTGGCCGAAGCGGTACACCGTGTGCGCGAACTCGGCGACGATCGACGGGTTGACGGTGTCCTGGAAGTCGATGAAGACGTCGACTGCCGGCTGGATGGTGCGCGCGAACTCCTCGAACACCAGGTGCTGGTACTGCATCTCGGTGCCGAACTTCGCCGCCTGAAAGAGGCGCTCCCCGTTCCAGTCGAGACTCGACGGATCGGCCGGAATCGCCGCGACGGGCGTGAGCAGCCACTGGTTCAGGAACGCCACGTCGCCCGAATCGAGGATCACGTCCTTGGTGTGCTGCACGAGGCGGTTGTGCTCGGAGTGGAACACGTGGTGCACGGTGGTGAGGCCGATGTTCTCGTTCACGCGGCCGTCGCCCGCGATGTAGTGCGCGTCCAGGAGCTCGTTGTCGTACTCGCCGGCGACGACGGCATTGCCGACATCGGTGTCGGCGTCAGCGACCTTGCCGAAGGGCGCGGCGGTGTGCGCGATGTCGTCGAGGAAGGCGTGCACCGTCCGCAACGCGCCGACGGCGCTGAGGTTCACCGGCGCCGCGGGGTTGCCTTCCACCACCACGTCGTCGGCGGTGTTCGGGATGCCGTCCGGGCCGAGGCCCACGACGACCTGCGCGAAGCCGTTGGCGCCCGGAATGAAGTTGCCGTAGGCGTCGGTGCGAAGGAGCGGCACGGCGCCGACGTCGGCGTCGGTGAGCTCGATGCCGAGGATGTCGCGCGCCTGCGCCTTCACCACCTTCCAGGTGGCCATGCCGCCGAGGATCTGGTCGTCGCCGGTGCCGAAGACGCCGTCGGCGCCGAGGTTGCGGTTGACGATCAGCTCGCCGGTCGCGCGCGGATCGCCGTTGGCGTCGAGCGCATAGGCGCGCAGGAACACCTGGTGCGACGGGTGCGAGCTGTAGGTCTGGTTCTGGTCGACGAAGGGCGAGGTGACGTTGGTGTGCTCGTGGATGTCGTCCGCGGTGCCCAGGATCCCGTCCGGGCCGGGCTGGTTGGTGGCGCGGGTGAGCACCATGAACCGCTGGTTTGCCGGCAGGTCGTCCGCCGTTCCGGCGATCCCGTCGGCCCCCAACACCAGGGGATCATCCGCCGCCAGCGGCATGATCACCGTGCCGCTGCCGCCCTTGGCCACGAGGTCGAGGCCGTGGTCGAAGAACTGGCCGAAGAAGGTCATCCACTGGTTGAACGGTGCCGAGAGACCTGCGTCGGGCGCGATGTTCGGGATGAAATACGTCTGGTACGTGGTGCCGTCGGTGCGCGTGCCGGTCACCACCTCGGAGCCCGGGGTCTGCTCGAAGGCGGCGGTCGCGGCGGGGTTGTTCGCCGTCTGATCGACGATCAGGTTGGAGATGGTGCGCGGCTGCGAGTCGAAGACGAAGCCGCTCGTCTGCGCGTAGGAGGTCGGATCCCCGACCGCCTGGCCGCCGGGACCGTCGAGGTCGATGGTGACGTTCTCCGCCGGCCGGAACACCGAGGCCAGCATGCGCGGGAAGATGAGATCGGCCGTGCCGAAGGTGGTCCGGCCCGCGACGAGGTTGTTGAATTCGCCGGAAACCGTGCGCAGGCCGAACGGCACCTCGGTGTTCGGCAGCATCGAGGCGAGATCCTCGCCGGCGGCATGCCGCTCGGCGATGAGGATCTGCTCCAGAATGAATTCGAGGTCGGACTTTATGAACGACGCCATGGTTTCCCTCCGGGGGGTGTAGGGTTTTCCCGACAGTTTTTATCAAAGCAGGAGGAACAGACGCATGGCGCGAAAATTACATTTACATGACGCCACGGTTACAACAGGCGCGCCGGACAGCTTTGTTTCAGCGAGCTAGCGCGCCGGGAAACGGATGAGAGCGGTCGTGCCCTGGCCGGGACGGCTCTCGAGCGAGAACGTGCCGCCGTGAAGCGCGGCGATGCTCTTCACGATCGCAAGTCCCAACCCTGTTCCCCCGGCGCAGCGGGCAGTGCCCCGGCTCGGGCAAGCTGCGGCGTCGCAATTACGGGGCAGGTCTTTCGGCCCGATGCCGCAGCCGGTGTCGCTCACCTTCAACACGACTCCGTGGGCGTTCACCGGCTCGACCGACAGGACGACTTGCCCGCCGCTCGGCGTGTGGCGCAGCGCGTTCGACAGGAGGTTGGTCACGGCGCGGCGGATCAGGAGCGGGTCCGCACGCAGACTCGCCTGCCCCTGGCACGTCACGGCTATCCCGAGATCCGCGGCGAGCGCCTCGTGGAACTCGCGCACCGCCTCCAGCTCGCGGCGGGCGTCGAGCTCTTTGCAGTCGATCTGCGTCTTCGGATTCTCCGCATGGGCGAGGAACAGGAGCCCGTCTATCATGCGCGTGAGCTTCTGGAACTCCTCGAGAGTGGGCTCCAGGATCTGCCGGTACTCGTGCGGCTCGCGTTCCTTGCTCAGGGCGAACTCGGTCTGCCCCATCAGGACCTGGATGGGCGTGCGCAGCTCGTGCGCCATTTCCTTCGCGAACTGCGACAGCCGGGTATGCGAATCGTCCAGCCGGCCGAGCATCCCATCGAACGCGCGCGCAAGCGTGGCGAGCTCGAGCGGCCACTGCTGTGCCTGAAGGCGCGTGTTCAGCCGGCTCGCCGTGATCTGCTCCGCAACGCTTGCGATGTCCCGGAGAGGTCGCAGCCCGCGGCGCACGATTGAGCGGGCCACGCCTGCCGATAGCAGCATCCCAAGGACCAGGAGCAGCACCGAGGCGGTCTGGTAGCGGGTGATGGCGGTCAGCTCGTCGGTGTTGTCGAGCGCCACCTGTATCACGCGGCGCGCCGCGGGCTTGCCGCCGGTCTCTCCCCACGCCGATACGAGGAGGTAGTGTCGCCCGTCATCGCCCTTCACCTGCGCCGCTTCGTGAGGCACCTCCGCGGCGCGCACGGGCGGCGGAAACACGTTCGCCGGAAGGATCTTTCCCACCCCCGGCGTCTCGAGGCGCACGTGACCTTGCTCGTCGAGGATGCGCGAGTAATGGACGTAGTGCTGCCCGTCGGCAAACACGCCAGCTTCGAGCTCGACCTCCTGCACGAGGAAACCCGACTCGCCTCCGTCCTGACGCATCGCTAGGCGAAGCTGCTGTACCTTGTCGGCGAGGAAATAGGCATCGCCCCACTCAACAGTCTGGCGCTGCACCCAGTACATCAGGCCAACCACCAGGGCGAGCAGGACCACCGCCGACAGCGTATAGAGCCGCGCTATGTGCACGGCGATGGACCGCCCGCTGAGCACGCCGCGCTCGGGCCGCACGATGCTCGCCTGCTCAGCGCTCCTCGAGAACATAGCCCATTCCCCGCACCGAATGAATCAGCCTCTTCTCGAAGGGGTTGTCCACCTTGCTGCGCAGGCGCTTGATCGCGACGTCGATCACGTTGGTGTCGCTCTGGAAGTTCATGTCCCAGACCTGTTCTGCGATCACCGTCCGCGGCAGGACCTCGCCGGCGCGGCGCGCCAGCAATGAGAGCAGCAGGAACTCCTTGCACGTCAGCTCGATGCGCCGGCCGCCGCGCGTCACCTTGCGCTGCGCCAGGTCGACCGTCAGGTCCGCGATGCTCAGCTTCTCGGGCTGCCGGCCCGGCCCTCGCCGCAGCAACGAGCGCACCCGGGCCCGAAGCTCGGAAAACGTG
>DATBJF010000045.1:0-104592 GCA_036556545.1 Candidatus Methylomirabilota bacterium
CGCCCCGGCGGAGCCGGAGCGCGCCTCGATCACCGTGTTCCCCCCACTTCCGCGCGCGCGCTCCAGCAGCTCGGCGAGATGGACCGCGCGCACGGCGGAGCCGCGTCGACCGAGGCCGCCCTTCATCTGCATGAGGCAGCCGGCGTCGCACGCCACCACGCAGGTGGCGCCGGAGGCCTCTACATTGGCGAGCTTCCGGTCCAGGATGGCCGTCGACACCTCCGGCAGGCGAACGGAGAAGGAGCCGCCGAAGCCGCAGCACTCGTCGCTGCCCGGCAGGTCCACGACCTCCACCCCGCGCAGGTTGCGCAGGAGCGTTCGGGGCGATTCCGATTCGTGCAGGCCGCGCAGAAGATGGCAGGAGTCGTGGTATGCCACGCGCCCGCCCGCGTCGGTCTCGAACTCCGTCCGCCCCAGCGCGCGCACCAGGTACTGCGAGAACTCGTAGGTGCGTTCGGCGAGGCGACGCGCCGCGGCGGCGTCCGGGCCGCCGTCGAGAAGTCCCGGGTATTCGTGCTTCACCATCCACGCACACGAGCCCGACGGCACGACCACGGCTTCCGCCTCGCCGAAGACGCCGGCGGTACGCCGGGCCACCGCGGCCGCCTCGGCGTGGTAGCCGGAGTTGAACAGCGGAAGACCGCAGCACGTCTGTCCCGCCGGCAGCGTCACCGTGACCCCGAGCCCGCGCAACAGACGCACGATACGCTCGCCGACCTCCGGATAGAACATGTCGGCGAGACACGTGATCATCAGCGCGACGCGCGGGGAGGCCGTCATGCGTGCGGCGGCGGCGGGCTGACGAAGACGAGAAGAAGCAGCCTGGCGCCGGAGTCGTTGGTCACGCCGTGCGGCGCGCCCGCCGTCGCCACCACCGCCTCGCCCGGCGCGAGTGTGTACGGCTCGGTGCCGACGGTCACTCGCCCGTGGCCCTCGAGCACCACATAGATCTTGTCCTGATCGTCGTGGCTGTGGACCTTCTGGCTCTGGCCGGGCTCGAGGCAGTAGAGATCGAGCTGGACGCGCGGCGTGGTCGCCAGCGCGATCTTCGCCATCTTGTCGGCCTGGAACTTCGCGTGCTCCGCCAGTCGGATCTTCATGGCACCTCCCATCGGACCGCGCGGGCCAGCAGCGTGACCGGATGGATCACCTCCACGTCGATGCCGCGCCGTCGACAGCCGCTGGCGATCTGCAGCAGGCAGCCGGGATTGCCGGTCACCACGGTGCGGGCACCCGTCTCCACGATGCGGTCGACCTTCTCCGCCAGCAGGCGCTCGGCCATCTCCGGCTCCAGGATGTTGTACACGCCGGCGCTACCGCAACAGAGCTCGCTGTCGGCCAGCGGGACCAGCGTGAGGCCGGGAATCTTCGCCAGCAGCGCGCGCGGCGCCGAACGCACTTTCTGGCCGTGAGCGAGGTGGCAGGCGTCATGGTACGTCACCGTGAGCGGCAGCGGGCGGAGGGGAAGCTCTCCCTCCGCGAGAAGCTCGGTCACGTCGCGAGTGCGGCTGGCCAGCCGTCTGGCCGCCGCGTCCTCCGTCCAGTGGCCGTACTCGCGCATGGCCGAGCCGCAGCCGGCCGCGTTCGTGACGACCCAGTCGACGTCGGCCGGGAATACCGCGCCGAGCGCGCTCGCGCGGCGGCGCAGATCGTCCACGCGACCGGCGTGCAGCTCGAGCGCGCCGCAGCAGCCCTGCCCGCGCGGCACCACGACGTCCCACCCGGCGAGCGCCAGCAGCCGCGCGGTGTCCCGGTTGACGTCGGCATAGACGTAACGCTGCACGCATCCGGCCAGGAGAGCCACGCTCCCCCGCGCACGTCCAACGGCCGGCACGAGCGCCGGCAGCGTCTCGCTGGCCGACGCCTCGGGGAGCAGGCGCTCCATCGCGGCCAGCCGCGGAAAGCGGCCGAGCAGTCCCGTGGCGCGGACGAGCGCCGAAAGACCGGAGGCGCGATAGAGGCGGCCGGCCCCGAGCAGCACGCGCAGGCGCTCCGGATACGGGAAGACGGCGAAGATCAGCGAGGCGAGCAGCCGCTCGCGCCACGGACGACCGCGACGCTCGATCGCGACGCGCGAGGTCTCCAGCAGCGCGCCGAAGGGCACGCCAGCCGGGCAGGCGGTCTCGCACGCGCGGCAGCCGAGGCAGAGGTCGAGGTGGCGCCGGAAGCCGTCGGTGAGATCGAGCCGCTTCTCCGCGACGGCGCGCATGAGGTACACGCGGCCGCGCGGTGAATCCATCTCCTCACCGAGCACGCGGTACGTCGGGCACTGCGGCAGGCAGATTCCGCAGTGCACGCAGGAGCGGATCGCCGTCAGCGTCTCGGGCGTGTCGAGGGCGACCACCGGCGCCTCGGCCATCAGAGGCCGTCCACGAAGCGGCCGGGATTGAGCACGCCGGCCGGATCGAACTCACGCTTGATCGCCCGCATCACGGCGAGTGCGGGCGCGGGCACCGGACCCCAGGGATCGATCGCCTCCCGCAGCGCGCGCGGCCCTCGCTCGATCATCACGCCGCCGTCCACGTCCGCCACCACGGCGCGCAGCCGTTCGATACCGCGGACGACCGCGGCGACGTCGCCGTCCTCGATCCGGGTCCGCAGCGCGCCGAGCCCGGCACAGCCGGCCACCGCCGCGCGCGCGAACGCGCGGCGCGCCTCGGCGAACGTCGCCGCCAGGCGCGTCGGGATGGTGCCGATGCGCAGCGTGACTCCGCCGGCGGCGCCGAGCATCCGATCGTACGCTTGCCAGACGCTCGCATTCACCGTCTCGAGGCCGCCGCCGGCGCGCGCGACCAGCTCGGCGAGCATCGTTCCCTGCGCGCGCACCGCCGGCTCGACGGTGGCGATGGCCACCATGAGCGCCGCCGCGGCCAGCGGGAGGCCGCACGCGGCGAGCGCGCGGTCGTCCAGCATCTCGAGGCGGCTGGGCTGGATGCTCGAGTCCAGGAGCAACGCCACGCAGTCCTGGGCCTGTTCCGTCGACCGGAACGTCGCCAGCCACGTGCTCTCGGTCTCCGGCACCGGATGCACGCGCAGCGTCAGCTCGACGAGGACTCCCAGCGTACCGAGCGCGCCCACCATCAGCTTGGGGACGTCGTAGCCGGTCACCGACTTCACCACCCTGGCGCCACCCCACGTGAGCACGCCGTCGGCCTGCACGAAGCGGACTCCGAGCAGCAGATCCCGCATCGTGCCGTAGCGCGCGCGCAGCGGTCCGCTCGCCTGCGTGGCCGCGATGCCTCCCAGCGTGCGCGCGCGCCAGCCGGGCGGATCGAGCGGCAGTGCCTGCCGGTGCGGCGCCAGGCGCGCGGCCAGTGCCGCGGCCGTGATGCCCGCCTGCACGCTGACCGTCTGGTCGTCCGGATTGTGCTCGATGACGGCATCGAGACGCCGGAGGTCGACGACCACATCGACGCGGCGCGGTGGCGCACCCTGCTCGAGGTGGCCGCCGCTGCCGCGCGGCACCACGGCGAGCTTCTCCTCCTGCGCCAGCGCCACGACCTGCGCGAGCTGCTCGGGCGTGGCGGGTGCGGCCGCCCATCGCGGCGTCGAACCGTCGACGGCGGCCGCGGCGAGGCTGGCGCCGTCCTCCCGCAATCCCTCGGGGCCGAGCACGGCGGCGAGCGCGCCGGCCAGCGAGCGGGACGTGACGCTCACGCGCCTAGACCCAGGCGCCGTCCGGCAGCGTCGGACGCCGCGGCCGGAAACCCTCGCCGCATGCCGGATGCGAGGGCAAGAGCTTCGTGGGATTCATCAGGCCATCCGGGTCGAACACGCGGCGGAGCCGGTACATGAAGTTCAGGTCCGCCTCGGCGTACTGCAACGGCAGGTTCTTCGCCTTGTCGAGGCCGACGCCGTGCTCGCCCGTGACACTGCCGCCCAGCTCGATGCACGCGCGAAGCAGCGCCTCGTTGGCCTCCTGGGCGCGCGCGAACTCCGCGGGCTTGCGGTCGTCGTAGCAGATCATCGGATGAAGGTTGCCATCTCCCGCGTGGAACACGTTGGCGATCATGAGGTCGTAACGCCTGCCGATCGCCACCATCTCCCGCATGATCTGCGGGAGCTTCGAACGCGGGACCACGGCGTCCTGCAGCAGGTACGCGGAGGCGATGCGGCCGATGGCGCCCGCGGCCTCCTTGCGGCCCTTCCAGAGGAGCGCGCGCTCGAGCTCGTCGCGCGCGACGGTCACGAACAGCGCCTGCCGCTCGCGGCAGATGGCGGCAATGCGCTCGGCCTGCGCCTCGACCTCGGCGCGCGGGCCGTCGAGCTCGATCAAGAGCACGGCGCCGGCCCCGTCGGGATAGACCTTGCCGACGGCAGCGTTGATGGCGCCCACCATGGCCTCGTCGAGCATCTCGAGGGCGGCGGGCACGATGCCGGCCGCGATGATGGCCGAGACGGCTTCGGAGGCGTCCACGACGGTCGCGAACGCGGCCAGTGCCGTCTTCACCGCCTCGGGCAGGTGCAGCAGCCGCACGGTCACGGCCGTCACGAGTCCGAACGTCCCCTCGGCGCCCACCATGGCGCCCGGCAGGTCGTAGCCGGGCCGATCGGCCGCCTTGCCCCCGACCCGGATGACGTCGCCCGTGCCGATGACGAACTCGAGGGCGAGCACGTGGTTGGTCGTGATCCCGTACTTCAGGCAGTGCGGACCGCCGGCATTGGTCGAGACGTTGCCGCCGATCGACGAGACCATCTGGCTCGACGGATCGGGCGCGAAGAAGTAGCCGCGCTCGCGCACGGCGTTGGTGAGCCACAGGTTGATGAGCCCGGGCTGCACGGTGGCCGTCCGGTTCGGCAGGTCCACCTCGAGGATCTCCGTCATTCGCGTCATCGACACCATCACGCCGCCGCGAGGCGCCATGGCGCCGCCGATGAGGCCGGTGCCGGACCCCCGCGGCACGATCGGGAGACGCTCACGGCGGCAGAGGCGGACGACGTCGCGCACCTGCTCGGTCGAGCGGGGCAGGACGACGGCATCGGGCTCGCCCTTGTAGAGCGTGTGCATGTCGGCGTCGTAGGTCAGCCGCGCCTCGCGCGACGTGAACACGCCGTCGGCGCCCACGATCCGCGCCAGCTCGGTCACGACGGTTCCGCTGAGTGCCATCACCCGATCCTCGCGTCGTCGCCGAAAAGCAACTTGCCGGTCCCGACGCGGCGGACCGGCAAGTGAGGGAACCGCCTGCCCGGCAAGGTCAGCCGATTTTCCAGGTATCTCCCGACGTCAGCAGCTTGGCGATGCTGCCGGGGCCGCGGTCCGAGATCGCCCGCTGCTCCTGCTGCAGCATGACGTCCTCGTAGATGGGCGCCTCGATGTCCTCGAGCACGCCGATCGGCACCGGGAAGCTCGGCGCGAAGAGATCGGCCAGGATCTTGGCAGCGTTCACGTTCCGCTCGTCGTGGATCCAGAGCGCGCTGGCGGGCACGCTGCCGGCGTCGACCACGGTCGGGATGACGCCGTCCATGACGACCGCCTTGCGCGCGTCGGGCGGACCGAAGAGCAGCGGCTTGCCGTGCTCGAGCCTGAGCTCGTGCAGCGCGCGCGACTCCTTGTCGTACATCACGTTCCACGCGAGATCGTTGTACACGTTGCAGTTCTGGAGGATCTCCAGGAACCCGGTGCCCCGGTGCGCCGCCGCGCGCTTCAGCATCTCGTCCATGTGGGGGATGTTGCGGTCCACCGTGCGGGCCACGAAGGTGGCGCCGCAGCCGAGCGCGAAGGAGAGCGGGTTCACCGGCCGGTCGGCGGAACCCATCGGCGTCGACTTGGTGACCTTGCCGAGCTCGCTGGTCGGCGAGTACTGCCCCTTGGTGAGGCCGTAGATCCGGTTGTTGAAGAGCAGGATCGTGATGTTCACGTTGCGGCGCAGCACGTGCAGCATGTGGTTGCCGCCGATCGACAGGCCGTCGCCGTCGCCCGTGACCAGGAACACCTTCAGGTCGGGCCGCGCCACCCGCAGGCCGGTGGCGATGGCCGGCGCGCGGCCGTGGATCGTGTGGAAGCCGTAGGTGTTCATGTAGTACGGGAAGCGGCTGGAGCAGCCGATCCCGGAGATGAACACGATGTTCTCGCGCGGGATGCCGAGGTCGGGCATCGACTTCTGCACCGCGCTCAGGATCGCGTAGTCGCCACAGCCCGGGCACCAGCGAACGTCCTGATCGGACTCGAAATCCTTCTTCGTGTACCTGGGCGCCGGCGTGGCCGCCGCCCCTGCCCCCTGGGCGCTCATGCTGGACCCCCGATGAGTTGGTTGATGGCTTCGAAGATCTCCTCGCTCGCCAGGGGCAGCCCGCGCACGCGGTTGAACCCGACGGCGTCCACGAGGTACTCCGCGCGCAGGATGCGGACCAGCTGCCCGCTGTTGATCTCCGGCACGAGGACCTTGCGGTACTCGCGCAGGATGTGGCCGAGATCGGGCGGGAGCGGGTTCAGGTGCCGCAGGTGGATCGACGCCACGGAGCGGCCCGCCGCTTGCGCGCGCTCGACGGCCGCCGTGATGGAGCCGTACGTGCCGCCCCAGCCGACCACGAGCAGGTCGCCGGTGGCCGGCCCGTGGATGGTCGTCGGAGGAATCTCCTGCGCCACGCGCCGCACCTTCTCGGCGCGGGTCCGGACCATGTGGTCGTGGTTGTCCGGATCGTACGAGATGTTGCCGGTCACGTCCTGCTTCTCGAGGCCGCCGATCCGATGCTCGAGCCCCGGCGTTCCCGGGCGCACCCACGGACGCGACAGCGTCGCCGGATCGCGCAGGTACGGAAAGAAGCCTTCCTTCTCCGTCCGGAACTGGATGTCGATCGGCGGCAGCGTCTCCGGGTCGGGGATGAGCCACGGCTCCGAGCCGTTGGCCAGGAAGCCGTCGCTCAGCACGAGCACCGGGCACATGTACTTGGCCGCGATGCGCACGGCTTCGTAGGCAACGTAGAAGCAGTCGCCCGGCGTGGCCGGCGCCAGCACCACGACCGGCGACTCGCTGTTACGGCCATACATCGCCTGCATGAGGTCCGCCTGCTCCGTCTTCGTCGGCAGGCCGGTCGACGGCCCGCCGCGCTGGATGTCGAAGATCACGAGCGGCAGCTCCGCCGTGACGGCGAGCCCGATGGCCTCGCCCTTGAGCGCGATGCCCGGCCCGCTGGAGCCCGTGACACCGATGGCGCCGCCGAAGGACGCGCCGATGGCCGCCGTCACCGCGGCGATCTCGTCCTCGGCCTGGATCGTGCGGACGCGGAAGCGCTTGTGCATGGCCAGCTCCTCGAGAATGCTCGAGGCCGGCGTGATCGGATAGGCGCCGTACACGACGGGGACTTTCGAACGCTCGGCCGCCGCAAGAAGTCCCCAGGCCAGGGCGCGATTGCCCGTCATGGCGCGGTAGACACCGGCGGGCATCTCCGCCGGCTCGATTTCATAATGCTCGGAGAAGATCTCGGCCGTCTCGCCGTAGGCGTGGCCGGCCTTGAGCACGCGCGTATTGGCCTCGGCGAACTGCGGGTTCTTCGCGAACTTCTTGCCGATCCAGTCGAGCGTCGGCTCGAGCGGGCGCGTGTAGATCCACGAGACGAGGCCGAGCGCGAAGAAGTTCTTCGTGCGGTCCTTCTCCTTCGTGTTCAGCGGCAGGTCCTTGATGGCCTCCTGCGTCAGACCGGTCATGTCGACCTTGTGCAGGCGATAGCGCTCGGCCAGCGCCGGATCGTCCAGCGGGTTGGCGTTGTAGCCGGCCTTGTCGAGATTGCGCTTGTCGTAGGCCGCCGTGTTGACGATGAGCAGCCCGCCCGTCTTCAGGTCGCGAAGATGCACCTTGAGCGCGGCGGGGTTCATGGCCACGAGGCAGTCGAGGCGATCGCCCGGCGTGTACACGCGTTGGCTGCCGAACTGCAGCTGGAAGCTCGAGACGCCGAAGAGCGTCCCGGCGGGAGCGCGGATCTCGGCGGGGAAGTTGGGCAGCGTGGCGAGGTCGTTGCCGGCCCACGCCGACTCGGTGGTGAACTGCTCGCCGGTCAATTGCATGCCGTCGCCGGAATCGCCGGCGAATCGAATAACGGCGCGATCGAGCTCTCGCCGTGTCTTGGCCCCCGTCGCGGGCGCCGCCGTCTCGCTCATCGAGCTATCTCTCCCCTGAATTTCTCGTGGGCCCCTGGCGGGCCCGACGCACACGCCGTCAGCGATCGACCGGGACGGGATTCACGCCGAGGCCGCCCTGTTCGACAGGGCGTGGTTCATGTTAGCGAAGCCCCCCTCTTTCGGCAAGGTTAATCAGTGCTTACACGGGCGAGGCCGTTACCCCGCATCAATGGCGTGGGGGTTCTTCAGAGCGTCGCCGGGCGGCAGGTTGAATACCGCTTCCGGGTACAGGTGCGCGAGCCAGCGGATGACGTCGCTCACCGTCACCACGCCGACCGGTCGGCGGTCGGCGTCCACCAGCGGCACCGTGCGATAGCCGGCCACGCTCATGGAGTGGACGGCGTACGCGATCCGGTCGGCCGCCGCCAGCGCCTCCGGGTTGGGCGTCATCACGTCGTGCAGCGCCGTCCGGGCCGCGTCGCGGCCGGCCCCGGCCACGCGCATCAGCACGTCGCGCTCGGTGAAGATGCCGGTCAGCCGACCGTCGTCGTCCACGATCAGGACGCCGGCCTGCCGCCGCTCGAGCATGCGCGCGATCGCCTCGGCGACGGTGGCCGTCTCGAGCAGACAGATCGGCTCCGCGGGCTCCAGCGCGGAAATCGTGTCGTTGAGGAAGGCGCCCCGGATCTCCTGCAGATTCTCGTCGTCGATGAGGTGATCGGGCTCGTCGTCGAGGTGATTCATCCGCGCACCTCCTGCGCGCGAGCGCGCGGCGCGCTCGCGTCCTTCAACATCTCGATGAACCGGATCGCCGTCAGCGTCAGCGGCTTCTGCCGTCGATGGATGATCCCCACCGGCCGGGCCAGGTCGGGCACGCTCAAGCCTACCGCCGCCAGCGTTTTCACGCCGGCCTCTTTCTGGACGGTGTGGCGCGGGAGAATGCTCACGCCGGCGTCGATGATGATGGCCTGCTTGATCGTCTCGATGTTGTCGAACTCCATCACGATGTTCGGCCGGGCGCCGTGCTGGCGGAGCGCCCGGTCGATGGCCTTCCGAATCGGCAGCGCGCGGTCGAAGGCGACGTACGGAACGCCGTGGAGGTCGGCGGGCGCCAGCAGCCGCCGGCGCGCGAACCGATGATTGGGATGGCAGACGACGGCCATCGGCTCCTCGCGCAACGGCACCACGGCCAGCGCGCGGTCGGCCGGCGGATAGGACATGATGCCGATGTCCGCCTCGCCGCTCAGCACGGCCTCCACCACCTTGTGCGGGTGCAAGCAATCGAGCTGCACCCGGGCATCGGGATAGAGCGAGGAGAACTGCTGGAGCGGGCGGCTCACGTCGTGCAGACCCACCGAGTAGATCGCCGCCACGCGGACGGTGCCGTCCACCCGGGCCTTCACCGCCGCCAGATCCGCCTTCGCCTTCTCCCAGGACTCCAGCATCGAGCGGCACGCCTCGTAGAGCGACCGGCCCTCGGGCGTGACCACGAACGGCCGCTGCGTGCGGTCGATCAGCACGGCGCCGACCTGGCTTTCGAGCTGCTGCACGGCCTGGCTGGCGGCGGACTGCGAGACGAAGTTCTGCTCGGCGCCCTTGGAGAACGACCGGAGGCGCACCACGTCGCAGTAGAGCCGCAGGGCTTCGAGATGCACGAGGCCACTCTACACCATTAGCAATACTGATACCTATCATCCATCTTTTCCCTGATGACTAATACTGGCGGCGCGAGTACTATCGTGCAACTCTTCACAAAGGGGTAGGAGCATGAAGGAGCAGGCGCCGCCACCGACCGCCGGCCCGCCTCCCGCGCAGGGTCTCTACGACCCCGCTCACGAGCACGACGCGTGCGGCGTCGGCTTCGTCGTGAACATCAAGGGCGTGCGCTCGCACGCCATCGTGCGCAAAGCGCTCCAGGTGCTCATCAACCTCCTGCATCGCGGCGCCTGCGGCTGCGAGCCCAACACCGGCGACGGGGCCGGCATTCTTTTACAGATGCCGGACAGGTTCCTCCGCAAGCAGTGTGGCCGCCTCGGCATCCCCCTGCCCGGACCGAAAGACTACGGCGCCGGCCTGGTGTTCCTGCCGCGCGACGTCATCCAGCGCGAGAAGGTCCAGGGGCTGATCGCCACCATCGTGGCCGAGGAGGGGCAGCGGCTCCTCGGCTGGCGCGACGTGCCCACCAACGACACGCATCTCGGCGCCAGCGCCGTCGGCGTCGAGCCGCACATCAAGCAGGTCTTCATCGGCCGCGGCGACGGGGCGCGCGACCACGCCCACTTCGAGCGCAAGCTCTACGTGATCCGCAAGCGCATCGAGCACGCGGTGGAGGTGCTGGACTTCTCCGAGAAGCGGCTCACGTACATCCCGAGCCTCAGTAGCAACACGCTCATCTACAAGGGCATGCTGTCGGCCGATCAGATCGAGGCGATGTTCCCGGACCTGATGGACCCGGCCGTGGAGTCGGCGCTGGCGCTGGTGCACCAGCGCTTCAGCACGAACACGTTCCCGTCGTGGCCGCTCGCCCACCCGTACCGCTACATCGCGCACAACGGCGAGATCAACACGCTGCGCGGGAACATCAACTGGATGCGCGCGCGCGAGGCCCTGTGCAAGTCCGACGTCCTCGGCGACGATCTCGCCAAGGTGCTGCCGGTGACGCGCGAGGGACTTTCCGACTCCGCCACCTTCGACAACGTGCTCGAGTTCCTCGTGATGAACGGCCGCTCGCTGCCGCACGCGATCCTCATGATGATCCCCGAGCCGTGGCAGCACCACGAGTCGATGAGCCCGGAGCGGCGCGCCTTCTACGACTACCACTCGTCGCTCATGGAGCCGTGGGACGGTCCGGCGTCGATCGCCTTCACCGATGGCACCGTGATCGGCGCCGTGCTCGATCGCAACGGCCTGCGACCGTCGCGGTACTACGTGACCAAGGACGACCTCGTGATCATGGCCTCCGAGGTCGGCGTGCTCGACATCCCGCCCGAGCAGATCCTCGTCAAAGAGCGCCTGCACCCCGGTCGGATCTTCCTCGTCGACACGGCCCAGGGCCGCATCATCGACGACGACGAGATCAAAGCCCAGCTGGCCGGCGAGCACCCGTACGGCGAGTGGCTGCGTCAGAACCAGGTGCACCTGGCGGACGTCGCCGCCGCGCCCGTGGCCGAGTCGGATCACGCCACCGTGCTGACGCGCCAGATGGCGTTCGGCTACACGCACGAAGACCTGCGATTGCTGCTCGCCCCGATGGCCAAGAACGGCGAGGAGCCGATCGGCTCCATGGGAACGGACACGGCGCTGGCCGTGCTCTCCGATCGCCCGCGGCCGCTCTACGATTACTTCAAGCAGCTGTTCGCGCAGGTCACCAACCCGCCGCTCGACCAGATCCGCGAGGAGCTGGTGACGGCGATGGAGTCGACCGTCGGTCCCGAGGGCAATCTGCTGAAGGCCGAGCCCGGCTCGTGCCGGCAGATCGTGCTGAAGGATCCCATCATCTCCAACGAGGATCTCGCCAAGCTGGCGCACGTCCGCGAGCTCGGCTTCAAGGCCATCACGCTGCCAATGCTCTACCCCGTGGCCGAAGGCGCCGCCGGCCTCGAGCGCGCCATCGAAGACGTGCAGCAGCGCGCCAGCCGGGCCATCGCCGACGGTCACAACATCGTGGTCCTCTCCGATCGCGGCGTGAGCCGAGAGCTGGCGGCCATTCCCAGCTTGCTGGCGACGGCGGCCGTGCATCATCACCTGGTGCGGCACGGCGAGCGGGTGCGGTGCGGCCTCGTCATCGAGACTGGCGATGCTCGCGAAGTGCACCACATGTGCCTGCTGATCGGGTACGGCGCCGGGGCCGTCAACCCGTGGGTGGCCTTCGAGAGCATCGACGACCTGATCCGCCACGGCGTCCTCACCGGGCTGGACCACGCCAAGGCCGTGCGCAACTACATCAAGGCGCTCAACAAGGGAATTTTGAAGGTCATGGCGAAGATGGGGATCTCCACCCTGCAGAGCTACTGCGGCGCGCAGATCTTCGAGGCGGTTGGGCTCAACCGCGCCGTCGTCGACCGCTACTTCGCCGGCACCGCCTCGCGCGTCGGGGGCATCGGTCTCGATGTCATCGCCGAGGAAGCGCGCCGCCGGCATGCCGAGGGCTATCCCGAGCGCCCGGTGCAGCGCCCCGATCTCGACTGGGGCGGCGAGTACCAGTGGCGGCGCGACGGCGAGCACCATCAGGTCAACCCGGACATGATCGCCAGGCTGCAGGCCTCGACGCGGGTCGGGAGCTACGCGGCCTTCAAGGAATACTCGAAGCTCGTCGACGACCAGAGCCGGCAGCGGGCGACGCTGCGCGGCCTCTTCACGCTGAAGCCGGCCGGGCCGCCGGTGCCGCTCGACGAGGTCGAGTCGATCGAGTCGATCCTGACGCGCTTCGCCACCGGCGCGATGTCGTACGGCTCCATCAGCCAGGAGGCGCACGAGACGCTCGCCATCGCCATGAATCGCATCGGCGGGCGTTCCAACACCGGCGAGGGCGGCGAGGATCCCGCGCGCTACGTCCGTGACCCGAACGGCGACTGGCGGCGCAGCGCGGTGAAGCAGGTGGCGTCGGGACGCTTCGGCGTGACCAGCGAGTACCTGGTCAATGCCGACGACATCCAGATCAAGATGGCGCAGGGCGCCAAGCCGGGCGAGGGTGGTCAGCTCCCCGGCCACAAGGTCTATCCGTGGATCGCGAAGGTGCGCTATGCCACGCCGGGCGTCGGGCTCATCTCCCCGCCCCCGCACCACGACATCTACTCGATCGAGGATCTGGCCCAGCTCATCCACGATCTGAAGAACTCCAATCCAAGCGCCCGGATCCACGTGAAATTGGTCGCCGAAGTAGGGGTCGGTACCGTGGCCGCCGGCGTCGCCAAGGCCCACGCCGACGTGGTCCTGATCTCGGGTCACGACGGGGGCACCGGCGCCTCGCCCCTGACGTCGATCAAGCACGGCGGCATCCCGTGGGAGCTCGGTCTCGCCGAGACGCAGCAGGTGCTCGTGCTCAACAAGCTGCGCGACCGGATCGTCGTGCAGACCGACGGCCAGCTGAAGAGCGGGCGCGACGTCGTCATCGCCGCTTTGCTCGGCGCCGAGGAGTACGGCTTCTCGACGGCGCCGCTGGTGGTCCTCGGATGCATCATGATGCGCGTCTGCCACCTGAACACCTGCCCCGTCGGCGTGGCCACGCAGGACCCGGAGCTGCGCAAGCGGTTCGCCGGCAAGCCGGAGCACGTCGTGAACTTCTTCCGCTTCGTGGCGCAGGAGGTGCGGGAGCTGATGGCCGAGCTCGGCTTCCGCAAGATCGAGGACATGATCGGCCGCGCCGACTGCCTCGACGTGAAGGCGGCCGTCGATCACTGGAAAGCGCGCGGTCTGGACCTCGGCGCCATCCTCTATCAGCCGGCCATGCCGCCGGAGGTGTCGCGGCGCTGCGTGATCGCGCAGGACCACGGCCTCCAGAAGGCGCTCGACCACACGACGCTGATCCCCGCCTGCCGGGACGCCATCGACCACGGCGCGCGTGTCGAGATGGCGGTGCCGATCCGCAACGTCAACCGCACCGTCGGCACCATGCTCGGCTACGAAGTCACGCTGCGCCACGGCGCGGCCGGGCTGCCCGACGACACCATCAGGATCCACTTCACG
Organism: Candidatus Methylomirabilota bacterium; assembly: GCA_036556545.1. Classification (GTDB taxonomy): domain Bacteria; phylum Methylomirabilota; class Methylomirabilia; order Rokubacteriales; family CSP1-6; genus AR12. The sequence goes on from DATBJF010000045.1 coordinate 13,742, forward strand.
GGCTCGGCGGGCCAGTCGTTCGGGGCGTTCCTGCCGCGGGGCATCACCTTCACGCTGGAAGGCGATGCCAATGACTACTGGGGCAAGGGCCTGTCCGGCGGCCGGCTGATCGTGCACCCGCCGGCGCGGTCGACGTTCGTTCCGGAGTCCAACATCATCATCGGCAACGTCGCCCTCTACGGCGCCACCGGCGGCGAGGCGTATGTCCGCGGTGTCGCCGGCGAGCGCTTCGCCGTGCGCAACAGCGGCGCCCACACCGTCGTCGAAGGCGTCGGCGACCACGGCTGCGAGTACATGACCGGTGGCCGCGTCGTCGTCATCGGCAGCACGGGACGGAACTTCGCGGCCGGCATGTCGGGCGGCCTCGCCTTCGTGCTCGATCTCGACGGCGACTTCCATCGCCGCTGCAACCGCGACATGGTCGACCTGGAGGCCCTCGATCAGCCGGCCGACGTGCAGCTCGTCGGCGACCTCATCGATCGCCACGTGACCTATACGCATTCCGCGCACGCGGCGTCGATCCTGGCCAGCTGGCGCACGATGCGGCCCCGCTTCGTGAAGGTCATCCCGAAGGACGAAAAGCGCGTCCAGGCGGCGCGGCGGCGCGCCCAGGCGGAGGGGCGCGAGCCGACGTTCGGCGAGCTCGTCGGAGCCACGAGTGGGTAAGACGACCGGCTTTCTGGAGATCCAGCGCAAGAAGTGGCCGACCCGGCCCGTGGCCGAGCGGCTGCGCGACTGGAAGGAGGTCTACCTTCCCTATCCGGACGCGGAGCTCCAGAAGCAGGGCGCGCGCTGCATGGACTGTGGCGTCCCTTTCTGCCATCAGGGGTGCCCGCTCGGGAATCTCATTCCGGACTGGAACGACCTCGTCTACAAGGACCGCTGGCGCGACGCCATCGACCGGCTGCACGCCACCAACAACTTCCCGGAGTTCACCGGGCGGCTGTGCCCGGCCCCGTGCGAGGGCTCGTGCGTGCTCGGCATCAACGACGATCCGGTCACCATCAAGGCCGTCGAGGTGTCGATCATCGATCACGCGTTCGAGCGCGGGTGGGTCACGCCCGAGCGGCCGGCCGTGCGCACCGGCAAGAAGGTCGCGGTGGTCGGCTCGGGGCCGGCGGGGCTGGCCGCCGCCGAGCAGCTGAATCGCGCGGGCCACGCGGTGATCGTTTTCGAGCGCGCCGATCGCGTGGGCGGCCTCCTCCGCTACGGTATTCCCGAGTTCAAGATGGAGAAGCAGTTCCTCGACCGGCGTCTCGAGCTGCTGGAGAAGCAGGGCGTCGTGTTCCAGACGAACGCCCACGTCGGCGTCAACGTCCCCGTCGCCGATCTGCGCCGCGACTTCGACGCCATCGTGCTGGCCGGCGGCGCGTGTGCGCCGCGTGACCTGCCGATCCCCGGGCGCCAGCTGGGCGGGATCCACTTCGCCATGGAGTATCTGACGCTCCAGAACAAGCGCTGCGAGGGCGACACGATCCCTGACGCGGCGTTCCTCAGCGCTGCGGGCAAGCGCGTGGTCATCATCGGCGGCGGCGACACCGGCGCCGACTGCCTCGGCACCGTGCATCGGCAAGGCGCCGTCTCCGTCCATCAGTTCGAGCTGCTGCCCAGGCCGCCCGACACGCGGGCCCCCGACAACCCGTGGCCGCAGTGGCCCAACATCTTCCGCGTGTCCTCGGCGCACGAGGAAGGCGGCGAGCGCGTCTATGCGGTCTCCACGCAGCGCTTCCTCGGCGAAGGCGGGCGCGTGAAGCGCCTCGAGGCGGTGAAGGTCGAGATGGTCCGCGAGGGTGGCCGCCTCGACTTCCGGCCGGTGCCGGGCACCGAGTTCACGCTGGACGTCGACCTGGTGCTGCTCGCCATGGGCTTCGTCGGTCCCGAGAAGCCCGGCCTGCTCACCGACCTCGGCGTCAAGCTCACCGAGCGCGGCAACGTCTGGCGCGACGGCACCTGGATGACCAGCGTGCCTGGGGTGTTCGCGTGTGGCGACATGCAGCGCGGCCAGTCGTTGATCGTATGGGCCATCGCCGAAGGCCGCTCCGCCGCGCGCGGCGTCGACACCTATCTGATGGGCCGCTCCGACCTCCCCGCGCCTCTTTTTTGAATCGGAGGGCCCTCGGTGGCCCCCGGCGCTACGGGCGGTGTGGGCTCTGCCAGACGACGTGGCCGATGAAGAAGGGGCCGAGCGTCTCGAGGTACTGCGAGGTCTGCACGGTCTTCCGCATCGTCTGCACGAGGTGCGAGAGCGGGTGGAGCTCCTTGCCGATGAGCCCGATGACGAAGTCGTTGTCGTGGACGTCCAGGCCATGGCAGGCGAGGCGGACATCGTGCGCGAGGTCGGCGTCGCCGTAGGCGCGCCCGAGCACGCTGTGCTCGCGGATGATCTCGCCCTGCTCCTTCGGTGACAGGCGCGCGAAGACGCCGGTCCGCCGCAGCGGATACCAGATGGCCCAGGGCCAGCCCGGGTTCAGCACGGTGCGCCGCGGCCGCCGCAGCAGCCAGTCGTCCAGATCGGGCTCGAAGCCCGACGAGTACGTGCGGCCGAGCATCGTGAACTCGGGACGGAGCGGCAGGCCCACGAACGCTTCGGTATTCAGCAGATCGCGGAACGGTCCCACGAGGGCCAGTGGGTCTTCGCTCATGCCGAGGATGCCGATGCCCCGCGGATCGTTGACGTCCTGGTAGAGCACGCACTCCTGACGGCTGGCCTCGAGCGTGCGCACCAGCGGCTTGAGATCGGCGCAGCCGGTCAGGACGTGCAGCTGCATGAACAGACGACGCTCGGACTGCTGCTGGTTGGCTCCGCGCTCGCGGACGTCGACCTTCGCGTCGTCGCTGGTGGCCGCGCCAGGATTCCCGGTCACGCTTCTAGCCTCCCCGCGTGTGCATCTCGAGGTGCGGATCCCGCTTGAGCCCGCCGATCTGGATCAACGGGCTTCGATCGCGAAGCGCCAGCCGGTCCTCGGCGCCGCGATCGGAGCGCGCACGCCAGCCGCCGGTGATCAGGTCGGCCAGCTCGTCCACCGACGCGCCCGCTCGCAGCGGTGCGCGGAGATCGACGCCGGTGAGGGCGTAGAGGCAGAGGTACCACATGCCGTCGGCGGTGAGGCGGCTCCGATCGCAGTCGGCGCAGAAGGGCGCCGTGGTGGACGCGATGATGCCGAATACCGTGCCGTCGGGGAGCTGATAGCGATCGGCCGGCGCCGTGCTCTCCTCCACCACCGGCGTGATCCGGCCGTAGCGCTCCTCGAGGCGCTCCAGCATCTCCGCGCGGCTCACCACCTGGTCCATCGACCAGCGCGTGGCGCCGCCGACGTCCATGTACTCGATGAAGCGCACCTCCGCCGGCACCGTCTTGCCGAACTCGATCAGATCCGCCAGCTCGTCGTCGTTCACGCCGCGCATGACGACCGTGTCGAGCTTCGTCCCGGTGAACCCGGCCCGCGGGACGCTGCGGATGCCCTCGAGGACCTGGGCATGCGTCGTCCGCCGGGTGAGCGCCGCGAAGCGATCCGCACGCAGCGTGTCGAGGCTCACGGTCACCCGGTGGAGGCCGGCGGCCCGGAGCCCGGCGGCGTGCTCGGCGAGCAGCACACCGTTCGTGGTGATCGCGAGATCGCGCAAGGCGGGCTTCGCGGCGAGCAGGCGGATCAGCGCGGGCACGTCGCGGCGGAGCAGCGGCTCGCCACCGGTCAGCCGGACCTTGTCGACGCCGAGGGTGATGAAGACATCGACCAGCCGGCTGATCTCCTCGAAGTGGAGGATCGCGTCCCGGGGCAGCCAGACGTACTCCTCCTCGGGCATGCAGTAGCCGCACCGGAGGTTGCAGCGGTCGGTGATGGACACGCGAAGATTCCGGAGCAGCCGGCCGTACGTATCGCGGGTTGCCATCGTCACGCCACGGCTGCCGGCGCCGCCTCGCCCTGCGCCCGCTCCCACTCCCGCACCAGACCGGCCTTCTTGACGCCAACGTCGAAGTGATCCCACGGCAGCCGCTCGTCGACGGTGCGCGCGCGCGTGGTGTAGCGCTCCGGGTCGCCGTCCCACTCGCGCAGCGCGCGCCGCCAGTCGCCGTCGAGGCGGGCGGCGGCCTCCAGCACCTCGGCCACACGCCGGTCGCCGCGCGCCAGCAGCGCCTGCAGCGCCGCCTCGCGCGGATTCTCGTGCAGCACGCGGATGTTGGGGAACGTCCGCACGCCGCGCTTGATGACGTCCAGCTTGGCGGACAGCGAGGCGGCGCCGTCGAACGGCGCCCACTGGAACGGCGTCCACGGCTTGGGGACGAACGACGAGATCGACAGCGTCAGCTTGCCGAACGGGCGGCCGCCCGGATCGAGCACCCGCAGCCGCTCGAGCATTCGCCGCGCGAGGTCGGGAATGGCGGCCACGTCCTCCGCCGTCTCGGTCGGCTGGCCGATCATGAAGTACGCCTTGAGGTTCGGAATCCCCCGCGCGCGCACGAGGTCGCAGGCTGCCAGCAGCTGCTCGTCGGTGATCGTCTTGCGGATGGCGCGGCGCAGCCGCTCGGTGCCCGCTTCCGGCGCCATGGTGAGCGTCCGGTGCCCGCCCCGCGCCAGCGACGCGACGAGATCGTCGGTGAGGCTGTCGGCGCGGAGCGACGAGATCGACAGCTCCATGCCGTTGTCCTCGACGACCTTCAGCAAGTCGCCGATCCATGGGTAGTCGGACACACAGGCGCCGACGAGACCGATGCGCTTCTCGCCCTGCGCCGCCAGCTGCTCCACCGTCTCGCGGAGGGCGCCGACGCTGCGGTGTCGGACCGGCCGGTAGACCTGGCCCTCGAGGCAGAAGCGACAGCCGCGGCCACAGCCCTTGCCGACCTCCAGGAGCGCCATGTGGCCGTACTCGGCGTTCGGCGTCTTGACGGCCGCGATCGTGCGGAAGGCGTCCACCTGCTTCAGCCGGCGCTTGACGACGACGGCGGGTGCCCCGCCCAGCGGCTTGACGTCGGCCAGCTGGCCGTCGCCGTCGTAGCTCACCTCGTGCCGCTCCGGGATGTAGATGCCTTCGAGGCCAACGAGAGCGTCGAGGAACGTCTCGCGATCGCGATAGCCGTCGCGGTAGGCCTGCATCAGCTCGCCCACCAGCTCCTCGCCCTCGCCGACGACGATGAAGTCCATGAACGGCGCGACCGGCTCCGGATTCGAGAACGCGCACACGCCGCCCATGAGCACCAGTGGATCGTGCGGCCGCCGTTCCGCCGCCCGCAACGGGATGCCGGCCATGTCGAGCAGGCGCAGGACGTTGACGTAGTCCCCCTCGTAGGTGACGGAGAAGCCGATGAGCTGGAAGTCCGTGATCGGACGCTGGGACTCGAGCGACAGCGGCGGCGTGGCCGTCCGGCGCATCTCGTCGAGCTCGGCCGGCTCCGGAAAGAACACGCGCTCGCAGACGACATCGGCCAGGGCGTTGAGGTGGCGGTAGATCGTCTGGAACCCGAGGTTCGACATGCCGACGGGATACGTGTTCGGGTAGGCGAGCGCGATCGAGACGCGACCGCCCCAGTCCTTGCGGACGGTCCCCTGCTCGGCGGCGAGCAGCGCGAGAGCTTTGTCCTTTATTCTTCGCGACATCCGGATGAGTTTACCATGCTCCGCGGGTCACCCTTTGACCACGCCCAGCGGGCGCAGGCGAGCCACGCGCGAGGAGATCCCGAAGCGGTGGACGACCTCGACGACGTCCTTCACGTCCTTGTAGGCCTCCGGCATCTCCTCCGCCAGCGCCTGATGACCGGCCGCGCGCGCGACCACGCCTCGCTCTCGCAGCTCCTCGCCGATGCGGCGGCCGCGGGCAGCCTTGACGGCCGCCGTACGGCTCATGATGCGCCCCGCCCCGTGGCACGTGGAGCCGAACGTCTCGCGCATGGCCGTCTCGGTGCCGACGAGCACGAACGAGTAGCGGCCCATGTCGCCCGGGACGATCACCGGCTGGCCGGGAAACGCCCGCGTGGCGCCCTTGCGGTGCACGAGCAGCGTGCGCCGCCGCCCCTCGACCACGTGCTCCTCCTCCTTGGCGATGTTGTGGGCGACGTCGTAGACGACCGACATGCGCAGCTCGGCCGGACCGGCGCCGAGCACGCGCTCGAAGACGCGCCGCGCCGACTCCGCGAGCACCTGCCGGTTCGCGAACGCGAAGTTGGCGGCCGCACGCATGGCGCCCAGATACGCGCCCGCTTCCGGCGAGTCGACGGGCGCGCAGGCGAGCTGGCGGTCGGGCACGGAGATTCCGTAACGCCGGAGGGCGGCGGCGGCGACCTTCAGGAAGTCGGTGCAGACCTGATGGCCGAGCCCGCGCGAGCCGGTGTGGATCATCAGCGTGATCTGATTCTCGCGCAGCCCGAGCCGGGCGGCGGTGGCGGGGTCGTAGATCTCCTCGACCACCTGGATCTCCATGAAGTGGTTCCCGGAGCCGAGCGAGCCGAGCTGTCGCACGCCGCGCTCGACGGCGTGGCCGGAGACACTGTCCGGCACCGCGCCGGGAAGACGGCCGCCCGACTCGATCGCGTCGAGGTCGGCGCGGTCGCCGTGGCCGGCGCCCACCGCCCACGCCGCGCCTCCTTCCAGCACGCGCGCGAGCCCGCGCGCGTCGAGCGACACGGCGCCACGGCCACCGACACCGGACGGGACCTCGGCATAGAGCTGGTCCACGAGCGCGGCGAGCCGCGGCGCGACGGCCGCCGCCTCGAGGCCGGTGCGAAGCAGACGGACGCCGCAGTTGATGTCGAAGCCGATGGCGCCGGGGCTCACGACCCCGGCGCCGAGATCGGTGGCGACCACGCCGCCCACGGGCAGGCCATAGCCCTGGTGGATGTCGGGCATGGCCAGCGCGGCGTACACGATCCCGGGCAGCGTGGCGCCGTTCGCGAGCTGGGCGAGCGCGGCATCCGTGCGGATCTGACGCATGAGCGGCTCGTCGGCGACGACGAGGCCGGGTACCCGCATGCCGGGAGCGGCGTCAGCGGGGATGCGCCAGAGGTACGGGCCGACCTGCTCGACGCGCACGCGGCGCCACTCCGGAGCGACTCAGCTCGCGGCCAGGCGCGTGGCGCGCCGGCGCGTCCACATGAGACCGAGCGCGGCGATCACGACACCGACGACGCTGGCGATCTGCGGAACGCGGAACGAGCCCAGCCAGAAGCTGTCGAGCCGTAGCGCCTCGATCGCGAACCGCCCGATCGAATAGAGGCCGACGTAGCAGAAGAAGAGCGCGCCGGGACGATTGCGCAGCTTCGGACGCAGCAACACCACCAGCGCCAGGAATACCGCGAAGTCCCAGATCGACTCGTAGAGAAAGGTGGGATGGAAGTAGTCGAACTGTGCGAAGCCGGGCGGCCGGTGCGGCGGGGAGATGTAGAGCTTCCACGGCAGGTTGGTGGGCCGGCCGAACGCTTCCTCGTTGAAGAAGTTCCCCCATCGGCCGATCGCCTGTCCGATCGCGAGCGACGGCCCGGCCACGTCGAGCCCGCGGGCGACCGGCAGTCGCCACTTCCAGGCCAGCCAGGCGCCCACGAGCGGCCCCACGATGAGCCCCCCGTGCATCGCGAGTCCGCCCTCCCACACGGCGAGGATCTTCGACGGGTACTGGCCGTAGTAGTCCCAGTTGAAGGCCACCTCGTAGAGCCGCGCCCCGATGAGCCCGGCGAGGATGGCCCACTGCCCGGCGCTGATGATGTCGTCGGCGGGCAGTCCCTCCTTGCGTGCCTGGCGGTGCCCCAGCCACAGCCCGACGACGATGGCCGTCGCCATGAGGATGCCGTACCAGCGGACGACGAGCGGACCGATCTGGAAGGCAACCGAGCCCGGAGAGGCGAACATGAGCCCCTACGATATCAGCATTTGGTAGGGGCGGCAGGATTCGAACCTGCACGACCTTGCGGTCAGAGGATTTTAAGTCCTCGGCGGCTGCCAGTTACGCCACGCCCCCTCGATGCCGGCGCGAGACATCCCAGTATACGATCCGGGCGGCGGCGGCCGCGCGTCAGAACCGGTAGGACAGGCCCAGGATGATGTGGCTCGTGTTGAGCGTCGTGTCCGCGTCGGGCCGGGAGTTGAAGGCGTTGATCTCGAACGACGGCGAGACGTGGGTGAAGCGGTATTCGGCGAAGATCGCCCAGTTCGACTCGATGCGGTAGGAGACGCCGGCTCGCGTGTCGAGGCCGACGTCCACGCTCGTGTCCGACGCCTCGAATCGGCCGAGGAGCCCGTCCACGTGCGAGATGAACAGCCCGCCGCCGAGGCCGCCGTAGATGTGGAGGCGACCTTCCTTGAACTCGTCATCGGGGAAGAAGCCGTAGCGCGCCATCAGGAGCGCCGTGAGCGGAAAGACCTGCATGTCGCCGCTCGGCCGGAAGTACGAGATGTCCCCGGCGAGCCCGAGCCAGGGCAGCCCCTCGAGCCACTTGCCGAAGCGCACGCCGAACACGGCGGAGCTGCGGTACCTCGCGTCGCGCTCGAGCTCGGCGCCGAAGGCCTCGAAGGTGAACTCGTCCGAGTGCGTGAGCGCCGCACCGGCGTACCCGTCGAGGAACCATTCGGCCGATGCCGGGGAGACGGGCACCAGCAGCGAGAAGAGCAGCGGCAGCGTGAGGAGCCAGCGTCGCATGGACGCCTCCTTGGGAAGGATGCTCAGCCCGGAGATGCAAGGTCATGGAACCACGCCGAGGCACAAACCTCAAGGGCTCGCGCGGGCCTTGAAAGGTTTACCGCGACCGGGAAATCTCTTTCCCGTTGGCGGCCGCTCCCCGTTCGGCTACACTCCGCACCTCTCGAGGGAGGGCGCAATGAAGATCGAGCTTCGACCGACCGGGCACGAGTGGACCTGGGTGGCGCGCGACGGCAACGTCGCGAGCCTCGCCGGAAAGCGCTTCAGCTCCGTCCACGACGCTTTGCGTGACGCCCGCTCGGGCCCCGAGAGCGACACCGACGACGACGATCCGCCGCCGCTGGTCGCCTGAGCAGGGTGGGCGCCGCCTGTCAGGCGGGCGGCGCGACGGCCGGATCCCGCGCTCCCACGAAGTGCTCGGGCCATCGCAGCCGCGTCTGCTGCCTGGTGTAGCGGGCGACGATGCGATTGCCGAGACTCCGCACCACCGGGCGAGCAAGCCGCTGCAGCACCCGCCGGAGCAGCGCCGAGGGAACGTGCCGGAAGAGCGGCCGGACGACGAACAGCTCGGTGCGCCATCGCTGGAGATTCCGGTACTGCCGCGTGAAATACTCGTCCTCGGCGAGCTCCCACTTGTCGCGGAAGCGATGCAGGCTCCTGAGCGTCCACGCGTCGTTCCAGCGCAGCAGGAAGAACGGAATCTCCCGCCACGCGATCGGTTCGTACCCCAGATAGGTGATCACCGACGCCGGCTCCACATAGATGCTGCCGCCCATCTGGGTCACCGCCAGGCAAAAGTCCAGGTTCTCGCGCACGGTGAGCAGGCCTTCGTCGAAGGCGCCGATCTTGTCGAAGATCTCGGTCCGCGCCATCAGGCAGTGAAACTCGGCCGCGGTGGTCGGCTGACGTCGAAGCTGCCCGCGCGCCTCGTCCACCCGCTCGCCCTGGCGATGGATCCTGTCGATCATGTGCCGCCGCACGCCGCCGTCGACGCGCTCCTCGCGGATCCGGCACTCACCGCCGGCGAAATGAATGATCGCGTGGAGGGGCGGTCCTTCACAGTTGAGCGGGCCGACGACGGCGGCGCCGGTCTCGTCCGCGCAGGCGACCAGGGCGCCGAGCCAGCCCGGCGCGACGACGACGTCGTTGTCCATGAACACCACGTAGCGGGTGGTCACCCGCCGCAGGCCCATGTTCCGCGCGCGGTTCGGGCTGAGATAGTGCTCGGTCCTGACCAGCTCGAAGCCCCGGGCGCGCGCCTCCGCGCGCAGATATCTCGCCGTGCGCGCTGACGATCCTCCGTCCACCCACACGAGCCGGAACGGGACGTCGCTGTTCCGGTAGAGGCTCTCCAGGCATGCGTGCGCGCGGTTCAGCCGCTCGCGCGGGACGACCACGATGGTGACGGCGGGCTCGACGCCCGAATGTCTCGACCTCGCGCGCCCGGAGGATTCACTCATGTGTCTCGCCTCAGCAGGACGAACGATCCTCGGGCATGGGCGCCCGATACGTAGCGTGCGATCTAGAACCGGCGACACGGTGTCGCTCCGCGCTTCTCAGGCGGCGGATCATATACGCCGCCGAGCGTCGCCGTCAAAGGCGGGCGCCGACCCTCACCAACCGTCCCGGGATATTCGTTCCCGATGAGACACTGAGGACGTGAGTCGCTCGTGGCCGTCACGTCCTGCGATGTGGACGCTGCTCTACACCGTGCTCCTCGCCGCGCTTCTCGTCATCCCGGTCAACAAGCCCCACGATCGGACGGGCTATCTCCGCCAGGATCCCCCGGCCTCGGGGCACCGCGCCTTGATGGAAGGGCTGCTGAACATCGGCGTGTTCGTGCCGCTGGGCTGGGGTCTCCACCGCGTCGCCCGGCAGGGCCGCATGCGCGCCCCGCTCGCGGCCGCCGCCATCGTCGCCGGCGCCTTCAGTCTCGGCGTGGAGACGGTGCAGTACTTCCTGCCGTATCGGTACTCGTCGTGGCACGACGTGGTCCACAACACGCTCGGCGCGTTCCTGGGCGCCTGCGGCGCCTCCCTGCTAGGCCACGCTGACGACGCCGCGCCCCGGAAAGGTGAGCTTTAGGCACACTGCGCGGCTGTCGCGACGAGAAATGGAGGCGGCGGCCGGATTCGAACCGGCGCATAACGGATTTGCAGTCCGCTCCCTTAACCACTTGGGTACGCCGCCGTCGGCGAGAGAGTTAGCTGGAGCGGGAAACGGGATTCGAACCCGCGACCCCGACCTTGGCAAGGTCGTGCTCTACCACTGAGCTATTCCCGCGACCAGCGAAGTAGGATTCTACCACGGTGTCAGCCGGCGTTCCGGAGGGCGGCCGCGGCGTCCTCGGGCGGCACCGGGTTGATGAAGAACCCACTGCCCCACTCGTAGCCGGCCACGCGGGTGAGCTTCGGAATGATTTCCAGGTGCCAGTGGAAATGGTCGAGCGGCCCGTCGTGGAGCGGCGCCGTGTGCAGCATGAAGTTGAACGGCGGCGTGCCGAGCACGGCGTTCATCCTCCGGAGGAAGTCCACCACGAGGCCGGCCAGGGCGCGGATCTGATCCACGTCCGACTCCTCGAACGCCGAGCGGTGGCCCTCGGGCAGGATCCACGTCTCGAACGGGAACCGCGGCGCGAACGGCGCCACCGCCACGAAGCCGCCCGCCTCGGCGATGAGGCGGCGCCGGTCGCGGCGCTCCTGGCGCACGACGTCGCACCAGACGCAGCGCTCCTTCATCTGCCAGTAGAGCGCGGAGCCCGCCAGCTCCTCGGTCACCATGATCGGAATGATGGGGGTGGCGATGAGCTGGGAGTGCGGATGCTCGAGCGAGGCGCCCGCCGCCTCCCCGTGGTTCTTGAAAACCAGCACGTACTCGAAGCGCGGATCCTTCTTGAGGTCGATGAGGCGCTCGCGAAACGCGAGGAACACGTCCGTGACGGCGTCGAGGGACATGTCGGCCATCGAGGCGCTATGGTCCGGCGTCTCGATCACGACCTCGTGGGCGCCGACGCCATTCATGCGGTCGTAGAGCCCTTCGCCGGCCGGCTCCAGCTCCCCCTCGATCCGCAGCGCGGGGAACTTGTTCGGCACCACCCGGAACGACCAGCCGGGGCCGTTGTGAGGCGATCCCTGCGGCCGGCCCGCGATGATCTCGGGCGGCGTCTTGTCCTCGTGGCCCTCGCAGAACACGCACGGGCCGCCGCGCGCGCGCACGGGCTCGATGTTGAAGTCGGACGGCCGGCGCGCGCGCTCGGTCGAGATGATGACCCAGCGTCCGACCACCGGATCCTTTCGCAGTTCAGGCACGGCGACCTCCGGTGGTGAGATCCTCCCGCGTGGCAGTACGGCCAAGCAGCGTCAACAGCGCTTCCACGGGCGCTTTCCGGTCGAAGAGCACGGCCGCCACCTCCTCGCCGATCGGCATCGACACCCGGTGGGCGGCCGCCAGCGCAAGCGCGGACCTCACCGTCGGCACGCCTTCGGCCACCATGCGCGTGCTGGCGGCGGCCCGCGCCGGCGAGTCACCGCGCCCGAGCGCCATGCCGAGCGCGCGGTTGCGGGACAGCGTGCCGGTCGCCGTGAGGACGAGGTCGCCGAGGCCGGCCAGTCCGGCCAGGGTGGACGGCTCGCCGCCGAGCGCCACCGCGAGGCGCGTCATCTCCGCCAGGCCGCGCGTGACCAGGGCGGCCCGAGCGTTCTCGCCGAGCCCCAGGCCGTCCGAAATGCCGGTGGCGACGGCGATGACGTTCTTCAGCGCGCCGCCCGCCTCGACCCCGACGACGTCGCGGTTCGTGTAGAGGCGCAGCTCCCGAGAGCGCAGTCGCTCCTGAAGGTCGGTCGCGAGCGCGTCGTCGCCGGCGGCGATCACCGCGGCCGTCGGTCGTGCCAGCGCCACTTCACGGGCGAACGTAGGCCCGGAGAGGACGGCCGTCGGCGAGGCCGGAAAACGCTCGCGTACGAGCTCGCTCATGCGGAGATGACGCACGGGATCGAAGCCCTTGGTCGCCGACACGATGACCGTGCCCACGGACGGCGTCAGCCGCGCAAGCGTGGCGTCGAAGAACTCCGACGGCACCGCGACGATCACGAGCTCGGCCCCGGCCAGCGCCACCGTGGGATCGGCCGTCGCCTCGACGCCGCGCGGAATCTCGAGGTCCGTCAGGTACCACGGGTTGTGGCGGCGGGCGGTGATCGCCTCGGCCGTCTGGGCGGTGCGCGCACAGAGGCGGACGGCCGTGCCGCCCCGCGCCAGGTGAATCGCCAGCGCCGTGCCCCAGCTGCCCGACCCCACGATGGCGATCACGGCCGCGAACCCTCCGGGCTCGGCGTGCGCGGCTCTCCGAGCCGACGCTCGGTGCCCGCACGCAGCCGCGCGATATTCTCGCGGTGGCGGACGATGACCACCGCTGCCGCGACGAAGGCGCCCAGCACGAAGGCGCGCGGGGCGCCGAGGGCGAGCGCGCCGAACGGCACGCAGGCCGCCGAGAGGACCGACGCCAGCGAGACGAAGCGCGTGGTGGCGACCACCACCAGGAAGACGGGGAGCGCCGCCAGCGTGGCGAGCGGCGTCAGCCGCAGCAGGGCGCCGAGGCCGGTGGCCGCCCCCTTGCCGCCGCGAAAGCCGAGGAACACCGACCAGCAGTTCCCGACCACCGCCGCCACCGCGCCGGCCGCCGTCACGGCGGCGTCGCCGGCGCCCAGGTACGCGGCAAGGGCGACGGCGGCGTACCCCTTGGCGATGTCGCCGAGCAGCGTGATGACGGCGGGCAGGCGGCCGAGCGTGCGCAGGACGTTGGTGGCGCCGATGTTGCCGCTGCCGTGACGCCGGATGTCTCCGACTCCGAAGCCGCGCGCGACGAGGAAGCCGATCGGCAGCGCGCCGACCACGTAGGCCGCCGCGACGGCCAGCACGCTCACGACCAGCGTTCTTCGTCCGGCACGATCGCCCGGTAGTCCGCCTTCCGGAAGAAGCGGTAGAAGTAGTCGACGGCGGACACGATCGTGAGCGCCACCGCCACCCAGAGGACGCCGTTGGCGACCGCGTGGAACCCGGGCGCCAGGATCCCCTTCTCGAGAATCAGCATCGTCACCGCGACGTACTGCGTGACGGTCTTCCACTTCGCCAGCCGCGACGCCGGCACGATGACGCCGTGGCCGGCCGAGACGGCGCGCAGGCCGGTCACGGCCAGCTCGCGGCCGATGATCACGACCACGACCCAGGCGGCGACCTTGTCGATGGTCAGGAGCGACACCAGCGCCGCGGCCACGAGGAGCTTGTCGGCGATGGGATCGAGCAGCGTGCCGAGGGTGGTGACCTGGTTGCGGCGCCGCGCCAGGACACCATCCAGCCAGTCGGTGAAGGCGGCGGCCGTGAAGATGGCGGCGGCGATCAGGGCGTGCACGCGGGAGGACGAGATGAGGAACAGGATCAGCAGCGGGACCGCGACGATCCGGGTGATCGTCAGCCCGATCGGTAAGTTCACGCCCGTCCCTCGCTCGATCGATAAATGGCCGGCGCCATTATCGACGCGCGGCGACGATCTTGTCAATGTCGCGACGATACTCCGGCACCAGCGCGCGCGTGTCGAGCGCCAGGCAGGCGGCCACGTCACGGCCCCGACCGACCGACGCGAGGTGGCGCGCCCACGAGGAGTCCTGCGCCAGGCGACCGACGTCCTTGCCGTAGGGCCGCGCCGCGCCCAGCGCCAGCTCGGCCTCGGCCGTGGGCGTGGCGGCGGGATCGGCGGCGGCGAGGCGCTCCACGAGCATGCCGGCACACACGTAGTCCTCGAGCGAGCGCCCGCCGCGCTCGCCCGCGCAGAGCAGCAGCACGTCCCGAGCGCGACCGAGCGCCCAGGCCGCGGCGGCCGCATGGTTGATGAAGGCGGCCACGCCGACCGCGTGCGCCGGGCGCGCCGCCACCAGGGCGCGGGTGCCGTTGCTCGTCGTCATCACCACCGTGCGGCCGCCCACGCGACCGCGCGTGAACTCGAGGGGTGAGTTACCGAGGTCGAACCCCGCCAGCGGCTCCCCGCGCCGCTCTCCCGCGATCAACGCGTGGTCGAGCGCGCCCACGCGGCGGCGGGCCTCCTCGGGGCTCGCCACCGGCACGATGCCCTCACAGCCGTTGGCCAGCGCGGTGACGATGCAGGTGGAGGCGCGGAGCACGTCGATGACGAGGACGGTGGAGGCGGCCACCGCGGCCGCCTCCAGGCCGTCGGGGGTGGCCGCGACGTCGATGCGCACGCTCAGGACCGGCGGTCGCGCAGCGAGCGGATCTTGAGACGCAGGGCGTTGAGGTTGATGAACCCCTCGGCGTCGCGCTGGCGATAGACGCTGTCGGCCTCGAAGGTGGCGAAGTCGGTACGGTAGAGCGAGCGTGGCGAGCGCCGTCCGGTGACGGTGACGTTGCCCTTGTAGAGCTTCAAACGCACGGTGCCCGTCACGTCCTCCTGGCACTCGTCCATGAAGGTCTGCAGCGCGCGCCGCTCCGGCGCGAACCAGAAGCCGTAGTAGATCATCTCGGCGTAGCGGGGCACGAGGCTGTCGCGCAGGTGCAGCACCTCGCGATCAAGCGTCAGCGCCTCCAGCGCGCGCCGCGCAACGTGCAGGATGGTGCCACCCGGCGTCTCGTAGATGCCGCGCGATTTCATCCCGACGAAGCGGTTCTCCACGAGGTCGACGCGGCCGATGCCGTGCTCGCCGCCGATCCGATTCAGGGCCATCAGCAGGTCGACGGGCCCGCCACGACGCCCGTCGACGGCGACCGGATCGCCTCGCTCGAACTCCACCTCCAGCGAGACCGGCACGTCGGGCGCCGCCTCCGGCGACTGCGTCAGCAGGAACATCTTGTCGGGCGGCTCGGACCACGGATCCTCGAGGATGCCGCCCTCGTACGAGATGTGGAACAGGTTCCGGTCCGTCGAGTACGGCCGCTCGGCGGTCACCGGCACCGCGATGTCGTGGCGGCGGGCGAAGTCGATGAGCGCCGTCCGCGAGTCGAGGTCCCATTCCCGCCAGGGCGCGATCACTCGAAGCTGCGGCGCCAGCGCGGCGTACGTCAGCTCGAAGCGCACCTGGTCGTTGCCCTTGCCGGTGGCGCCGTGGGCGACGGCGTCGGCGCCCTCGCGGAGCGCGATCTCGACCTGCGCCTGCGCGATGAGCGGCCGGGCGATCGAGGTGCCCAGGAGATAGCTGCCCTCGTACACGGCGTTGGCGCGGAGCATGGGAAAGAGGAAGTCGCGCACGAAGGTCTCGCGCAGGTCGACGATGTGGACGCCGACGGCACCCGTCTTCATCGCCTTGTCGCGGACCGGGATCAGCTCCTCGCCCTGCCCGAGGTCGGCGCAGTAGGCGACGACCTCGCAGCGATACGTCTCGATGAGCCAGCGCAGAATGACCGAGGTGTCGAGGCCACCCGAGTACGCGAGCACCACGCGCCGGACCTCAGGCATCGTGGCCGTAGCCCCCCAGGAGATCGACGATCACGGCCTTCTGCGCGTGCAGCCTGTTCTCCGCCTGGTCGAGCACGATCGAGTTCGGGCCGTCGAGCACGGCGTCCGTGATCTCCTCGCCCCGGTGCGCCGGCAGGCAGTGCATGACCAGCGCGCCGACCTTGGCGAAGCTGACGATCGTCTCGTTGAGCTGGTAGCGGCCGAAGGCCTCGAGGCGCTTCTCGCGCTCGCCTTCCTGGCCCATGCTGATCCACACGTCGGTGTAGATCACGTCGGCGCCGCTGGCCGCCTTGCGCGCGTCCTCCGTCACCTCGATGGAGCCGCCGAGCCGACGGACGTGGGCCAGCACGCGGGGGTCCGGCTCGAAGCCCGGCGGACACGCGATGACCTGCTCGGCGCCGAGCAGCGCGCCGACGAGAGCCACCGAGTGGAAGACGTTGTTGCCGTCGCCGATCCACGCCAGCCGCGTCCGTGACAGGTCCAGGCCGCGCTCCCACAGCGTGAACCAGTCGGCGAGCGCCTGGCAGGGATGCTCGAAGTCGGACAGCGCGTTGATGACGGGAATCGTGGCGTTCCGGGCGAGCGTCTCCACGCTCTCGTGCTTGAACACGCGGGCGGCGATCGCGTCGACCCAGCGGGAGAGGTTGCGGGCCACGTCGGCCGGCGATTCACGCGTGCCGAGGCCGATCTCGGCGCCGGAGAGGTACACGGCACGGCCGCCGAGCTGCACCACGCCGACCTCGAAGGTGACGCGCGTGCGCAGCGACGGCTTCTCGAAGATCAGCGCGATCGACCGGCCGGCGAGCGGCGCGTCCCGCCGCCCCGCCTTCCAGCGCTGCTTGAGATCGGCCGCCAGCTCGAAGAGAGCGAGCACCTGCTCGCGCGACAGGTCGGCGGCCGAGACGAGATGTCTCATCCGCAGGCCTTGGCGAGCACGTCCTTGAGGATGTCGAGCGCGCGCGTGATCTCGGCCGGACCGGCCACCAGCGGCGGCGCCAGCCGCAGCACCTTCTCGCCCGCGGTCAGGACGAGCAGGCCGTGCTCACGGCAGGCGTCCATCAGCGGCCCCGCCGGCTTCGTGAGCTCCACGCCGATCAGGTAGCCGCGGCCGCGGACCTCCTTGACCAGCGGGCTCTGCATGGCGCGCAGCCCGTCCATCAGCTCACGGCCGTGCCGTGCCGCCCGCTCGGGCAGCTTCTCGCCGATCATCGTGGTCAGCGTGGCCAGCGCAACCGACGTCACGAACGGCGTGCCACCGAATGTGGAGCCGTGGCTGCCGGCGGTGAGCACGCTCGCCGCCTCGTCGCGGCAGAGCATGGCGCCGATGGGCACCCCGTTGGCCAGCGCCTTGGCCAGCGTCATCACGTCCGGCTCCACGCCGGAGTGCTCGTATCCCCAGAGCTTCCCGGTCCGCCCCATCCCGGTCTGGATCTCGTCGAAGATGAGCAAAGCCCCCGACTCGTCGCAGAGCTTGCGCAGCCCCGGCAGGTAATCGTCGTCGGGCACGTGCACGCCCCCTTCGCCCTGGATGGGCTCGACCAGGATGGCCGCCGTGCGGTTGTCGACGGCGCGCTCCATCGCCCGCAGGTCGTTGTACGGGACGTGCTTGAAACCGGGCATCAGCGGCTCGAAGCCGTGCTGATACTTCGGCTGGCCGGTCGCCGTCACCGTGGCCAGCGTGCGACCGTGGAAGGAGTTGTGGGTGGCGATGACCTCGTAGCGGTCGGTGGCCAGCTTCTCCTTGCCGTACTTGCGCGCCAGCTTCAGCGCCGCCTCGTTGGCCTCCGCGCCCGAGTTGCAGAAGAACACGCGATCGGCGAAGGAGTGCTCGACGAGCATCTTGGCCAGGTGGATCTGCGGCGCCGTGTGGAAGATGTTCGACACGTGCAGCAGCGTGGCCGCCGCCTCGCGGATGGCCCCGGTGACGACGGGATGGCAGTGGCCGAGCGACGTCACCGCGATGCCCGTGGTGAAGTCGAGGTACTCACGCCCGTCCCCGTCCCACACGCGGGCGCCCTCGCCACGCACGAGCAGGATGGGCGAGCGCCCGTAGTTGGGGGTGTGATACCGGGCCGACCACTCCATCAGCGTCTTGGTGTCCATAAAGGCTCCTAGAGCACGATCTCGGTGCCGATGCCCTCGCGCGTGAACAGCTCCAGCAGGATGGCGTGCGGGACCCGCCCGTCGATGATGTGCGCCTTGGCGGTCCCACCCTCCAGTGCCCGCAGCGACGATTCGACCTTCGGCAGCATGCCGCCGTCGATCACGCCCGCCTTCATCAGGCCCTCGGCGTCCTTGCGGGGGAGCGTGCTGACCAGCTTGCCGTCCTTCCCCTTGATCCCCTGCACGTCGGTCAGGTGGATGAGCTTCTCGGCGCCCAGCGCCGCCGCGATCTCGCCGGCCACCAGGTCCGCGTTGATGTTGTAGGTCTCCCCGCCGCCGCCTACGCCGACCGGCGCGATGACCGGGATGAAGCCCCGGTCCTCCAGAAGACGAATGGGCTCGGAGTTGACGCGCTCCACCTCACCGACGAGACCGATGTCGACGACCTCGCCGTTCGGGAGCCGGTGCAGCCGGCGCCGGGCCAGGAGGAGCTGGCCGTCCTTGCCGGAGAGCCCGACCGCCTTGCCGCCGTGATGGTTGATGAGGCCGACGATCGCCTTGTTGATCTTGCCGACCAGCACCATCTCGACGATGTCGACCGTCTCCTCGTCGGTGACGCGCATGCCGCCGACGAACTCGGGCTCCTTGCCGAGGCGCTTCATGAGCGCGCCGATCTGGGGGCCGCCGCCGTGCACGATGACCGGGTTGATGCCCACCAGGTGGAGGAGGATCACGTCGAGCGCGAAGGACTCCTTGAGGTCCGCCTGCTCCATGGCGGCGCCGCCGTATTTGATGATGATGGACTTGCCGCGGAACTCCCGGATGTACGGGAGCGCCTCCATGAGGATCTCGACGCGCTTGACCTCGTTGTCCATCACAGGATGTACCGTGAGAGGTCCTGGTCGCGCCAGATGTCGGCCAGCCGCTGCCGCACGTACTCGGCATCGACGGTCAGGTCCTTGCCCGGCATATCGGGCGCATCGAACGAGATGTCCTCCAACAGCTTCTCCATGATCGTGTAGAGGCGCCGCGCCCCGATGTTCTCCGTGCTCGCGTTGACGCGCATGGCGATGTCGGCGACGGCCTCCACCGCCTCCGGCAGGAAGCGGAGCGTCACCCGCTCCGTCTTCAGCAGCTCCACGTACTGTCGAATCAGCGCGTTCTGCGGCTCGGTCAGGATGCGGACGAAATCCTCGCGCGTCAAGGGCTCGAGCTCCACGCGGATGGGAAACCGGCCCTGCAGCTCGGGGATCAGGTCCGAGGGCTTCGAGACGTGGAAGGCGCCGGCGGCGATGAACAGGATGTGGTCGGTGCGGACGATGCCATACTTCGTGGTGACCGATGAGCCCTCGACGATGGGCAGCAGGTCCCGCTGGACCCCTTCGCGGGAGACGTCCGGGCCGTGGCCGCCCTCGCGGCCGGCGACCTTGTCCAGCTCGTCGAGGAAGACGATCCCGGAGTTCTCCACCCGGCGGACTGCCTGCGGGATGACCTCGTCCATGTCTACGAGCTTGGCCGCCTCCTCCTGCACCAGCAGCCGGCGCGCCTCGGCGATCCGTACCCGCCGCCGCTTGGTGCGGCCGGGCATCAGGTTCGACAGCATGTCCTTGAGATTGATCCCCATCTCCTCCATGCCCTGGCCGGAGAAGACCTCCAGCATGGGCATGGCCGCCTGCTGCTGGGTCTCGATCTCGACCACCCGCTCGTCCAGGCGCCCGGCGCGCAGCTGTGCGCGGAGCTTCTCGAGCGTCGCCTCGCGCGAAGCCTCCGGGGAGACCTGCTCGAGGGCGGCGCTGCCGAACGGCTCGCCGCTGCGGCGTGGCAGGAGCAGGTCCAGCAGGCGGTCCTCGGCGAGCTGCTCGGCCTTCTCCTGGACCTGGGCGGTGAGCTCGGCCTTCACCATGTTGACGGCCAGCTCGGTCAGATCGCGGATCATGGACTCCACGTCCCGGCCGACATAGCCGACCTCCGTGTACTTGGAGGCCTCCACCTTTATGAAGGGCGCCTGGGCGAGCTTCGCCAGACGGCGCGCCACCTCCGTCTTGCCGACGCCCGTCGGGCCGATCATGATGATGTTCTTCGGCGCCACCTCGTCGCGAAGCTCCGCCGGCAGACTCTGGCGGCGCCAGCGGTTGCGCAGCGCGATGGCCACCGCCCGCTTCGCCTTGCGCTGCCCGACGATGTAGCGGTCCAGCTCCGCGACGATCTGCGCCGGCGTCAGGCTGGGGCCGGTCGCGCTCACAGCACTTCCACGGAGATCTGGTCGTTGGTGTAGATGCAGATGCCGGCGGCCACGCGCATCGATTCGGTGGCGATGGACTTCGCGTCCAGGTCGGAGTGGGCGATGAGCGCGCGGGCGGCGGCGAGCGCGAAGGGGCCGCCCGAGCCGATGCCAATGAGCCCGTCGTCGGGTTCGATCACGTCGCCGGTGCCGGACACGATCAGCGAGTGCTCGCGGTCGGCGACGCCCAGCAGCGCCTCGAGCCGGCGCAGGACGCGATCGGTGCGCCAGTCCTTGGCCAGCTCCACCGCCGCGCGCGAGAGATTGCCGCGGTGCTCCTCGAGCCGCGCCTCGAACCGCGCGAACAGCGTGAAGGCGTCGGCGGCGGCGCCCGCAAAGCCGGCGAGGACACGGTCGTGGTACAGCTTCCGGACCTTCCGCGCGCCGGCCTTCACGACGGTGTTGCCGATGGTGACCTGGCCGTCGCCGGCAATGGCGACCTGCCCGCGGTGCCGGACCGCAAGCACCGTCGTGGCGTGAATGACGCTGCCGGTCATTGCTTGCGGGAGCGGGGATGCGCGGCGTCGTAGACCTTCATCAACTGGGCGGCGCCGACGTGGGTGTAGCGCTGGGTCGTCGACAGTCGGCTGTGCCCGAGCAGCTCCTGGATCACGCGGAGGTCGGCGCCGGCGTCGAGCAGGTGCGTGGCAAAGGTGTGCCGCAGCGTGTGCGGCGTCACCCGTCGCGTGACGCCCGCCGCACCGGCGGCGCGTCCGACGATCGCCCGGATGGAGCGCGCTCCGAGGCGACCGCCGCGGGCACGCGTGAAGACGGGCCCGCTGCGGGCAGCGCGCGGCCCGAGGTACGCGTCGAGCGCCCGCGCGGCGGCCATGCCGAACGGCACGATCCGCTCCTTCCTGCCTTTGCCGACGACCCGCACCGTGCGCGCGTCGCGATCGATCGACTCCATGTCGAGGCTGGCCAGCTCGGAGACCCGCAGCCCGGTGGCGTAGAGCAGCTCGAGGACGGCCACGTCACGCTCGCGCGAGGCGCCACCGAGCGCTCGCGCCTCCACCAGCGCGGTGGCGTCGTCGACCGGCAGGAAGTTCACGAGCTTGCGCGTCGGCCGCGGCCCGCGCAGCTCGCGAGCGGGATTGCGCGCCACACCACCGCGGCGCACCAGGAACCGATAGAAGCTCCGGACGGCGGCAAGCTTGCGCGCGACCGAGGCGGGATCGAGCCCCCGGCGATGCAGCGCCGCGAGCCAGCCGCGCACGGCGCGGACGTCCGCGCCATCGGGCGCGAGCGACTCGGCGGCGAGATGCGATTCGAAGTCGGCGAGGTCGGCGCGGTAGCTGCGGAGCGTGTGCGGGGAGGCGTTCTTCTCCACCTCGAGGTGCCGGAGGAAAGCCGTTACCGGCGCCTTCATGTGACGGTGATCTCTTCCTCCCGCTTGTAGTCGCAGCCCTCCCGCACACAGGTGCGGATCTGGCGCCCGCGCGCCACGCGCTCGGTCACGAAGGTGGCGCCGCACTTCGGGCACGGCTCGGCCACCGGCCGCTGCCAGACCACGAAATTGCACGCAGGATAGGCCGAGCAGCCGAAGAACGTGCGCCCCTTGCGCGAGCGGCGCTCGACCAGCTGGCCGGCGCATCCCTCCTGCGGACAGGCGATACCGAGGGTCACCGGCTTCGTCGTCTTGCACTCGGGATAGCCGGAGCACGCGATGAACTTCCCGAAGCGGCCGTGCTTGATCACCATCGGCTTGCCGCAGGTGGGGCAGGCCTCGTCGGTCGGCTGATCCTCGGCGCGCTCGCTGCCGGGCAAGTTGCGCTTGTACTTGCAGTCGGGATAGTTGGAGCAGGCGATGAACTTGCCGAAGCGCCCGCGCCGCTCGAGGAGGTCGCCACCGCACTCCGGGCACGCCTCGCCGATCTTCACGCCGGCCTTCTCGCTGCCCATCTCCTTCTTGGCGCGCGCGAGATCACGCTTGAAGGGCTCGTAGAAGTCCTTGATGGTGTCCACCCAGGACATTTCGCCCTCTTCGACCTTGTCGAGCTCGCCCTCCATCTGCGCGGTGAACTCGACGTTCATGATGTCGCCGAAGAACGGCAGGAGCTTGTCGGTCACGGCCACGCCCAGCTCGGTCGGGAACAGCGTGCGCCGCTCGCGACGCACGTACCCGCGATCGTTGATGATGGTGCCGAGGATCGAGGCGTAGGTCGACGGCCGGCCGATGCCGAGCTCTTCGAGGGCCTTGATCAGCGAGGCCTCCGTGTACCGGGGCGGCGGCTGCGTGAAGTGCTGCTTGGGATCGAGCCCGTGCAGCGTGAGCACCTCGCCTTCCTCCAGGGCGGGCATCGCGCGATCGGCCTCCTCGTCGGCGGCGGCCTCGTCCTCTTCGCGGCTCTCGACGTACACGGCGGTGAAGCCCTTGAACTTCAGCGTCTGCCCCTGCGCCCGGAAGACGCAATCGCCGGCCACGATGTCGGCGCTCACGGTGTCGTACACGGCGGGCATCAGCTGGCTGGCGAGAAACCGCTCCCAGATGAGCCGATAGAGCGCGAGCTGGTCCTTCGTGAGGAAGCCGGCGATCGACTTGGGATCGCGGTTCACGTCGGAGGGGCGGATGGCTTCGTGCGCCTCCTGTGCGGTGCCGCGCGACTTGTAGGCGGGCGGCGCGTCGGGCAGGAACTCGCTACCGAGACGCTCGGTGGCCCAGCGCCGTGCGTCCGCCTGCGCATCTTGCGCAATGCGCACGGAGTCGGTGCGCATGTAAGTGATGAGACCGACGCCGCCCTCGTCCCCCAGCTCGACGCCCTCGTAGAGCTGCTGCGCCACCGTCATCGTCTTCTTCGCGGAGAATCCGAGCTTGCGCCCGGCATCCTGCTGCAGCGTCGACGTGATGAAGGGCGGCGCCGGGTTTCGGCGGCGCTCGCCGCGCGTGACCGACCGCACGACGAAGCGCTGACCATCGAGCCGCCGCACCAGCGCCTGCGTGTCGGCCTCGTTGGCGAGCGCGGCCTTCTCGCCGGCGACCTCGCGCAGCGTCGCCTCGAAATCCGGCGGCTGCTTGGCGGAGAGGCGAGCGTGGAGCGACCAGTACTCGACGGGCACGAAGGCGCCGACCTCGCGCTCGCGGTCGACGATGAGCCGCACGGCGACCGATTGCACGCGTCCGGCCGAGAGCCCGCGCTGGACCTTGTCCCACAGCAGCGGTGAGAGGCTGTAGCCGACGAGCCGATCGAGCACGCGACGCGCCTGCTGGGCGTCGACCTTGTGCATGTCGATCTTGCCCGGCTTGGTGAACGCGGCCTTCACCGCGCGCTCGGTGATCTCGTTGAAGGTGATGCGGTACACCTTCTTCCTGTCGACGGGGAGCTCTTGCGCCAGATGCCAGCCGATGGCCTCGCCTTCACGGTCGGGGTCGGTCGCCACGTACAGTGCCTCGGACTTCTCGGCGGCCTTCTTGAGATCCTCCAGCACCTTGTGCTTGGCCGGTGAGATCACGTACTTGGGCTTGAAGTTCTTCTTGGGATCGACGCCGAGCTGCGACTTCGGCAGGTCGCGCACGTGCCCCATGGACGCCTTGACGATGAATTTCCCGTCCAGGTACTTCTGGATCGTCTTCACCTTGGTCGGCGACTCGACCACCACCAGCGAACGCTTTGCCACTCTACGCTCCCCTCGACCGCGCGCCGACGGCGATCCATCGCTGCCCCGCCAGCTGCCGGGCCCATCCACCCAGCTCCAGCGAGGTCAGGATCGCGCCGACCTTCGCGGCATTCGTCCCTGCTCGAGCGATGAGTCGCTCGATGTGCTGCGCTTCGTCCACGCTTAAGAGTCCGAGCATGCGTGCTTCGTCGCTGCCCGAGGCCGGACCGTTCGGCGCCATTGACGACGCAGCCGCGGCGCGCACGCGGCGACGCCACGGCTCAGGTAATTCTTGCACGACATCACTCCAACGCTCTACAAGTGTAGCACCGTCCCTCAGGAGCCTGTGCGCGCCGGCGCTCGTCGGCGATGTGATTTTGCCCGGAACGGCACACACTTCGCGGCCAAGATCGGCGGCAAAACCGGCCGTGATGAGGCTGCCGCTCCGCTCGGCCGCCTCGACCACGACCACCGCCAGCGCGAGCGCGGCGAGCGTGCGGTTCCGGGTCGGAAAATTGTGCGGCAGCGGCGGCGTTCCCGGTGCGAACTGCGTCAGCAGAGCTCCCCTCGCCGCCACCTCGCGCGCGAGCGCGACGTTCTCCGGCGGATAGAGCACGTCGATGCCGGCGCCGAGCACGGCGATCGTGCGACCGCCGGCCGCAAGGGCCCCGCGGTGCGCTGCGGTGTCGATGCCGCGCGCGAAGCCGCTCACGATCGTCACGCCGCGCACGGCGAGGTCGGAGGCGAGCCGCCCGGCGACCTCGATGCCGTACGTGCTCGCGCGGCGCGCGCCCACGATTGCGACGGCCAGCGCGTCATCGGGGATCATGCTCCCGCGGATCCAGAGCTGGGGCGGCGGCGTCAGCGCCGCGAGCGGCGCGGGATAGTGCGTGTCGGACGGATATATATGGATGGCGTCGGTCATCATGCCGAAGCGACGGAGGCGTGGTCAGTATAGCGTGGGCGCGTGAGCGATCAACGTCTCGGCGCCGATACGCTCCGATCAGTGCGAGACGGCCGCGGCGCTCAGCAACGAGCGGGCCTTGCCGGCGGCCTCGCTTCGCGGGAACTCGCGCACGATCCGCTCCCACGCGGCCAACGCCGCCGCCGACTGACGCAGCTTTGCGTGGCACATGCCGATGCGCAGCAGCGCGTCGGAGGCCGCCAGCACACCGGGATCCATGGTGAGCACACGCTGGAATTCGAGCAGCGCCTGCTGATAGTCGCGCTGGACGTAATATGCTTCGCCGATCCACCACTGCGCGCGTGGCACGAGGCCATGCTTCGGGTAGTTCGCCACGAAGTCGATGAACTCGAGAACCGCCTGGCCGTGCTCGTGCGCGCGAAACGTCTTGACCGCCGCGGCGAACGTCTGCTCCGCCGAAACACGCGCGGCGCGCGGCGCATCGGTTTCCGCCGGCGCCGGGAGCGCGGCGGGCACCGTCGCCACGACCCCAGGACGGGGTGGAGGCGCCGGTGTCACAGCTCCGGGAGGCGCGGCGGGACCGGAGGGTTGCGGGCCCTGTCCCGATCGGGTCTGGCGCAGCTCATCCTCGGCGGCTTGCAGACGCGTGCGAAGCCGCACGACCTCCGACGCGGCGTCGCGGACCGTTTGCTGCGTCTCCGCCGCCCGGACGTCCATCGACCGCAGCTCCGCCAGAACGCGCGCGAGGTCGGTGGCCACCAGGTCCTGGGCAAGGCGCACCTCGGTCAGCTCTGCCCGGATCGTGCCGACATCGGTCTGGATCTCGCGGACCGATGCGCGCGTCGCGCATCCCGCCGCGACCACGGCGAGGAGGAGGACGAGCGCCTGATATTCCGGTCGAGGTATCAGCGGCTAAGATCCCGTATTTGGAGGACTTCGACCTTGTCCCCTATCGCGAGGCTCGTGTCGGGAGGGACGACGGCGAGGCCATCGGCCGCCACCATCGAGCGCAGGATGCCCGAGCCCTGGTCACCGGTCAGGCGCGCATGCCAGATTCCCTCGCGCTCTTCGAGCGACACGCGCAGGTAGCCGCGACGCGAGCCGGGATTGACGATCGGCGCGGCGGCGAGCGCGTGAACGCGCGGACGGGCCAGGCGGCGTCTCCGCTGCATGGCCAGCAGCGCGGGCCGGACGAACAGCTCGAAGGTGACCATGGCCGACACCGGGTTGCCCGGCAGACCGAACACAGGACGATCGCCGAGTGTCCCGAACGTGATGGGCTTGCCGGGTCGCATGTTGACCTTCCACAGATGAAGCTCGGCGCCCGCGGCGACCAGCGCCTCGCGAACGAGATCCAGATCGCCGACAGAGACGCCGGCGGAGGAGACGAGGACGTCGGCTTCGGCGCCACGACCGATCCGGTCGCGGATGATCTCGAGGCGATCGGGAGCCACGCCAAGATTGATGGCGACACCGCCCGCCTCCATGACCTGCGCCAAGAGCGAATAGGTGTTCGCATTCGGAATCTGCCCCGGCCCGGGCTCCGCGCCGAGGTCCGCGAGCTCACTGCCGGTCGAGAGCACGGCCACCCGGGGCCGGCGTGAGACCTCCACCTGACTGCGGCCCAGCGTCGCGAGCAATCCGATGTCGGCGGGGCCGAGCACGGTGCCGGCCTCGATCACGAGGTCGCCGACCCGCACGTCTTCGCCCGCTGGGCGCACGTATGCGCCGGGCTCCGTCACACCCCGGAGGGTGACGCGCGGCTCAGCCGCCTCGACGTCTTCCTGCGGGACGACCGCGTCGGCGCCGCCGGGCAGCGGGGCGCCCGTGAAGATGCGCATGGCTTCGCCGGGCCCGATCGGGCGATCGGGCACCGCGCCGGCCACGACCCGGCCGACGACCGTCAAGGCCGCCCCCGGCCGCGTGTCGCTCGCCCGTACGGCATAGCCGTCCATCGATGAGTTCGGCCACGGCGGGATGATCCGCGTCGAGCGCACGGACTCTGCCAGCACTCTCCCGAGCGAGGCGACCAGGTCCACGCGCTCCGTCGCGAGTGGCCGGACCTTCGAGAGGATCTGGGCCAGCGCCTCCTCGACGCTCAGCATGCCGTGAGTGTACTACGCACCGCCTCCAGGACCATCACAGCGGCTGTATGTCGCCGCGACAGCCACACCACCTCTTGGGGTGCAGGACGCCTCTCACAGGGTGCCGAGCGCTGGGGGTTGGGGGGCCATGTCGGGGCCCCCATCTATTAAGGATGGGGGAGGTTGAAGACGGGCCGGACGCGCTGCATGTAGATGCGGCGGCTCAGCATGAACAGCGCGAGGAAGCCGAGGGTGATCGCCACGTCGCGCACGCGGAACGGCAGCCCGCTCTGCACGGACACCGATGGGAAGATCACGAGCACCCGTTCCAGGAAGATGGCCACGAGCCCGAACACCGCCACCAGGAAGAGCGGGCCGTGACGCTGCGGCGGCCGGCCCGTCAGGCGCTTCAGCAGATAGATGAACGGGATGAGCCAGCCGACGCAGAAGATCACCCACGCCAGCGTCTGCCACGGCTGCACGAAGAAGCGGCCGACGAAGAAGCGCGTCTCCACGGGCACGTTGCCGTACCAGATCACGAGGTACTGCGACCAGAAGAAGTACATCCACATGATCGACATCGCGAACTGCAGCTTGGCGACGTCCTGGACGGCCGCCGGCGGAATGACCGCCAGCCCGCGGGCGTTGGCGCGGATGGTGAGGATCGACAGCAGACAGAACGTCGTGTAGAGCGCCGTCACGGCGAAGTAGCCGCCGAACAGGCCGCTGTACCAGATCGGATCGAGCGACATCACCAGGTCGAAGCCCCACAGGGACACCGTGATCACCCAGAAGAAGAGCAGCGCGGTGGCCAGGCGGTTGCGCCGCACGCGCACGGCGGCGTCACCGGGCGGGACGGAGTCGCGCAGGATGGCCGCCGCGAACGCGAAGCAGACGAAGAACAGCACAACCGCGAGACCGAGCGTGCGCAGGAAGAAGAACGGAGTGTTCAGCCATGCCGCCTTCACGGCCACCGGCTTACTGACCCACGGATACAGCACCTCGCGCCCGAGGAAGAGGACGAGGAGCAGCACGAAGGCCACCGGCAGGAAGCCGACCGTAGTCACCGCGATCCGACGGACGCTGGGCGACCAGCGCGCCTCCGTGAGCTGCATCATGGCCGCGATGGCGGGCCCGGTGACGGCGAGACCCGACCAGAACACCACGTTGACGAGGTAGATCGACCACGTCCGTCCCGCGTCCGCCGAGCCGGCGCCGAGCAGGAAGGCGATGGCGCCGACGGCGGCGAGCACGCCCCACACCGCGGTCACGGCTTGGCCGTCCGTGCCGGCGCGAGGGAGCGCAGATAGTTCACGATGTGCCACGCCTCCTGCGACGAGAGCGCCTCGCCGTAGGCGGGCATCACCGCGCCGCCGACCATGATGTAGCTGTGCCAGTAGCCGTCGGTGCGCTGGCGCTGCAGCTCCGCGTTGGTGAGGTCGGGCGGCGGGATGAACTTCGCGGCCACGGGACCGGTCACCCCACCCTTTGCCTCGGAGCCATGGCACGGCGCACAGAAGACGTCGTACCGTTCCTTGCCGAGCGTCACCGACTCACGCGAGGGCTTGACGGGGTTCGGGACCTTCGCCGCGACGTCGCGCTGCTCCCGGGGCACCAGCGGCTGCGCGCCGCGCGGGACCACGCCGGCCGGCATGGCGAAGATGCGCTCGCCGGGCTGGATGCGCGCGGTCTGGGTCATGTTGTCGACAAAACGGTAGGCGGCCACCGCGCCCATCAGGCCGGCGGCGCCGGCCACCATCAGCAGCACGAGGATGAAGACGTACTTCACGCGCGGATCTCCTCGGCGCCCGCGCCGCGCAGGATGTCGCGCACCGACGGGCCCCGCTCGGGCGCGCAGTGCACCGCCACGCCGAAGCGATCGTTGGTGAAGCGCGGATCGTAGCTGGGCGACGGACGGAACCGCGGCAGGCGGCCGAGCACCACCATGCCGATCAGCGTCGCGATGCCGCCGAACAGCACCATCATCTCGAACATGATGACGATGTAGGGCGGGCTCACCGGCAGCCCGATGGGCGGCTTGCCGCCGACGAAGAGATTCCACTCCAGCGCGGTCCACTGGGTCAGCAGCCAGGCCGAGACGAGGCCGACCAGGCCGCCGAGCAGGGTGAAGACGCGTACGCGACTCACGGGACGGTCGCGCTCGAGCACGTCCTCGATCTCGTGGACGGGGATCGGCGTGTACACGGTCAGATCGTGGTAGCCCTTGGCGCGCAGCTCCTCGAGCGCGCGGACGGTGGTGTCGACGTGGGCGAAGACGCCCACCACGGTGCTAGTGGTGGCCGCCATGGGTCGCGTCCTTCATCGGCGGCGGAAGCGTCTCCTTCACCTCCACCACCGACAGCGAGGGCATTACCTTGATGAAGCCGAGGAAGAGCAGGAAGAACCACGCGAAGCTGCCGATGACGATCGTGGAGTCCGTGATGGTCGGCACGTAGATGCCCCACGTGTACGGATAGAAGTCGTGGCCGAGGGACGGCACGATGATGTTGAAGCGCTCGAACCACATCCCGATGAGGACGAGGATCGAGACGGCGTAGAGCCAGAAGGGGCTCGTGCGCGCGGGCTTCCAGAAGAAGATCAGAGGCGCCACGCAATTGCAGAAGTACATGGTGGCCAGCGCCCACCAGTAGGTGTCCGTGAGCCGCCAGAACAGCGACGCCTTCTCGAAGTGGTCGCCGCTATACCAGGAGGTGAACAGCTCGCACGCGTAGAAGTACGTGAGCACCAGGCCGGTGACCAGGATGAGCTTGGCCATGTAGTCGAGATGCCGGTCGGTGATGTAGGCATACAGGTTGAAGTAGTAGCGCATGGGCAGGATCAGCACGATCACCATCGCGAAGCCCGAGAAGATGGCGCCGTCGACGAAGAAGGGCGCGAACAGCGTGGAGTGCCAGCCCGGGACGAGCGCCATCGCGAAATCCCACGACACCACGCTGTGCACGGAGAGCACGAGCGGCGTGGCCAGCGCGGCGAAGAGGCCGTAGGCGCGCCGGTAGTGGCGCCACTGGCTGTCGGAGCCCTCCCAGCCGAGGGACAGCATCGCGTAGATCCGCCGCCGCCAGCCGGTGGAGCCGTCGCGCAGGGCGGCGATGTCAGGGATGAGGCCGACGATGAAGAACACCGTGCTGATCGACAGGTACGTGGAGATCGCGAAGACGTCCCAGACGAGCGGCGACTTGAAGTTCGGCCAGAGCTCCCGCTGGTTGGGGTACGGGAGCAGGAAGTAGGCGAACCACATCCGTCCCG
The DNA here is from genome assembly GCA_036556545.1 of Candidatus Methylomirabilota bacterium. GTDB lineage: Bacteria > Methylomirabilota > Methylomirabilia > Rokubacteriales > CSP1-6 > AR12. The sequence continues at coordinate 44,074 of DATBJF010000045.1, forward strand.
CGTGGATCAGCGGGAAGAGTCCCGCCGTCATGACCGCGAAGATGGTCATGGCCTCGGCCCCGCGGTAAATGGACGTGCGCCACCGCGCCCGGAACAGGTAGAGGACCGCGGAGATGAGCGTGCCCGCGTGCCCGATACCGATCCAGAAGACGAAGGTGGTGATGTACATCGCCCACATCTGGGGCACGCGCTTGCCGGCGGAGCCCATGCCGACGAAGATCTGGTACGTCCACGCCAGCAGGAAGCACGTCAGCAGCAGGCCGACGATGGACATCCACGCGAAGTACAGGTTCCCCGGCGGCCGCAGCGTGGCCATCACGTCGCGGTTGACGTCGCCGTAGGTCGGCGTCGTCCGGTGCCCGTGTTCCGCGACGCTCATGAGTGTGCCCTCACCACTTTCTTGAGATAGGTCACGCCGGGCCGCGTGCCGATCTCGTCCAGCACGGCGTAGGCCCGCGGCGCATGCGTGAGCTTGGCCACCGCGCTGCCGGCGTCCTTGAGGTTTCCGAAGGTGATCGCCTGGGTCGGGCACGTCTGCTGGCAGGCGGTCACGATGTCCCCGTCGCGGACGGGGCGGTTCTCGTCGCGCGCACGATCCTTGCCGGCCACGATGCGCTGGATGCACATCGTGCACTTCTCCATGATGCCGAGCTGACGCACGGTCACATCGGGATTGAGCTGCACGTCGAGCGGCGCCGGAAAATCGTAGTTGTACCAGTTGAAGCGGCGCACGTGATACGGGCAGTTGTTGCCGCAATAGCGCGTTCCCACGCAGCGGTTGTAGACCTGCCCGTTGAGTCCTTCCTCGGTCCGATACGCCGCGAAGACGGGACACACGGGCTCGCAGGGCGCCACTTCACAATGCTGGCAGAACATCGGCATGAAGAAGTTCGGCGAGTGGCCCGGCTTGCCGTCCTCGAGCCACCGCTCCACCCGCAGCCACTGGACCTGCCGGCCATAGGCGGCCTCCGCCTTGCCGACCACGGGCACGTTGTTCTCCGCGACGCACGCCACCGCGCAGGCGCCGCAGCCCACGCAGGCGTCGACGTCGACGGCCATGCCCCAGCGGTTGGTCGGATAGCGCTGATCCGTGTACATGCTGATCATCGCGTGGTGGTCGGTCTTGCCGCGCAGCGCCTGCTCGCGCGCGGCGGTGAGATCGACGTGGCGCGCCAGCTCGCGATGGTCCTGATCGAAGGTGGCCTGGAGCACGGCCAGCGGCCGCCGGGCCCCCGTGCGCGTCAGCGTCACGCGCACGCCGAGGTACTGCACGCCTCCCGAGGTGGGCTCGGCAGCGCCCGAGAGGAGGGCGACCGGATTCTGCGTCGTCGAGGGCGCGCCGACGTAGCGTGGCACGTGATACCGCGCGTAGCGGTGCCCGATCGGGACGGCGACGGCCTTGGGATGGAGGCCCGGCCGCGGATAGGCGGGCAGCTCGATGGCGCCATGCGGCGACGTCACCCGCACCACGTCGCCCCGCGCGATACCGAGCGACTTCGCGGTCTCCTCCGCCACCTCGACCCACGCATCCCAGGCGACGGACGTCATCGTATCCGGGGTTTCCTGCAGCCACGCCCGGGACGCGCCCCGGCCGTCGTACATCCGGAGCGACGGATACGCGAGCAGCGCGAAGCCGTTGGCGTCACCCTCCAGCGTGGCGGCGGCCATCTCGACGGCGCCCGGCTTGGCGGCCACCGCCGCCGTCGCCACGTCCCGCCAGACTCCGCCCTGTCGCAGCGCCGCGGCGAGCTCGCCCTTGACGGCAGGCTCCCAGGCCGCCTTCACGTACTGCTCGAACGTGGGCCACGGCAGCGGGCCCTTGCCCTCCTCGCCGCCGAGCACGGTGCGGGCCACGGCCAGCAGGACGTCGCCCATGGGCCGCGAGTCGCGGATCGGCTGCATCGCTGGCTGCATGAACCCGACGACGCCCTCGCGCGGCGAGTAGTCGCCCCACGACTCGAGCCAGTGCGTGTCAGGCAGCACCAGATGCGCCAGCGCCGTCGTCTCGTCGGGTTGATTCGCGAACGACACGATGAACGGCACTCTGGCGAGCGCGTCGCTCACCTTGAGGCCGCCCGGCAGCGTGAACGCAGGATTGACGCCGGGCCCCAGCACGAGCGCTTCGATCTCGCCGGCCGCCATTGCCTGGACGAGCCGGGCGACCTCGGCGAACGGCGTCACCTTCCCGTAGGCCCAGTCGGCGCCGAAGCGGACCGTGCGCCCGACGTTGCCGACGGCAGCATTCAGGAGATTGATGGCGATCTGCGTCTGCGTCGCGTTCGAGCCGGTCGCGGCGGCGCCGCCGCCGATGGCCAGGCTCGGCTTGCCCTTACCGAAGGCGTCGGCCAGGTGCTCGATCGTCTTGGGGTCGACGCCACTGTCGTCGGCCACCCGGTTGACGTCGATCTGCCCGACGGCGGCGGCGTAGCTGCGATCGGCCATGCCCTTGTCGACCAGCACCTTCAAGATCGCGAGCGCGAGCAGGCCTTCGGTGCCCGGCGCGTTTCGCACCCACTCGTCGGCGTTGGCGGCCGTGAGCGACTGGCGCGGCTCGACGTGGATCAGCGTCCCCGCCCGGCCTTCGCGGAAGGCGTGCATGCGCGCGAAGTCGGCCGAGTAGTGGACGTTGTTGACCCAGGTCTCGACGAAGTCGGCGCCGAAGTTCAGGATCACCTGCGCCTCGGCGAAGACGTACGACGGCACCGCGTCGCGCCCGAAGGTGGCTCGGTTCGCCGCGCGAATGGCCTCGTAGCCGAACGGCTCCAGCGTCACCCGCGGCCGAGCGCCGAGCGCCTGACCGACGCGGTCGAGCAGCGCCCCGAGGCTGCCGTTCTCGAGCTGACTGACCACGGCGATGGCACGGCCCTTGTTGTCGCCGCGCAGCGCCGTCAGCCGGTCGGCGAGCGTCTTCAGCGCCTCGTCCCAGCCCACCGGTCGGAGCGCCGCCCCGTCGCGTCGCTGCGGGCCGGCGAACCGATCCGGATGATAGAGCCCCTGCAGCGCCGCCTGACCGCGAACGCAGAGCGACCCGCGATTGAGCGGATGGTCGGGGTTGCCCTCGAGCTTGACGACGCGCCCGTCACGATTGCGCGCCAGCACGCCGCAGCCGGCCGGGCACTCGCGACACACCGTCGCGAAGTAGGCGCTCACGCCGGGCACGAGATGCTCGTTGGGCACCACCAGCGGCAGGATCGTCTCCGTCGCCTGCTGACAGCCGCCGGCGGCGGCGGCCGCGCCGCCCGTCGCCACGATCTTGAAGAAGTCGCGTCGCTTCATCCGCGCCTCAGTGGTGGCACGTGACGCAGTCGAGCGGGGCGCGCATGCCGCGGCCCGCGTTCTCCTTGCGGTGACAGTCGATGCACCAGCCCATCGAGAGCGCCGGCGCCGCCGGACGCAGTCCCGCGACGTGCAGCAGATCGTTCACGAGGCGCGGGCCCGTGGTGCCGGCCGCCGTCGTCATCGTCTCCACCGGGCCGTGGCACGTCTGACAGGCGACGCCGCCGCGCACGTGGGCCTTGTGCGGGAAGTACGTGAACTCCGGGACCTTGAAGACGCGCACCCAGGGGATCGGCTCGCCCTTGGCGGCGTACTGCGCGAGCTTCTGGATCTCCGGCTTATCGGCGGCGGTGATCTTGTGGCAGCCGAGGCAGCGCTGCACCGACGGCAGCCCGGCGTACTCCGAGCGGCGCGCGTCCGAATGACAGTACTGGCAGTCGAGCTTGTAGGTCTGGACGTGCACGTTGTGTGGGAAGTTGATCGGCTGCACCGACGGCTTCGCCGCCGCCGGCTGACGGCTCCACGACGACACCACGAGGAAGATCAGCACGGCGAGGAGTACGACGCCCAGCGCGCCCACGCCCGCCTTTGCCATCGACAGTCGAACGCCCTCCCCGGATTCGTGGATGTTTCGCGAACGGAATGCGCGTGAAAGATATCACTTGCATAGGAGCGAGTCAATCGAGCTACGTGGCGACGACCATCGCGTGCGCCGCCGCGCGCGCGGCGAGGTCGATGTCGGCCTCGCCGTGGGCGAGCGAGACGAAGGCGGCCTCGAACTGCGAGGGCGCGAGCGCCACGCCGCGCTCGAGCATGGCGTGGAAGAAGCGCGCGTAGCGCGCGGTGTCGGCGGCGCGGGCGCCCGCGTAGTCGCGTACGGGACCCGCGCAGAAGAACGCGGTCAGCATCGAGCCCACCCGGTTGAGCGTGAGCGGCACGCCCGCCTTGTCGGCCGCCTCCACGAGGCCGCGCTCGAGGCGCGCGCCGAGCGCGTCGAGACGGTGGTAGACCCTGCGGTCCTCGAGCGCGCGCAGCGTGGCGAGGCCGGCCGCCACCGCGAGCGGATTGCCCGAGAGCGTCCCCGCCTGGTAGACGCCGCCGAGCGGCGCCACGTGCTCCATGAGCGCGCGCGAGCCGCCATAGGCGCCCACGGGCAGCCCGCCGCCGATGATCTTGCCGAGACACGTGAGGTCGGGACGCACGCCGTACAGCTCCTGGGCACCGCCGTGGGCGACGCGGAAGCCCGTGATGACCTCGTCGAAGACGAGCAGCGCCCCGTGCGCGGCGGTGATCTCGCGCAGCCCGGCCAGGAATCCCGGCGCCGGCGGCACCACGCCCATGTTGCCGGCGACGGGCTCGACGATCAGCGCGGCGATCTCGCGGCCCCGCGCGCGGAACAGCTCGCGCACGGCCGCGAGGTCGTTGAACGGCAGCGTCAACGTCAGGCCGGCCAGCGCCGCCGGTACCCCACGGCTGTCGGGAATGCCGAAGGTCGCGCCGCCGGAGCCGGCCTTGACGAGCAGGCTGTCGGCATGGCCGTGATAGCAGCCGTCGAACTTGACGAGGACGTCGCGGCCGGTGGCGCCGCGCGCCAGCCGGATGGCGCTCATCGCCGCCTCGGTGCCCGACGACACCAGCCGCACCATCTCCATCGACGGATAGGCGGCGCTGATCATCGCCGCCAGCTCCACCTCCTGCGCGGTCGGCGCCCCGTAGCTGGTGCCGCGCGCCGCCGCCACCGCCACCGCCTCCACCACGGCGGGCGGCGCGTGACCGAGGATGAGCGGCCCCCAGGAGGCGACGAAGTCCAGATACTCGCCGCCGTCCACGTCCCAGATCCGCGGGCCCTCGCCGCGGGCGATGAAGCGCGGCTCGCCGCCCACGGAGCGGAACGCCCGCACGGGACTGTTCACCCCGCCCGGGATGCGCTGCTCGGCCTCCGCCAGCAGGCGCCGCGATCGCGCGGTGGTCACCGCGTCGGCGGAGGTATCGAGGTCCCCGGTATCGACGCGCTCGAACGCGGCCGAGGCGCGGTTGAAGCGGAACGCGGCCAGCGATTTCACCTCGCGGCCGATCACGGACGCCACCACGTAGGCGGTGCCGGGATAGGCGGGCTCTCCGCGAATCAGCGCCTGGGCGCGATCGGTCTCCGAGAAGTAGGCGCCCGCGTTGGGATGCGAGTGATAGATCACGGCGAACTCGAAGCCCTCGTCCACCAGCCGGTTGAGCTTGAGCGCGTCGATCGGATCCATGTAATAGGCATTCCGGGCCGTCCGCGGGAATGTGATCGGGTCGCGCGCGTGCATCTGGTCCTGGACGTTCCGGCAGGCGACGATGCGGCGCTCGGCGCCGCGGGTCAGGATCACGCCACAGCACTCGTTGGGGTATTCGGCGACCGCCTGCTGCTTGATGGCCGCCACCTCGGCCGCCGTCATCAGCATCGCCCACCCGCCAGGGCCGGAATGATGGCCAGCTCGTCGCCGTCGCTGAGCGGCGTCGACAGCCCGTCGAGCGCGTCGATGGCCTCGCTGTTGACGTAGATCGCGATGTGCCGGTGGACCTCGCCCTGCTCGTTCCGCACGAGGCCGCGGAGCCCACCGTAGGCGGCCTCCAGCTCGTCGAGCGCGGTGCTCACGTCGTGCGAGTGCACCTCGACGCGATCGCGGTTGCTGGTGGCTCGCCGGAACGGCGTGGGGATGTAGACGGTGACAGCCATGATTCTCCTCGTCGATCGGCGCCCGGCCGCTCAGCCGATGCTGAGATAGCGTTCGCCGGTATCGGGAAGCACGGTGACTACGAGCTGGTCCGCACGGAGGGTGGCCGCCACCTCGCACGCGGCCCACACGGCGGCGCCGGCGGAGACGCCGACGAGCAGCCCTTCCTCGCGGCTGAGCCGGCGCGAATACGCGGTGGCGTCCTCGTCGCGGACCTGGATCACGCGGTCGATCACGCTCTGGTTCAGGACGCCGGGGACAAAGGAGGCGCCGATGCCCTGGATGCCGTGCAGGCCCGGCCGGCCGCCGGACAACACGGGCGACTTCGCCGGCTCGACACCGATGATCTTCACGCCCGGCAGCTTGTTCTTCAGAATCTCGCCGACGCCGGTGATCGTCCCGCCGGTGCCCACGCCGGCCACGAACGCATCGAGACGGCCGTCGACGGCCTCGAGGATCTCGAGCGCGGTCGTGCGGCGGTGGACCTCGGGATTCGCCGGGTTCTGGAACTGCTGTGGCATGAAGTAGTCCGGGTGCTCGCGCAGCAGCTCCTCGGCCGCGAACACGGCGCCGGTCATTCCCTCGATGGCCGGCGTCAGGTGGATCTCGGCGCCGAAGCGGGTCATCAACCGCTGCCGCTCGACGCTCATGTCCTCCGGCATGGTGAGGATCAGTCGGTAGCCCTTCACGGCGGCCACCATCGCGAGGCCGATGCCGGTGTTGCCGCTCGTCGGCTCGACGATGGTACCGCCCGGTCGGAGCACGCCGCGCCGCTCGGCGTCCTCGATCATCGCCAGCGCCGTGCGGTCCTTCACGCTGCCGGCGGGGTTGCGCGCCTCCAGCTTGGCCACCACCGCCGCCCCGTTTGGCTTCGGCAGCCGGCGCAGCCGCACGAGCGGCGTTCCACCGATGAGATCCAGCACCGAGTCCGCGATCTTCATCTCGCGCCCTCATTCCGAGCGGCGGCTTTGCCGCCGCAATCTGCTCTAGGGGGGAGGTTCGGAGGGGGCCGTCGAGGCCCCCTCCGAGGCGAAGCCCTCGAGGCCCCTTCCGAAGTTCTAGATGTGGTACATGGGCCGCGCCTTGCTGCGGCGCTCGCGCGCGCGGATCACCAGCTCGCCGAAGGTCAGCCGGTCGACCACCTTCGACACCGCCTCCGCGATCTCCTCCCACAGCTCGCCGAGATCGGACTCGGCGGCGCCGTTGCGCCGCGCGCTGCCCGCCTCGAACGGCGCTCGCGTCCCCTCCACGGCCCGCAGCACGGCGCCCACGGTGATTTCCTCCGGCTCGCGCGTCAGGTGATAGCCGCCCGTGGAGCCGCGCTTCGAGGTCAGGAGCCCGGCGCGCTTCAGCGAGAGCAGAACCTGCTCCAGGTAGCGCTGCGGAATGCCCTGCCGCGCGGCCACCTCCTGGATCGGGATCAGCCCGCGGTCGCGCTGCAGGGCGAGGTCGAGCATGGCCTTGATCGCGTACTCCCCCTTGGCGGAGATTCTCATGCGTTCCTCAGCGGAATCCGCCTCGCTCGAGCAGCCGGGCCGCGTCGCGCGCGAAGTACGTGATCACGATGTCGGCGCCCGCACGGCGGATGCTCGTGAGCGCCTCCATCATCGCGCGCTCCTCGTCCAGCCAGCCGAGCTGACCGGCGGCGCGGAGCATCGCGTACTCCCCCGAGACCGAGTAGGCCGCGATCGGCACGCCGAACTCCTGGCGCGCGCGCGCGATCACGTCGAGATACGGCAGCGCCGGCTTGACCATGACGATGTCGGCGCCCTCGTCGAGGTCGAGCGCGATCTCGCGCATCGCTTCCTGGCCGTTCGCCGGGTCCATCTGGTAGCCGCGGCGGTCGCCGAACTGCGGCGCGCTGTCGACGGCTTCCCGGAAGGGACCGTAGAAGGCGGACGCGTACTTGGCGGAGTACGCCATGATCGGCGTGTCGGCGAACGTCGCCTCGTCGAGCGCCTCCCGGATGGCGCCGACGCGGCCGTCCATCATGTCGGACGGCGCCACGATGTCGGCGCCCGCCTCGGCATGGGATACGGCGGTGCGCGCCAGGAGCTCGACGGTCGGATCGTTCCGCACGGTGCCGTCCTCCACGATGCCGCAGTGCCCGTGGCTCGTGTACTCGCACAGGCACACGTCGGTGACGACGAGCAGATCCGGCACCGTGTTCTTCACCGCCCGCACCGCCCGCTGCACGATGCCGTCGTCGGCGTAGGCCTCCGAGCCGCGGGGATCCTTGTCGGCGGGCAGGCCGAACAGGAGGACGGCCGGAATGCCCATGCCCGCGACGTCCTTGCACTCCTTCACCAGCTCGTCCACGGAGAGCCGCGACTGGCCCGGCATGGAGCGAATCGGCTCGCGCACGCCGCGGCCGTGCACGACGAAGAGCGGGTACATCAGGTCGCTCACGGCCAGCGTGGTCTCGCGCACCAGGTTGCGCACGAGCGTCTTCTCGCGCAGGCGTCGGGGACGGATCGACCCCTGGGCCATCATTCGCTCCTTCTGCCCCTACGCGCGGGGCGCTGCGGAATACGGGCGAAGTAATCGGCGATCGCTCGCGCGAGCGCCGGAATCGTGTACTCGGCCGGCATGATGTCGGTGGTCAAGCCGTACTCGGCGGCGGTGGCCGCGGTGATGGGGCCGATCGACGCCACGGCCACCCGCCCGCGCCAGGCGCGGCGCTCCTCGTCGCTGAACCCCTCGGCAAAGTTCCGCGCCGTCGACGAGCTCGTGAATGTCACGACGTCGATGCCACCCCCGGCCAGCGCCTCCGCCAGCCGCGGCGCGCCGCCCTCCGCCTTGCGCGTGGAATACGCGGCCACCTCGCTGACCTGCACGCCCAGCTCGCGCAGACCGGTCACGAGGACGTCGCGCGTCTGCGCCGCGCGCGGCAGCAGCACGCGGTCTCCCGCCGTGAGCAGCGGCCGGAGCCGCGAGAGCAGGCCCTCGGCGCGGTACTCCGCCGGCACGACGTCGACGCGTACCCCGTGCTCACGGAGCGCGTCCGCGGTGGCGGGGCCGATGGCGGCCACGCGACGACCGCCGAGCGCCGGCCAGCCCAGACCGACGGCCGCCAGGCGACGGTCGACCATCAGCACGCCGTTGGTGGACGTGAAGACCACCCACGTGAACGTGTCGAGCGCGGTCAGCGCGGCGTCCAGCGGCTCCCACGAGGCGGGCGGCGCGATCACGATGGCGGGCGCTTCGATCACGCGCGCGCCGCTGGCCTCGAGCAGCTCGGTGAAGCGCTGGGCCTGCGCGGCCGCGCGCGTCACCACCACCGTCCGGCCGGCGAGCGGCCTCGGCGTCGCCGCCGCGCGCGGCGACGATCGTGAGGAGGCGCCCCGGCTAGCGCCCATCGCCAACCCCCGCCGGGCGCAGCGCCACGACACCGGCGGCGCCGCGGGCCAGCAGCGCCTCCGCCACGCTGACCCCGAGTGCTTCGGCGCCCTGCGGCGGGCCCGCCGTGGATTCGCGCAGCACCATACGGCCATCCTCGCTCGCCACCACCGCGTCGAGCACGAGGCGGCCGCCGGAGAGCCGCGCGTGGGCCGCCATCGGCGTCACGCACGAGGCGCCGAGGCGGCCCAGAAACGCCCGCTCGGCCAGCGCGCACACGCGAGTCGGCTCGTGATCGGCGGCGCGCAGCGCCGCCAGCGTCCGCGCGTCGTCGACGCGCGCCTCGACGGCGAGCGCGCCCTGCCCGACTGCCGGCACGAACACCTCCGGAGACAGCGCCTCGACGTGGCGCGGCGTGACGCCGAGGCGGGCGAGGCCGGCCGCGGCGAGCACGATGGCGTCATAGTCGCCGGCCTCGAGCTTCCGCAGACGCGTGTCGACGTTGCCGCGGATCGGCTCCACGCGCAGATCGGGGCGGGCCGCCAGCGCGAGGGCGCGCCGCCGCGGGCTCGAGGTGCCAAGGACGGCGCCCGGCGGAAGACCGGCGAAGCGCATCGGCGCGCGTGCCACGAGCACGTCGTGCGCGTCGGCACGCTCGGGGAAGGCCGCGAGGGCGAGCCCCCGCGGCAGCTCCGCCGGCAAGTCTTTGAGGCTGTGCACGGCCACGTCGACGTCGCCGCGCAGCAGCGCTTCCTCGATCTCGCGCACGAAGAGCCCCTTGCCTCCCACGGCCGCCAGGCGCGCTTCGGCGAGCCGGTCGCCCTCGGTGCGCATCGCCACCACCTCGACGGGGATGCCGACCGCCGCCAGGCGATCGGCCACCGACCGCGCCTGGGCCAGGGCGAGCGCGCTGCCGCGCGTGGCCAGGCGCATCAGCCCCGCCGCCCCAGGCCGAACAGCTCGTGGACCACCTCCAGCCACGAGCGGTGCGAGCCCGCGCGCGACGATTCGCGCAGCTTGGTGATCGGCGCGTGGAGGACCTTGTTGACGATCGCCGCCGACAGCGCCTCGATGGCCGCGCGCGTCTCCGGCGTCGCGTCCGGCAGCCGGGCCAGCGTCTTCTTCACCTCGCCGTGGCGGATCTCCTCGAGCCGCTCGCGCAAGGAGACGATGGTCGGGATGACCTCGACATCGCCGAGCCGGGCCTTGAACTTCGACACCTCGCGGTCGACCAGCGCCTCGGCGCGCTGCGCCTCGCGCAGGCGCTCGCGGATGTTCGAGTCGACCACCTGCTTGAGATCGTCGATGTCGTAGCAGTACACGTCCTCGAGCGTGTCGACGCCGGCCTCGACGTCGCGGGGCACGGCGATGTCGATGAAGAACAGCGGCCGCGCTCCACGCCCTTGCATCACGCGCGCGACCATCTCGCGCGTCACGATCGGCGCGGCGGCGCCGGTCGAGGTCACCACGATGTCCACCGCCGCCAGCGCGGTCGCGAGGTCGTCGAACGGCACCGCCGTGCCGGACAGCGCGCGGGCCATGTCCTGGGCGCGGCTCCACGTGCGATTGACGACGTAGATGGGAAACGCGCCCTGCTCGACGAGATGCTTGGCGGCCAGCTCGCCCATCTTGCCCGCGCCGAGCAGCAGCACGGCGCGGCCGGTGAGCCCCGCGAAGATCTTCTTGGCCAGCTCGACGGCCGCAAAGGAGACCGACACGGCGTGGCGCGCGATCTCCGTCTCCGTGCGCACGCGCTTGGCGACGGCGAACGCCTGGGTGAACAGCGTGTGGAGCGCCGGCCCCACCGCCTGGCACGACTGCGCCAGGGCGAAAGCGTCCTTCACCTGGCCGAGGATCTGCGGCTCCCCGATCATCATGGAGTCGAGGCTCGCGGCCACGCGGAAGGCGTGGCGGATCGCGTCCTCCTCCTCGTGCGTGTAGAGCAGCGGCTCCACGCTGGCGGGCGGGATCCCGCGCTGGCGGCAGAGCGCTCCGAACATCGCCGCGCGTGCGGCGCCGGGGGCCTCGGCCACGCCGTACATCTCGACGCGATTGCAGGTCGAGAGCACCACCGCCTCGCGCACCACGCCGGCCGCCACCGCGTCGCGCAGCAGCTCGCGCAGCTTGTCGTCGTCGACGGCGAGCTGCTCGCGCAGCGCCACCGGCGCGTTCTTGTGGCTGAGGCCGGCCGCGAAGAGCGACATCAGGCGCCGTGCATCCCCGGCAGGAAGAAGCCCGCGCCGAGCGTCAGCACGAGGGCGGCGAACCCGACGATGGCGTAGTAGGCGGCACGGCGGCCGCGCCAGCCGCCTGCGGTGCGGCCCGCCAGCGTGCCCGCGTAGATGACCCATGCCACGACGGAGAAGAAGGCGACGGGATCGGGCGCGAACAGGGAGCCCCACGACGTCCGCGCCCACAGCGCGCCCAGGATCAGCCCCGTCGTGAGGAACGGAAAGCCCACCGCCAGCGTGCGGTACGTCAGATGATCCAGCGTCTCGAGCGCCGGCAGCCGATAGTAGAAACGTCCGGGACGCTTGGCGCGGATCTGGCGCTCCTGCAGGAGGTACATCAGGGCGCCCGCGAAGTTGAGCACGAAGGCCGCGATGCCGATCAAGGCCAGCGCGATGTGGACCCCGATCCACGCATTGCCGAGCGCCGGCGCCAGCGTCGGCGGGCGACCAACCGTCGCCTTGAGCCCGAAGACCAGGACGACCGGCATGACGAAGGCGCCGAGCAGCTTCAGTCCGGACCGCCGCTCCACGATCATCGCGAGCAGCACCACCACCCAGATCGCGACGGAAACGGCCTCGGACAGCGTGGCGAGCGGCGGCCGTCCCGTCGCAGCGGCGGCGACGACCAGCGCGAGCGTGTGCGCGGCCCACCCCGTGGCCGTGGCCAGTGACGAAAAGCGATGGACGACCTCGTGGCGCTGCACGAGGTACGCGAAGCTGAGCCCGGTGGCGCAGGCATACGCGACGATCGCGGCGTTCAGGAGATACGTGTACATATCCAAAAAGTCAAATGCACCGGGAGTTTACCACAATCCCGATGGGCTGAGCGGGATCAGCGGGGGACGAGCAGGTCGAGCAGTGCGGGTACGGGCTTGCGGTATCCTTCGCGCCGCGCAACGACGTCCAGATGCGGCGTGGACCAGTCCTCGAGCAAGGCCGGTCCGCCGTTCCAGCGTTCGCGGCGGTCGAGCTCCTTGAGATAGGCGTGGCAACGCCGACACCCGGACACCACGTATCCTTCGTCGGCGCCCTCCGCCTTCAGACGGTACAGCGGCTCGGTGCCCTCCACGCCGCAGAGCGGGCAGCGAAGCTTGGCGAAGCCCCACGCGCCGCCGCAGAAATGGCAGGCCAGACGGCGATGGCCGCCCTCGACGACGTCGATGAATCCAGGCGGAGCGCCGCAGAACGGACAGACGCCCCTCCCCCACTCCGTGTCCTCGAGGTGGGCGCGGGCGCTCGACAGCCAGCCTTCGAGCGCCGGCCGGAGCGCGGCGCATGCGAGCACGGCGACGGCGTCGGCGTCGAGTCCGCTGGCCGCCTCCGCGGCACCGTCGCCAATGCCCGTCCGCGAGGGCAGCAGCGACGCCGGCGAGACGGCGCGGGCGTCCCAGGCGGTCGCCAGGCGCTGCAGCGAGCCCGCGCGTGCCGGGTCGAGCGCCGCCAGCTGCTCCATGACGCCGCCGAGCAAGTCCTCGACATCGTCGGCCTCGAACGGCGGCGCGCTCTCGGCCGCGAGCGGCAGGCCCCGCGCCCATGTCTCGCGACAGCGCTCGGCCGACCAGGCGTCCGCCTTCGGGATGGCGGCGGTCGCCCATCGCTCGAGGATGTCGCCGTACGGCGTCAGGCTGACGGCGAAGGCGCGGCGGCGCTCGAGGAGCTCGCGCCATGCGTTGCGGAGATCGAGCGTCGTCATCGCTCGAAACAGCAAGGGGCCCCGCGGGGCCCCTTGCGACGCGGACAGCCGAGAGCGATCAGACCTGGCCCGCGGCCATGATGACGTACTTCACCAGAAAGCCGCCGACGAGCACGAGCACGGACGTGATCGCCGTGAGGCCGAAGGAGCCACGGCGTACACTCGCGACACCGAGGAGCAGCGGCAGCACGGAGCCGATGACGATGGCGCCGCCCCAGAACAGCAGCGCGAACTGCCCCGCCGTCAACAGCTTGAGCGCGGTCGTGGCCGCCACCGAGCCCGAGGTCTGCACGGAGGCCACGAAGACGATGAGGGCGAGGATCTGGATCACGAGGGCCACCACGGTCATGACCCGCACGCTGGCGACCTGGTCCGCCGCCCGGCGGCCCATCAGGAGGAGGACGAGCGCCATGGCGGCGGCCGCCGTGGACGCGCCCACCGCGAGGAATACCGCGCCGAGCGCGTGACTTTCGATCCACAGCGGTCGCGCGGTCGCGCCGAGCAGCACGCCCGGGTAGGCGGCGAGGAAGAAGCCGAACGCGCCTCCGATGACGCCCACGATCATCTTCGGACCGGACAGGTCACGTGACCGGCCGAGATCTTCGAGGAACGTGAAGAGCGCCGCCAGGCCGGCGCAGATCGAGAACCCGAGCAGCGCCCAGGCGCCCATGCTCATCGGCGACTCGGTGTTGAAGCGCATGAGCATGTTGAGGAAGCGCGACGGCACCCCGAGGTCGACGATCAGGATGAGCGGGCACGGCAGCAGCGCAAGGAGCGCCAGGTAATAGCCGACGCGCGCGACATCGCGGTAGCGCCGGGCATTGAGGATGGTGGCCGCGGTGGCGATGACGAACGCACCGCCGGCCAGCCCGCCCAGGAAGAAGTAGACGTCGATCAGGAACGGCCAGTGCGGCGACTGGAGCAGCGACATGCGCTAGCCCTCCTTCCCGCCGCGGCCGCGGAAGGCGACCAGGGCCCCGATGCCGACGAGCAGCGCCGACCCGATGGAGAGCAGCGAGTCGACGACGATGTTCTTCTGCGGCAGCTTCGGGTTGTCCGGCAGACCGTACACGCCCGGCTTCGCCAGCAGCAGGAAGAAGGCGTTGAGGCCGCCGAGGAATCCGCGCGAGTCGGCGCCGTAGAGCTGGGCGTTCTTGAAGCCCATCGCCTTCAGCGCTTCCACGCGCTTCTGCGCCTTCACCACGAGCTCGTCGCGGAATCCGAACTGGATGGACTCCGTGGGGCACGCCTTGGCGCAGGCGGGCCCGAGCCCGTTGTGGATGCGATCGTTACAGAAGGTGCACTTCTTGGCGGTCCCCGTCTGCTCGTTGAACGACACGACGCCGAACGGGCACGCCGAGACGCAGTAGCGGCACCCGTTGCAGGTGTCCTGGTTGATGTTGACGGTGCCGTGCTCCGTCCGGTAGATGGCGCCGGTCGGGCACGCGTTCAGGCAGCCGGCGTCCGCGCAGTGCTTGCAGACGTCGGACATGAGCAGCCAGGCGAGGTCGCCGTTGGGCTTGCCGCCCGGCTCCTCGATGAAGCGCACGAGCCGGTACGTCTTGTCCGTGAAGTGCGCCTGGTTCTGATAGGTGCCCGTCCAGTCCGGCAGCTCGGAGCCGAGCTCGTTCCACTGCTTGCAGGCGACCTGGCAGGCCCGGCACCCGATGCAGAGCGATGTATCCGTGAACATCGCCAGCGTGCGCGCCATGGCTACACCACCCCCTTCTTCACGTTGCAGACGAAGGCTTTCGTCTCCTGGATGTAGACGTTGGGATCGCCCACCGTCGCGGAGAGGTCGTTGGTGATGTCACCGCGGCTGCCGGGCAGGTCCGGCACGCCGTTCCAGCCCCAGTGCCACGGCACACCGATCTGGTGGACCGTCTTGCCGTCGATGACGAAGGGCTTCAGGCGATTGGTCACCATGGCCGTCACGTGCACCTTGCCGCGTGGGCTCATCACCGTGACCTTCTCGCCGTTCTGGATGCCGAGCTCCTTGGCGAGCTCGTGGCTGATCTCCGCGAAGTGCGAGTGGTGCAGCTCGGCCAGCATCGGCAGGTAGCGCGACATCACGCCCGACAGATGATGTTCCGTCAGCCGGTACGTGGTGATGACGTAGGGGTAGTCCTTCGATCCGACCGGCGCCAGCTCGTTCCTCTGATCCGGCACCTTCCAGATCTTGGCCACCGGGTTGATCTGCTGCTGGGACAGGAGATTGTTCGTCGGCGACTCCACCGGCTCGTAGTGCTCGGGGAACGGCCCGTCGTTCAGCGGACCGAAAAGCCCGCCCACGAGGTCGGCGCGCATGATGAACGGCTTGTCGCCGTTCTTCGCGTCCGGCGCCAGGAACGCGTTGAAGTCCGGCACGTCGAGACCCACCCACTTGCCGGGCTTGTCCTCGGGCTTGGCCCCGGGCGCCTTCGGATCCCACCAGATGAGCTTCTTCTTCTCGCTCCACGGCTTGCCCTGCAGATTCGCCGCCGCGCGGTTGTACAGGATGCGGCGGTTCGCCGGCCACGCGAAGCCCCAGCCGTGGCCGAGGTAATCGCTGGCGTCGGCGGGCTTGCGCGCAGCCGCCTTGTTGGTGATCTGTCCGTCGGGCGTCTCGGTCACCACGCCCGTGTAGATCCAGCAGCCGGAGGCCGTCTTGCCGTCGTCGGTGAGGTGCGCGAAGCTCGCGACGGCCTGTCCTTTCTTGTAGACGACCTTGCCGTCCTTGTCGGTGATGTCCTCGGTGGCGAAGCCGTTGACCTCCTTCAGGACTTGCAGGATGTCGGGATGATCCGGCTTGGCTCCGTAGTTGAAGTTCGCGGCCAGGAAGCCCTTGTCGCGCTCCTTCTTCGAGTTGGCGTACATCTTCTGCAGCTTGTTGGCCAGGGTGCAGAAGAACTGCGCGTCGGTCTGCACGTCGCCCGGTGGGTTCACCGCCTTCTCGTACCACTGGATGAGCCGCATCGTGTTCGTGAGCGTGCCGTCCTTCTCCGCGGCCGGGGCGGCCGGGATGAAGAACACCTCGGTCTTCACGTCCTTGGGATTCGTGCCCGGCGCCTTCCACACCTCCGCCGTCTCGGTGAGGAAGATGTCGACCACCACCAGCCAGTCGAGACGTTGCATGGCCGCGCGGGCGAGCTTCGCGTTCGGCCCGCCCACCGCGGGGTTCTGCCCGTCGGCCAGGAAGCCCTTGATCTTGCCCTCGTACATGTCGGCGAAGATGTGCTGGTGGCTGTAGGCATCGGCGGAGGCGCGCTTCGGCAGCCACTGGTAGCCGTACTCGTTGCCGGCGGTGGCCGCGTCGCCGTAGAAGGCCTTGAGCAGGCTCACCATGAACTTCGGGCGGTTGATCCAGAATCCGCCCTTGGGCGTCTCCTTCTCGAGGTACGTCTTGAGGTCCGGATGCGCATCGCGAAGCGGCATCGGCAGGTAGCCTGGCAGCTCGTGATAGAGCAGCTCGAGATCCGTGGCGCCCTGCACGTTGGCGTGACCGCGAAGGGCGACGATACCGCCACCCGGCCGGCCGATGTTGCCCAGGAGCAGCTGCAGCATGCAGAGCGCGCGGATGTTCTCCACGCCGTTGGTGTGCTGGGTCAGGTTGAGCGCGTAGGTGATGGTGCCGGTCTTCTCGGGGCCCGAGGTGCCGTTGAACAGCTTCGCGACCTCCTCGAACTTCGCGGCGGGGATGCCGCAGACCCTCTCGACCATCTGCGGGGTGTAGCGGGAATAGTGCCGCCGCAGGAGCTGGAAGACGGTGTTCGGGTCCTTCAGCGTCAGGTCCCGCTTGGGGTTGCCTTCTCCGTCGAGCTGGTACTTCCAGCTCGAGCGGTCGTACGAGCGCTTCGCCTCGTCGTACCCGGTGAAGAGGCCCGCGAGGTCCGTGGCCGTCTTGAACCCCGGGTCGATGAGGAACGACGCGTTGGTGTAGTGAACGACGTAATCCTTGAAGTAGCGGTTGTTCTCCATCGCGTCTCGCATGAGGCCGCCGAAGAACGCGATGTTGGTGCCGGAGCGCAGCGGCAGGTGGATGTCGGCCGCCGAGCTCGTCCGCGTGTAGCGCGGATCGACGTGGATGACCTTGGCGCCGCGCTCCTTGGCCTTCATCACCCACTGGAAGCCGACGGGGTGATTCTCGGCCATGTTCGAGGTGATCATGATGACATCCGAGTTCTGGATGTCGATCAGGTTCGTCGTCATCGCCCCGCGACCGAACGTGGTCCCCAAAGCTGGGACCGTGGCGCTGTGTCAGACCCTGGCCTGATGCTCGTGGTAGACGATGCCCAGGGTGCGGTTCAGCTTCGACAGGAGGTAGCACTCCTCGTTGTCGATGCAGGCCGAGCCGAGCGACGCGATGGCGTCCAGGCGGTTCACCAGCACCGTGTTGCCGTCCTTGTTCTTCTCGCGCTCGATGAAGTGCTTCTCGCGCGTATCGTAGTAGCGCTTGGCGATCTCCTCGTACATCCAGGCGATCGGCTTCTCCTCCCATTTCTCCGAGCCGGCCGCGCGGTAGAGCGCCTTGGTCGGGCGGAGCGGGTTGTTGGAGAGCTGGATCGTGGCCGCGCCCTTCGGGCACAGGCGCCCGAGCGTATGCGGCGTATCGGGATTGCCCTCGATGTCGATGATCTTGTCGTCCTTCGCGTAGATCAGCTGTCCGCAGCCCACCGCGCAGTACGGGCACACGCCCGCGAAGGCTTTCGCTTCCTTGATTCTCAGGGAGACCGCGGCCGCCTCGACGGGAGCGAGATCCACCTCCGTGCCGAGCGCGACGCCGGTCGCAGTGGCTCCCCCGTACTTCAGGAAGTCACGACGTGACAGGCTCATGGCGTTCCTCCTTGCCGGCGGACTGTGCCGTGATCAGGCAAGACCCGTGATGGAGTCGTGTTCACCACTCCGGGCTCGAGAGCTCGTCCCACACGCGACGGACGACCACGATGCGCTCGGGCCGGCCGCCCGGCCCTTCGAGCCGCACGATATCGCCGGCGTTCAGCGCGGTGAGATCGGCGCCGACGCCCTCGTCGCTCACCACCAGCGTGCTCTCGGAGCAGGACAGATCCGTGCACGCCTCGGCGGCGCCCTTCACGCGCACGGTGCCGCGGGACGTATCGACCGATACGACGATGTGGCGATCCCGCTGAAGTGACTCGGTGAAGCTCATCAGCCTACCTCCCTCGCCCCGGAGGGCTCACAGGTGGGCATCGAAACTGACGGGAATCCTAAGGTGGTCAGACCACGATGTCAAGGTTGCACCCTGGGCCAAACCGCTCAATCTTGTGAAACTTTCCACGTCGCGCCGCCATCCGCGTTGTCGACAGGAGCATACAGGCGGCAACACTCGTCAAGGAGCGCGCGGGCACCCGCCTCGTCGCCGCGCTCCAGTCGCTCGATCACCTGCCGCCGGACGTCCAGGCTGACGATCGGCGCGTCGGTCACGGGGTTGTAGAGCTTCCCGAGCTCACGCAGGATCCCGTTCACCCGTGAGGTGTCGTCGAGGTATGCCAATGCTTCGCGGAACAGGTCGAGCGCGTAGTCGTCGCGCTTGTTGCGGCCCTTCTCCTTGCCACCGAAGCGGCGCTTGAAAGCGCGCTCGGCGGCGGACTCGACAGGCTGCTCCTCGGTCAAGGCGGTGCGAGCTCCGAGTCGAGCGCCAGCGCCGTGCCCGCGTAGAGGTTCAGCGCGTCGGTCCGGACGTAGCCGCACACGGTGATGTTGAGCTGCTCGGCGAGCGCGACCGCCATTTCCGTGGGCGACGTGCGCGAGGCCACCAGGGGAACGCCCATGCGCGCGGCCTTCAGCAGCATCTCGGAGGAGATCCGTCCCGTCGACAACAAGATCCGGTCACGCGTCTCGATCCCCTCCAGCAGCGCGCGGCCCTTCACCTTGTCGACGGCGTTGTGGCGCCCGACGTCCTCGGCCACCGCGAGCAGCCGCTCGCCGTCGTAGAGAGCAGCGCCGTGGATGCCACGCGACTTCTGATAGTACGCGGCCGCCTGGAACAGCTCCTTCATGCCTTGCGCGAGCTGCGCCGGCCGCACGACGAGCGCCGACCGCAGGCGCGGAAACAGCCGGTGGTCGATGCGGAAGGTGATGCCGCCGCCACAGCCCGACGTGAGGATGCGCTCGGTGGGCAAGGTCACCGGCGCCGCCAGCGTCACCTCCGCGCGCCCGTCGACGGCGGAGACGTCGAGGCGGACCACGTCCGCCCTGCCCGCGATCACCTTCTCCATCCATAGATATCCAAGGACCAGCTCGTCGAGCATCATCGGTGAGCAGAGCACCGTGAGGAACTTCTCGCCGTTGACGTAGATGGTCAGCGGCTGCTCGCGGACGACCTCCGCCGCCACCTCGCTGGTACGGCCACCTCGGACGGAGAAATACGTGCGCATCGGACTCCGGCGCGTATTCTAGCCCGGGTAGCGCACGCGGACCAGCACGAGCCCCTGCGCCGGCGCCGTCGGCCCCGCCCGCGCCCGCTCGCGCGACGCCAGCACCTCGCCGAGCCAGTCGTCTCGCCGCGCGCCCCGACCGACCTCGATGGCGCTGCCGACGATGGTCCGCACCATGTGGTGCAGGAAACGGTCGGCGGAGACGAGCACGGCCACGCGCTCGCGGCGGCGCACGACGTGCAGCGCGTGCACCGTGCACACGGGCGGCGCGGCAGCGCCGGCGGCGGCACAGAACGCGCTGAAGTCGTGCCGGCCACGCAAGGGCGCCAGCGCGCGCCGCATGGCGTCGACGTCGAGCGGCGCGGCGACGTGCCACGCCACGCGTCGCCACAGCGGCGCCGGCACGGCGCCGTTGTCGACGAGGTACGCGTAGCGCTTTCCGAGCGCCGCGCGTCGCGCGTCGAATCCGGCGGCGGCCTCGGCGACGCTCAGCACGCGGATGGATGGCGGAAGAGCCGCGTTCAGCGCGCCGTGGACGGCGGCGGCGTCGAGCGACGCCATGATGGAGAGCGACGCCGTCTGCCGGAGCGCGTGGACCCCGGCGTCGGTGCGGCTGGCGCCGATCACGCGCGCGTCCGGCCCCAGAAAGCGCCGGGCGGCGTCGAGGAGCGCGCCCTGGACGGTGGGCGCGTCGGGCTGCACCTGCCAGCCGTGGAAGTCGGTGCCATCGTACGACAGCACCAGCCGGAAGACGCGGCCGCCGTCTATCGCGGCGGCGCGCGGCGTGAGGCGCGCGTGGGCACGAACGTCAGCCACACCACGGCCACGAGGAGGAACAGGGCGATGCCGACCACCGTGTCCCAGTCGAGCCCGCCGATGACGGGCGGGCCGGACTCCTGGAGCCAGCGCTGGCGGTCGAGATCCTTCGGCTCGTAGACGACGGGGTTGTAGCCGGAGATCGACTCGACGAGGCGCGCCACGCGCGGCACCACCACGTACGCCACGACGAAGATCGTGAAGATGACCGCGAGGTGAAACCGTCCGTGGTAGCCGAAGTGCCGGTGATACGAGCGCCGGAGCGACATGGCCGACTCCTCTCGGGCCGGACGGCCCTACGAGTCGAGCAGCAACTCGGCGATCTGCACGGCGTTGGTCGCCGCTCCCTTGCGCAGCTGGTCTCCGACCACCCAGAAGTTCAGGCCGCGGGGGTGCGAGAGATCCTCGCGCACGCGGCCGACCCAGCAGTCGTCCTGGCCCTCGACGGCCACCGGCATCGGATACCGCTGCTCCGACGGCTCGTCGCACACCTTCAGCCCGGGGAAGCGGGCGAAGAGCTCGCGAGCCCGAGCCGCCGTCACCTTCTCCTCGGTCTCGGCGTTGACGGCCACGGAGTGGCACGTGAAGACGGGCACCCGCACCGTCGTCGGCGCGATGAGGAGGTCGGGCGCCTCGAGGATCTTGCGCGTCTCGTTGACGAGCTTCATCTCCTCGCCCGTGTAACCGTCGGGGCGGAAGGCGTCGATGGCAGGAATGAGGTTGAACGCGATGCGATGCGCGAAGTGCTGCGGCACCATGGCCTCGCCGCGCGCCCAGGCCAGTGTTTGCTGCCGGAGATCCTCGATGCCGTTGACGCCGGCGCCGGAGACGGACTGGTACGAGGTCGCCACCACTCGCCGCAGACGCGCCGCATCGTGAAGGGGCTTGAGCGGCATGACGGTGACGATGGTCGTGCAGTTGGGCGAGGCCACGATTCCGCGGTGGCCCTTCACGGCGTGGGCGTTGATCTCCGGCACGATCAGCGGGACGGTCGGGTCCATGCGGAACGCGTTGGACTTGTCGACCACCACCGCGCCCGCGCGCGCGATCATCGGTGAGAGCTCCTTCGACTGGGCGGTGCCGGCGGCGCAGATGGCGATGTCGACGCCCTTGAAGGCGGCGGCCTCGATCCGCTGGATCTTCAGCGTGTCGCCGCCGAACGGGACCGGCTTGCCGATGGAGCGCTCGGAGGCGAACACGCGCAGCTCGCGGATGGGGAACTTGCGCTCCTCGAGGAGACGCAGGGTCGTCGACCCCGCCGCCCCCGTGGCCCCGACCACCGCCATCGTGATTCCCGACGCCATCAGGCCGCCTCCAGCTCCTTCACCACGTGATCGCCCATCTCGCGCGTGCCGAGCTTCTTCCCGCCCGGCGCCGCGATGTCGGCCGTGCGGTGCCCTGCTTCGAGAACGCGCAGGACGGCCGCTTCGATCCAGCCCGCGACCTCGCCCATGTTCAAAGAGTACCGCAGCAAGAGCGCGGCCGACAAAATGGCGGCCAGCGGATTGGCGATGCCCTTGCCCGCGATGTCGGGTGCGGTGCCGTGCACGGGCTCGTAGAGGCCGAACGGCCGGCCGCCCGCGCCCACCGGGCCGAGCGACGCCGACGGCAGCATGCCCATGGAGCCGGCGAGAATCGCCGCCTCGTCGGAGAGGATGTCGCCGAAGGTGTTCTCGGTGACGATGGTGTCGAAGTGCGTGGGCTTGTGGACGAGCGCCATCGAGCAGTTGTCCACCAGGACGTGCTCGAGCGCGACGTCCGGATAGTCCGTGGCCACACGGCTGACGGTCTCCCGCCACAGCTGCGACACGGCGAGGACGTTGGCCTTGTCGACCGAGGCCAGGCGCTTGCGCCGCTTGCGCGCCACCTCGAACCCGACGCGCGCCACGCGCTCGATCTCCGCCGTCGTGTAGACCATGGTGTTCACGCCGCGCTCGCCGCCGTCCGGCAGCCGCTCGCGGCCGCGCGGCTCGCCGAAGTACAGGCCGCCCGTCAGCTCGCGGATGACCATGATGTCGGTGCCCTCGACGACGGAGCGCTTCAGCGGCGAGGCGTCCACGAGCATCGGAAAGCACGTGGCGGGGCGCAGGTTCGCGAAGAGGTCGAGCTCCTTGCGCAGCCGCAGCAGGCCACGCTCCGGACGCTGCTCCTGCGGCAGCGTGTCCCACTTCGGCCCGCCGACCGAGCCGAACAGGATGGCGTCGGCGCGCCGGCACAGCGCGAGCGAGGCGTCGGGCAACGGCGAGCCCGTGGCGTCGATGGCCGAGCCGCCGCACAGCGCCTGCTCGAACTGGAACGAGACCTTCGCGCGCCGCCCCACCGCCTGCAGGACGCGGACCGCCTCCGGGGTCACCTCTTGCCCGATGCCGTCGCCGGGCAGCACCGCGATCGTATGAGTCGTCATGAATGCTCCCGGCCCGCCACCTCGGGCGCGCCGCCGACGGCCGGCGTTCGCCCCCCGACGACGCGCCATATGGGCCCCGACAACGCGTAGCCCATGAAGACGAGGAAGAGGAAGACCTCGTGCCTGGTGGCCACGATCATCACGGCCAGGACGACGATCAGCAGCGTCTGCACGGGCCGCCGCCGCGCGAAGTCGACCTCCTTGAAGCTCCAGTACCGGAACGTCGAGACCATCAGGAGCGCGACGAGGTAGGTCATGACCGCGATGGCGCCACGCATCCAGCGCGTCAGCTCTTCCTCGTGGAGGAAGATCACGGTGCCGCAGACCACGGCCGCCGCCGCCGGGATCGGCAGTCCGACGAAGAACCGCTTGTCCGTGGTGCCGGTGAAGACGTTGAAGCGCGCGAGCCGGAGGGCGCCGCAGATCACGAACAGGAAGGCGGCGAACCAGGCCGGGCGGCCCAGGTCGCGCAGGGCGAACGCGTACAGCAGGAAGGCCGGCGCCACCCCGAACGACACCACGTCGGCCAGCGAGTCGTACTCGACGCCGAACTGGCTGGTGGCCTTCATGAGCCGCGCCACGCGACCGTCGAGCGCGTCCATGATCATCGCCACGAAGATGGCGACGGCGGCCTCCGCCCAGCGGGCGTCGACGGTGAGCAGCAGCGCGAAGAAGCCGCAGAACAGGTTGCCGGTGGTGAGCAGGCTCGGCAGCAGGTAGATGCCCGTCCGCCGCCGCTCGCGCAGCTCCTGCCACGGCCGGCGCCGCGGCCGCTTGGCGTGACGCCGCGGGATCACGGCAGCAGCCCGATCACGGTGACGCCGCCGGTGACGCGATCACCCACCTTCACGCGGACGTCCGTCCCCTTGGGCATGTAGCAGTCCGTGCGCGAGCCGAAGCGGATCATCCCGAAGCGCTGTCCGGCCTCGAGCTTGTCCCCGGCGCCGACGCGACAGACGATGCGCCGGGCGACGACGCCGGCCACCTGCACCACGGTGACGCGTGCCTGATCGCCCTGGATGCGTACCGCGCAGCGCTCGTTCACCTCACCCGCCGTCGGGTCGTACGCCGCCACGAAGCGCCCGGGCGTGTAGACGGTGTCGGTCACGAGCCCGGCGATCGGCGCGCGGTTGACGTGCACGTCGAGCGGCGACAGGAAGATCGACACCCGCCGCGACGGCCCGACGAACGCGTCGACGGCGTCGTCCACGCCGGTGACACGGCCGTCGGCCGGCGCCAGCACACCGTGGCTGACGGCGGGGACGGCGCGCTCGGGATCGCGGAAGAAGCCGAGCGACGCGGCCGAGGCCGCCCAGAACGGCGTGGCCAGCCGCCGGTGGCCGAGCAGCGTGAGGCCCAGGGCGGCCACGGCGGGGCCGAGCACGAAGGGCCAGCCTTCTCTGGCGATCGGAATGCGCGCCATCACTCCCTCGGCGGCTTGATCCAGGACATCATCGACCGCAGCCGCTTGCCGACCTCCTCGATCTGGTGATCGGCGTCGCGCCGCCGCATGGCCAGAAAGCCCGCCCGATTGGCCTGGTTCTCGAGCACCCACTCGCGTGCGAACTGGCCGGACTGGATCTCGCCGAGGATCTTCTTCATCTCGCGCTTGGTGTCCTCGCTCACCACGCGGGGCCCGCGCGTGTAGTCGCCGTACTCGGCGGTGTCGGACACCGAGTAGCGCATGTAGGCGAGCCCGCCCTGGTAGAAGAGGTCGACGATCAGCTTCATCTCGTGCATGCACTCGAAGTACGCGACTTCGGGCTGGTAACCCGCCTCCACCAGCGTCTCGAAGGCGGCCTTGATCAGGTGCGAGACGCCGCCGCACAGCGTCGTCTGCTCGCCGAAGAGGTCGGTCTCCGTCTCCTCCTTGAAGGTCGTCTCGATGACGCCAGCACGGGTGCAGCCGACGCCGCGGCCGTAGGCCAGCGCGAGGTCACGGGCCTTGCCGGAAACGTCCTGGTAGACGGCGACGAGGGCCGGCACGCCCGGGCCCTGCGTGAACAAGTCGCGCATGACGTGGCCGGGCGCCTTCGGCGCGATCATCGTCACGTCGACGTCCGGCGGCGGCACCACCTGGTTGAAGTGGATGTTGAAGCCGTGGGCGAACATCAGCATCTTGCCCTTGCCGAGCGCGCCCTTGATCGACTCCTCGAACACCTGCCGCTGGCTCTGGTCGGGGAGCAGGATCATGACCACGTCGCTCATCTTGGCGGCCTCGGCCACCGTGGTGACGCGCAGCCCGTCCTTCTCGGCGCGCGCCCAGGACTTGCTGCCCTTGTAGAGGCCGACCACCACGTTCTGGCCGGAGTCCTTCAGGTTGAGGGCGTGGGCGTGGCCCTGGCTGCCATAGCCGATGATCGCGATGCTCTTGTTCTTGAGCAGGCTGAGATCGGCGTCCTGGTCGTAGTAGATCTTCGCCGGCATCGTCTGCGCTTCCTTTCCTCGGTTGCGGATCAGTCCGCGAAGCCGACCACGCGTGGATCGTCGGCGACGCGCGGGCGGGGCTTGGGGGTCTCGGTCTTGCGCATGCGCGTCTTGGGGCCGCGCGAGATGGCGACCTTCCCCGTGCGCACGATTTCCTGGATGCCCATGGGACGCAGCAGCTCCAGCAGGGCCTCCAGCTTGCCCTCGTCGCCCGTCGCCTCGAGCACGAACGACAGCGGCGTCACGTCCACTACCTTGGCACGGAAGATATCCGCCGTGCGCATGATCTCGGCGCGGTGCTGCGGCTCCGCGTTGACGCGGATGAGCACGAGCTCGCGCTCGACGTGGCTCTCGTCGGTGAGATCGCTCACCTTGATCACGTCGATGAGCTTGTGGAGCTGCTTCATCACCTGCTCGATCACGAACTCGTCCCCGGAGACGACCAGGGTCATGCGCGAGACGCTCGGGTCCAGCGTCTCGCCCACCGACAGGCTCTCGATGTTGTAGCCGCGGGCGGAGAACAGGCCCGCCACCCGGGAGAGCACGCCGAACTTGTTCTCCACCAGCACCGAGATGGTGTGCTTGCGGGGCTCGCTGCCGTTGCTCGTCATCAGAAGCCCGTCTGCGACTTCTCGGCCCGGTCGCGGACCTCGCGCGTCGGCGGCGCGAGGATCATGTCGGTGTTGGCGCCGCCGGCGGGGACCATCGGGAAGACGCACTCGTCCTTGTCGACGCAGACGTCGAGGATCACCGGGGCCGGCGTGGCGAGCATCTTCTCCACCGCGCCCGGCACCTCGCTCGGCCTGGTGACGCGCAGGCCCATGCACCCGTAAGCTTCCGCCAGCTTCACCCAGTCCGGGATGCCGGGCAGGTCGATGGCGCAGTAGCGCTCCTTGTAGATGATCCGCTGCCACTGCCGGACCATCCCGTGGCCGCTGTTGTTGATGATCACCGTCTTCACCGGCAGCTTCTCGGTGAAGCACGTGGCCAGCTCCTGGCTGTTCATCGCGAAGGAGCCGTCGCCGTCGATGTTGACGACGAGACGGCCGGGATGGGCGGCCTGGACGCCCATGGCCGTCGGCAGCCCGTAGCCCATCGTTCCCAGCCCGCCCGAGGTGAACCACGCGCGCGGGTGCTTGAACTTGTAGTACTGCGCGGCCCACATCTGATGCTGGCCGACGCCCGTCACCACGAGCGCCTCGCCGCGCGTCTGGCGCGAGATCTCCTCGACGACGTACTGCGGCTTGACCACCTCGTCGCTCCACTCGTAGCGGAGCGGCTGCCTGGCCCGCCAGTCGGCGATCTGCGCGTGCCACGCGCCGCGGGCCTCGCGAGGGGCGGCCGCGTCGTCGCCGAGCTCTTCCTTCACGGCCGCGATGAGCCGGGTGAGCACGCGACGGCAGTCGCCCACGATCGGCACGTCGACCTTGATGTTCTTGGAGATCGAGGACGGATCGATGTCGATGTGGATGATCTCCGCGTTCGGGGCGAAGGCGTCGACCTTGCCGGTCACGCGGTCGTCGAACCGCGCGCCCACCGCGACGAGCACGTCGGAGTGATGCACGGCGAAGTTGGCGTAGTAGGTGCCGTGCATGCCGAGCATCTCGAGGCTCAACGGGTGCTCGGACGGAAACGCGCCGAGGCCCATCAGGGTCGTGGTCACGGGGATCTGCGTCAGCTCGGCCAGCTCGCGGAGCTCGGCGTGCGCGTCGGCGGAGATGACGCCGCCGCCGACGTAGAGGACCGGCCGCTTCGCCCGGAGCATCGCCTTGGCCGCGCGCTTGATCTGCCCCGGATGGCCGTCGTAGTTCGGGTTGTACGAGCGCATGACGACGCGCTCCGGCCAGATCAGCTCCGCTTCCTTGACCAGGATGTCCTTCGGCAGGTCCACGTGCACCGGACCCGGCCGGCCCGTCGAGGCGATGTGGAAGGCCTCGCGGATGATCGGGCCCAAATCCTTGCCGTCCTTCACGAGGAAGTTGTGCTTGGTGCACGACCGCGTGATGCCGACATTGTCGGCTTCCTGGAAAGCGTCGTTGCCGATCAGGTGCGTCGGAACCTGC
Organism: Candidatus Methylomirabilota bacterium; assembly: GCA_036556545.1. Taxonomy (GTDB): domain Bacteria; phylum Methylomirabilota; class Methylomirabilia; order Rokubacteriales; family CSP1-6; genus AR12. Next base: position 71,411 of record DATBJF010000045.1, read on the forward strand.
CCCGTGAACGCCACGATCGGAATGGAATCCATCATGGCGTCCTGCAGCGCGGTGACGAGATTGGTGCAGGCCGGCCCGGAGGTGACGAGGCAGACGCCGACCTTCCCCGTCGCGCGCGCGTAGCCCTCGGCGGCGTGTCCGGCCGCGGCTTCCTGCCGTACCAGGACGTGGCGCAGCCCTTCGAAGTCGTAGAGGGCGTCATAGATCGGCAGCACGGCGCCGCCGGGAAGGCCGAAGACGATGTCGACCCCTTCACGTTTCAAGCACTCGAGCACGATTCGCGCACCTGGCAGTCTCACGTCGTCCCCCCTACTGCAATCCGACCATCATGAACCTACGCATTCGGAGCGCCTTCGGCGGATGCCTCGCGGGCGCGGATCCGCGCTTGCGCCGCGCTGAGCCGCGCGATGGGGATCATGAACGGCGAGCACGACACGTAGGTCATGCCCACCTTGTGACAGAACTCGACCGATGACGGCTCCCCCCCGTGCTCGCCGCAGATGCCGATCTTGAGATCCGGCCGCGTCCGGCGCCCGCGCTCGATGCCGATCCGCACCAGCTCGCCCACCCCTTCCTGGTCGAGCACGGAGAAGGGATCGTGCGGGAGCAGTCCCTTCTGGAGGTACTCGGGCAGGAACTTGGCGACGTCGTCACGGCTGTAGCCGAACGTCAGCTGGGTGAGGTCGTTGGTGCCGAACGAGAAGAACTCCGCGTCCTGCGCGATCTTGTCGGCGATCAGCGCCGCCCGCGGCACCTCGATCATGGTGCCGACCGTGTACGTGCAGGGGCCGCCCATCTCGACCAGGACGGCGTCGGCCACCTTCTTCGTGTTCTCGTACGTGAGCTTCATCTCGCCGACGGTGCCCGTGAGCGGGATCATGATCTCCGGCTCGACCTCGACGCCCTGCTCGGCCACGGTGCACGCCGCTTCCATGATGGCGCGCACCTGCATGGCGTAGATCTCCGGCGAGGTGATGCCGAGGCGGCAGCCACGGTGCCCGAGCATCGGGTTCGCCTCGCGCAGGGCGTCGATCTTCGCCAGCTTCTCGTCCAGCGCCGTCTTGCGGGCCGGATTGATGTTCAGCGCCTCCAGGCGGGCACGCTCCTCGAGCATCTCCCGGTACTCCTTGGGATTGGCGAGGAACTCGTGCAGCGGCGGGTCGAGCAGCCGGATGGTCACCGGCAGCCCGTCCATCGCCCGGAAGATGCCGATGAAGTCCTCGCGCTGGAACGGCAACAGCTTCTGCACGGCGGCGCGACGCGACACGGTATCGGGGGCCATGATCATCTCGCGCACGATCGGGATGCGATCGCTCGCGAAGAACATGTGCTCCGTGCGGACGAGGCCGATGCCCTCGGCGCCGAACTGTCTTGCGCGGGCGGCGTCCTCCGGCGTGTCGGCGTTGGCCCGCACGCCGAGCGTGCGGTAGCGGTCGGCCCACGCCAGGAACTCCTGCGCGGCGCCGCTGACCTGCGGCTCCGTGCGCTTGACGGCGTCGAGGATGACCTCCCCCGTCTCGCCGTCGATCGCGATCACGTCGCCCTCGCGCACGATGCGGCCCCCGGCCTCGAACACGCGCCGCTCCTCGTGGACGACGATGTCGCTGGCGCCGACGATGCACGGCTTGCCCATGCCGACGGCGACCACGGCCGCGTGAGAGGTGCGGCCACCGCGCGCGGTGACGATACCCTCCGAGGCGTACATCCCCGCCACGTCCTCCGGCGACGTCTCGGGCCGGACCAGGATCACGCGCTGGCCGTTCTTCGCCAGCTCCACGGCCCGGTCGGCGTCGAACACGACCTGGCCCACCGCGCCCCCCGGCGCCGCCGCCAGCCCGCGCGCCAGCAGTCGCCCGGCCTTGACGGCCGCCTGCTTGTCGCCCGGATCGAGCAGCGGAACGAACAGGCGGGCAAGATCGCGCGGGTTCACGCGCAGCAGGGCCGTGTGCTGGTCGATCACGGCCTCGTGCACGAGGTCCACCGCCACCTTCACGGCCGCCGACGCCGAGCGCTTGCCGGCGCGTGTCTGCAGGAGGTAGAGCTTGCCCTCCTGGATGGTGAACTCGATGTCCTGCATGTCCTTGTAGTGCCGCTCGAGCCGGCCGGCGATGGCGAGCAGCTCGTCGTAGATCTCCGGCATCCGCCGCTGGAGGTCGTCGATGTGCTCCGGGGTCCGGATGCCGGCGACCACGTCCTCGCCCTGGGCGTTGGCGAGGAACTCGGCGTAGAAGCGGCGCTCGCCCGTGCGCGGATCGCGCGTGAAGCCGACGCCGGTGCCCGACGTTTCACCGAGGTTGCCGAACACCATCGACATGACGGTGACGGCCGTCCCCCAGTCGCCCGGAATGTTGTTGATGCGGCGGTACTCGATGGCCTTCTTGCCGAACCAGGAGTCGAAGACGGCACGGATGGCCAGCTCGAGCTGCTGCCTCGGATCCTGGGGGAACGGCGCATTGGCGCGCGAGGCGACCACGTCCTTGTACGTCTGGGTCAGCTTGCGGAGCTCGGCGGCCGGGACGTCGGGATCGTTCGTGGCGCCGAGGCGCGTCTTCAGCGCGGCCAGATGCTCATCGAACGCCTCGCGCCGGATCCCGAGCACCACGTCGCCGAACATCGTGATGAACCGCCGGTAGCAGTCCCAGGCGAATCGCTCGTTGCGCGTCCACGCGGCCAGCCCTTCCACGGTCGCGTCGTTCAGGCCGAGGTTGAGGACGGTCTCCATCATGCCGGGCATCGAGACGCGTGCGCCCGACCGGACGGATACCAGCAGGGGACGCTGCGGATCGCCGAACCGGAGGCCCGCGTCGTGCTCGAGCTTCTCGAGGGCGCCCGTGACCTGGTCGAGCAAACCGGCTGGAAAGGTTCGTCCGCTCCGGTTGTAAGCGGCCCAGGCCTGCGTCGTGATCGTGAATCCGGGGGGCACCGGGATGCCGAGGTTGGTCATCTCGGCGAGCTCGCAACCCTTGCCGCCGAGGAGGTTGCGCATGACGGACGAGCCTTCAGCCTTGCCGCTCCCGAAGGAGTAGACGTATTTCGTCATGGGCCCCGGTCTCCGCGCTGAATGGCCAAAAAAGTCTTTCAAGTCTATTGGATATCCAGCACGACTGTCAATTGCACCGACAACGCTAGAGCCTCCAGGAACGCGAAAGGGCCACGGGTCGCTCCACCCGTGGCCCCTGATCCGCTTCGATCGCCACGGGCTGCTCCCGCCCGTGGCGTTCCGCGTGTCTTAGGTCGCGGACGCTCCGGGCAGGCCCGGCAGCAGCAGGCCCAGAATTAGCCCGAGCGACGGAATCCGCGACATCCCGGTCATGGTCAACGCAGTGTACCGACGGGCACAGGGGGCGTCAAGGCGCGACGCTGCCACGGCGGCGGGCCGCGGCCGCCGTCTCGTCGGTCCCGAGGACCAGCGCCTCGACCGCCTGAAGGTGCTCGATCATCGCCTGGCGCGCGGCGGCCTCGTCGCGGCTCCGGATGGCGGCGAGCAGGCGGCGGTGGTCGTTGTGCGACCGGTCCGGTCGTCCCGGCGTGTTGAGCGATTCCTCGCGACTCTGGCGGAGCAGGTCCATCACGGCGTGGGCAATCCGCGTGATGGCGCGGTTGTGAGCGGCGGCGCCGATGGCAGCGTGGAACTCCGCGTCCTGCTCGAGGCCCGTGCGGCCGGCCGCGACCTCCTTGGCCTGGGCTTCGAGGATCCGCTCCATCTCGTGCACGTCCTCGGGGGTCGCCCGCCGGGCTGCCAGCGCCGCCAGCGCCGGCTCGAGGAGGCGCCGCGCCTCGAACAGCTCGCCGAGCGCCTCGCGCTGCGAGAGCATCACCAGCGCCAGCGGCTCGATCAGCGACTCCACGGACACCTCGCGGACGAACGTCCCCTCACCCGGGCGGATCTCGACGAGCCCCAGGCTTTCCAGCGCCCGCAGCGCCTCCCGGACGGACGTGCGGCTCACCACGAACTTCTCGGCGAGGTCGCGCTCCGGCGGCAGCTGATCGCCGCTCTTGAGCCGGCCCTCGGCGATCATGCTCTTCACCTGGCGCACGATCTCCTGGTAGATGCGTGTGGACTTGATGGGCGCGATGTCCATCGACTCGTCGCTCCCGAGGCGCCGCCGCGGTTCCTGCGTCATCAGAGATCCTCCGACCCGCGCATTGACGCCGCTACAGATCGGCCCGCGCGGACGGCTGCGCGACGGGGGCGCCTCGGAGGCGCCGCCACCAGGGCGTCACCAGCGGCATCAGCAGGAAGAATAGCGCAGCGGCGGTGATCACGGCCGCGATCGGGCGGGTGACGAAGATCGCGAGCGAGCCCTGGGAGATGATGAGGCTCTGCCGCAGCGCATTCTCCGAGATGTCGCCGAGCACCAGCGCCAGGACGAGCGGGGCCAGCGGATAGTCGAGCTTCTTGAAGATGTAGCCGATGATGCCGAAGATCAGCATGTACCAGATGTCGATCATGCTGTTGTGCACCGCGTACGATCCGATGGCGCACACGACGACGATGAGGGGCGTGAGAATCGCAAAGGGGATCCGTAGAATCGCGGCGAACAGCGGCACCAGCGTGAGCACCATCACGACGCCGATGACGTTGCCGGTGTACATGCTCGCGATGAGCCCCCACACGAAGTCGGCATTGTCGACGAAGAGCATCGGCCCCGGCTGGAGTCCCCAGATGATCAGACCACCCAGCATCACGGCCGCCGTGGGAGAACCGGGGATGCCGAGCGTGATCATCGGCAGTATGGCCGCCACCCCGGCGGCATGCGCGGCCGTCTCGGGCGCGACGATGCCCTCGAGCTCGCCTTTGCCGAAGCGTTCCGGGCGTTTCGAGAATCGCTTCGCGAACGCGTACGACATGAACGAGGCCGGCGTCGCCCCGCCGGGCTTGAAACCCATCCAGAATCCGATGATCGAGCCGCGCACGAAGGTGCGGTAGTAGCGAGGCAGCCGTCGCCACGTTTCGAGCACGACCCGGGGCTTCATGCCGGTCCGGGTTCCCTCGAACCGAAGCCCCTCCTCCACCGACAAGAGTATTTCGCCGATGCCGAAGAGCCCGATCACGGCCACGATGAAGTCGAATCCCTTCATGAGGTCCACGAACCCGAAGGTGAGGCGCAGCTGGCCCGTCACGATGTCGAGCCCGACCGAGGCAAGCATGAAGCCGAGGAGGATCGACGACAGCGACTTGAGCGGATTGCCGCCACCCAGGCCGACGAACGACGAAAACGTGAGGAGCTGGATGGCGAAGAACTCCGGGGGGCCGAACTTGAGCGCGACCTCCGCGAGGACCGGCGCGAAGAAGGTGATCAGCACGATCGAGAAGAAGGCGCCCACGAAGGACGACGTGAAGGCGGCCGTGAGCGCCTGGCCGCTCTCGCCCTGCTTGGCGAGCGGATAGCCGTCGAAGGTCGTCGCCACCGACCATGGCTCGCCGGGGATGTTGAACAGCACCGACGTGATGGCACCGCCGAACAGCGCCCCCCAGTAGATGGACGTCAGGAGAATGATGGCGGAGGTCGGAGGCATCGTGAACGTGAGCGGCAGCAGGATCGCGATGCCGTTCGCCCCGCCCAGGCCGGGCAGCACGCCGATGACGGTGCCGAGCAGCACGCCGAGCACGGCGACGAAGAGATTGAAGGGCGTGACCGCGATCTGAAAGCCGTGGAAGAGGTTCTCCAGCCCCACGACGTCAGTACCCCAGCCACGCCTCGAGCGGTCCCTTGGGCATGGGCACGAGGAACCATCGCTCGAAGACGACGAACGCGGCCACCGGGACCACGAGGGACACAGCCACCACGGCCGTCCACCGGTGGCGCCCGACCCAGCGCATGTAGGTCGCGATGTAGAGCATGGCCGCGACGTAGAGGCCGAGACCGTTTGGAGGGCCGGGGGGATCCGTCACGGTGACGAAGAGCGCGACGGGAACGACGACCTTGAGAACCGGTGTCAGCTGCTCGCGACGGACGAACGGTTTCGGCGACTGGCGCCGCCACGCCTGCACGAAGACGGCCGCGCTGCACAGCACGAGGAGCAGCGCCAGCCAGAACGGAAAGAACCCGCTGCGGGGTCCTTCCTCGCCCCAACCGATACCGAGCCGGAGGGCGTCGTAGACGACGACGCCCCCCAGCCCCAGCAGCGCGACCGCGGTGATCAGGTCGGCGGCGCGCATGCTACTTCTTGATGAGCCCGCCTTTCTCCATCAGCTGCCGGTGCAGGCGCTCGTTCTCCTCGACCCACTTCGTGTACTCGGCGCCCGTCGCGAAGGCCATCTTCAGCGCGCCCTTGCTGATGTACGTCTTGAACTCCTCGGTGTCGGCCACCTTCTTCAAGAAGCCGATGTACCAGTCCACCGCCGCCTTCGGCATGTCGGGCGGCCCGAAGATGCCCCGCAGCATGTTGTACGTGATGTCGGCGCCCACGGCCTGCTTGACGGTCGGGATGTCCTTCCAGTCGGCGTCGGGAATCGGCTCGGGGTCGAAGACCGCCAGCGGCCGCACGCGGCCGGCCTTCCAGTGGCTGACGCACTCGGCCGGGTTGTTGACGGTGGAGTCGACGTGCTTGCCGACCAGGTTGACGCACACTTCCCCGCCGCCCTTGAAGGGCACGTAGGTGAACTTGAGGCTCTGCGACTGCTCGAGCAGCACGGTGATGATCTGATCCTCCTGCTTCGAGCCCGTGCCGCCCATCGCACAGACGCCGTTCTGCCGGTCTTTGCACTGGCCGCCCTTCACGGCGGCAAGGTACTCCTTCGCCGTCTTGTACGGCGTCTCCGCGTTGACCCAGAGGATGAAGCGGTCGAGCGCGAGCCGGGCGACCGGGGTGAAGTCCTTCCAGTTGAACGGCGTCCCGGTCGCCAGCGGTGTCGTGAACAGGTTGGACAGCGTGATGATCAGCGTGTGGTCGTCGCCCTTCTTGCCCTTGACGTGGAGGAAGCCTTCGGCTCCGGCCCCGCCGGACTTGTTGACGACCACCATCGGCCGCGGGGTGAGATTGTGCTTTTCCGCGATGCCGGCGATGAGACGGGCCATCTGATCGGCGCCGCCGCCGGTGCCGGCCGGGATGACGAACTCGATGGGCTTGGTGGGCTCCCAGGCTGCCGCCGGCGGTGGCAGCAGCGCGAGAGAGCCGGCGGCGAGCACGAACGCGAGCAGACGCGTGACATTCCTCATCGTGGTCCTCCTCTCCGCAACGAGAGCGAGTCCTGAGCTCCTGCGTGGGCGCATCGTGCGCGGGCACGACGCAGCGCGGTAGGCAGAAAACAACACGGGGCCAGACGCGAAGCGCGTCTGACCCCGGCGTGGGCGAGCGGCCCTGCGATCACCGACCGCCGCGCGGTTACTTCACGTCTAGCGCCGCCCGAGCGGCGTCCAGTCGCTTGAATGGGATCACGCCCGGAATCTCCCACTTCTCCCACATCTCGTCGACCTTGGCCTGGAAGTGGCCGAGGTCTTCCTCGGTGAAGTGCGCGAACCGGCCTTGCTTGAGCAGGTACTCGCGCACGGGCTTGCGCGCCCGGCCGTCGACGATGGCTTTCGTCTTGCCGTAGAACTTCAGCACGCCATCCTCGATCTCGTACAGCGGGAAGAGGCCCGTCTCGATGGCGAGCTCACCCAGCTCGTGCGAGAGCATCGGATCGTAGTCCCAGCCCTTCGGACAGGGATCGAGCGAATGGATGAAGGTCGGCCCGCCGATCGTGAGCGCGCGCCGGACCTTGTTCATCATCTCCACGGCGTACGAGGCGCACACCGTGGCCACGTAGCGGCACTCGGGATGCCCGGCCGCCATCATGCCCGCCATGTTCTTCTTCCAGCGGGTGTGGATGAGCCGCTTCACCTTGCCGGGCGGACTGAACGTCGTGTTGGCTCCGTACGGCGTCATCCCCGACAGCTGGATGTCGGTGTTGGCGTACGACTCATTGTCGTAGAGCAGGATCAACGAGTTGTACTCCTTGTGGGTGAGGGTCGCCGAAATGGCGCCCACGCCCATGTCGGCGCCACCGCCGTCACCGCAGAAGGCGATCACGTTGATCGGCTCCGACTTCATCTTGCCTTTTTTCATCAACGCCTTGAGACCGGCCGCGGTTCCGAGCGCCGCCGAGCCCGAGGAGCCGAGCTGCGTGTGCATCCACGGCACCACCCACGGCGTGGTGTAGTACGTCGTGTTGGCGACGTACATGCAGCCGGTCGAGCCGAGCACGATCGTGCGCGGGCCGGCCGCCTTGACCATCAGCTTCATGACCAGCGCCGACTCGCAGCCCTGACACGTGCGATGGCCGGACGTGAAGTATTCCTCGATGGTGACCCGCTTGATCCCGCGGAACGGCTCGAGGACCTGCGTCGCGTTGCCGAACGTCGTCTCCGCCATCGTCCTCTCCTATTCCCGCACGCCGAGCCAGTGCGTCCTGGCCTCGGCCTTGCCGGCCTTCGCCGCCGCGTAGCACATATCGACCGCCTTCTTGACGTCCTCCAGCATGACCTCGCGGCCTCCGAGCCCGCAGATGAAGCTCAGCAGCGGGGGCCGCCGGTCCGCATTGTAGAGCGCGGCCCGGATCTCGTTGGCGACCACGCCCGAATTGAACGGCGACCCGAACGAGTAATTCCGGTCGATCACGCCGATGGCGCTCGCCTTCGAAAGCGCCGCCACCAGCCGCTCGGTCGGAAACGGCCGGAACCACCGGAGCCGCAGCAGGCCGACCTTCTGCCCCTTGCTGCGCAGCTCCCGGATCGCCACCTTCATCGGCAGCGAGATGGTGCCCATGCCGACGAGCACGATCTCGGCGTCCTCGAGCATGTACTCCTCGAACCACGGGTTCTCGGGCCCGCGGCCGAACACCCGGCGGAACTCCGCGTACGCTTCCTCGATCACGCCGGAGGCGCGCTTCATCGCCTCGTCGTTCTGGCGCCGGATCTCGATGACCCAGTCCTCGTTGGCCTGCGGCGCCACCGTGATCGGATTGTCCGGGTGGAGCAGCAGGTCGCCGCGGTCGTAGCGCGGCAGGAAGCGGTCGACCTTCTCCTTGGGCGGCACCAGCGTCAGCGCCTGGGAGTGCGTCAGGAAAGCGCCGTCGGCGGAGATGGCGAGGGGCAGGAACACGCGCCGATCCTCGGCCACGCGGTATGCGATGAGCGTGGTGTCGAGCGCCTCTTGCGAGGTGTCGATCCAGCAGAGCATCCAGCCCAGGTCCCGCACGACCAGCGCGTCGTTGTGCTCGACGCCGAAGGCGCCCGGATCGTCGAGCGCGCGGTTGCCGACGAGACAGACCATCGGCACGCGGAGCGGCGGCGTCACCACCAGGCACTCCATGGCGTACATCCAGCCGACGCCGGAGGAGCCGCAGAACACGCGCGCGCCGACGGTGGAGGCGTGCTTCACGATCTCGAACTGACTGTGCTCGCCCTCGGCCACGATGTACTCCGCCACCAGCTGGCCGTTGGCGATCTTCTTGGCGATCGCCTGCATCACCGTGTCGTAGGGCCGGATGGGATACGCGGTGACGACGTCGAGGTCGGCGAGGGTGAGCGCCTCCGCCACCGCCTCGCTGCCGGAGATCAGAAGCTCCTTGTCGTCGCCGACGGCCGGAGCCGCCTTGGGGGTCGTTGCAGTCGCCATGTCGTCTCCCTACACCGTCTTGTGGGCGGCATTCTCACCGGGAATGCCGGCCGTGATCTCGGTTCCGCCCGCGTCGAGGTCGCGCTTCAGCTCCTCCTCGTACTGGCCGCGGAAGCGGAAGCCGTGCGAGCGCACCGTCGCCTTCTTGTCGCCGATCTTCTCCCCCAGCCACGTCTTGTAGGCGGGCTTGTCGCGGCGCCACATCTCCCACTGGCTGGCGTTGTCCTCGAAGACGGCCTCGTTGACCATCGTGATGCAGTGCTCGACCGGGCACACCGCCTCGCACACGCCGCAGCCGCAGCAGGCCTCCATCGCCGCGTCGAACGTGCCATCGGGCATCACGTCGAAGACGGAGTCGGGGCACGAGATCCAGCAAAGGTTGCACTTGACGCACGTGTCGAAGTCGATGACCGGCCGCATGGTCCGTGTCGTGTACTTCTTGAAGTACGGGTTGCGCTCGGGGACGTAGCCCTGCCCGCCTTCCTTCGGCTTGCCGATGGGAATGGCCGGGATGCTGACGCCCTCCCGCATCTCCCACCACTTCGGCATCTCGAACGTGTACGGCACCTCGGGATTGCCCTCGGTGACTTTCACCTCGCGCGTTTCCAGGCGATCGTGCGCCTTGCGCGCGGACGCGACCTTCAGATCCGAGCCCCACTCCATCTCCGGAATGGCCTGCGCGACGCCGTCGAGCGACAGGAAGTGCGGCGCGATCCTGGCCAGTGCGCCGAGGACGCGCACTTCCGTGTGGTCCTCCTTGTGGACCCAGAGCCCCGAGAACGACGCCTTGGCCCGGATCAGCGCGAGCTTGTACGGCGCGTCCTTCTTGTGGATGTCCTTCAGCAGGCTCTCGAAGCTCTGCAGCGACGTGATGAGGACGGTCCCGTTCGGCACCGTGAGCTTGTTGATCGGCTGCAGCCCGTACCAGGCCCACGACTCCACGCCCTTGCCGAGCGTGTCGTCGAGCACGACCGTGACGTCGGTGTGCTTCGGCTCGTAGCGCGCCATGTTCTGCTCGAGCTCTTCCACGCTGTCCGCGACGATTGCGAAGTCCTTGGCGGGAATGCCGTTGCGCTGGGGGCTGTCGCCGTAGCGCCCGAAGGCGATGCCCCACCGGCCGGACTTCCGGGCGGAGAGCACGATGCCGCGACAGATCCGGGCGGCCAGGTTCTTCTGGAAGATCCCGCGGTAGACGACCTCCACGATCAGCGCTGACATACCGTCCTCCGTCTGGTCGGCTGGTTGGACCAGCACGATACGCCCTGTCTCCTTACGCGGTCAAGCGTTCTCTTCCCGCGTTCAGGCCACCCGGCCCAGGAACTTCTGCAGGGCCTGGGTGAAGGCGTCCGGCTGCTCGAGGTTCGACAGGTGCGACGCCGGGTCCAGCACCACCAGCTCGGAGCCCTTGATGCGCTCCTGGATCGCCTTCGAGGCCGCCACCGGGGTGCCGACGTCCTGGGCGCCGACGATGATCAGCGTCGGCAGCGTGACGGCGGACAGGCGGTCCGTGAGGTCGAGCGCGCGGATGGCGTGGCAGCAGCCGGCGTAGCCGCGCGGGCTCGTGCGGCGGATCATGTCCCGCACGAGGTTCACGACGTCGGGACGCGACTCGACGAACTTCGGCGTGAACCAGCGCGCGATGGTGGGCTCGACGTGCGGCTCCATGCCCTTCGTCTCGGCGACGGTGATGCGCTCGTCCCACAGCGGCTTGGCCTCCGCCGGAATACGGCTCGACGTATCACAGAGGCTCACCGACTGAAGCGTCTCCGGCGCCGACAGCGCCAGCGTCTGGCCGATCATCCCGCCCATCGACAGGCCGACCCAGTGCGTCCGCGCGATGCCGAGCGCCTTCAGGAGGCCGCGCGCGTCGTCGGCGAGCTGCGTCAGGGAGTACGCGCCGGCCGGCGCGTCGGTGCCGCCGTGACCGCGCGTGTCGTACCGCAGGACGCGATAGCGGCTCGCCAGCGCCCCGGCCTGCGGATCCCACATCGACAGGTCGGTGGCCAGCGAATGGCTCATGGTCACGGTGGGCGCGCCGGCCGGCCCCTCGAGGACGTAGTTGACGTCGATGTCGTTGACGCGGATTTTCATCTCATTCACCTGGTATGAGTTGAACGACTGTGGGCGGGATGATACGCCCTCGCCGGGCCGCGGAGAAGATCAGGCGGCGACGCCGGCGCGGGCCTGCTTCACCATGTCGCAGAAGTAGGTGTGCACCGTCCGATCGTCCGTGAGCTCGGGATGGAACGTGGCCACCAGCACGGTTCCCTGGCGAGCCATCACCGCCTCGCCGCCGTGCCGCGCAAGCGTGGCCACCGCCGGCCCGACACGGCGGATGCGTGGCGCGCGGATGAACACCATCTCCACCGGCACCTCGCGACCATCGAGCGTCGCGGCGCCGGTGGCCTCGAACGACTCGCGCTGACGGCCGTAGGCGTTGCGCTCCACCCCGACGTCGATGAGCCCGAGCGAGAACTGGGGCGGGTTCTCGACATCCCGCGCCAGCAGAATGAGCCCCGCGCAGGTGCCGAAGATCGGCTTGCCGGCCCGGTGGAAGGACTCGAGCGCCGGCACGAACCCCCACTCGTGCATGAGCTTGAGCAGCGTCGTGCTCTCGCCACCCGGGATGATGAGGCCGTCCACATCAGCGAGTTGCTCGGGCTTGCGGATCTCCACGGCCTCGACGCCGCAGCGGGCAAGCGCCGCCGCGTGCAGCGAAAAGTCTCCCTGGAGGGCGAGGACGCCGATCTTCATGCTCGCCGCCGCAGCCAGGCCAGCACGGTCTCCGCGTTCTTGTCCGGCGGAAAGACCGGATACCAGACGTGCCGGATGACGCCGCCTTCCACGTACCACGCCATGCGTTTGATGAGCGTCGTCGGGCCGCCGCTCGGTACCGGGAACTGGAACGTCGGCAGCCGCAGCGCTTGCGTGAGCTCGAGTCCGGCGTCACTCAGCAGATCGAATGGGACGTGATTGCGCTCGACGAACTCCTGCTGGTACGCCGTCGTCTGGGTGCTGACGCCGGCCACGTGCACGCCAAGCGCGCGGAACTCGCCGTGGAGGTCGCGAAAAGCGCACGTCTGGGGCGTGCAGCCGCGGGCCCCCGGAATCAGATCCCACTCGGGTCCCGAGCGTACGCCCCGCCCGCCCGTGCGCGGGTAGAAGAAGAGCACCGCCGGCGTCCGCGCCAGCGCCGCGACATCAACCATTGCCCCGGACGTCGCCGGCAGCGCGAGCGCCGGGACAATGGCGCCGCGGAGATGGTCCGCGGCGCCATCGTCCACCGGCACCGGCAGATCGCGGGGCAACGTGTAGACGTCGCCGCGGTCGGCCACTACCAGCCTCGGGTCTGCATCAGGTCCTTGTCGGCCAGCTTGGAGGTCTCGATGCCGACCATCGCGTCGCCCAGGTCCTCGCTGACGCGGACGAGCACGTCGGGATCCTTGAAGTGCGTCGTGGCCTGGACGATGGCCTTGGCTCGCTTGGCCGGATCGGACGACTTGAAGATGCCGGAGCCGACGAAGACGGCCTCGGCGCCGAGCTGCATCATCAGCGCGGCGTCGGCGGGCGTGGCGATGCCGCCGGCCGAGAAGTTCGGCACCGGCAGCTTGCCCGCCTGCGCCACCCAGCGAACCAGCTCGTACGGGGCGCCGAGGTTCTTCGCCTCGGTCATCAGCTCCTCGGGCGACAGGGTCGTCAGCCGCCGCGTGCCGCTGACCAGCGCGCGCATGTGACGCACGGCCTCCACGATGTTGCCCGAGCCCGCCTCACCCTTCGTGCGGATCATGGCCGCCCCCTCGCCGATCCGGCGGAGCGCCTCACCGAGGTCGCGGCAGCCGCACACGAAGGGCACGCGAAACGCGAACTTGTCGATGTGGAAGTGCTCGTCGGCCGGCGTCAGCACCTCGGACTCGTCGATGAAGTCGATGCCGAGCGCCTCCAAGATCTGCGCCTCGACGAAATGGCCGATCCGCGCCTTGGCCATGACGGGAATCGTGACCGCCTTCTGGATCTCCTGGATCTTCTTCACCGGCGACATGCGCGCCACGCCGCCGTCCTTCCGGATGTCCGACGGCACCCGCTCGAGCGCCATGACGGAGGCGGCGCCGGCGTCCTCCGCGATCTTGGCCTGCTCGGCGTTCGTCACGTCCATGATGACGCCGCCTTTGAGCATCTCGGCCAGGCCGATGTGCTTTCGATCCGCAATCCGCAGTCCGTTCGTCTCTGCCATCACTGTCCCCCTGTTCGGCTACACGAGTGGTGCCGCCACACGCGAAAGGCCATCGCGTGGCGCGGGCTCTCGCCGCGCGCTCTTGATCGCATCCGCCAGCCGCTTCACGCCCTCCTCGATCTGCGCCGCGCTCACCGCCGAGAAGGACAGCCGCAGCGTGCGCTCGCCGGCGTCGCCGACCCAGAAGGCCGGGCCGGGCGTGAAGGCCACGCCGCGCTCGACGGCGCGCGGCAACAGTGCCACCGCCTCGAGTCCCGCCGGCAGCGTGAGCAGCAACGAGAAGCCGCCCTGCGGCTCCGTCCACGTCACGCCGTCCGCCATCCGGCGCTTCAGCGCGCCGAGCAGCACGGCGCGGCGGCGCCCGTACTCGGCGGCCACGCGGACGACGTGGCGGTCGAACAGCTTGCGCTCGCAGAACCGGTGCACGGCGGCCTGGATGAGCGCGCTCGTGTGGAGATCGGCGAGCTGCTTGGCCGCCTGCAGCCGCTCCGCGATGGCCGGCGGCGCCACCAGCCAGCCGAGGCGGAGGCCCGGGAAGAGGATCTTCGAGAAGGTGCCGATATAGATGACAACGCCGTCGCGATCGAGCGCCTTCAGCGGGCCGGGCGGGCGGTCTCCATAGTAGAGGCTGCCGTCGAAGCCGTCCTCCACGATCGGCACCTGATGCCGCACCGCCGCTGCCAGCAGCCGCACGCCCGTCTCGCGGCGCATCGTGAGGCCCGTCGGATTGTGCGCGCTCGGCTGGCAGTAGAACATCTTCGGCGCGTGGCGCTCGAGCACCCGCTGGAACACGTCCACGCGCGGCCCCGCGTCGTCGCGCTCCACCGGCACGAGCTGCGCGCCGAACGAGCGGAAGACCTGCATCGCCCGCGGATACGTCGGCTGCTCGATGGCCACCGCGTCCCCCGGATCGAGCAGCGTGCGCGCGATCAGGTCGAAGCCCTGCTGCGAGCCGTTGACGATCAGGATCTCCTCGGGCCGCGCCTCCAGGCCGAAGCGCAGCAGGTACGTCGCCAGATAGCGGCGCAGCGGCGGGTAGCCGCCGACGGGATAGTACTGCAGCAGCGACTCGCCCTCCTCGCGCACGACCTCGTTCAGCACGCGGCGGAACGCGTCGGTCGGAAACAATCCGCTGTCCGGCATCCCGCCCGCGAAGGAGATGAGGCCCTGGCCGCTCGCGCGCGGCGCCGCCGCCCGCAGCCGCTCGGCATCCGCCTCCACGATTCGGGCGGAACGCGACAGCAGCCCGGACCAATTGATCGGCGGCGTGGCGACGGTCTCGACGCCCGGCGCGCCGGCGCCGTCCGGCGGCCCGGCGACGAAGGTCCCCTGTCCCACGTGGGCGCGCGCCCACCCCGCCGCGACCAGCTCCTCGTAGGCGAGGGCGACGGTGGCGCGATTGACCCCCAGCGAGTGCGCCAGCTCACGGGTGGCGGGCAGCTTCACCCCGGGGACGAGCAACCGCTCGACGATGAGCCGTTCCAGGTGCGCCTGGATCTGCCGCGCCAGCGGAACGGGTTTGTCGCGATCCAGCGGGATCTGCATACCAGCCATTTTTGCCACTTCGACGGCCTCGTCAAGTGCCAATTGGCGGGTTCCCGACCCGGCCATCACGCCCGGCGTATACTGGCCGAAAATCGGCGACGAGGAGGACAGCGATGGGCAAGGAAATGAAGGAGTTCGCGGGGTTGTTCTACCGGGAAGGCGCGCTGGACCCGAAGACCATGCAGCTGGTGGCGCTGGCCGCGATGGCCGCCGCCGGCTGCACGTCCTGAGTGCCCGGACGCTTCGCGGCTGCGAAGCAAGCCGGCGCCACCGAGGACGAGCTGAGCGAGACGCTGATGTACGCGATGCGTGGGCGGGCGCGCGCCGCGTGGTCGACGATCAAGTACATCCCCGAGATCGAGGACATCAACAAGGGCTGGAAGACGACGTACGAGCGCGAGCACAGCACATAGCCTGACGGCTCGCGACGCACGTCCCCAAGCGCATCGATGACCGGCGGCGTCGGCCGTTGGGCCGGCGCCGCCGAGGGAGCGTGTCATGCCGGTCGGAGAAGCGCTGATCAAGCAGGCCGTGAAGTGGATCGACGATCGACTGCACGACAATCCCAAGGCGGACCGGACGCAGCTCATCGACGAGGCAGGGCGCCGCTTCGACCTCTCGCCGCTGGACACGGACTTCCTCGTGCGTCACCTCGCGGAGCGCGGCCGCACGTCCCCGTGATCGGGGTATCGAGGCGCCCCACGGCCTTGCCGTTTCCGGGCCCTCACTAGCGCAAGCGAACAACCGTCGCGCCTCGGCCGCCGCGCTCCTCGGGCGCGTCGGCGAAGTCGGCGACGAGCGGGTGGCCGCGGAGGAGCGACTGGACGATCCGGCGCTGCACGCCGATGCCGCGACCGTGGATCAGCCGCACTTCGCGAAATCCGCGGGCGTGCGCCGCGCGCAGATACTCCTCCACCACCGACGCGACGTCGCGCGGGACGAAGGAGTGCAGATCGAGGCTGTCCTCGATCGGCACCTCGACGGGGTCCTCGGGGTTCAGCCGGGGCAGGCTCCTAGAGCCGCGGGCCGGCCAGGATGTGCTGCTGCCAGTGCTGATACGTCAGGGAATCCTCCCCTGACAGCTTGCACTGTCAGAAGGTGGCGGCGCGCTCGAAAAAGGTGACGTCGACGAGGCCGACCTGCTCGGCGCGCGCCGTCTCGGCCACTTTCTGCGTCACCATCTGGCGAACGAACGGGATCGGGATGCGACCGAGCCGGTGGAGCACCTCGTCCGTGCACCGGACGCGTGTGCCGGGAAGCACGGGGCCCTCCGCGATCAGCACGGCGTCCTCCCCCGCCGGATGCTCGCACGTCTCCGGCACGAGCTGCTGCAGCCGCATCGAGACGTAGTCGGTCACCCACGCCTGGATGGAGCTCTTCGCGTCGCCCAGGCGGTCGGCGGCGCCGTCGAGCCTGGTGTCGAGCGTGGCGAGCATGGTCTCGAGGCGCGCGAGACGCGATTCGAGCGCGGCCAGTCGGCGATCCAGATCCTGCGTGTGATCGCTCATCGTTCCTCCGCGCGTGACGCTAGCACAGGCCGCCGGGCGTGCCAATCGGTGAGGCGCTGGTAGGCGTCGGCGGCGCGCAGGACGGTGGCCTCGTCGAACGGCCGCCCGACGATCTGCATGCCGATCGGCAGCCCACCGCCCGTGAAGCCGCAGGGGACCGAGCACGCCGGATGGCCGGAGAAGTTGAACGGCCGCGTGAGCCGGATGAGCGCGGCGCGGATGTCGGAGGGCCCGTCACCCAGCGCGGTCTCGTGCTCGTCGATGCCGGGCGCGACGATCGGCGTCGCCGGCGCCAGCAGCACGTCGCGACGCGCGAGCGCCTCGTCGACCTCCCGTCGCATCAGCGCCCGCGCCTGCTGACCGCGGACGTAGTGCACGCCGGTCACGAAGGCGCCGGCCATGAGCCGTGTGCTCACCGCGGGATCGTAGTCCGTCAGCCGCGTGCGCAGCCACGCGGCGTGATAGGCCATGGCCTCCGTGGCCACCACCGCCAGGGCGCCGGCGGCGACGTGACGGACGCCGGGCAGCGCGACCTCGTCCACGATGGCGCCCGCCTTCTCCAGCGCCCGCGCCGCCGCCTCCACAGCCGCGCGGACCTCGGAGGTCGCGCTCTCGAGGAAGAACGTGCGCAGCAGGCCAACGCGCAGGCCGCGCACGTCGCCGGTGAGCGCGCCCGTGTAGTCGGGCACCGGCAGCACGCTGGAGGTGGGGTCGGCCGCGTCGTAGCCGGCCATGGCGCGCAGCACGAGCGCCGAGTCGGCGGCGTTCCGCGTCATCGGCCCGACGTGATCCATCGACCACGAGAGCGGCAGCACACCGGCACGGCTGACCCGGCCGTATGTCGGCTTGATTCCCGTGAGCCCGCAGAGCGAGCACGGAATGCGAATCGACCCGCCGGTGTCCGAGCCGAGGGCGACCGTGGTCAAACCCGCGGCCACCGCCACGCCGGAGCCCGACGACGAGCCGCCGGCCATCCGGTGCGTCCGAGCATCCCAGGGATTCCACGCGTGGCCATAGTGCGCGTTGCGGCCTTCCGGGCCGTACGCGAACTCCACCATGTTCAGCTTGCCGACGACGATCATGCCCGCCTCGCGCAGCCGGCGTACGACGGTGGCGTCGGCCGCCGGCACCCGGTCGGCGAGGATCTTCGATCCGCCCGTCGTGCGGACGCCGGCCGTGTCGTACAGGTCCTTCAAGCCCAGCGGGACACCGTGCAGCGGTCCCAGCGGGCGCCCCGAGACGACGGCCGCCTCGGCCTCCCGCGCGGCGGCCATGGCCGCGTCCGCGGTGACGGTGATGAAAGACTTGAGTGAGCCGTCTAACGACGTGATGCGCTCCAGATGCGCTCGGACGACGTCGACCGGCGAGACCTCCTTCCCCGCGACGAGGCGCGCCAGCTCTCCGGCGGAGGCGAACGTGAGGTCCGCCATCTCAGAGCATCCGGTACTGCGTGGTGGGCTCGACGTCGTCGAGCGGCAGCTCCTCGAGGCGGGCGAGCAGTCGCAGCGACGCCTCGACCATGGGACGGATGGCCTCGAGCTGCGCGTCGGTCCAGTCGAAGCCGGCGAGGCGGGCGGAGCCACGGAGCGCGTCGAGATCGATCGGTTGGCTCATGGGCGGCAGTCTAGCATCGGATGGCGAAGCGGTCTTATGCTGGACGCAGGAGGCCCGCCGTGATCCGCCGCCGCACCGTGGTGCTCGCCGCGCTGATCGCGATCGTCGCGCTCGCCGTGCTGGCCGCTGCGACGGTCGTGATGCTGCCGGACATCGTTCGCCGGGCGGCCATCTGGCGGCTGGAGGCGCTCACCGAGCGCCGCGTCGCCATCGACCGTGTCGACGTGAATGCCTTCACCGGCGAGATCGCCGTGCACGGCCTGTCCATCGCGGACCGCGACGAGCCCGGCGAGCTCGCCCGCGTGGACCTGATCAAGGCCACCCTGCACCGGCGCTCGCTGCTGCAGCTGCACGTCTGGGTGAAGGATCTGCTCGTCGAACGCTCCTCGGTGCGCATCGTTCGCCTGGGTGGTAACCGCTTCAACATCTCCGATCTCCTCGATCGGCCCGCGCCGCCGCCCAGCGGCATTGGAGTCACCATCGACCGCCTGCGAGTCACCGACGGGACGGTCGTGCTCGAGGACCGCACGCTCCGGCCGCCGCGCACGTGGAGATCCGAGCGCATCGCCATCGAGGCGCGTGATCTTTCCACCAGCCGCGGCGGCGGGACCGGCGACGGATCGACCGTCGTCGCCGGCGCCCCCGTCCACGTTCACGTCGAGGACCTGCGGTTGGTGCCGATCCACGTCCGCGCGCACGTGACGGTCGGCAATGTCGATCTCGGGCTCCTCCGGCTCTACCTGCCCGGCGATGCCGTGGTGCTGCCCGAGAGCGGCGTGCTCACCGCCGGCGTCACGATCGTCCACGACGCGCGCGAGGGCACCGCCATCAGCGCCGGCGCCCGGATCCACCGGCTGGCGCTCGAGCACCGCGGCCAGGCCGTCCCGCTCGCGACGTCGCCCGAGACGCTCGTGACGCTGAACGACCTGCATCTGGTGGACGGCGGCTTCGCCCTCGGGCGCGCCGAGATCGAGGGCGATCTGAACGTGACGGAGGGCATCGTCGGACCGCCGGTGACGTATGACTTCAAAGGAGCCCGGCTGGTGGCCGAAACGCTCAGGTGGCCGGGCACGCAACCCGGCCGCATGACATTCACCAGCGGACTGCCCGGTCAGGGGCGGCTCCACGTCAGCGGGACGCTGCAGCCGCAACCGTTGCGCGCGGACCTTCAGGTGAAGGCCACGGGGGTCGACCTCGCGCCTGCCAACCGCTACGCCGCGATGGCGGGCCAGATCCGCGGCAGCGGCGACGCCGATGCCCGCGTCATCGCCACCTGGGACCGCGGGCTGCGCCTCGGCGCGACCGGCACGCTCGGGGCCAGCCGTGTCGCCGTGACCGACTCCCGAGCACCGGCGGCGCCGCCGGTGCTCACCGCCGAACGCATCGAGGCAACGGGGCTCGACTACGAGTGGCCGGCCCGTCTACGGCTTGCGTCGCTGCGGGTGCGCCGGCCGTCCGGCATCGTCGAGCGCGATGCCGCCGGCGCGGTGGCGCTCGGCGCGCTCTTCGAGCGCCCGTCGCGTCTCGGCGAGGCGAACACCTCGGCCCCGGCCTCCGATACCAGGGGCGTCCCGGAGATTTCCGTCGGTGAGCTGCGGGTCGAGAACGGTGCGGTGACGCTCGTCGACCATACCGTCACGCCGGCGGCGCGTGTGCAGATCACCAACGTCGCGATGGCCGTGCACGACGCCGCATGGCCGGTGCGGGCGCCGACCCGGGCCGAGGTCAGCGCGTCGCTGCCGGGCGGCGGCGCGGTCACCGTCTCGGGCACCGCGGACGTCGACGGCCAGCGCGCCCGGACGAAGGTCACGCTGAAGAACGTCGACCTCGCGCAGGCCCAGCCGTTCCTGCCGTTCCGCGGACGCGTGAGCGGCCGCGCCGATGCCGATCTCGACGTCCGCGGCGGCCTGGATCCGCTGCGGCTGCGCGTCCGCGGCGACGTCGTGGTGAACGAGGGAGCCGTGGAGGACCTGGGTCAACCGCTGCTGGCGGTCGAGCGGATCGGCCTCACCGGGGTGGACTTCCGCTGGCCCCGCCAGCTCGCCGTCGAGCAGCTCAGCGTCCGACGCCCGTGGGCGAAGATCGCGCGCAACGAGCGCGGCGACCTGACCCTGCGGGAGGCCTTCCTCGCCCGGCGCGGGCTCGGCGTCGACGTCACCACGGGCGAAGGCGAGGCCGCCACACCGCCACCGAAGCCGGAGCTCCTGATCAAACGGGCGCTCGTCGAGGAGGCCGCCAGCTCGGTCATCGACGATTCGGTGGAGCCGGCGGCACGCTTCGAGATCCGCGGCACGCGGGTCACCGCGCAGAACATCGCCTACCCCGTGAAGCTGCCGGCGCGCGTCACGATCGACACGCCGATGCCGGGCGGCGGACGACTCGAAGGTCGTGGAACCTTCCGCGTCGATCCGGGGCGCCTCAACCTACGCGCGACGCTGTCCGGCGTCGCCCTCGGGCCGGCGCAGCCGTACCTGCCCGTCAGCGCGCGCGTCACGGGCACCGTCGACGGCGATGCGAGGGTCGCCGCGACCTTCGAGCCGCTGGCCATCAGCGTGCGCGGCAACGCCACCGTGGCCAGCCTCGCCGTCGGCGACGAGCATCGCTCCCTGCTCACGGCCGGACGGGCGCAGGCGCGTGGCGTCAACGTCGAGTGGCCGGGACGGGTGCGTGTGGACAGCGTCGAGGTCGAGAAGCCGTGGCTCCTCGTCGAACGCGACAGCACGGGAAGCTTCCCGCTGCTCGCCCTGCTGAGCCCGCGCTCTTCGCCGGCGCTGCCGCGACGCTCCGACTCCGGCGCGAAGCCCGACCGGCCGCTGCGGGTGGACGTCGCGACGGCCAGCGTGAGCGACGGCTTCGGGCGCTTCGTCGACCGCGTCCCCACGCCGGACTTCGCGGAGGAGCTGTCGGCCGTCAACGCCACCGTGGTCGGGTTCAGCACGGCTCCCGGCACCGTGGCGCGCGCCACGCTCCGGGCCATGGTCGGCCCGAGCGCGCCGCTGGCGATCAGCGGCGAGCTGACGCCGCCCACGGGCCCCCGCCGGTACGACCTCCTCGTCACGCTGAGCGGGTATCCGGCGCCGCGCGCGAATCCGTATCTGCAGACGCTGTTCGGCTGGCGCGCGCGGCAGGGCACCATCACGCTCGCCGCGCACTACGTCGTCGACGGCGACCAGCTGGAGGCGACGAACGACGTCGGCGCCGACGACCTCGTGGTCGAGCGGGCCGCCGGCGGCGAGTCGCCCAGATGGCCCATCGGGCTGCCGCTCGACACCTTCGTGTCGCTGCTGAAGGACCGCGACGGCGACATGCAGCTCTCGGTGCCGATCCACGGCTCGCTCTCCTCCCCCAAGTTCGAGCTGGGCGACGCCATCGCCACGGCGCTGCGCGGCATCGCCGTGAAGACGGTGACGCTGCCCTTCAGCCTCGTCGGACGCGTGGGCGTGGACAAGAACGAGCGCGTCGAGTCGCTGCGTGTGAATCCCGTCCTGTTCGAGCCGGGCACGGCGACGCTGGCGGCGGGCATGGCCGAGCACGTCGACAATCTCGCCGCCTTCCTCAAGGAGAAGCCCGCCATCCGCCTGCGGCAGCGCCCCGTCCTCACCGTCGAAGACGTCACGCGGCTCAAGCGCGTGGCGCTCCGCGAGCGCGTGCGCGCCAGCGCGGGCGAGCGGTCCCCGACGGCGATGCGCGAGGCGCTCACCGCGCTCTACGTCGAGAAGTTCCCCCGCCGCGCGGCCGCCCCCGTCGACGAGATGATCGCCGCGCTCGCGGAGCACGATCCGGCGCCGACCGAGGCGACCACCGCACTGGCCGAGCGTCGCGTGCAGACGGTGCGCGAGGCGCTCGGCGCGCGTGGCGTCGACGCCGCGCGGGTGCCGCCCATCGACGCCGCGCCCGCCGTGGAGGCGGAAGGCACCGGCCGCGTCGAGTTCGAGATCACCGAGTAGGCCGCGCTACAATCGCGGCGATGACCGTTCCGCTGGTGATCCTGACCGACGCGCGCGACCCGCGCCCACGGCGCGAGCTGCGCGTGGCATCCGGCACCAGGATCCTCACCGCCGCCCACGCCGCCGGCATCGACATCACCGCCACCTGCGGTGGGCGCGGCCGCTGCACCTCGTGCCGGGTGAAGTTCGTCGAGGGCACCGTCCCGCCGCCGACCATCATGGACGAGGTGCAGCTGGGCGACGATCTCGTGCGCGAGGGCTATCGGCTCTCCTGCCAGTGCGCGGTCGTCGAGCCGGTGAGCGTGCAGGTGGCGCCGCCGCTCGACGAGCAGTCGTTCCAGATTCTCGGCGCCGGTCCGGGCGTGCGCGCGAGCGCGCCGGCCGTCGTGATCGACGCCGGCGTGGCGAAGGAGCTGCTGAAGGTGGCGCTGCCGCGCGACGAGCATCACCAGACCTCGGATCTCGAATGCCTGGCCGCCGCCGTCGGCGTGGCGCCGGAGAGCATCGGTCCCAGCGTGCTGTCGACGCTGCCGCAGGCGCTGCGGGACGACCCGGCCGGGGTGACGGTGACGACGTTCCGTCCCGGTGGCCGCGGCGGCTGCGCCCGCCAGGTCATCGCCGTCGAGCGCGGCGACACCACGGCGCTGAAGTTCGGCCTTGCCATCGACATCGGCACCACCAGCGTCGTCAGCACGCTCATCGAGCTCGAGTCGGGCGAGCAGCTCGCCTCGGTGTCGAGCCTCAATCCGCAGGCCGTCTACGGCGGCGACCTGATGTCGCGCATCGCGTTCGCCCAGTTCAATCCGGGCAACCTGCGCAAGCTGCACACGCGGATCGTCGGCCTCCTCAACCAGCACGTGGCCGAAGTCTGCCGCGAGTCGGGCGTGCTCGCGAAGTGGATCTACAAGGCCGTGGTCGTGGGCAACACGTGCATGCACCACCTGGCGCTCGGCATCGATCCCTCGCACGTCGGGCTGGCGCCGTACGCCCCCGTGATGCGCCACGCCGCCACCTTCCCCGCGCGCGACATCCCGCTGAAGATCGCGCCCGAGGCGCGCGTCTGCTTCCTGCCCCTGGTGGCCGGCTTCGTCGGTGCCGATGCGGTCGCCGTGACCCTGGCCACGCGGCTGGCGGACAACGACGCGCTGCGGATCGCCGTCGACATCGGCACCAATGGCGAGGTCATCCTCGGCTCGCGCGCCCGGTTGATGGCGTGCTCGGCGCCGGCCGGTCCCGCCCTCGAAGGCGCCCAGATCCGTCACGGCATGCGCGGCGCCCTCGGCGCCATCGATCGCGCGGCCGTCGACGACGACATCCACCTTCACACGATCGGCGACGCGCCGGCCCTGGGCATCTGCGGCTCCGGCCTCATCGACCTGCTGGCCGGGCTGCTGAGCGCCGGCGCCATCGACTGGACAGGCCTCATCGCCATGGACGCGCGTGCCTCGCTGCCGCCGCGTCTGGCTGCGCGCCTCGTCATGCGGGGCGAGGAACGCCAGATCGTCGTGGCCCGGGCCGGCGAGGCAGGCGCGGCGACCGAGATCGTGCTGACGCAGGACGACGTGCGGCAGGTTCAGCTGGCGAAGGGCGCCATCGCCTCCGGCATCGCGATGCTGCAGCACGTGGCCGGCGTTCCGGACGAGCGTATCGACGAGCTGCTGCTCGCCGGCGGGTTCGGGAACTACGTCTCGGTCGCGAGCGCGGTGCGGATCGGGCTCATCCCGGCACTGGCCGCCGGCCGGATCCGCTACGTCGGCAACGCCGCCTCCCTCGGGGCGCAGCTCTGCCTGCTGTCGGAGGCCGAGCGCGCGCGAGCGGTGGAGCTGGCCGGGCGGATCGAGCACGTCTCGCTCGCCGCCCATCCCGATTTCGAGGACATCTTCGTGAACGCGATGAACTTTCCGCGCTCGTGACGCCGCCCCCGATCGATGCCGGCATCGTGGGGGTCACCGTCGGCCCCCTCGCGTGCGCCCTCGACGCCCGCTGGATCATGGCCTACGCCGCGGCGATCGGTGAGACCGACTCGCGCTACTACGACACCACCGCCCGCGGCGGCCCGCTGGCGCACCCGCTGTTCCCGGTCTGCTACGAGTGGCCGGTGGCCGTCGCGCTCCGAGTGAAGACGATCGAGGCGGCGCTGGCGACGCTCGGCGTGCACGCGCTCCACGACCTGACCATCCATCGCCCCCCTCGGGCCGGCGACAGCCTGCGCACGAGCGGCCGCGTGACGGCGGTCCAGCGCCGGAAGCGTGGGGTCCTCGTGGTGAGCCGCTACACGACCGTCGACCAGAGTGGCGTGCCCGTCTCGACCACGGACTATGGCTCCGTCTACCGCGGCGTCGGCCTGCGCGGCGACGACGCCGGCACCGTCCGGGAGGCCACCGATGGGCGGCTCGACGGCATTCGCTGGACGGACGACATCGACATCGCGCCGCACGCGGCACACGTCTACACGGAGGGCGCGCGCATCTACAACCCCATCCACACGGACATCGCGGTCGCCCGGGCCGCGGGGCTGCCCGGGCTCATCCTCCACGGCACCGCGACGCTCGCCCTCGCCGTCTCGCGCGTGGTCGCGCACGACCTCGGTGGCGACCCCACGTCCGTGCGCGGCGTCGCGGGTCGCTTCACGGGCATGGTGACGCTTCCGTCGCGGTTGACGGTGCGCGGGCGCGATGGGCGAGCCGACGGGCTCGCGTTCGAGGCCGTCGATCCGGCCGGTCGCCTGTTGCTGGCGGACGGACGGGTGACGCGATGAAGCAGATGAGCCGCCGCGAGCGGCTGCAGGCCGCGATCAACCGCCAGCCCACCGACCGGGTGCCGTTCGCCGTGTGGCGACACTTCCCGGCCGTCGATCGCTCACCGGCGGGGCTCGCCCAGTCGACGCTCCGCTTTCACGAGCACTACGGCTCCGACTTCCTGAAGATCACGCCGCGCGGGGGATACCCCGTCGAGGCATGGGGCTGCCTCGAGTCCGACCACGTACTGCCCACGGGCCATCGCGCGTGCGCCTCGTGCGCCGTGAAGGACGCCGACGACTGGAGACGCATCCGCGCGCTCGATCCCGGCCGTGCGGCCGGGTGGGTCGAGGAGCTCGAGACGATCATCCGCCTCGGCTTCGATCGCCGGATCGGCGACGCGCCGGTGTTGCCGACGCTGTTCTCCCCGCTCTCGATCGCGCGCAAGCTCTCCGGCGATCGCCTGGCGCACGATCTTCGCGAGCATCCCGCGGCCGTGACGGGCGCGCTCGAGGCCATCACCGAGACGCTGATCACGTTCGCCGACCTGGCGCTGCGTGAAGGCGTGTCCGGGGTCTTCTACTCGATCCAGACGGCGAGCCGCCGCGTCGTCGACGACGAGCAGTATGCGCGGTTCGGCGAGCCGTACGACCGGCGCGTCCTCGAGGAGATCCATCCGCGGTCGTTCCTGACGGTCGTGCATTGCCACGGCGAGGCGCTGATGTTCGACCGGCTGGCGCGGCTCCCCGGGCACGTCTGGAACTGGGACGATCGCGCCGCCGGTCCCTCCCTGGCCGACGCGCGAGGCATTCTGCCGGGCGCCGTGTGCGGGGGGCTCGATCAGGCGCGGACGCTCCGCCAGGGCACTCCGGAAGCCGCGGTGGCCGAGGCGCGGGACGCGGTGGCAAGCGTCGGAGGTACGGGGCTGATCGTCGCCCCGGGCTGCGTGCTCATGGCCGGGACCCCGGACGCCACGGTGGCGGCCGTGGTCACCGCGCTGGGCGGTCCGCTGAAGCCAATCCCCGGGCTGAGGCCCGACGCAGGCTAGAGAAGCGTCACGGCTACGCCGGGCCGCTTCGGTTCGGGACCCCCGATGTCATCAAGCCGCACGCTTGCGGGGAACAGTCGGGATCCGTCCGACGGGGACGCCGCCGCGCGGGGCGGGTCGCGCGACGCGCAGCCGCGACTCTCGCCACCAGTCGACGCACGCCACGAGGGCGCCGAGGACGGCAGCGAAGGCGCAGGCCGCGAGCAGAAACGTCAGGCTCATGTCGGCGGGAGCTTCACGTTTCGTGCCGGCGATAATGTCCGGCAGCGGCGGGAAATGAGCCGGCGGCGGCAGTCGGTTACCTCTACGTGGTAGAAATTTCCTACTTCGCCACGTTGAAGCGGAAGTGGCAGACCTCCCCGTCCTGGACGACGTAGTCCTTGCCCTCCAGCCTCAGCTGGCCCTTGGCGCGAAGGTCCGCAAAGGAGCCGTTGACGGCCACCAGCTCGTCGTAGCCGTTCACCTCGGCCCGGATGAACCCGCGCGCGATGTCGGAGTGCACGGTGCCGGCGGCATCCTGCGCGCGGGTCCCGGCCGGGATCGGCCAGGCGCGCACCTCGTCCTCGCCGCAGGTGAAGAACGAGACGAGGCCCAGCAGCGCGTAGCACTCCCGGAGCACGCGCCGGATGGCCGGCTCGGCCAGGCCGAGATCGGCCAGGAACGCCTCCTGCTCGGCGCCCTCCAGCCGGGCGATCTCGGTCTCGATCACCGCTGACACCCAGCCGACGCGCGTGCGCGGTCGGGCCGCCACGTCGGCCAGCCCGAAGCGCTCGACGACGTGGTCGCCGGCCGCGATGGCCTTCTCGTCGAGGTTCACGATGTGGAAGATCGGCTTCTGCGAGAGAAAGGTGAACCCGCGCACCGCCTTCTCCTCCTCGGCGGCCAGCGGCACGGCCCGCAGCGGCGTCTCCGCCTCGAGCGCCACCTGGAGGCGCGCGAGCACGTCGCGCTCGCGCAGCTCGGTGTCCTTGCGCTGCTTCTTGATGGACGCCTCCAGCCGCTCCAGGCGCCGCTCCACCACCTCCAGGTCGGCCAGGATCAGCTCCGTCTCGAGGTCGACGATGTCGCGGCGGGGGTCGGGAGCGCCGAGCGCGTCGTCGGCGAACGCGCGCACGACGTGCAGCAGGGCGTCCGCGTTGCGGAACTCCTTGGTGTCGAGCGCCGCGCGCTCGCCCTTGCTGATGCCGGCCAGGTCCACCACCTCGAACGTCGCGTAGGTCGTCTTGCGCGGAGTGAAGAGCTCGTGCAGGCGGTCCACGCGGTCGTCGGGCACGCGCGCGACACCCGTGTGGAGCTCGGCGCGTCCCGCGTCGTACCGCGACGTCGCCACGTCGGCGCCGGTGAGAAGGTTGAACAGCGTGGTCTTGCCGCTCTTGGGAAGGCCGATGAGACCGATCTTCATTCCTCGATTATAGAGGAGCGGCGCGGGTCGTATAGTGAGAGGCCTTGATCGAGCGCAAGAACGTCGACGCCACCGGCGCGCTGCTCGCGCTGCTCACTTCGATCTTCTGGGGCGCCAACACCGTCGCCATCAAGCTCGGCCTGGCGGATGCGCCGCCGCTGCGCCTGGCCTGGATGCGCTTCGTGGTCGGCGGCGCCGCCATCGCGCTGTGGGCGTGGCTGACCGGCCGTCTCACCGGGCTTCGCGTCGCCCGCGACGAGTGGCGGCCGATACTGATGCTGGCCCTGATCTTCACCGCGCAGATCGGGAGCATGAACATCGGCACCTCGCTGACGAGCGCGGCCCACGCCACCATTCTCCTGAATCTCTACTCCGTGCACACGGTGGTGCTGTCCCACTTCCTCGTTCCGGGGGATCGGCTCACCACCCGGCGCGTCACCGGCGTCGCCATCGCCTACACCGGCATCGTCATCCTCTTCGCCGGCCAGACGGGCGACGGCGCTGCGTCACTGCTCGGCGACGCGATCGTGTTCGTCAGCGCCTTCCTCCTCGCCGAACGACTCGTCTATCTCGCCCGCGCCGTGCAGCAGCTGGATCCCGTGAAGCTGCTGCTCTCGCAGGCCGCCGTGGGCTGCGCGATCTTCATGGCCGGCTCGGCGCTCACCGAGAGCGCGCCCACGGTGTGGACGCCGCGGCTCGTGGCCTCCATCGCCTATCAGGGCGTGCTCATCGCGGGGTTCAATTTCGTGGTCAACCTCTGGCTCCTGCAGCGCTACCGCCCCAGCAGCCTGGTGCCGTTCTTCCTCACCCAGCCGCTGTTCGGCGTGGTGGCCGCCGCCCTGCTGACCGGGGACCCGCTGACCGGGGAGCTGCTGGTGGCCTGCGTCGCGGTCGCCATCGGCATGGGCCTCACCACGCGCTGACGCCGGTATAATTCCGGCATGCCGAGTCGTCCGGTTCGCCGCCTCGAGGCGGTGCCGAATCCGCATCCCGACCGGGACTACGAGGTGGCCATGGCCATCCCGGAGTTCACCTGCCTGTGTCCGATGACCGGCCAGCCCGACTTCGCCACCATCCGGATCCGCTACGTGCCGGACCAACATCTCGTGGAGCTGAAGTCCGTGAAGCTCTATATGTGGTCGTATCGCGAGGAGGGCGCCTTTCACGAGGACGTGACCAACCGCATCCTGGACGATCTGGTGCAGGCCGTGCGGCCGCGCTGGGCGGAGGTCACGGGCGACTTCAACGTCCGCGGAGGCATCAAGACGGAGGTCCGCGCGAGCTACGGCAAGCGCCCCGATATCGCGTAATTCGTGTCCGCGCTGGGCCGTTTGATATAACGCAGAAGTGAGCCTTCCGCTCGTCTCGCTGCTCGTCGCCGCGCTCGTCTGCCCGCTCGTCGCCGTTCCCGTTTCGGTCCACGCCCAGACCACGGAAGCGGATGTCTACGTCGCCCAGGCGATCCTCGATTTCGACGACAGGCGCTACGACGAGGCCCTCAAGAACCTCCAGGAGGCGCTGCGACGCGAGCCCGATCACGTGGAAGCGCTCTACTACGCGGGCGTCGTCAACATGGCCCTGCGCCGGCCGGGCGAGGCCGTCCCCTACCTGCTGCAAGCGCAGAAACGCAACCCGGGCGATCCCTCGATCGCGTTCCAGCTCGGCCTGGCGTATTTCGCCCAGCAGCGCTACGAGGAGGCCGAGCCGCTGCTCGAGCAGGTGTTCCGGACCGATCCGACGATCGACGCGCTCGGCTACTACGTCGGCTTCATGCGCTACCGCAAGAAGGATTACCGCGGCGCGCTCGCGGCCTTCCGGGCGGGCCGCACCACCGACCCCCAGCTGCAACAGCTGACGCGCTTCTACACCGGCCTCGCTCTCGCCGCGCTGGGTCTCCCCGCGCAGGCCTCGGCCGAGGTGGAGCAGGCGCTCCGGCTGGCGCCGGGCTCGGCCCTGACCGGCCCCGCCGAGCGCCTGCGTGACACCATTCGCGCGGCGGCGGAGCAGGGCCGTCGTCTCAGCGCGGAGGTGCGCTTCGGCCTCCTGTACGACGACAACGTCATCGTGCGCCCGAGTCCGAGCTCGCGGGAGCCGCTGGTGCCCATCCTGCGCGACAAGCGCTACGACTCCGTCGGCGAGCTGTTCGGCGCGCAGATCAATTACATCTGGTGGCAGACGGAGACGTGGGAGTCGTCGGTCGGCTACTCGTTCTTCGGCATTTACAACAACGAGCTGCCGTCGTTCAACATCACCGATCACATGCTGAACGGGGCCCTCGCCTACAAAACCTCCGTGGCCGGCATGCCGCTGCAGGCCGGCCTGCAGTACAGCTGGGACATGCTCTACCTGGACGACGACGAGTTCCTCCGCCGCAACACGGCCACGCTGACCGCGCTGCTGGTCGAGAGCGACCGTCATCTCACGCAGGCGTTCTTCCGGTACCAGAACAAGGAGTTCTACGAGACGAATCCGCTGCCCGAGCCCGACGAGTTTCGCGACGCCGACAATTTCATGGGCGGCGTCCTCCACCTGCTGCGCTTCGCGCAGGACGCGCACCTGATCAAGGGCGGCTACCAGTACGACGTGGAGGACGCGCAGGGGCGGAATTACAGCTACCACGGTCACCGCTTCCTGCTCGGCGGCCAGTACACGCTGCCGTGGCACGGCATCCGGCTCTACTACGATTTCGACGTCCACCTGCGCCAGTACGACCACCGCAACAGCCTGCTTCCGACGTACGCGCCGGGCCGCAAGCGACGCGCCGACGACGAGTACAACAACACGCTACGCGCGGAGCTGCCGTTCGCGGGCCCGACGCTATGGGGTCACTCGACGCGGATGACGCTCTCGGCCTCCTACCAGAACACCGTGGCCAAGTCGAACATCGAAGTCTTCGAGTACACGCGGAACGTCTACTCGCTCTCGCTGTCCTGGGCGTATTGAGTGCCGCATGGGGGCCCGAAAGGGCCCCCGCGCGCTAGGGGCCCACCTTCACGGTGCCGCCGCCCTGGATGGCGATCAGACTGCCCTTGAGGCTCGACAGCGGCGTGGTCGGAGTAAGGGCGACGCCGTTGATGTTGATGGTGCCGGCGGAGCCGAGCCCGGCGAGCGGCGTGCCTCCGATGCTGAAGCTTGCCGCCGGCCCGTGAACGGGAATCCCGCCGATGAGTGCGGTCGGCGCGAAAGAGTTCGTGACGTTCAGGACGTTGCCCACGCCGCTGAAGCTCACGAGCGATCCGCCGATACTGACGACGGATCCGCCGCTGACGTTCAACAGCGCGCCGTTGAGCACGTTCAGCGTGCTGCCGCCGGCCAGGCTCACCAGACTGCCGGCCACGCCGAGCCGGCTGCCGCCCGCGACGCTGACGAGGCTGCCGTTGGTGACGTTGAGGGCGCCCCCACGAAGGCTCACGAGGGCGACCGCGTCGTTCGGGACGTCGAGTCTCGCCTGTCTCACCAGCGCGATGGCGTCGGCGCCCGTGGTCAAGACGCTGCCGTTCAGCGCGAGCACGGGCGCCGTCGCTTCCAGGAGCGCCGTATCGATCTTGTAGGCGCTGCCCGCCGCCCTCACGATCGCGCCGTTGTCCGCCTGGAACTGGGGCGCCCCGGGACCGGGCTGGATCGGGCGATCGGTTCCCAGCACCAGTCCTGTCTCGGGATCCTGAGCGGTGGCTTCGGCGCGCCCCGCGATGTCGAGCACGTGACCGCCCACACCGAGGATGCCGCCGGACACGCCCACCAGCGGCTCGGTGCCCGTCTGGATGATCTCGGTCCCCCCGTCGATGCGAATCAGGCTGCCGGCCGTGACGATCGTGCTGTCGGTGAGCCTTGCGAGCGAGCCCGGTAACCCGAGTTGATTGCCGCTCAGCGCGACCAGCGGATCGGGGCTCGATCCGATGACCGTGTACCCGGCGATGTCGAGGAAGCGGTCGCCCGCATCTCCGAGGTCGCCGCCGACCGATCGGAACAGCGGACCGTTCAGCGGCAACGTGCCCGGCACGTCGTCGGTGATGAAGGCGTTGATGCTCTGGATCACCTCGGCCGCATCGGAAAGGAGGAGCCAGTTCACGTCCATGAGGAGCGTCAGGCGGCCATCACCGAGGAGATCCTGTTCGCCCCACACGGCGCCCACGACGATGCCCGACTGCGCGGACGCCAGTACGTTGGGTCCTGTCACGCCGAGGATGCGGCCCGGGCCATCGGGCGTGAACTGCGTGACCCCGCCGGCCAGGAGTCGCTGCCCGATACCGCCACGGTCGGCATCATTGAATGTATAGGGGCCCGGGATGTCGCGGCCCAGACCGCCCAGGGTGATGGCGGATCCGCCTTCGACGACGGACCGCAGGAAACTCGTGATCGATGCGTTCAGGGCCTCGCAACACGGGCGTTCGCCGGTCAGATGGAGGCCACCGCCGGCATTCAGGAACGTTCGGAGGAGCGCCTGCTGCGCATCCGTCGCCGGCACGAACGCGCCGACATGCCAGGCGATTCCGAACGCGGAGAGGTCGGAAGGGAGACCGGCGACGTCGACCATCACGCGTCTGGGAAAATCAGCGGCGATGTGGGCCGCGAGCGCCGCGCGCTCGTTGGACCGATCGCCGAAGAGAAGAAACGCGCTCGGCGCGGACAACGTCGCCTCCGCGGAGAACGATGCCGCCGCCGGCGGCGGAATCCGCGCGATGCCACCGGGCAGAAGCGGCGGCCTCATTCCGGGTGGCGGCGGCGGTGGGCCCGCCGGCTCCCCACCACCTACGGCCGCTGCTCCGGCCGAGAACGTGGCCACCGTCGTCCCCATGGCCTGCTCGTTGGCGAGCTCCTGCGTCGGGCCGCCGGCGAGCTTGAGGCTCGCCTGCAGCCCCGCCAGCGCCAGAGCCCGCATGGCGTCGGTCATGATGCCGGAGATCGCCGGCGCCAATCCCGTGGCGCTGAGGTACATCCCCGGGGTCAGCGTGACGGTCTGGCTGCCGGTCCTGACCGTCACGGCGCCGGCGAACCCGTAGAACGAGCTGGTGACGGCGCCCTGGGCCGAATCGAGCGACGCCGTGGCCTGCGACACCTCGGTGATGAAGACGGTGCCCCGGACGCCGGCGACCGCATTCGGGGTGCGAACCTCCAGCTGCTCGCCCGGCCGCATTTTCTCCCGCGCAACGGCCACCGCGATCTTGCCGCGATCGAGCGCGATGGTGGACTTGCCCGGGACTTCCGTGATGGTGAGGGACGAGCGCTCGCGCACGGTGACGACCGCCTTGCCACCGAGCAGCATCCGGGCGATCGAGCGGTCACCCGTCACGATGCGGTCGTCGACGAAGACGTCGTCCTTGAACTTCAGTGGCCGGGGCTGTGGGAGGCTGGCCGTCGTGACGGTGACCGTCCCCTCGAGCGTGGTCACGACGCCGGCCTTCGACGCCTGGGCCAGTGTGGGGGAGGGCATGAGGTACACGAGGGCGACGGCGAAGGTCAGCACACGACGAAATGTCGGCAACATGGTGCCCCCCTGGAGCGCACGCAATCAGCCAATGCCCGATCACAAAGCCGGTCGCGGGACC
>DATBJF010000046.1:0-4573 GCA_036556545.1 Candidatus Methylomirabilota bacterium
GACAACTGCTGCGACGGTCGCCGCAGCGGGCGCCGGGCCCTCTTCCTGCTCGATCGGCCGCGACTCGCGCACCGGCTTCTCCTCGATCGATTCGCCCTTGTAGATCCAGACCTTCACGCCGATGCGGCCGAACGTTGTGTGCGCCTCTGCGCGCCCGAAGTCGATGTCGGCGCGGATGGTGTGGAGCGGCACGCGGCCGTCGCGATACCACTCGCGCCGGGCGATCTCGCTGCCACCCAGCCGCCCCGCGCAGGCGATCCGGATGCCGTCGGCCCCGAGCCGCAGAGCCGAGGTGACGGCCTTCTTCATGGCCCGCCGGAACGCCACGCGCTTCTGCAGCTGGAGCGCCACATTCTCGGAGACGAGCTGGGAATCGAGCTCGGGATGGATGACCTCCTCGATGTTGAGGTAGATCTCCTTGCCCGTACGCATCTGCAGCTCGTTCTTCAGCTTCTCCACCTCGGAGCCCTTGCGGCCGATGATGATGCCCGGCCGCGCCGTGAAGATCGTGATCCGCGCCCGATTGGCCGACCGCTCGATGTCGATCTTCGCGATACCGGCGTGGTAGAGCTGGTCCTTGATGAAGCGGCGGATCTTCACGTCCTCGTGCAGGAGCGCCGCGTAGTTCTTGGTTGCGAACCACCGCGACGACCACGTGCGGGTCGAGCCGAGGCGGAAGCCGATCGGATGCGTCTTCTGGCCCATGGCCTATTTCTTCTCCTTGCCTTTCGCTCCCGACTTCCGGGTGGCCGGCTTGCGGCCGCGGGCCCGCGCGGGTTTCGGCGCCGGCGTCGCGGCCGCCGCCGTCTCTCGTGCGGGAGCGGTCCGCGGCGAGCGCGTCGCCGGCGGCCGCGGGCCGCCGTTCGTCTCGTCGCTCACGCCGATGGTCAGATGACTCGTGCGGTGCTTGATGAAGAACGCCCGGCCCATCGCGCGCGGCTGCACACGCTTCATCGACGGTCCGCCGTCGGCGACGGCCTGCACCACGCGCAGGTCGTCCAAATTGCGGACCTGGTAGTTGTGCTCGGCGTTGGCGATGGCCGAGCGCAGGACCTTCTCCACCAGGCGGGCGGCCGCCCGCGGCGTGTACTCCAGCGTGGCGAGCGCGTCGCCGACCGGCTTGCCGCGGATCTGGTCCAGGACCAGCCGCGCCTTGCGCGCCGAGACGCGCACGAAGCGGGCGCGCGCGACGGTGTGCATGGCTACGCCTTCCCGGTGGGCGACGCGGCGGCCTTCTCGGCCGTCCCGTGCGCCCTGAACTGCCGCGTCAGCGCGAACTCACCGAGCCGGTGGCCGACCATGTTCTCCGTCACGTAGACGGGGATGAACTTGCGCCCGTTGTGCACGGCCAGGGTGTGACCGACGAACTCCGGCGGAATCGTCGAGCGCCGCGCCCAGGTCTTGAGGACCCGCTTCTGCCGCGAGCGGTTCAGCTCCTCGATCCGCTCGTACAGCCTCTCGTCGATGTAGGGGCCCTTCTTGAGCGACCGTCCCATTGCCTGCTCCTATTTCTTCCGCCGCGTGACGATGGCGGCGTCCGAGGGCCGCGCCCCCCGGCGCGTCTTGTAGCCCTTGGTCGGCTTGCCCCATGGCGTCATCGGATGGTTGCCCTTGCCCTTGCCCTCGCCACCACCCATCGGGTGGTCGACGGGGTTCATCACCGTCCCGCGCACGGTCGGCCGGAAGCCCTTCCACCTGACCCGGCCGGCCTTGCCCACGGACACGTTCTCGTGGTCGAGGTTGCCCACCTGCCCCACGGTCGCCATGCAATCGAGAGCGACCAGTCGCACCTCGCCCGACGGCAGCTTCAGCGTGGCGCGGTCACCCTCCTTGGCGAGCAGCTGCGCCTGCGCCCCCGCGCTGCGGCACATCTGCGCGCCGCGGCCCGGCTGGAGCTCGACGTTGTGGACCAGCGTGCCCACGGGGATGTTGCGGATCGGCAGCGCGTTGCCGGGGAGGATGTCGGCCTGCGGTCCCGACATCACGACGTCATCGACCTTGACCCCGAGCGGCGCGATGATGTACCGCTTCTCGCCGTCGCGATAGTGGAGCAGGGCCAGGCGTGCCGAGCGATTGGGATCGTACTCGATGGCCGCCACGCGCGCCGGGATCCCGATCTTGTCGCGGCGGAAGTCGACCTGACGGAGCATCCGCTTGGCCCCGCCGCCGCGATGACGCACGGTGATCCGGCCGTAGGCGTTGCGCCCGTTCGTCCGCCGCTTGGCGACGAGCAGGCTCTTCTCGGGCTCTTTCTTGGTGATCTCCTCGTACGTCACGTACGTCAGGTAGCGCCGCGCGGCGGAGGTCGGCTTGACGGTCCGGATACCCATGGCCCTCTACGCCCCCTCGACGAGCTCGATCTTGTGACCGGGCTGCAGCGTGACGACGGCCTTCTTCCAGTCGGGGCGCCGGCCCGCGAACCGTCCCATCCGCTTCAGCTTCCCCTCGTACGACGCCGTGCGAACGGCGGCCACCTTCACGTTGAACACCGCCTCCACCGCGGTGCGGATCTCGACCTTGTTGGCGTCCGGCCGCACGCGGAAGGCCACCGTGTTGCGCTCTTCCTTCTCGCGCATCGTCTTCTCGGTCATCAGCGGACGGATGAGCACCTCGCGCGGATCGCGGGTCATCGTAACGGCCTCCGTGACGGTCGCGGCTTCACTCCAGCACCTCCTCGAGCGCGCTGAGCGCCGCTCGCTCGAACACGACGTGCGTGGCGTGGAGGAGCTGATAGACCGAGACATGAGTCGGGGTCTCCACCGTCAGCCACGGCACGTTGCGCGCGGCGCGGGCCAGCGTCTCGGGCAGGCTCGCGGTCACCAGCAGCGTCGCCGCCTCGCCGGCGCCGAGCGCGGCCAGAGCGCCGACGAGCGACTTCGTCTTGCCGTCGGACGCCACCGACTCCACCACGCGAAGGCCGCCGTCGGCGATCTTGGCGGCCACCGCACTCCGCAGGGCCTCGCGGCGCATCTCACGCGGCATGGCCTTGGCGTAGGAGCGCGGCGTGGGCCCGAACGGCTTGCCGCCGCCCTTCCACTGCGGCGCGCGGATGCTGCCCTGGCGCGCACGGCCGGTGCCCTTCTGCTTCCAGGGCTTCTTGCCGCCGCCGGACACCTCGCTGCGGCCCTTCGTATCGTGGGTGCCGACGCGACGATCGGCCATCTCGCGGACGACGGCCTGGTGCAGGAGCGGTGTGTGGACCTCCGCGCCGAACACGTCCGGCTTGAGGTTCATCGAGCCGGTCTCCTTGCCCTTCGCGTCCAGGACCTTCACCGAGACCATCACTTCTTCTCCGCCGTCTTCTGCTGTGTCTTCGTGGTCTTCACGCTCTTGCGGACCAGCACCAGCGAGCCGTTCGCTCCCGGCACGGCACCGCGGATCAAGAGCAGATTCTGCTCCGGCAGCACCCGCACGACGCTGACGTTGAGCGTCGTCCGCTGCACGCCGCCCATGCGTCCGGGCAGCTTGTGGCCCGGCCACACCCGCGACGGGTCGGACGAGGCGCCGATGGAGCCCGGCGCGCGATGGAACATGGAGCCGTGCGTTGCCTCGCCGCCGAGCCAGCCGTGACGCTTCACGCCGCCCTGGAAGCCGCGGCCCTTGGTGACGCCGACGACGTCCACGATCTCCCCCGCGGCGAAGAGGTCGACGGTCAGGGTCTGGCCCACCTCGTACGCCTTCTCGACCTTGTCGAGCCGCACCTCGCGCAGGATCCGGGTCGGCTCCACGTTCGCCTTCTTGAAATGCCCGGCGCGCGGCTTCGACACGTTCTTCTTGATCGGCTCGAAGCCCAGCTGCAGCGCGTCGTAGCCGTGCGTCTCCTTCTTCCGGATCCCCACGATCGTGCACGGCCCCGCCTGCACGACGGTGACCGGGATCTGGTTCCCGTCCTCCGCAAACACCTGGGTCATTCCCACCTTGCGTCCAATCAGCGCTTCCTTGCGTGCCATGAGAGCCGTTCCTTAACGCGACCCCGGACCGATCAAAACGGTCCAGATGCTAGGCGCCGACGAGTCCCCGACCGAGGCGTACGCCGCAGGGAGCGGGACGAGGAGGCAACGACGCAGATGGGCCGTTTTCATCGGTCCGTCACAGCTTGATTTCGACGTCGACGCCGGCGGGTAGGTCCAGCTTCATCAGCGAATCAACCGTCTGTGGGGTCGGATCGACGATGTCCAGTAGCCGCTTGTGCGTGCGCATCTCGAATTGCTCGCGCGAGGTCTTGTCGACGTGTGGCGAGCGGAGCACCGTCCACCGGTTGATGATGGTGGGCAGCAGCACGGGCCCGGACACGCGCGCGCCGGTGCGCCGTACGGTCTCGACGATCTCCTTGACCGACCGATCGAGCAGGTGGTGGTCGTAGGCCTTGAGCCGGATGCGAATCTTCTGATCGGCGGTCACGGTTACCATCACTTACTCCAGAATTTCCGTCACGACGCCGGCGCCGACCGTGCGGCCGCCCTCGCGGATGGCGAACCGCAGCTCCTTGTCCATCGCCACCGGCGTGATCAGCTCGATACTCATCGTCACGTTGTCCCCCGGCATCACCATCTCCGTCCCCGCCGGCAGCGTG